>CAZEHJ010000077.1:0-16521 GCA_964512485.1 uncultured Rhodothermales bacterium | reverse complement strand
AATTGCTCATGATATAGGGTGGTTCTCGTTAAAGTGTTGTCTTCCATGACAATCTAGTCTCGCTTGACAAGATTGTCGTCCGGGATGATTGAAGGTCGGCGCAAGATACTGCGTCAAATGGATTCTTTTATTTCCTCTTCTGAGTGAGTGAGCATTTGAAGTGGGAGGCCGTGCCATTTGATCACAAGAAGTGTCATATCGTCATCATATTCCTCATTTCCCATGAACAATCGCAGATCTCTGAGGATTGCCTCGTGAATACCGTCGGCATCCTCATGTCTATTCGTGTTGATTGCTTCCATCAAGCGGTCGTAACCATACTCTTCACCTTCCGGATTTCTGCTTTCCACGACTCCGTCGGTATAGAGAACGAATACGTCTCCCGGATTCAGATCAATCTGTTCTTCGTTCAGGCTTTTCAAAAACAGATCACCTCTGTCCAGACCCAGTCCGAGGCCTTTCGTTCGGATATAGCGGGACTCGCCATCGATGCGAATTGTCGCCGCCGGACAGTGACCAGCTCGAGCGATGTCGAACGTTTCGTTCTTGAGGTCCAGAATTCCGTAGATGGCAGAGATGAATACATTTCGGTCCAGGCTCTGAGCGAGGGCCATATTGGCGTGATGCAGGAAGATGCTCGGCGTAGAAGCCAGGCGACTGACCGACTGAAATATTCCCTGCATTTCGGCCATGTAAAAAGCTGCTGATGTTCCCTTCCCGGAAACGTCTCCGATAATTATGCCGTAGCGATCGTCGTCCAGCTTCACAAAATCGTAGTAGTCGCCTCCAACTTCCTGAGCAGAAACGCTGCTTGCCGCCATCGTGACTCCGCTGAGGCGGGGAACGGTTTGAGGCAGCAGTTTTCTTTGCACCTCTCGGGCGATGGAAAGCTCTCTGGACAGCCGTTCTTTTTCGACCTGCTGCTCGAACAGACGAGCGTTGTCAATTGCGACTGCGGCCTGAGCTGCAAAAATGCTGACCGTTTCGATATCATCTCTCTCAAAACCGCTCACGACAGCTTTTGACGCGAACAGGGCACCAATCAGTTCATCTCGTGCAACAAGAGGCACGACAAGAAGGCTGCCCATCTGATCGCCAGGCTTAATGTTCAGACGATGATCGCCAGGGGCTTCTCGAATCACCACGGGTCCGCCTTCCGTACTCATTTCATTAACCATCAGTGCAGAATCAACGAGTTCGTCGATTCGCTCGGGCGAAATATTGTGAGACGAAACGACGTGATGGCGAAGCGAGCCCGATTGAGGGTCGGGCATGACCAACCAGGAGGCATCGGCGGATCCCGCCTCAACGGGAGCGGAAGCGACACTCGCAAAGAGCCGGTCGGCGTCGAAAACTTGTCCAACCAGGTGCGCCAGGGAATGCATCGTAGCTCGTTCACCTGCACGCTGTTCGTAATCTCCGGACGTTGGTAAATGGAACAGAAGCGAAAGGAAAGCAGTGCCGCAGTACAAAATTCCAAAAATGGATACTTGCCCCACGAACGTTGCCAAGGGCATGAAGTAGTGTTCCAGATACTCGTAGCCACCGGGGATGAGCAGATTTGAGTCCAGATCTCCTACACCGAGCGAAAGTATTACGAAAGTTGCCAACACCAGACATAGTCCGATCGTTGCGAATTTCTCTTTGAACGAAAGAAAAACGATCCACGAGAGACGGAAAGCATTGACGATCATGAAAACGGCAGATACGACCATCGAGACGCTTTGCCACTGATTCTGACTCACTCCTGGATTGTTCATCAGAGTGGAAAGGGACGTGACCGCCATGAGGACAAGCATGAGATTCCAGTTCCTCTGGCTTGATTTTGAGCGTCGAACGAGTACCAAACCCTGCAGGCGGTGCATCAGGATGAACGCGAACGTGATCTGTGCTACCGAGATGACTACCATTTTTATGATGGTAGGAATCGTGAGAGCGATTCCGGTGCTGATATCAAAGCCGAGTCCCAAATCCAATCCTGGTGCGATTCCCGTTCCAAAGCGTGAAGTAACGGAAGCGATCGCTACGAGAATGAATCCTGTAATCAGGACGGACCAGAGAGTTTTAGAAGGGGAGTCCTCTTTAAACTTGTAGTAGCGCTTCAGGAAGAGCCAGAACGAACCGAATCCCAGCGTCGTGATGGTGGAGTACACCAGATAGATTGATGTGGATGAAGGGATCTGGGAACTCCACTCCTGAAAATGAAATCCGACCCCGGCGCCGATGCAGATCGCCGCCAGACTTCCAAACAGCACCAACGGTCCACGTCCGGCAAACCGTTCGCGAAAAGTTTTTCTGGTTTTGGTAACCTGGCTGGACTCAGCCATGAAATGCTGCTTTTTTGGTCAGTTATCGGATCGTGCGTTCTACCGATCCACGAACGGGATTGTTACAGAACACACGGAGCAAGTTAAGCTTCAGGAGACGCACCTAAAACCGTGATTCTTCGTCTTCGCCAATACATTTTTACACAAACTGAGGTAACTTCGAACGAATCTGATCGTATTTCACGGTCACCTCCCCCCACATCTGATTCCATGCGAAAAAAAGGACTCCGAAGATTTCAACTTTTTCTTCTTGCGGTCGTGGTCGGCCTGATCATCTGGAGAATGACGTCCAGTGCCGAATCAGGTACCGGAGTCATCGTGATATCTGATCTCAGTGAAGGAAGGCTCTACTCAAAGCATTTTGAAGTCTTCAGCCTGGCTCCGGTCGTTCTGACTGGAGTCGCCTCGTTCGAAGACGACGACGCAAGTGCACAGCTGGCTGTCTATCCATGGATCGTGAATCGCGGAAGTGATGAAGTAGTCTGGATGCCGACTAAATCCACGGTTACCCGCGATGGGGTCAAAGCCCTCATCGCGGATTCGCTTCAGCTTGAGCCGGGTATGTATTCTCTGTATTACACCACATTGGGTCCTTCGCGGGAATCCAGGCGTGGCGGTTCATTCATGGGGCTGAAGCCGCACTGGACCAATTACGAATCGTTCTGGAACGTGAGTATCGCAGCGGCTCCGGAGATGGTAAATCCCGTTTCTCGAGTGGATGGTGAGCGAAACGAGAACTCGATCGTGTGGGAATTCAGACCTACCAAAAGGGGACGGGGAAAAAGCAGGATTGTTCATGTGGCCCAGGAGGCAAGTCTTCATCTTGAAGTCGTTGCTTCTATCTGCAACGCTCGTTGCGACGATGTCATCATTTCCAGACTCCCGGATGGGGAGCCGCTCTGGTCCATGACCACGGGCAACTCGGAAGCGATAGGCGGAAGCTCCACCAATCGAAAATCTGAGGCAGATATCTCCCTCACGCCTGGTGTATATGAGATTTCGTTTGAAGCTGGATCAATTCAGGCCTGGAGCGACTGGTCAGAGAATCCGCCACATCTACCGTATTACTGGGGAATCATGGTCTCCAGCGAACAGTCTGATGCTATTCGCCAGTTCGATCCGTGGAATATGTCGGAGCCAATTGTCGAAATGTTGAAAGTTGGCGATTCTGAACTGATAGTGTCAAAACTGGAAACAGACAATCCGCTTGATGTCATTGTGTACGGAATGGGTGAAATGACCTCATCTTCCGATCTCTATGACTGGGGGTGGATTGAACGTGAGGAGGACTCTGGGAGAGTGTGGGAAATGTCTTACAGGGAATCTTCGCATGCCGGAGGCGATGCGTCGAATCGCAAACAGATGGCTATGCTGAGATTGGACCCCGGCACCTACTACGTGAAGTACAAAACCGACGACTCCCACAGTTATCAAAGATTTGGCAAGCGACGTCCCGACAATTCAGAACGCTGGGGAATTGTGCTGTTTCCACTGGATTCCTCTTCGATTGAAGAAGGAAGCGTCAGAGTTGAGCAGATTCAGGTCGCAGACATAAGAGTCAATTCCTCAACGAACGCTCCCTCACCGCTTGAAGGAGTAAGTGATGAACAGTTCCTCATTCGCTGGACCTCACTCGGCAACGATGAACGCATTTCAGAAGAATTCGAGCTCGAAGAAGAGACCACACTGATCGTGGCCGCTTTAGGTGAAATCAGCTCGGAGGAGCGTTTTGACTGGGGTCGGATCGAGTCAATCGATGCGGATGAGACCATCTGGGAAATGACATACGCGAATACTACCGGAGCCGGCGGTGACGACAGCTATCGTCGGATTGTGAGTGAACTGACATTGCCCGCGGGTACGTATCGAGTATCGTTTGAGACGGACCAGGGCGTAGCTTTTGGAAGCTCGCTGAGTTCTGGACTGTCCCACCCCGAGGACTGGGGAATCGCTATATTCCGTCCAGGCGAATAATCTATTCCAGGTCGGTACTAAGTCGGTTTGGTGCAATGCCAAACCCCATATGGCCACTCTTTCTATTACGGTTCCTTCCAAACCAGAGCATCATGGTATTCTTGTGGCGTTCCTCGACGAGCGCGGCGTAGAAGGATTTGAAGAATCGGATTCAGCTCTGATCGTTTATGTGGATCCGGAATCCGCGCCCGAGGTTCTGGACGCTCTTTCTTCTGAATTGGAGCGGTTTGTTTCCGGCCCCTTGACCAAGGAACTGATTCAGCCAACCAACTGGAATGCCGAGTGGGAAAAGACAATCGAATCGATTACAGCCGGTGGATTCTGGATCAGGCCAACGTGGAATACGGATGTAACTCCGGAAGGGTGTATCGAAGTCATAATCGATCCCAAAATGTCTTTCGGGACCGGGTATCATGCCAGCACTCGTTTGATGCTGCGGGGAATAGCGGACCACGCTCAGAGTGACGATGATGTTCTGGACGCCGGCTCGGGAACAGGTGTGCTGGCAATAGCTGCCTTGAAATCGGGTGCCAGACATGCAGATGTGTTCGACTTCGACCCAATATGCGAGGAAAACGCAAAGGAAAATGCCATCTTAAATGATGTGGCGGCCAAAATGTCAGTCTATCTGGGCGACGAATCGGTTATTTCTGGAGACAGGTACGATCTGATTCTCGCCAACATCAACAGAGAAGCCTTGCGAGGAATGCTACCGGTATTGGCTTCCAAAATGGCGCCCGGGGCAAGAATGGGATTGTCGGGCCTTCTGCTTACTGACCGGCAGATAATGATTGAATCCTTGGCCAAATCCGACTTGACGGGTGGCCAAGAGTATCAGGAAGGGCAATGGTGGAGTATTTGGGTGACGGCGAATGGGTGAGCGGATAGCGACGATTGACATCGGTACCAATACGGCGCTTCTTCTGATTGCCGAATCCACCCCCGGAGGTATCTCAGAAGTATTCAACGCTGCTGGTTTTGTAAGACTCGGAGAAGGAATGGACGCCAGCGGAAGAGTGGGGGATGCCGCTCTCGGACGATTGAGAAGTGTGCTGACCTCTCATATGGAGCATATCCGTTCGATGGACCCAACGCGCGTCGTGGTCACCGGAACGAGCGCGTCGAGAGACGCGGCAGACGCTTACCGTATTCGAGATCTGGTTCGTGAAGTAACAGGTTCAGATTTGTTGATCCTTTCGGGAGAGGAGGAAGCGCAGACGACATTTGATGGTGCGGTCTGCGGAATGATGAGTTTCGATGTGCAGTGGAGCGCGGTGTCTGAACACGGGATTGTGAGTGTGATTGATGTTGGCGGCGGTTCGACCGAGTTGGTACAGGGAGATCCCGAGTCAGGAGAGATCATCTTCAAGAAAAGCATCGACATGGGAAGTGTCCGGATGACGGAACGCTTTTTCAGTACGCAACCAGTTCCGGTGAACGAGATGGACACTGCTCGGTCTGTTTTTCAGGAGATGATGGCGGTGGAATGGGCCGATAGCGTTACAACACCGGCGTGTATCGGAGCCTCAGGAACGGCCGTCATTCTGGGAAGGATCCAGAAAGATGTCCGAACGCTGAAGGAATTGGCAGGTGACAGCCATATGTCCCTGATTCAACTCGAAGAAAAGACGAGCGACATTCTGCAGATGACCCGCTCCAAGGTTCTGTCTTTGCACCCCGAAAAAATGAAAGGAAGGGAAGACGTATTTCCGGCGGGTGTATTGATTCTGAATATGGCCACTCAGTTTGTCGGCGGAGAGACGTTGTATATATCGCCATTCGGTGTCCGACACGGCGTTGCGATTGCGGAATTCAGGAAATCCCGTTGAATTGATCATCAACGACGGATCTCGTTGAAATTTGAGGAAACAACAACACGATTCGCTGCTTTCAGCCATTCAAGAAACGTGAAAAAACTGATCCGCTTGAGATCGCAGGAAGGACATGATTCAAATTGCAAACGTACTGGACGCCCTCAGGAATATTGTTGAGCCCAAAAGCGGCAAAGATATCGTACGATTGGGATGGGTGCGGGCTCTGGCGGTCGACGAAGGCAAAATCGGATTCACCCTGATGATTTCAGATCCCACATCAGCGTTCGCAAATGAGGTCCAGCGAGCATGTGAAGAAGCACTGAAAGGAGCCTTTGGAGAACAAACTCAATTGGACATCGCCACGGACAGTGAGATGATCAGTCTCGGGATGGATCTTCAGGTCGACGGTCAGACGGCATCGAGTGAGCCCGGGGATGGAATTACGAATATCATTGCCGTCGCATCAGGAAAAGGAGGCGTGGGAAAAAGCACAGTAGCATGCAATCTGGCCGTTGCTCTCGCCAGAGCAGGTTATGATGTGGGACTGGCAGACGTTGACATCTACGGCCCATCAATCCCGACGATGTTTGGCCTGGAAGATGCCAAGCCACGGGTGAGCGAAGATCGCAAAATCATTCCACTCGAAAAATACGGTGTCAAGCTACTCTCGATGGGATTTCTGGTAGACCCGGAAAAGGCTGTGATCTGGAGGGGTCCGATGGTGACCAGCGCGGTCAGGCAGTTTCTCGGAGACACTCAGTGGGGTGAGTTGGACTTTCTGATTCTGGATCTTCCTCCTGGAACGGGTGATATTCAGTTGACGCTTGTTCAGACCGTTCCGTTGAACGGTGCCGTGATTGTATCAACACCACAAAGAGTCGCGCTGGCCGACGCCCGTCGCGGAGTGGGCATGTTTGACCAGGTTCAGGTTCCTGTGGTCGGGATCATTGAAAACATGTCTTATTTCACACCGCCCGAGCTGCCTGAAAACAAATACTATCTGTTCGGAGAAGGCGGAGCAAAAGCTCTCGCAGAAGAACTCGACATCCCGATGCTCGGTGAAATACCACTCGAACAGGTGATTCGAGAAAATGCTGACGCGGGCACTCCCGTCGTCACCGATGCAAACGAGGCAGTCGGTAACGTTTTTACTCAGATCGCGACTGAGCTGGTGTCAAAGGTAGAGACGCGAAATGCAATCAGCCCGGCGACGAGAAAAATCGAAATAATGCATAACTGATCTGACGTGAACCATCCGGAAACGGTTGAGTAGAACTTGATCATCAATGCTTGATAACACCCAGAAAAAGCAGATATCGATGGCAGTCCTGGAAGGAGCAGAGTTGGAATCGCAGGTTGAAGCTGCATTGGATACGCTCAGGCCGTACCTCGAGGCGGATGGCGGATCGGTGCGCTTACTCGAGATTACGCAGGAAGGCGTAGTCGAACTGGAACTGCTCGGCGCGTGTGAAACCTGTCCGATGAGCTCTATGACGCTCAGAGCCGGTATCGAGCAAGCTGTGAAGCGCTCCGTTCCGCAGATTACCAGGGTCGAGGCTGTAAACGTATAACAGGGCGGTATTTTTTGACATTTAAAAGGGGGATGGCGCTTCGCGCCATCCCCCTTTTTCGATTCTGAAAGAATTCAGAATCGGTTCAAATACACACTTGAGTCCTAGTTGAATCCCGTTCCTGACACAACCGGACGCGTATCCTGGTTGGCGACCTGCCAGGCTGTGGCAAAAATCACGTGTGCGATATTGGCCATACGCTCATACTCAATCTTTTCAGGCTCGTCGTCCACTCCGTGGTAGTCTTCATGCGTGCCCGTGAAGAAGAAAATGAACGGGATATTGTTCTTGCCGAAGTTCCAGTGATCGCTTCGACGATAGAATTGATTCGGATCGTCTTTGGAATTGAATCGCTCGTGCATATCCAGTTTACCACCGATGATCTCATTCGCTCTGATGTTGATATCGTGTAGTTCTTGCGACACCAGATTCGAGCCGATGATATAGACGTAATCTGTGTTTTCTTCAGGATGAGTCGGGTCGATGCGCCCGATCATATCGATGTTCAGATTGGTGACCGTCTTCTCGAGAGGCACGACGGGTTCGTGGTCCGTGTAATAAGCTGAGCCGAGAAGGCCTTTTTCTTCACCAGCCACATTGAGGAAGACGATACTTCGACGGGGCCCATATCCGTCGTCTCGTGCCTTGGCGAAAGCTTCCGCAATCTCCAAAACAGTGACCGTTCCAGAACCGTCGTCATCGGCTCCGTTGTTGATCCCATCTACTTCGTCTGGGCTCATACCGATGTGATCATAATGCGAGGACACAACCACATATTCATCTTTCAGCAGCGGATCTGAACCTTCGATGAAGGCCAGCACGTTTTCTGAAGACGTCTCATAGTTTTCATTCTGCACTCTGCCTCGAAGTTCAGAATCCACCTCAAACACTGTGGGCGTGAGGGAGGCGTCGACCGACTTTTTGATTTCGCGTACATCGCGCCCCAGAATCTCGCTGGCCAGATCGGCCGATACGGAGAGAATGGTAGGGAAGCGACTTCGCCGTTCGCCTTCGGGCGCATCAAGTGACAGGCCTCCGACACCGGTCGGCGCGCTCGCTGCTGCCATCGCGGCGTCATTCACCGATCCGCCTCGAGGCGAGAGATCACCGATGACCATGATTCCAACAGGAGCGGTTTCGGGTGCGCCGAAGAAGGATTGCAATTTTTTGAATCGGGAGGTTGTCCATGATGACAATTCGTGACCTTCGGTTGGAAGCAAGCTGGTTTCGGCATCGGCCATGGGCTCGTCCGCGAACATCAAAACCCACTTCCCGGCTACATCGAGTTCTGCTTCTTCCATGGCGGCGAGATCATTGAATCCAAGGTCATCGTCACCAATTCCGTAGCCTGCAAAAACTACTGAGGCTGAGACATCGGCTTCCCCTCCGAAAACGGTCATGAATGAGCCATCCGTGGCATCGCCGCCGTAGATGTGTGTCGCTTCAGTGGCACCGCCTACGAACAGCTCTGCCTTAGAAAACCTGGAGCCGTACAAAGGAAATGGCTGCAGGTAAGCGTTCGGGTCGCGAGGATTATCCGATTCGACGGTTCCCTTTGGCGCCAGCCCCATTTTGCGATACTGCCCGGCCAGATACTGGGCAGCCATTTTCTGGCCTCGCGTCGATGTCTCGCGTCCTTCGAAGAAGTCTGATGCAAAGAAATAGAGGTGTGATGCCAGATCGTCAGCCGTAATGGTCTCGAGATATCTTCCAACCAATTCGGGGTTTTCAAATGTTGTCGGTGTATCTCCTGGCTCTGCGAGCACGGGAAGGAGATCAGACTCCTGGGCCGACGCGGGTGGTGCTACCACCACCATCAAAGCACTGGCCAGGATCAGTAAGGTCTTGAATTTCATTTGATACAGTTTGATAGATGAAATGGAAAGTCCACTCGTGCGTCAGGCCAACTTCTGCCTCTTGTTGAGGTAGGCCAGCAACGCTGTGCTGTATGATTCTGCGGTGTCAAGTTCTATGAAGTCAATATTACGCTCGCGGCATCGCTCCCGAAACCGCGCCGAGAAGTTCTTGACCGTCTCCGCGTAATTTTCTCTCAGTTGTGCAGGCTGCAAGGTCATCTCTTCGCCCGTTTCCATATCCACGAACTGCATCGGCACATCCGGAAATCTGAAGTTGCGCTCGGTCTCGGATTCGAGAATGTGAAAGACGAGAACTTCGTGACCACGGTACCTCAGGTGGCGCAGTGCATTGAGCAGTTGATCGTGCTCTCCGATGTTTTCAAACAGGTCGGTGATTATGACTACCAGAGAGCGTCGGGCGATTCGCTCTGCGACCTCGTCGAGAACAGTGGCTGCGCTGGTGCGCTTCGAGTCTTCCTCATCCGACGAAATCCGCTCCAACGTCGCCATGAGCTCGCGAACATATCCCTGCGTGCTTTTTGGAGGACGAAGGGTATGGATCTTTTCATCAAACGCGATCAGCCCAGTGGCATCCCGCTGTCGGGCCATAATGAAGTGAAGGGCGCTGGCCAGATACGCGCCATACTCCAGTTTTGATATACTGGCTGAGTGCTTGTATCGCATGGAAGTAGACGTATCGAGTACCACGTAGTGCCTCAAATTGGTCTCTTCTTCGTACTGCTTCACATAGTGTCGGTCGGTTTTCGCATATACCTTCCAATCCACATGGCGCAATTCGTCGCCCGGGTTGTAGGGGCGATGCTCCGCGAATTCGACGGAAAACCCATGATACGGGCTCTTGTGCAGTCCGGTAATGAAACCCTCAACGATCAGGCGGGCCCGCAATTCCATGTTTGAAATCTGGCTTACAAAAGCCGGATCCAGATACTTTAGCGGTTTGGTCTCTACGCTCACGAAATTGGGTATTTGCTGAAGCGGATGGGTATACGACCGGGATGAAAACAGTTCCTCGGCTGATTTTCATCATCTTTACGAAAGATCCCACTTTTAGCTGCGTGTATCTCGGGTAAAAAACAGTAACTTCTCTTCCATGGAGCCCAAAGATGTCATCAAAGCGCAACTGATGGATGCGCGGGACCTTGAGCGCACTCTGAACCGCATGGCGCGACAGATCGTCGAGATGTTTGCCCTCGACGATGCCACCGGTGTTTCTTTCGGGCTAGTGGGAATGCAGACCAGAGGTGTTCACCTCGCAAGAAGGCTGCAAAAGATCATCTCGGACGTCGATGGCATTGATGTGCCGTTGGGAATTCTGGATGCCACCATGTACCGGGACGATTTCCGGATGCGGCACAAACAACCAGAAGTGAAAGAAACCAAGATCGAATTCGATGTCGATGGACGTCATCTTGTTCTGGTAGACGATGTTCTTTTCACAGGTAGAACCGTACGGGCCGGTCTCGATGCATTAACTGATCTGGGGCGTCCAGCCTCGGTTCATTTCCTCGTGATTGTAGATAGGGGAATGCGCGAGCTTCCGATCACAGCAGACTTTGTTGGACGAAAAGTACCCACTCTTCCGGGTGAGGAGGTACGAGTCCGTATCCAAGAACTGGACGACCGAGAGGGAGTCTGGCTCGTGGAGTACCCGGAACCGACAGCAACCAGTACCTGAGTAACGTCAGCACGCGTGAAGCCCAAAACAGAACAGAAAGAAAACGAGACTCTGACCGGTTTGAATCACCGGCACCTGCTGGGCTTATCTGATTACAGTTCAGCAGAAATAGAGTTGATTCTTGAAACGGCCCGTCAGTTCAGAGATGTGCTTGATCGACCAATTAAACGAGTGCCCACTCTGCGCGGAGTTACGGTCGTCAATTTGTTTTTTGAGGCATCGACACGAACTCGAATCTCATTTGAGCTGGCGGAAAAGAGACTTTCGGCAGACACCGTGAACTTTTCGGCTTCTGGAAGTTCGGTCGCCAAAGGTGAAACGCTGAAGGACACTGCCCAGAACATTGAAGCCATGAAGATCGACATGGTAGTTTTGAGGCACAGTTCACCCGGCGCACCTCACTTCCTGACGCGATGCGTTGATTCGGTGGTCATCAACGCCGGAGACGGAGCACATGAGCATCCAACTCAGGCTCTGCTCGATATGCTCACCATATCAGAGCATTATGATTCGTTCGACGGACTCAACATTTCGATCATTGGAGATATTCTGCATAGTCGCGTCGCCCGATCAAATATCCATGGGCTGCTCACGTTGGGGGCAAATGTTACCATCTGTGGTCCGAAGCCTCTTCTTCCCGTTGAACTGGATCAAATATCAACGCTTGGGAATCTCCGCATAACGAGTGAATTGGACGAGGCTCTCGAAGGGTGCAACATGGCTATGGCTCTGCGTATCCAGATGGAACGGCAAGGCCGAAATCTTTTTCCAAGTACGCGGGAATATCACGAGCGCTTCGGAATTCGCATGGAACATCTGGAGCGCCACAAAGACTTGATGGTGATGCATCCGGGACCTGTAAACAGGGGAGTGGAACTCGCATCAGAGGTTGTTGATCATGAACGGGCTGTCATTTTGAACCAGGTTACCAACGGTGTAGCGGTTCGCATGGCAGTGCTGTATCTCCTTTCAGGACAACGGTCTGAGGAGTAAAATCATACTGTAGGGAAACGCTCCACGCATCGGATAGCGGCAGGCTGTAGCACCCCGATTTGCGTGGCGGTAATTTTCTTTCGGCCGGCAAATATGCAGGTCAAAACGAGACTTCTAGACACGCCTTTCCTGGGTTCTTGAAAGGTTTAGGTTGACATAATGACTGCATTCCTGTATCGTCACTCAACTTTCACTGGAAGCGCTTCCGAAAGCGATTCAATTCTCGGCTAAAATCCTCTACTCTGTAACCAATTCCAATGACCAACATGGAACAGACAAGCCAATCACTCGACAGCTTTATTGCTGATTTGAAACGACGTAATCCGGGAGAACCTGAGTTTCATCAGGCTGTAACCGAAGTCGCAGAGAAGATCTGGCCTTTCATTCAAGAGCACCCTGAATACGGGGATGCCAGAATTCTGGAACGCCTGACCGAGCCGGATCGAGTCGTGATGTTCCGTGTCACCTGGGCTGACGACCAGGGCAAGGTTCAGGTCAACAAAGGGTACCGTATCCAGTTCAATGGAGCTATCGGCCCTTACAAAGGTGGCCTGCGTTTCCATCCGTCCGTCACGCTCGGAACGCTGAAATTCCTCGCCTTCGAGCAGATCCTTAAAAACAGCCTCACGACGCTTCCAATGGGCGGCGGCAAAGGCGGATCCAATTTTGATCCCAAAGGAAAATCCGACGGCGAAGTGATGAGATTCTGTCAGTCCTTCATGACTGAACTTTATCGTCATATTGGCAAGAACATCGACGTTCCAGCTGGGGATATCGGTGTCGGCGGAAGAGAGATCGGATATTTGTTCGGTCAATATCGTCGACTACGGAACGAGTTTACTGGAACGATGACGGGTAAGGGCCTCGCGTATGGTGGATCATTGATTCGTCCCGAAGCCACCGGATACGGAACAGTCTATTTCGCACGCGAAATGCTGGCAACCCGCGGCGACTCGCTCGAAGGCAAGAACTGTACGATTTCCGGTAGCGGGAACGTTGCTCAGTTCACGGCCGAAAAACTCATCGAATTGGGCGCAAAGGTTGTCTCCCTTTCCGATTCATCTGGCTCGGTTCACATTCCCGACGGTCTTACGACCGAACAGTTGGAATATGTGATGGAACTAAAGAACGTCAAACGAGGACGCATCAAGGAATTTGCTGACAACTATGGGTTGAGCTTTTTGGAAGGCAAACGGCCATGGGGCATCCCATGTGAATGCGCATTCCCATCCGCCACTCAGAATGAACTGGATGCAGATGACGCGCGTGATCTTCTGGCCAATGGTTGCTTTGTTGTGGCCGAAGGCGCCAACATGCCAACAACACTTGAAGCCACCAAACTGTTTGAAGACGCCAAGATTCTCTTCGGTCCCGGTAAAGCTGCAAACGCAGGTGGAGTTGCTATCTCGGGAATCGAGATGACGCAGAACTCAATGCGCTTGCAATGGACCAGAGAAGAAGTGGATGGAAAACTGCAGCAGATCATGCAGCACATCCACGGCAAATGCGTAGAGTACGGCAAAGACGGAGACGATTATATCGACTACGTCAAAGGCGCCAACGTAGCCGGCTTCGCCAAAGTGGCGGACGCCATGCTGGCGTATGGTGTTGTGTAGAGATTCATCTGAGTTGCGAACCACCAGATGGAAAGCATCTGGATGGTAATTGCGAACAAGATGGTTGCTATTATGGGCCGCGGGATCGAAAGAATTCGATCCCGCGGCCTTTTTTCGAATTTCGCCGATCAACGGATGAAGGACCCCGTCAGGCAAAAGCACATCGTAGAAACACCCGAAGAGCGGGTGCGTCAAGCCGTGATTCGACTATTCATGGAAGGTATGGGTGTACCCCGATCCCTTCTCGGAGTTGAAAGGTCGATATTGATTCACAATGAGATCCGACGCCCGGACCTTATCGTTCACGACAGAAATGGAGCAGCATGGATGGTCGTCGAGTGCAAAGCACCTGGTGTGACCATCAATCAAGACACGCTGAATCAGGTCGCGAACTACAACCGCGTGTTAAAGGCTCCATTCCTTCTCGTGACCAACGGGACGGATCATTTGTGCGCGCGAATTCAAGGTTCGTCTATTATGTTTTTGGAAGAACTCCCGAACTGGGTCAAGTAAGCAGAAACCATGTCTTTCTATTCCGAAAAACTGATCGCCCTGGCTGCGGTACGAGAGGCCGCAGACCTTTGTCGCACCGTTCAACGAGAAATCGAGCCGGGCGCCCTCAAAAAGAAGGATAGTAGTCCCGTCACCATTGCCGATTTTGGGAGTCAGGCCCTGGTCTGCTCCAGGCTCAGACGTGCGTATCCGGATGATCCGATAATCGCCGAGGAAACGTCCAGCGAGCTTCGCGAAGAGGCCAACATTGGCCTCAAGACACAGGTTGTTTCGAAAGTGCGAAATTTGAGGCCGGATGCGGGGGAGGACGAAATCATGGATTGGATTGACTTTGGAGAGTCGAAAGACCAATCAGACCGATATTGGACCCTCGATCCGATTGACGGCACAAAAGGATTCCTTCGGGGCGATCAATATGCAGTCGCGCTAGCTCTGATTGTCGAGGGAATTGTAGTCGTTGCCGCAGTTGCCTGTCCGAATCTTCGGATTTCCGACGCCGAACTCGAAAAAGGTGTGGTTGCCGTGGCTGAAAAAGGGCAAGGCACAGAACTTTTCAGGCTGCGGGACATGAAATCAATTCGCAAGGCACAGGTTACAACGACGTCCGAGCCCGCGGAGGCTCGCTTTTCCGAATCCGTAGAATCCGGTCATACCTCGCATTCACAGTCGCGTCTGGTATCAGATCTCCTGGGAATATCCAAGCCGGCAACGAGACTGGATTCACAGGCCAAGTACGTGGTCGTGGCTGCCGGAGACGCAGACATATATATGCGCTTTCCCTCCAGCCGTCGCTACGTTGAAAACATCTGGGATCATGCCGCGGGTATGCTTCTGGTAGAAGAAGCCGGAGGACGTGTCAGCGACATAAACGGAAAGGATCTCAGCTATCGATTCGGGTATCAGCTCAAGGAGAACAGAGGAATCCTTGTGAGCAACGGTGCTCTTCACGAAGCTCTTCTCGAAGCGGTCCGAAATGCGCGCTAGTCGTTCAGAAAGGCTTTTTTAAGGCGGCGGCAAGCCTCTTCAAGGACCTCATATTCTTTTGCGAAGCAGAATCTGAGACATGAATCGCCATCGGATTCATCGGCGAAGAATGAGCGTCCCGCAACGGTCCCAATTCCAGCTTTCTCGACCAGTGTACGACTGGCTGCGATATCATCTTCAAATCCGTCAAAACGCCTGCGAAGTGGAGAGAAGTCGGCAAGGACGTAGTACGAACCCTGGGGCCAGGGCACGTCGAATCCGATCTCCTCAAGTGTGGTGCACATCAATTCCCTCTTTCGGGTATACGAAACAGCCATTTCCGAGAAATAATCGTCACTCATTTCGAATGCTTCAGCCACTCCATATTGCAGTGGGGTGGGAGCGCAGATGTAAATGAGATCTGAGAGCAGACCCATTTTGCTGATTATCTGCTCGGGGCCCATCGCGTAGCCAAGTCGCCATCCGGTCATATTGTACGTTTTGGAAAAACCGGACAATGTGATGGTGCGTCCGAACGCACCTGGGATCGACGCCAGAGAGACGTGCTCACGGTCATCGTAGAGCATGTACTCATATATCTCGTCCGTGATGGCGTATATGTCATGCCGATTCATCAATTCGGCCATTTTTTCGAGTTCGCTCCTGGTCCATACTTTCCCGTGAGGATTTCCAGGTGTGTTGACGATGATCGCTTTCGTTTTCGGTGATATCTTCTCCTCGATGGCACCAAAGTCAATGTCCCAGTCTGGAGCTGACGTTCGGATAAACTTCAACTCTGCCCCCATAACCTTCAGCAGATTGCAGTGGTAGCCGTAGAACGGCTCGAATACAATGACCTCGTCGCCGGGATTCAGCAAGGTGAACATTGTGGCGACGAAGGCTCCTGTAGACCCGACAGTTACCATGACCTCATCCACTGATTTCAGTGGCAAACCGTTGTACTCAACTGCCTTTTTCAGAAGTACTTCCCTCAGTTTTCGGATACCACCGTAATAGGAATAGATTGACTGATCGTTGTCAATCGCTTCATGGGCTCCGGATTTGATAGGGTCCGGAGTCGGCATGTCGCAGATGCCCTGGCCGAGATTGATTCCGTCCACATCCTGCAGCATGAGGGTTATCGCCCTGATATTGCTCTGTTTGAGTTGGTTGGTGCGTTCTGCTAGCGGTTTCATGC
>CAZEHJ010000076.1:0-17029 GCA_964512485.1 uncultured Rhodothermales bacterium | reverse complement strand
GAAGTAGTTTCAATGGCGAAGTAGTTTCAATGGCGAAGTAGTTTCAATGGCGAAGCCTGCAGACCTATTTTCCGGCGAATGAATATCAAACGTATCATATGGGCGCTCTTCCTGTTTCAGGCGACGGCCGCTCCATCGCTGGCGAGGCAGACCCGGGCGCCCGAGAGTCCAACACAGGGTGTCGTGTGGGAAATACCACCGGATTTCAGAGAGGCGGCAGGCGATCTTCTGGAAATGAAAGAGGTAGGTGTTCAGGCCGTTCGAACCGCGATGGTGTTCGACGACGGACTGCTGTCCCTCGCCGATTCCCTGGGGCTGGTTCTGTACCGGGAATTGCCTTTTCGAGGCCTCACGGCGCGGGACCTGCGGGACTCACTCCAGGTGGCCGACTCGCTCGTCACGTTGCTTCTGGAATCGGGAGGTGGGCACATGAGCGCGGGCCCGATAGGCCTCACTCAGTTCTCAGATACGTCGTCTGATGTCGCCTGCGATGAAATTGATCGCGTTTCTCAATTGATTCAGAACGCCGGAGTAGAGACCTACTACGCATCCCTGTTCACCCGGGATGACGCCTGCCATGATCGCGTCGACTTCGTCCTGATTGATGCGTTGACCCAGGAGCATCCCTTCGAACGAATCGACGTCTGGAAAACGTATCACGATACGCGCGTGGGAATTGCCCGAATGGGCGTGAATGTGGAAGTAGATGCGCCGTCCGGATTCAATCTGAAAGGTTCATCAGAGGCGCAGGCGAGGTTTTTTGAAGACAATCTCTCATCGCTCAGCGTCGGTGATGAACATCTCTTTTTTGTTCACCGGTGGCGGGATGAAAGCGAGGCCAGACATCACGTGCCGGATCCATATGGTCGTCAGTTCGGACTCTATACGACGGATTCCGAACCGCGCCCGGCCCTGCAGGTCATCCGTGGATTTTTCCTGGAGTACCAGACGACGTTCGCCTTCGATCGGGGAGAGGAGCCGGAACCAGACAAGCCGTGGTTTTCAATGCTGGGATGGTTGCTGTTGGCCCTGACCGCTCTGATGTATGCGGGAAGCCCCCGGTTTCGGTCCATGATTCCGAGATACTTCTTTGCACACGGATTTTTCAGGAACGCGGTCCGTGAGGCTCGAGAAGTCTTGCCACTTACAAGCACCGCAATCCTGACTGTCACGGGACTGTCGATCGGACTGATCGGCTCATTCGTGATGATCGGGCTGAAGGAAACTGAGTTCGTGGCCCACATCTACCGGAGTCTGTCGCAGAACTCGCGCATTTCTCTGACTTCAGTGCTCGACGCACCATTCGTTTTGGCCATTCTCCTCGGTAGTGCGGCGCTGGCGATCATGTCGCTGTGGATGAGTCTCTGGATGATCATATCAGGCCGGAGTGCTCGACTGTTGCCGAGTCAGGCGTTGATGTTGGCCGTTTGGCCCAGATGGCAGATCCTCTTCCTGCTTCCTCTGGCCATGACGCTCGCCGCTTCTGGTCCCGTCCCCGTCTGGTCCATCATGGCGCTCGCTGCTGGTTGGCTGGGGACCGCGTACTGGTCAACTGTTCGGACCGCCTATGATCTGTACAAAATTACATCTCTACCGATAGGCCCAGCGGTAGCAGTATGGCTTCTGAATCCACTGATTCTGGGAACGATCGTCTTTCTGGGATGGGCGCTCATCCATTCGGACAGCACTTCGTTCGCCTGGCACCTGATGGTCCGGAGTTGAGATTCTGCGTCTCAGAAAAAGGAGTGACTCAGTCCGTTGTGACTTCGACGACCACTTCTGCGTGCTCACCATCTCCTGTCGACCCGGTAGCCTGAATCAACTGGTCCCAAATTCGGTCGGCCAGATCGTAGAACGGCTGCTTGTAATGCATCCATCCAAAATGCAGAGCGAATGGCGTGATCCACATGTAATCACCGCGGCCCGGTAGGTGGGAAAACGTGTGGACGAGAAATCTGCGGAGTTTGTAGTTCGGAATACCCCGCATATCGTGTAGAAATGCGTCAAGATAATACTTGCAGCGAACCGTGGTGAAATCCTCGTCGTGCTCGACGAATCCTTCCACGAAATCAATCTGCGGGCTGTTCTGGCCCTGAAACCAGTTGAAAAGGGGCAGATTGAGATAGCTCATCGCCATTGCCATGCTCCACTCACAGC
Source organism: uncultured Rhodothermales bacterium (assembly GCA_964512485.1). Lineage (GTDB taxonomy): Bacteria > Bacteroidota > Rhodothermia > Rhodothermales > UBA10348 > CAZEHJ01. The sequence continues at coordinate 14,872 of CAZEHJ010000076.1, read as the reverse complement.
TCTCTTCGCTGCGTCCTTCTTCGAGCCGGCTGCGAAAATGAGTGTGCTTACGCTTGCTCAGAAAATCACGGGATGCCCGGCTGACCTCACTCGTCACCTCGTCATCCGCCGCATAGATCATTCCCGCCTGCACACGAGGCAGGTAGGTCAGTCCGAACTGTTTCATCGTCCGACGTCTTCTGTCAAAAATCCGATCAACCAGAATTCCGAGTCCTTTCGGTCCACCAAACCAGAAGTCAGCTTTCTGAAGCCCCGTCGCCGTAAACTGATGGGTGCTCAGTCGCTTCCAGAGAGGATCCGGATCTCGACACCAGACAATATCTGAATCGACGTACAGACATCGTTCGAAGGGCTTGAATAAATCCAGATGATGTTTGAATCCGACGATAGAGCGGTGTTCTGTGGGAAGTACTTCAAGAACCGCGAACATGGAGTCCAGTCCGGACCTTTTCAGAATCGCCACCTGCTCTTCGCTTGCGTAGAGAGCAACGGGTCTATCGCGATCATATCGACGTAATGTGCGGACTGACGCTACTGCGTGCCGCAGATATTTTTCGTTCCCGTATATGTGGAGTACGTAGCCTTCCACTCGCCCTGGCAGATCCTGATTTATTCCAATCCGCTGCGAACGCTGCGTGGGCGGGAATGTTCAACGCGATACAGAAGAGGGGCTCTACACCCGTTTCGGCCTATGCACCGGCTTCAGAGTCGATCCGGAGCCTCGGGGCAAGGGGAATCAGGATTCGTTCCTGGCTCTGTCCAGGCGTTTGTTCAGGCTGGTCATGAGGGCGTCAAATCCCCTCTTTCTGATGACAGACTGGAAACTGCGGCTGTATCCGTCGACGGTACTGACTTCATCCAGAATGACATCCGTTGCGAGCCAGGTCTCTCCCGTAAGCGCGAGCACGTACACGACCTCTGTGGGAACGTCTTTGTAGGTGGTCGTCGTCATGACTTTCGCCTCATTGCCCGTCACAACCACCTGGTCATACGTCACTTCAGCGCGATACACGTCAACGTCCGCCAGTGACTGGTGCCTGACGATTTCAGCAAATACATCTACAAAGTTAGTTCTCTGGGCGGCCGTCAGGTCGTTCCAGTGTCGACCGAGTGCAGCGCGACCCATAGCTCCGAAATCGAACATGTCGTTGACGGCGCTGCGAAGCTCTTCTTTTTGCTCTGAGCTGATCTCCTCTTCCGATCCCAGATTGTTCTTGATCTCCGTTTCGCGCTGCTCGAGCATCGAACGGATTTCGTTTTCTACCTGTCGTGCATCCGACGTTTGAACGGAGGCGAACAACAGTAAAAGTGTCAAGAATGCAAGGCGGCTGTACAATTTCTGATACAACATATTCAGGTTAATCCTTCAAATCGTAATTGTGAAGCAGTTTTTAGCGGCTACAGTTCTTAGAGTCCAACTAGCGTGCCATCTTCAAGAGCATCGATCAGAGTGCCCGTTTTTTCGAGAAGCCTTATAACGGCCACGTTATAGTCATGAACCGCTTCTTCCCGTTGTGCACGCAAAGCCAGATTGCCCTGTACTGCCTTTACCAGGTTTTCGGTGTCTCCGATTTCGAGATCGAAGTTAATCTCCTCGTCTCTCAACCAGTTTTTACTGATCCGAAGCGCTTCTTCGCGGGCTTCATAAGCTGCCCGGGCAATGATCACGTTTCGATATGCCTGTTCGACTTCAAAGAGGACCAGTTGCCTTGCAGCATCGCCCTGGAATGTCACCTCAGAGAGCTGAGCCTCCGCCTGTTGAACCTTCGAACGGGTCTGGGCGAAATTCAGATTCTGCCTGAATGCAAACCCGGCACGCACACCTCGTGACAGAAAAGGATCGCCGACATACGGATTGCGCTGGCGCTCCCGGTCCGCAGCGTACGCCCACTTTCCGCTTATACCCAGAAAAAACTTGGGGTAATAATCTGATCTGGCGACATCCACGAGCGCATTTCTCGCTCCAACTCCCGCTGAAATCTGGTCCAGTTCGAATCGACTCCCGAGAGCCCTCTGTTGATATGTCCCGAGCGTTTCAAGCGAAAAGTCTATCGGGTTCAAGATGCGATTTTCCAGATCGACAGTTTGTCCCTCAGGAAGAAACATCTGGCGCGAAAGGGCGGCTCTCGCCGTTGCCCTGCTCTCCTCTACTTCGACGACCCGCTGCAGGAACTCCTGTTCGGTAATCTGAACCTGAAACAGGTCGGCGTAATCCACGTCCGCAGCTCCTTCCTCAATCAAACGGTCGATTTCTTTCGTGGCCCGTTCGACGATGTCTCCCGCTTCGGTCGTAAGCCTGCTCAAGGCCTCAGTGAGCAAAAGTGCGTAATACATCTCACCCGTTCGAAGCGCAACCTTAACCTCTTCACCTTGCGCCGCCGCCAGATCGACATCAATGCCTGATCTGGCCGCCTTGACGCTGGATCCCAGCTGGCCCCAGGTCCAAATCGGTTGAACAGCTTCGAACTCAATCTGATTGAACGCAGAGAGGTCATCCCAGTCATTTCGCACATCAGGGTCCAGATACAGGCGGTTGTCCGGCGTATCGTTGGGATTGTCGATGGCAGGCGCCATGGCGTGTGCCGTTGTCGCGGTAAAGTCAGTCAGAAATCGCGAGGCACGGGCTTCAGAGTATCTGGCCTCCGAAAAATTGGCTTTCGCCTGCATGGCTCTCACTTCCGGACTGATCTCGATTGATCGAGAAATCGCCGACTCAAGATTTACACGCACAGTATCCTGCTGGCGCGCCTGGGCCGGAAGCAGTAAAAACAACAGCGTTATAAAAGTCAGGAGCCGATTCATTCCGATGAACAGTAATCTGATGGAATAATACCAGAGGGTGAGGAAACGCTCATGATTCCCCTGAGGTTCTTGACGCGGTCTGAAGCCGGATGGTAACTTGATATTCTGTTTAAAATCCTCTCCACATCGATCAAATCGGCCCTTCTTCCCGATCCTCAAACCTGAAGCGTCCTATGAAAAGTAATCCATGAAGATCGACCGCTGTATCTGTCACGACGTCACTTTCATCGAATTGCGCGGAGCCGCACGCAAAAACAAGATCACGCTGCTGGAGAATCTTCAGAAACGCCAGACCTTCGGTGAGTCCTGCCAACTCTGTCATCCATACGTTCGTCGGATGCTGAAGGATGGCACGGTCGAGTTCTCGGAAATCATCGAGTGATGAGCACAATATCCGTGTCAATGTCGTCGTCCACGAAGAAATCTACGCTGCTGTGCTTCCACGTCATCCCATATTCCGTTCTGTCCAGCGTGTAGTGGACGCGAAACGCAGTCCATCCATCGTCATCGTCCGAATCAGACCAGGATGCGACATCCAGCGCGAGTGTGACTTCTTTTGAAACTCCCAGCATCGTGAATGTCCCGTCTACTTTGTATTTGAACGGTCCTCCAGAGATGGAGGAGCTGACAAACGTAATGGCCGGATGGACCTCCGAGTTAAAAAAGTTGCCTCCACGCAGATCCCCGTCTCTTCCATCAATGCCTGTGTCGACAGATGCGGTCTGAATCTCAACTGATACGGATGAGTTTTCCAGGTCGTCCGCGTCCCAGAATAGATCCACCGTCCAATCGGTGAACTTGCCGGTGACGGTACCAAGTCCGTGAACAATGGGAATTCGGAATCCCATCGTTGAGTGATTTCGGTCCAACCTGACGGGTCGCCTTTCTTCGCTGATTTCCTGGGCAAACGCCGCGGCGGATAGAGACGTGGAAAGGAAGACGGCAAAAAGCAGGGTCAAGTAGCGTTGCATTGGAATCTGGTTTATCAGTTTGGATTTGCGTAATAGGATTCAATTTCGTCCAGTCGCTCCTGGATGTAGTCCTTGGAGTGCCATACCCCCCTGGTCATTACGCCGGAGTGGTCGGCAATGTGTTTGACGTCTTCAAGAGGGTTTTCATTCACCAGAATCAGATCGGCCCGGTGGCCTTCTGCAACCCGTCCGAAGGTGTCCTGGTGTTCGAAATACGCACCCACGTTGGTTGTGCCCGATTTGATGATCTCGAACGGACTCATTCCCGCGTCCCTCATGACGCCGAGCTCCCGATGAAGGGAAAAGCCCGGGATTGAGAACTGCTGAGGAGCATCAGTACCCATTAGTATCCGCGCTCCTGCGTCGGAGAGAGCACCAAGAATCTGCATTCGGGCGTCAATCACATTGGCCGAGACAAACGGATCGAATCCGGGACCATTGACACGTGACCGATACATATTGCTCCAGGATGTGACAATTCGCGGGGATGTGTATTTCAATTCTTCGAAGCTGCGGAGCTCATCCAGATCTGCCGCACCGTACAGTGTTTCCCACAACGCCATGGTTGGGACCACCCATGCTCCTTTCTCAATAGTTTTGGCAACGACCTGACCCAACTCAAACATGTTGACGGGGCCATTTGCTCCGTCCAGCGCTTCGACATATCCATCAAGGTGGTCGAACGTCTCCTGGCCCATGTCGAGGGCGTGATCGAGGCCAACGGCTGCGGGAACGTGCCCACCAAAAGTGATTCCAACTTCGTTGGCCGTATTGGCCATGGCATCGTATTGATCGAGCGTGAGCCCCGGATGAATCTTGAGAAGGTCCCAGCCTTCTTCCTTTTGCAGCTTCACTCTCTGGATGGCCTGTTCGACCGAGCTGATTGAACCGCCACTGAAACTGGGTCCTGCCAGGTAAAGGGTCGGAGATACGCGTTCGTTGCCAGCGGCAGACGCTCTCAGTTCGAGTTGTCCGGGATGCCCCAGCATCCCGCGCACCGTCGTAATTCCGTTTGCCACATAAAGGAACAGCACATTTTCGATCTCCCGGGTGGCCTGATTTGGACGCGGAATATGGCCGTGCATTTCAGCCAGGCCCGGCATCAGATATTTCCCTTCACCATCGATGATCTGTGCTGAGTCCGGGATGTCGATTTCGGAGGCGTGTCCCATACTGACGATTCGATCGCCTTCGATGATGACAGTCTGGTGTTCAATAATCCGCTCTTCGTCCATGGGAACGACGTGTACGTCTTGGAAGGCCACGGATTGCGCGAAAGAGAACGAGATAAACGTGGAAGAAGAAGTCGCAGCAAGCGCGGCGAACAGAAGCAATCGTTTCATGCTTTCAACCTGAGGTAGTGTCGCGAATGAGAAGTGGAATTGGGCGTTCTGCCATTCTGACAATTCAGAATGGGATAGGAATTACGGATAACGGCGGCCTCGGATTCATCTGATCAGGGTATTTACAGGAACCCGCTCGGCTGGATTTCGTGACAACGACATGCGGAACAGAGGGTTCGAGATGAGTATGGGACATCGATCCTGGTTGGTTGTGCTGGGGGTCCTGGCGAGCATGGCGCTGCCAGATCAGAGCGTCATTGCCCAGAACCTGGAGAGCAATCGCCGGGCACATCTTGCCGAAGGCATTCCAATCACGGCCCACCTTTCGACTCTGCCCCACGCTCCGAGAATTTCTTCCGGGTTTTCCCGCTCAGGATCAGCCATCTCGTCAGCTTTTGACGTCACTTATTACCATCTGACGCTGAATCTGGATCGCAGCCGGAGTCCTTTGATTATTGGTCGTGTCCGGGTCGAAGGAGCGGCGCTGCAGGACTTGGAGACCATCGAATTGGACCTGAACGTGAACATGGTCGTCGATGTGATCTTCGCCGAAAGCGGACAGAGTCTTGAGTTTGTTCATCAAGCGGATTTGTTGACGATTACGACCCCTTCCGCTGTTTCCGAAGGCATGAGATTTGCCTTTGACGTGGTCTATCACGGTACGCCGCAGAATCAACAACCTTCTTCCTTCGTGGCGGGTACGAGAAATGGCGGCCAATCTTACATTTGGACATTGTCCGAACCGTACGGTGGGCGAGAATGGTGGCCGTCGGAGGATCATCCCTCGGATAAAGCCGATTCTGTGAGGGTGACCGTAACGGTCCCCGAGCCCATGGTAGTAGGTTCGAATGGTTTACTCGAAAGCGAGATCCACCACGACAACGGCACTGTCACATTTGATTGGGTGCATCGGTATCCGATTGCCTCCTATCTGGTCTCGCTTGCGGCAGGTGTATACGAACGCAGGACGGATCTGTATCGTCGTTCCGCCGACCTTGCTGAGCAATTTGGCAACGCCTCTTTTCCCATTGTTCACTTCTGGTATCCGGATGTACCGGCGTACCAGGGAATCAGCGCCGCAAGCGGTTGGCGACTGACCTCGGATGCCATGGAGGAATTGGAAGACTGGTTCGGCCCTTATCCGTTTTCAAACGAGAAGTACGGCAACGCCCATGTGACGTTCAGGGGCGGGATGGAGCATCAAACCATGAGCTCCATGGGCAACATCGGTATCGAGCTCATTTCTCACGAACTGGCTCATCAATGGTTTGGAGACCAACTGACGCCGCTGAACTGGAAAGATCTCTGGCTCAACGAAGGATTCGCCACTCTCGGCGAGATGCTCGTGTTTGAGTCTCATCCCGACTACGCGGGCGTCCAAGACATACTGAGTGACGTGTATTTCAACCGCGCACTTAACGCGGCCGGAACACTGGTGCTGCAGGACACGACCAGTGTCACCAACATGTTCGCCTTTTCCCGCGTCTATGGTAAGGGCTGGATGGTGCTTCGGATGATTCGGGGAATGGTAGGTGATGAGACCTTCCGCGCCATACTCCGCACCTACACTGCCGCCGAAGACCTGGCGTACGGAAACTCCAGGACGGAGGATTTTAAAAAGGTGGTCGAACAGGTGTCCTCTCGCTCGTTTGACACTTTCTTCGAGCAGTGGGTTACCGAAGGAACGGGTTATCCCCGATACGAAGCGGTGATGGAAGACATTTCCATCCCTCCCATGTATCGTGCCCGAATCACGCTGAGGCAAACTCAAGAAATTGACGAATCGAACGTGAGCGTGTTCGAAATGCCCGTCTGGCTTCAGGTCAATACAGCGGGAGCGAATATCCTCGTTCTGGTTGAGAATGACGCTCGGGAGCAGGTATACGAACTGGACGTACCGGAGCAGCCGGAAAGCGTGCTCGTGGATCCGGAACGCTGGATCCTGCGGTCGGCTGTTTCTCTGGCGACCGAAATCGAATCGGATGTACTGCCCCGCAGTGCTTTGTCTGTGGATGTCTACCCGAATCCTGCGAGGTCGACAATTCAGTTCAGTGTTAAGGCCCCCGTTTCGGCGCGGCCCGTGGCCGAACTGTACGATCTGCTGGGACGTCGAATCTGGAGCCGGCCACTGGGCCGCGCCGACGGAGGCGCGATCGTCGTCCGCGTCGACGATATTGAGTTGGCCCCGGGCGCCTATATGCTTCGGGTTCGTGACGGCGAAAATGCAGTCGACAGGGTCGTCACTCTTCATGGCCACCGCTAGATCACGTCACCCTGAACAATAGAATCAAGCATCAGGAATCCCCCATGCCTTTTACCATTCGCGCAGCAGTGCCGGAGGATGCGCCCTGCATCGTCGATCTCATCAACGCGCTCGCCCGCTATGAACGTCTGGAGGACAAATCACATCCAGACGAAGGACAGCTGAGAAAACAACTGAGAGAAGACGCCTCTCCGCGCATTGAAGCTCTGGTTGTACACGAACGGGGCAGTGGCAAGTGCATTGGATTTGCCTTGTACTTTCACAACTATTCCACCTTCTTGACCAACTTCGGATTGTTCCTTGAAGACCTGTATGTAGACCCGGTATATCGCGGTCAGGGTATCGGTCTGGCGCTGTTCAAAAATCTGGCCCGAATTGCCACTCAAAGAGGCTGCAGGCGACTCGACTGGAATGTGCTGGACTGGAATGAGACGGCCAAAACGTTCTATGACAAGCTGGGTGCGACGCCTCAGTCGGATTGGGTAACGATGCGACTGCAAGAAAACCAACTGACTGAACTGGTCAGCTGAATCCAGCTACTGGATAGCCACGATTTGTCCATCGCACGTGACCATCTGCTCGGGACCCGGTCGACGGGTCGGCGAATCACCTGGCGACAGTGGAGGGTCACAGTCCTTGGGCACATAGTGCGTATGACTTCCATGAGGCACCTCGAAATACGGCCGCGAGTCAAAGACACCCAGCGAATCGACGAGAACCAACAAGAGGAACAGGCCAATCACGACTAGAACGTAAAAACGAGCTCGTTTATTCATTTCGAAAACCGTTGAACTCCTCGCAGGGTGAAACGGCGTTTATAGTAATGCAGTTGAGTACAAATTATATCGTGGGGAATACGTTCCCTGTGAAAAGAGAACTAGAAATAAAACTTTACACTATTCAAATATCTGGTTGCGCCGGCTCGACTTGAGCTGACGCAACCCGAACATCCTGTTTTGTCTGAACAGGCGTGGAGATAGATCGTAGGAGTCGATCTCCGGACAAAAAAGCACACCCTACTCAGCTTGTTTCATCACCCTTGATGTCCTCCCGCATCCCAAAATACTTGTTTACCGCCGCTCTGGCATTTTCAGGTCTGATTGTTTCTGGCCTGTTGGCTCCACATGTGTCGGCGCAGGTTATTGAGGGCAGTGTCGTCGACGCTGAAACGCGTTCGACTCTACCGGGTGCGACGGTGGTTCTGTATCGCGGGTCGATCCAGTTAACGGGTCAAATCACTGACGAAGACGGCGTGTACCGCTTTTCGGGACTGAATGTGGCCACCTACATCCTGGAGACTTCTTTCCTGGGATATGAAACCCGCCGCGATACGTTGGTTCTGCCTCTGGAAGGTGAATTTGATATCATGCTCGCTCCATCCAGAACGCTTTTGGAAGAGCTTATTGTCGAAACGCAGCGTATCGATGAGGGTACCTTTGTTGCGGGTCTTGAAACCATCAGACCGGGTGATCTGAACCGGGTCCCGATGCCGGACGTCTCCTACGACCTGGCCGGATATCTGCTGACTCTACCAGGCATGGTTTCTACGGGTGATCGCGGAGGACAATTGTTTGTCAGAGGTGGAACGCCAACCCAAAACCTCGTTCTCATTGACGGGATGAGGGTGTTTCAGCCGTTTCACATCGTAGGATTTTACAGCGCCTTTCCGGCAGACATCGTTTCGTTCGCCGATGTGTACGCCGGCGGATTCAGCGCCCGTTACGGAGGAAGAATATCCTCCGTTATTGATATTCGCACCAGAAATGGAAGCAAGACCCGCGTTCGCGGATCGGCTTCGATAGCGCCCTTTCTAACCGGCCTGCAGATTGAGCTACCGGTTGCAAAAAACCGGGCATCTCTATTGCTCTCTGCCAGAGAATCCATAATCGATAGGATGGCGCCGCAAGTACTGGGGCAGGAGCTCCCATTTCAGTTCGGTGATAGATTTGCCAAATTTCACGCCTACCTGAATCAGACCAGCAGTGTGACGATTACGGCTCTCAGGACCAGCGACACGGGGAATCTGGGTGTCGGCGGATCAGCGGGCCCCCAGGATGAGGTCCGCCGGTCGACATGGAAAAACGAGGCTTACGGAGGTCGTTACACCTACATCCCGGCCGAAGCAGCCGTCATGTCTGAATTGGCAGTCTACTATTCGTCTCTCTCGAGTTTGTATCGACAGACGGCCGAAGAAGTGCGCTTCGCAGAAGTTTCGGAGTTTGTGTTCAACATGGGATTCACCTATCTGATGGGTGAGAATCAGGTCAACTTCGGCATCTTCGGAAACACCAATTTTTTCGACTTCACGCTGGGATCTGGACGTTCGCAGGTAAGCAACGGAGTCAGCAGCGGCGGCGGATTCATTGAATCCCGTTGGAAATTGAACGAATACGTACAGATCGAGCCGGGTCTGAGGATAGAAGCATTTTCCCGTGGATTGAAACGATCTGTTGGTCCGCGCGCAAGGATGCTCCTTCAGCCCTTGGGTGAAGGAAGCCATCATCAGCTCAGTTTTGCTTGGGGTAGATATCATCAGCAGATTGTCGGGCTCGTGAACGAACAGGACGTCTCTGACGTGTTCACGGTTTGGAGTGCATCTCCTCGCGGAACCCCCGTGGCACGGGCGGTTCATTACATAGCTGGCTGGAAGGGTCGCCCCAAACCCTGGCTTGAATTCACCGTGGAGGGGTATCGAAAAGACCTCAGCCATCTTTCATTCCCGGTGTTTTCCGATGAAGTGAACATTCTGGCCGAGTTTTCAAGTGTGAATGGAAGGGCTGAAGGAGTGGATACAAAAGTTGAAATCACCACACCGAGAGTATATCTGTCGCTTGCCTACACGCGCTCCAGAGTGGATTACATCCGTCCGGAACAACGCTCTCGAGCCATATTCATTGCCGGCACCGGTCAATCACTCCTGCTACCCGAGTTGGAATTCAATCCACCTCATGATCGGCGAGACCAGATCAATGCGATGAGTCAGGTGACAATGGGTAGAAACAAGTTCAGCTTGCGCTGGCAATATGGATCCGGACTTCCGTTTACTCAGGTGAATGGGTACTTCACGAGTGTAGCTGTTACAGAGTCTGCCAATACCGATTATCTGAATGCCACCGGAGAAACGCTGGTTTCCAGAGCTCAACCATTTGGAGGCCGACTTCCCACCTATCACCGTCTCGATTTTTCATACGAGAGAGTTTTCAACCTCTCGATGGCCGATCTGACATTGCAGGCCGGAGCTGTGAACGTGTATGACCGGGAGAATATTTTTGAATACAACATTTTCACGGGATCGCGTGTCAATCAATTGCCTATCGTCCCTTCGGTTGGAGTCCGGGTCGATGTGAGATGAGACAAGGATTCCTGATCATATCGTGCTGCATTCTGGGTGCTCTGGTTTTTTCAGCCTGTGACAACACCATCGAGCCACAGATTGACGACGGTGAGACCAGGTACGCCGTGCATGGATTCCTTGATATGCGGGTTGAACGTCAGGTATTACGCATTGAAAGCCTCAGGTCGACAGTATTGTCGGATCCCGCTGAAATGGACGGTGTGGAAGTCATCACGTCCGATGTTGAGTCTGGACAATTCGTCGTCTGGAGTGATTCGGTCGTCACGCTCAATGATGGCACGGATGGCACAGTGTATTATGCAGATTTCAAGCCGCTGCCGGGCCATATGTATCGGCTTTCTGTGGGGCGGCCCGGGGAGATCGGGGCGACGGCCACAACCGTAGTACCCTCCGCACCGACCTTTTATCAGGACCCGGTTCGCGGAGACTCGCTGGATTTGAAGCAGCAGGTTTTCATGGTGAATCTGGAAGATCAACCGAAAGCACTGACGATGCATTACACTCTGCTCGATGTGGGTGATGAAGCACCACAGACGATACCTATTTCATATGGTGGAATTGGTTCTTCAATTCCTGACGGGTGGACATTCGATGTGATGCTGGCCGTCGATCGCTTCATTCTGCTGCGAATACTTAATCATGAGCCCGCGGAACGCAGAGTCCGTCTTCGTGAACTGGGTTTTTCCCTCACGATTGAAAGCCGGGAGTGGCTCGATCTTCTGGAGCCGGCCAATCTCACAAATGCCCACGGTTTCTTCGGATCAGTCGGTTATTATGAGCATGACTGGCTGCTCGACGCGCAGAGTCTGTCTATGATCGGATTTATTGACGACCAGAGCCAAAACTGACCAGGAACCTGCGAATTACCCTGATTTCAGCTTTGTCGAAAACATCCTGCACCGTAACATCCGCCTGATGTATCAAACAAGACCACCCAGCCCCTTGAAAATGAGCGCAGGAACCGCGCGATTAGCGGTTTTATCCTTCTTTTTTCTGTTGCTAGCAGGACCTTCTGCGGCGCAGACTGGCACGATTCGTGGTTTTGTCACCGATGAATCTGATGCGCAGCCTCTTCCGGGCGTGAACGTGATACTTACCAATCCAGCAGGTGCTCTTTACGGGGCGGCCACAGACACGGATGGGTTCTATGCGGTCTCACGCGTTCCGGTCGGTGCGTATACCCTTCGCGCCTCGTATATCGGTTACGACGACTACGAGCAGGATGTGACCATCGTCGATGGTGGGATTCAAACAATCAACATCGCGATTTCCGTCTCTGAAACTGAGCTCGGGGAAGTCGTAGTTGAAGGCGCTCGCGAAACGGCGGGTGCAGCAAACGTCACGGCGGGTCTTCAAACAGTTCGACCGGCCGATATCTCTCTCGTACCTGCGCCCGATATTTCTGCCGACCTCGTAAACTACCTGACTGCTCTTCCCGGGGTCGTCTCTCAGGGTGACCGTGGAGGTCAACTTTTCATCCGTGGTGGCGAGCCGACACAGAACCTTGTCATGTTGGACGGCATGCAGGTCTTCCAACCATTTCATGTCGTCGGATTCTTTTCTGCGTTCCCTTCGGACATCATCAATACGGCTGACGTCTATGCAGGCGGTTACGGCGGAAAATTCGGAGGCCGGCTCTCTTCGGTGATTGACATCACGGCTCGCACAGGAAACAAGAGACGCGCTGTAGGAGCTGTCACGGTTGCTCCTTTCGTGAGCACCATACGGCTCGAAGGTCCGCTGATTCCGGGCAAGGTGTCTTTCCTCGGTTCGTTCCGTAAGTCTGTCATTGAGCAGGGAGCAGCCAAACTGATTGATGAGCCTCTGCCGTTCGAATTCGACGACGCGTTTGCGAAGATCCACGCCAATCTCGGCAAGAGTGCGCAGCTGTCACTCTCGGGAATCAGAACGTCGGACACCGGTCGACTCGGTGTAAACCCTCTCAACGAAGACGAAGATGGTATCACCCAGGACGTCGTTGAGTGGGAAAATCTGGCAGTCGGTTCACGCTTCATCTTTCTGCCCTCGACGCTGCCCATATTTGCCGAAATCCTGATCAACTATTCGGAACTTCAGAATGATTTGGGACCTCAAGGGGCGCCCGAACGCTCGACGACAGCCAGTGTGTTTTCATTCTCGACCAATGTGACACATTACGTCGGAACGACAAATTTCAACTGGGGAATCTTCCTGAGCTCCTCCCAGCTGGAAGCCAATCTGGGTGGACTGTTTCAGAATGTGGATCTCAAAAAAGAGTTTATCACGGAAGTAGGTGCCTATATAGAGCCGGAGTTCAGACCGGTCGAAGGACTGAACATTCAGCCGGGCATCAGATTACAGACGTTCCCGAGCAAAAGCCAGAGCTTCATTGAGCCAAGAATCAGAATTGTCTGGAACACGGGAATCCATCGCATTTCAGCAGCGGGAGGCGTCTATCATCAGGAGGTCACAGGCCTGAACGACCGTCGTGATGCCGGTGATATCTTCACCGCCTGGACGGCCTCCCCGTTTGGTCTCATTCCGGAAGCCAAACACGCCATCGTCGGATATCGGATTGCACCCAACAATTGGCTGCGTTTCGCCGCTGAAGGGTTCTACAAGGATCTTTCGAATCTGGTCGTACCTGAATGGACGGCGTTTCCCCGATTCACTACCAATATTCAGGGGGCCGACGGCACGGCAAAAGGGTACGATCTGCGACTCGAGCTTGGTAGCTCAGACAAGTTCCAGACAACGATCAGTTGGGGACGCTCGAATGTCGAGTACACGACGACGGCCAGAGCACTTCAGCTCCTGACCGGAGACGAAAATGTGGCCTATGCTCCTCCGCATGACCGGAAGGACCAACTCAACGTGATGACCAACATCAAGGTCAAAGGCTTCAATTTCAGCGCTCGTCTGCAGTTCGGTTCAGGACTTCCGTTTAATGAATCCCTCGGATTTGACAGGTTCGTTCTACTCGACAGCCTTGTCGCTGTCACCGAGGTACCGGGTGACGAGCGGGTTCTCTATGGAAGGCCTTACACGGGCAGACTGCCTACCTATCACCGTCTCGATTTGTCTCTGGATCGGGAGTTCAGAATTGGTCCTACGACATTCATGACGATACAGACAGGCGTGCTGAACGCATATGACCGTCGTAATCTATTCTATCTCGATCTGTTCACGCTCAGACGTGTGGATCAGCTTCCACTCATTCCGACCGTCGGTGTAAAAGTGGAGTTCAAGTGATGTCGACATCAAACAACATATATTCCGCCCCGCGTACCTTGATGAAACGCTTGATTCCGGCCTTATTCGTTCTGATCGCCGTCTTTATGGGCGGTTGCGATGACACGGTAAACCCTTTTGTTGAGGAGGACCGGTTCTATACCCTTTTCGGGTATCTGGATACAGCCACCGATGAGCAATATGTACGTGTCATTCCGCTCAGGCAGGACTTTGCAGGTATTGATGACACGTCCATTGATGCCACTGTCACGACACTCGAAGTTGAATCCGGAAATACGACCGTTTGGCAGGATTCTGTAATTACATATTCGGACGGATCCGTCGGCCACGTATTCCACGCTCCATTCACTCCCATTCCGGGATGGACGTACGAACTGAGGGTAACGCGGTCGGATGGTATTCAGACGGCTGCAACGACCACCATCCCGTTGATCACAGACGTGGAACTGGATGATCCTACCATTTCGATCGCAGCAGTTTTCCAGAAGATTCGTTGGTCCAACGTCGACAGCGAGCCCTTCCGGGTAGAGGTGTGGTACCGATTCCTGAATTTTGCTCCAGGACAGCCGTTCCTGAATGCGGTTATTCCATACGGAAATGCTGATGAGAAATATGGCAAGTTCGTTCAGGACGATAAATGGGAGGTCCTGGTCCGTCTGACCACGGACAAAGAAGATGTGACCAAGGAGTTGGGAGTTTCCGATGATGCCGAGCCGTTCCTGATGTCGGTTGGAATGCGCTTGACGATGACCAATGATAGCTGGCGACCTCCCGATGGAGTGTTTGATCGTGAGGTTCTCGTCCAACCCGGTACGTTTTCAAACGTAAATAAGGGTTTCGGCTTTTTTGGCTCCGTCAATCAGTACACACACGAGTGGACACTGGACCCGTTCATCACTTCTTTGAT
>CAZEHJ010000075.1:12107-17279 GCA_964512485.1 uncultured Rhodothermales bacterium | reverse complement strand
TTGTCTGGGCTCAGGAAGAACCCGCCAATATGGGCGCCTGGAAATTCGTCAGACACTACCTGGAAGAAGCGGTAGAAGAAGCCGGGTTCGACATCGGCAAAATCCAGTATGTCGGTCGTCCTGCCGCCGCAAGTCCGGCCACGGGAAGCGCCCACATCCATCAGGCAGAACAAGCTGCGATCGTCAAGAAAGCTCTGGGAGGTTGATCGAGCGAAGGAGCTGAGCTGCGGTTTTCGGTTTGCCGTCTGCTGTTTTCGATTTGCATTCCGCATGTCACGCATAAGAGTTGGACACGCTCACGTCCGGACATAACAAAAGGGTACCCTCCTTTCGGAGCGTACCCTTCTATTCCTCTCTGATGTGTCCGCGCGGCTTAATGGTGGGGAGCCGGACGGACTCTACAACTCGGGCGTCAGCTATCTAGTAGCGTGTACGACGGCGGGAGTTACGAGCAGCTTTCTGGCGTGCGAGACGGCGTTCTTCACTAGGCTTGGTGTACGCCATGTTCGAACGGTAAATGCGAAGTACGCGACTTCTGTTTACGGCTCGCTTAAAACGGCGAAGAGCGCGGTCTATGGACTCGTTATCCCTTACTTTGATACCTACAGGCACAATAAATCACTCCTTTGAGAGTATTAAAAATATCCTAACAGCCTTTTAATATACGACCTCCGGCTACTAGAGCGCAAAGAAAATGCCCGGTTCTGAATGCCCAAAACTGGTTGTTTCGACCAGAAATCAACACAAACTGCGTGAAATTCACGCAATCATGACGGACCTGGACCTCGAACTGGTGGGTCTGGACGCGTTTCCACACGCTCCCGAGGTGGTCGAAGACCGAGACACCTTGGAAGAGAACGCCTCAAAAAAGGCTGAGGAACTGTTCGCCTATACATCTACGGCAACCATGGCTGACGATACGGGCCTGGAAGTACTGGCTCTGGGTGGCGCGCCTGGCGTCCACTCCGCCCGGTATGCTGGCAAAGATTCCGATGACGCAGCCAACCGCCGTTTTCTTCTGGAAAACCTGAAAGGAGTGGACGACAGGCGCGCCCAGTTCCGTACCGTCATCGCCCTTGCTCTGAACAGCGGCACCTACCACTTCGAAGGAACGTGTCGGGGACGAATCACCGAAGAGGAGCGCGGAGACGGGGGATTCGGCTATGATTGCATTTTCGTGCCGGATGGATATGAGCGTACGTTTGCAGAGTTGAGCGCTGAAGAGAAAAACAGCATCAGTCATCGGGGCCGCGCTTTGGAGCGTTTTGCCGGATACCTGGCCGTATTGCTGGAGCAGAGAAACGAGGGAGAGCCAAACGAATGATTGCCCTGATACAAAGAGTCAAAAGAGCCTCCGTCTCGGTCGATAGTCACGAGATCTCCTCAATCGGGGAAGGACTGCTCATACTCCTGGGCGTTCACGAATCCGACACCATCGAACTTGTGCCCTGGCTCGCGCGCAAATGTGCCAACCTTCGCATATTTCCCGATAAAGACGGCCGGATGAACCGTTCGGTGCTGGACCATGGCGGTAATGCGCTCGTCGTTTCGCAATTCACGCTCTACGGAAACGCTGAAAAAGGAAACCGTCCATCATTTATCGAATCCGCCCGACCCGAACTCGCCGAGCCTCTCTACGAAGCGTTCTGCGAGCACCTGTCCGAGGCTATGGGGAGTGAGATTGAACGCGGCGAATTTGGAGCCATGATGGATGTGGATTTGGTCAATTGGGGACCTGTCACGTTATCGATCGAACGACGAACCTAGATTTGCAAAATAAATTCGGCTTCCGGGCCTATTTTGCCTCCCCGTTTTTAACCATGACTCCCACTTCCAATGAGCCGCCTATCTGCCGCGATTCTCTTGATTCTTTTTGCCGGTTGTGATTCAGCCGGAGATTCCGCCGACGTCAGCGCCGATGGATCTTACGTCCTGACTGACGCGATTATCTACACCGTCGATGAAGAGATTCCGGTGGCGGAGGCCATGGCCGTCGTTGACGGAAAAGTGGCCATGATCGGTTTTGCAGAAGACGTTGCCGCCGAGTACGGCGATCTCCCAGTCATGTCGGCGGGAGGCCGCGCGGTCGTTCCCGGGTTCACCGATTCCCACGCCCACTTCATGGGACTCGGCACGGAAAAACTGAATGTCAATCTTCGAGGTACCCGCTCGATCGAAGAGTCCATCAGCCGTCTTAAAGAGTTTGAGGCCAATTTACCGGATTCAGCGTGGCTCAAGGGACGCGGGTGGAATCAGGAATTGTGGCCGGACCGCGCTTTTCCGACCCGTCAGGATCTCGACGCACATTTCCCGGATCGGCCTGTATCCCTCGGACGGATCGACGGACACGCCGCCTGGTTCAATACCAAAGCAATGGAAATGGCCGGAATGGACGAGATCCGAACGGCGGAAGACCCGGAAGGCGGTGCCATTATTCGAGATGAAAACGGTGAGCCTACCGGCGTCTTTATTGACACAGCTATCAGGTTCGTCAGCCGAGTCGTTCCCGGTACGACAGAGGAAGAAATGGATCTGGCCCTGGAGCTCGCCTTGGAGGAATCTGCCGAAATGGGTCTGACAGGAATCCACGATGCAGGAATCGGGTCTCAGACAATCGACAGATACAAGCGATTCATCGACGAAGATCGGTTTACGGTTCGCATGTACGGAATGGTGGGAGGTACGGGAAGTACGTTCGATCAGTACTGTAATAATCATCTCATCGATTACGGTGATCGCCTGACCATTCGCTCCGTTAAGCTGGTGCTTGACGGTGCGCTGGGAAGCCGCGGAGCGGCGCTCATTGAAGAGTATTCGGACGATCCGGGGAATCACGGCCTGATACGAACTACCGTGGAAGAGTTCAACGATGCGGTCCAGAGTGCTGTCGAATGCGGTTATCAGGTGAATACCCACGCAATTGGCGACATGGGAAACCGGGTACTTCTCGACGGCTACGAAATGGCTGGAGTCACACCCGAAGGGCGACACCGTGACGAACACACCCAAATCATCGAGCTCGAAGAAGTTGAGCGATTCAAACGCCTTGGAATCATAGCGTCCATGCAGCCTACCCACGCGACGAGTGACCTGAACATGGCTGAAGACCGTCTCGGACCTCACCGTGTCAAAGGTGGTTACGCATGGAAGACATTGCTGGATGCGGGTGTACCGCTGGCGTTCGGTTCGGATTTTCCGGTTGAAAAATCGAATCCCCTTCTGGGCTTCTTCGCTTCGATCACCCGCCAGACGGAGGATCTCTTTCCCGAAGGTGGCTGGTATCCGGAAGAGCGTCTATCGAGAGAAGAAACGTTACACGCGTTCACCCAGGGCGCTTCCTGGGCCGCCTTTCAGGACGACCAACTGGGATCACTGTCGCCCGGAAAACACGCTGATTTCGTTGTCTTGTCGCAGGATATCATGACGATAGCTCCTCCCCTGATTCTCGATACCGAAGTTGTCGCGACAGCATTCGGTGGAGTCTTCATTTATGGTTCTCTTGACTAGAACACTTCAGAAATAGCATTACGCCGAATAACAGCAACATATTGACCGACGGACTGGGACGGGAGCACACGTACCTGAGAATCTCACTCACCGAGCGTTGCAACCTGCGATGCACGTACTGTATGCCAGCCGAAGGTGTCGATCTCAAGCCCAAAAGCCACATTTTGCGCTTCGAAGAAATCGTCCGTCTCGGTAAACTGTTTGCCCGCAATGGAGTCACCAAGATTCGGCTTACCGGGGGAGAACCACTCATCCGAAAAGAGTTGGATCGAGTGGTACGTCAGCTCAGCGCCATCGAAGGGATTCAGGATCTGAGCATCACCACCAACGGCATCCTGCTTTCTTCGAAGCTTTCGCAGCTCAAGGAAGCCGGCATAACGGGATTCAATATATCTCTGGATACGCTTCAGGAAGACAAGTTTCGGAGAATCACACGGCGACCCGGAATCGACAAGGTGTTGCGCGCCATTCGAGACACAACGGATGCCGGATATAGCCCCGTCAAGATCAATTGTGTCGTGATTCGCGGGTTCAACGAAGACGAGCTCGCCGGCTTCGTCGAGATGACCAGAGATGCTCCGCTGGATGTGCGTTTCATCGAATACATGCCTTTCGACGGCAATGCGTGGAATCGAGACAAGTTCGTTCCGTACAAGGAGATGGTCGACCAGATCTCGAAGTCTTTTCCCGATTTCAGCTGCACCGACGATTCGGAAATCAATATTTCCAAAAGTTGGAAAGTCCCGGGCTTCAAGGGATCGGTCGGATTTATCAGTTCGATGAGTCAGCACTTTTGCGCAGGATGCAATAGAATTCGCATTACGGCAGATGGTCAATTGAAAGTGTGTCTGTTCGGAGCTCAGGAGCTGAATCTGCGGGACATGATGCGCGAAGGACATTCCGATGATAGACTGTTGAGCGAAATCCAAACCGCGTTGTCCAGGAAGAAACCAAGTCACGACGGAATGGATGCGATCGCGGCGTCCGAAAACCGCCCTATGATTCTCATCGGCGGATAAGATTCGATGCTGAATGAATGACTTGGCATGCGAACACACGCCGAGTATCTTCGTTCGACATCCTGATTCGTGTGTTTGTAATTCACGAGTCGGCAAAACCACTCAATCCTTGAAACGAACAGGCCCTCCATGTCGGATTTCACCCACGTAGATCCCGAAGGCGGCGTAAAAATGGTGGACGTGTCCACCAAATCAAATACGGTTCGGACCGCGGTTGCGGTCGGCACAGTGTTGCTGGGCGAGGAAGCCTTCACACGGGTCAAGGAGAATTCGGTCCGGAAGGGCGATGTTTTGTCGATCTCACAAATTGCAGGAATCATGGGAGCAAAGGAAACCTCCAGACTGATTCCCCTCTGCCATCAGGTTCAGATTCAGGGCGTCGATGTCCAGCTGACACTCGTCGAGAGCGAGCATGCAGTTGAAGTCCGCGCCTTTGCCAAGAGTATCGGACCTACCGGAGTCGAGATGGAAGCGTTGACGGCAGTTTCCATTGCTTCGCTGACCGTATACGACATGTGTAAGTCGATCAGCAAAGACATTCGGATCGATGACATTCATTTGCTGGCCAAAACCGGAGGCGCCAGTGGCGACTACCGCAAGCCCAACATCGGCTGACCCGGTCATCAGAAAACAACCTGAAATTCAG
>CAZEHJ010000075.1:2041-12007 GCA_964512485.1 uncultured Rhodothermales bacterium | reverse complement strand
TACCGCAAGCCCAACATCGGCTGACCCGGTCATCAGAAAACAACCTGAAATTCAGACCCACTATTGAACTTCAGAAAACAATACTTGATCAATGGAATCTCTAATTACTACTTCGGGCGTTATGCTGATCGGTTTGATCCTTCTGGGTCTGATCATATTCATGTATTTCATCCCGGTTGGCCTCTGGGTTACAGCATTCTTCTCAGGCGTCAAGGTCAAGCTGGTTCGTGATCTCATGGGAATGCGCCTCAGAAAGGTGCCACCCGTGCACATTGTTCGGCCTTTGATTACGGCCCACAAAGCAGGAATTTCAGTCGACCCACCTCAGCTGGAGGCTCACTTTCTTGCCGGAGGTCAGGTCCAGAAGGTGGTCAACGCACTAATTTCGGCCGACAAAGCGAACATTGATCTTAACTTTGAACGAGCAACGGCCATCGATCTGGCCGGACGGGATGTCTTTGAAGCCGTTCAGGTTTCTGTGAATCCAAAAGTGATTGAAACGCCTCCGGTCTCAGCTGTCGCCAAAGACGGAATTCAGGTCAGGGCCATTGCCCGTGTGACAGTTCGTGCGAACATTGAACGCCTCGTCGGCGGCGCGGGGGAAGAAACCATTATCGCTCGTGTGGGTGAGGGCATCGTCTCGACGATTGGATCGTCCGCCACCCACAAAGAAGTCCTCGAAAATCCAGATTCGATTTCGAAGGTTGTCCTCTCAAAAGGACTCGACTCGGGTACAGCATTCGAAATCCTTTCCATCGATATCGCAGATGTCGACGTGGGTGAGAATATCGGCGCCAAGCTTCAGACGGATCAGGCCGATGCGGATCTAAAGATTGCTCAGGCCAAAGCGGAAGAGCGACGTGCTGCCGCCGTTGCCCGTGAGCAGGAAATGATAGCTGCCGTACAGGAACAGCGCGCCAAGGTTGTCGCCGCTGAAGCTGAAGTGCCGCTGGCCATGGCTGAGGCCTTCCGATCAGGAAATATGGGCATCATGGATTACTACAACATGAAAAACGTCGAAGCTGACACTAAAATGCGCCGCTCCATCAGTGGCGACAGTCCGACGGACAAGAAATAGCGGCAGGATGACCGGAAAAGACTCCGATACCTGACATTCACCGTCCCATAAACCGTGTCCCGCATACAGCCCGCCATTTTTTCAACGCTGGGCGTGTTTTCCATCGCCCAGGAGCTCTCCGGCCTCGTAGCATCTGTCATGGATGCCGCCGATGCCGAGCTGATCGCTGAAGAGTCCCTGTGCCTTGTTTCTGTGGCAACGGCTCGGGCCGTCGAGGCCTCCGCGCCGACGGAGCGTGATCTCGCTGAATCACTCCTCGTGACACCGTTTCTCTACAGAGACTATCTCGTGGGCAGCACCATGATTGACGCTGATGATTCGGGGCAAGCTCAAAACGGAAGTGTTGTTGGCGAGCGTCTGGAAAAGAAGGCCGCTTTCTACGCCGTACACCTGCCTGCCGCCACGTTGCCCATCGGGCAGATCCTCTACAACGCGATGCTTCTCTGGATGGGACGAGTCAGTCGGCCAGGAATGAAAACCAGCCCGCACGAACGATTGGTAGAGACTGACAGTTTGAGAAAGCTGGAATCGCACGTGAGACTGATCGCGGCTTACGTACGGCACGCGTCAGGAGGCTGAAACCAGTTGAGCTCAGCTCTCGGTGAGTTTCTTCTGCAAGTCACTCTCGACCGAGATACGGACAGTCTCGATTCGATTTGCGCTGGCATGCAGCACGACAAATCTGAAGCCATCGATGACGAATTCGTCACGTACTTCCGGAATCGTCCCTAGACGCTCGAGCAAATAGCCGGCAACGGTTTCAAAATCCCCATCATCCGGAAGCTCAATATTCGAGCGCTCCTTGAGCTCGTCAATCTCCAATCTTCCACTGGCAATAACAGACGTATCACTCACGACACGCAGGGTGTTCTCGTCCAAATCAAATTCATCCTTGATGTCGCCGAAAAGCTCTTCGAGGAGGTCTTCGGATGTGACGAGCCCGGCCGTGCCACCATACTCATCGATGACAATGGCGATCGACGTGTTAGTCGCCATAAACTCCTGCAGCAACTCTTTTGAGAGTTTGGTTTCGGGGGCAAATGATGCCGGTCTCAGCATTTCAGCCAGCGAAGCAGGCTCATCGAACAGATCGTAGGCGAAAGCAATTCCGACGATATTGTCGATGTTTTCCCTGTAAATCGGAATTTTCGAGTGCCCGGTCGATACGAACTGCTCCTGCAACGTCTCCAGAGATGTGTTTTCCTCAAGTGCAAAGACTTCAGTGCGCGGTTGCATGGATTCTTTGAGGCGGATAGTACTCATCGCAAACACGTTCGTAAGCAGCGTGCTTTCGTCATCGTCCAGTTCGAGTTCGCCCGCTTTTTTGCTTTCTTCGATGAGCAACTCAAAGTCGCGTCGCATGAACTCCGAAAACATGGTAGAATCCACCCGAATTGCTCTCATAAGGCCGGTGGCCGTCCACCGCGAAATCAAGATGAGCGGAAGCAACAGGTAGTAAAATATGCGAAGGGGGATCGCGAGAGCGAATACGGCCCGGTTGGCAATCTCTCGAACGATGGACTTCGGTATGATCTCCCCGATGATCAGCACGACGAATGACGCAACAATCGTCTGTGTCGTCAGCGTGAGGACTTCGGCTGTGCTTCCTTCCAGTCCGAGGCTGCCGCCAAACAGCGCGAGAAGCGGCGCTTCCAGATAGAGAGCAACGAGCGTGGAGTAGATGACCAGGGCCAGATTGTTACCGACGAGTGTCGTTGTCAGGAGCGTAGCGGGTTCTTCCAGAAAACGGGATACGACCCGACCAATTATACCGCCGCGTCTGGCGTACACCTCCACACGCAATCGGTTTGCCGCAACAAACGCGATCTCAGATCCGGAAAAAAAGGCACTCAGGAAGAGTGCAACCAGAATTAAGGCGATTTCCATCGAGGTTCAGGCCTGTTAACGACCTTTGAATTCAGCTTTGCGCTTCTCCAGAAACGCGTCGACTCCTTCCGTAAAATCCTCCGTATCGCACGCCTTTCCAAATAATTCGGCTTCACGAGCCAGTCCTTCTGCTTGAGGAAGATCGGAATGGCTCAACGCTTCGAGTGACAGTGCAATAGCGACCGGAGCTTTCGACGTGATTTTGGATACGATTTTCTTGGCACCATCGAGCAATTCTTCGGGCGCAAAGACGTGATTGACCAAACCCATTTCGTAGGCTCGGGATGCGGGAATCATCGCGCCGGTCAGAATGAGTTCAGTCGCCAGACCTTTTCCAACCAGCCTTGGAAGCCGTTGGGTGCCGCCGTAACCGGGAATGATGCCGAGATTGACTTCCGGTTGACCAAAAACGGCATTCTCCGAAGCCACTCTCATGTGACATGCCAGAGCAAGCTCACTGCCTCCTCCCAGCGCAAAGCCGTTAACCGCTGCAACGACAGGTTTGCCGAGGTTCTCGATACGATTGAAGACCGATTGTCCTCGCGCAGCAAAACGCTGTCCTTCCTCGCCAGAGAGTTCTTTGAAACGAGCGATGTCAGCTCCGGCCACGAAGCTTTTATCGCCAGCGCCTGTCAGAATCACTCCTTTGACCGAAGAATCGGTTTCGGCCTTTGAAAACCAGTCATCCAGCTCGGAGATAACATCTGCGTTCAGGGCATTCAGTTTCGATGGGCGATTGATGGTGACGATGGCGATTCCATGGGAATCAACGTCTACCAGCAGTGTGGTGTACGGCATGTGGAGAAAGGTAGAATATGATCCGCAGCGTACTGCGATTGAACGAAAAGAACGTCAGGACTATTCCTGTACACGCTCATCCGGCACAGAGGATTCCACAGCAGTAGGGTCCTCGAAGGTGTCCATTTCGTTGAGGAGATCAACCGGATTTGCGAATACTTCCTCGAGCTCTTCGACAGATGCCTGGGTTTCTTCGACTTCCGTGAGCAACGTATCGAGCTGGAATGAAATCTCTTCCGGATTCCGAAGAGTCAGAGACTGTTCGTGGATGTATTTGACGACATCTTCGATGGTCTCGAGCTGAGCTTCGATGATTTCCAGGTTTTCCTGTCCCTTCTTGGAGCGTTCCAGTCGCTGTTCGAGAATCCTGAGCCTTCGGGCCTTGATGGCCCTCACGCGAGGCGAATCGTCCTCCATGTCCTCACGAAGGGTCTCGATCGAACGAACTACTTCGGATTCAATTCCTGACTGTGCCGAGAATTCGTAGCGCTCCTTTTGATAGAGGAGCTTCATGTAGGATTCCAGCAGACCGTCAATCTTCTTGAGATGCGAGTCCAGCATGCCCTGTGAGGCATAACTCAACTTCCTGTAGTTGGCCCGAATGTCCTTTTCCAGCTTCCGCAAACGGGCGTATCGCCGCCTGTCCGGAGCGGCGAGTGTCTGAAAAAGCTCTTTCTGGGATGGGGGCTTGGCAAACTCAGCTGCTCGTCGAGAGCGGATAGCCCTTCTGAAGCGCTCCTGCCGGGGCATCATTCCCAGATAGGCCAGTTCTACGCCAGACGTAAATATCAATGCCACGTCGAAAGGCCATGTGGCTCCCGTGAGGCTAACACCAAAAGCCAACAGCATCGACATTATGAGGAATGTCAGATTCCATGGATGCAGGAATGCTTCCTTAGTGTAATTGATGTCCAGGTCTATCGTCTTCAATTCTGACTCTTCATCCCCGGCACGTCTGTGCCGATATCTTTCAACCTGATCCCGAGATCAGCGTCGCATTCTTCCGATTGTTTTTTCAGGTAGATCGGACGGTGTTTCTTCCCCTTTGGTTTCGCTGGCATCCGCTTTTGCTTCAGAAACCGATTTCGCACTGGAAGCCGGCCTTTCATCGGGTGCGCCGTCGGCAAGCTTCATCTGTCGAATCAACTCCTGCGCTTTGGCCTTCTGAATAGCTTTCTGGTCTTCCTCAAGCTGAGCAGCGTCCAGTGCTTCCTGTGTTGCATCGCTCGAACCCATACTGTCGAGCGCCACCTCCAGTCTCGCTTCCGACCCCACAGCGCCACGCTCGAGACGATCCACCATCTCTTCGTGTTCATCATAGAGGTTCTGCACACCATCAGCCATGTCAGTCACCGCTTTAGTGACCTTGGCCTTCCTGGCAAGTTGCTGATGCTCCTTCTTCAACTCTTTGAGTTTGCGAAGATGCTGCTTCTCAGCCTCTTTGAACTGCTCGTATTCTTCGGGTGTCATCGCCACGGCGCTGATCCTTTAATTCTGTGTACGCTCTCTACCGATGGTCTTGCCGCTGGTCTCCGCTTCCTGTTCGGAAACGTCGAGCTGAGGCTCTTCTTCGGCGCCACTTGTATCTCCCATTCCCATCTCAAGCTTGAACTGCTTGACGAGCTCGGAAGCACGGATTTTCTGAGCGTCTTCTTCGATCTTGAGCGCTTCGGTATCCACAGAATCGAGGGCCATTTCCATGCGAGCTTCGTTGCGCGCAGTCTGTTCCTGGATTTTGTTGATCATCTCGTCATGAGTCTGATCGATTCCAGCAACTTCAAACGACTCCAGTGTATCTGCGACCTTGGCCTGCCATTTCGCCCGTTCGTGAGCACGAAGTGCGTCTTTGGCTTCAGCTATCTTGCGTTCTTTCTCGCGCATGAAGGCTTTCTTGACCTGAATCGCCTTGTCGTAGGCGGCCGATGCATATTTGAGCTGCTCCTTGGTGCTCGAAACATTTTCTCTGATGGACTCAAGTCGCATTGCATAGCGCTCCGCGATGTCGTCCCGTCCCGCCTGAATACCGGCTTTAACTTTTGCCGTTACATCAGCCAGTTCGTTCTCATATTTGCGAACTTCTTTCTGAAGCATCATCACGTTGGCTTTAACCGTCGCGATGTTCTCATTCATCTTCGGGACCTGATCATTGAGCTCCCGGATATTCTGTTCGAGAATCAGTTTCGGATCTTCGAGGGCTGAAATAGCGCCGCCGAAAACTGACTTAACGAATCTTGTGAATCGTGACCAGATGGACATGTCTTTATTTATTGTTGAGTTAGCGGGAGTCGGAATCCCCGGTTAAATATAGTGATGACGGGGATTCAATCACCTAAATATACCGCAGGAAGACACCTCAAAGGTCGGTGTTCAGTCCGAAATATGGACTGAACGAACGTTTCCTACGTAAAGTAGGCGCTACGGATTCATCCAACTGCCATTCGAATACCGATCAACGATCCGTGACGATGGTGCCGAGGCACTCTCTGAGTACTCAAAGGCAGTAGAAAACAGCTGTTCGGTTGCTTCAAAATGTTCATCTGTGGAGGCCTGCAATCTGGCGATAACCCGGTCTTCGGGTATTTCATCTCCCTGCGCCACCAGAAGCGTCACACCTGCCAGAGGATCGACATCGTCTTCTTTTGTCATACGCTGAGCCCCCAGCACATTCATTGATCGACCCACAACTCGTCCGTCAATTCGCGCGATGGTGGACGCTGCGTCCTCCGGTGCCACAACATTCATCGTGCGCGCCTTCAACTCCATGAGTTCGGGATCCTCGATTACCCGGGCATCTCCTCCCTGCCGGGTGACAATCTCCTTGAACAGCTCGAATGCTCGTCCGGAGCCGATCGAGTCCTGCACCTGTTCAGCGCCTTCCTCGAGCGACTCGGCAACGCCGCCCATCACCAACATTTCTGCAGACAGGGCAGAGATGACTTCGGTTACGTCTTCGGGCCCTTCTCCTCTAAGGCACTCGATCGACTCTGCGACTTCGGGCCAGTTGCCGACCTTTCGTCCGAGCGGCTGATCCATGTCGGTAAGAAGGGCGACGGTCCGGGTGTCGAACCGATCCCCGATTCGCACGAATGTCTCCGCCATCTTGCGGGCGTCAGCCTCAGCTTCCATGAAAGCCCCTGAACCGAACTTGACGTCGAGTACGAGAGCATCAATACCTTCTGCCAATTTCTTGGACATGATCGAGGCGGCAATGAACGGAATGAACTCGACTGTGCCCGTCACATCTCGCAGCGCATACATCTTCCTGTCGGCCGGAGCGATCTGCCGCGTTTGCCCCATCATGACAACACCAATTTCGGCGAGCTGGCGATGATACCCGGCCAACGTCATTTGAGACGAAAAACCTGGAATGGACTCCAGCTTGTCAAGCGTTCCACCTGTGTGCCCCAGGCCTCGTCCCGATATCATGGGGACGCAAACACCGCACGAGGCAACGATGGCTGCCAGAGGAAGCGAAGACTTGTCTCCTACGCCACCGGTTGAATGCTTGTCGACCTTTTTCTTGTTGATGTCTGACAGATCCAACACATCGCCCGAATTCAGCATCGCTTCTGTGAGCGCCATCATTTCGGCGTCGGTCATCCCATTCAGGTAGGAGGCCATCAGAAAAGCCGAAATCTGATAGTCCGGTATATCGCCGATTGTGTAGCCCTCGATCAGGTCCGTAATTTCCTGATCAGTCAGGGCACCCTTCTCCCGCTTCTTGATAATCAGATCGATGACGTTGAATCGATTTGCGCTACGCATCATTTCGCACTTGATATGAATGGAATTGCCCGATCATCGGTTACTTTTTTCGGCGAAGCGAGGTGATGCGAGGGCATCGTCGATCAGCTTCTGCCAGGTTTCCGAACTCTCAGCGGGATCCCATACGGCATTCAAATCCCTGCGGGCTTCGGTTTCATCCACACCATCGACGAGAACCCTATACAAGTACGAAAACGCCGATCCCCTCATATTTGCCACGCAGTGAACGTAGACCTTACGCCCCTGATTGGCTTCCATTACATTGAAAAACTGCTCGACATCATCCAACGTCGGCTCGCCCCATACGACGGGAATCTGTACGTAGGTCAATCCGCTGCTGGACACATGGAATCCTTCCATGGCGTTGTACTCTTCGCTGGCAGTCGCAAGATTGATGACCGTTTGAAAGCCGGCGTCCCTCAACAGTGGGACCTGATCATAGCCTACCTGGCCGCCCGTAGTCAGCACGTCTGAAATCGGATGGTAATTACGGATGGAATCCAGCGGCGCGACATATATCGCTTCCTCTGCCACGGTGTCCGTGCTGTCCTGGGCTAGGGCAGACGTAGCGGTAATTGTGAGCACTAATACCGTAAACATCGTCCTGACACGATTCATGGCTTCATCTGGTGGGTGAGAAAGGCGTGATTTGGCCCTCTTTACGAAAGCATACTGGCTGGGATCCTTTTTTGGACAAGAATAGGATAGATACAAAAAGAGCGGGGCGCCGAAGGCGCCCCGCTCCTGAAACCAGCAACAAACTGGTTCATATTCGTCCTGAAACCACTCTACTTGGCAGCTTCTTCCGTTTCGGCTGTTTCTTCAGCAGCTTCGTCCGCGGCGCCAGGCTTTTTGTATCGACGGTTGAATTTCTCAACGCGACCTGCAGTATCCACAAACTGGCGTTTTCCAGTGTAGAAAGGGTGATTCGTCGAATCCACCTCTGATGCATAGGTGTCGCCGCTCATGGTTGAGCGTGTCTCGAAGGTTGAACCATCGGCCAGCTTGACAGTCAGCTTGTGGTAATCTGGATGGATATCCTTTTTCATGCTATTGTCCTCGCGAATCGTCTTCTTTCGCGTGAGGTGGGGTAAAATGTTCGTTTCCCGAATGAAATACCGGGGAGCCTAGAAATATACGAAGATCTGAAAGGCTGTTCAAGAAGATTCGTTCAATCTCAAATACACTCTCGAACATCCTTTTCGTGGTTTTTTCCTCCAACAAAGTACTTCAACGTTCCTTTTCGGCGAACTATCCTACCACCCAGGTGTCTCCTTCGGCGAGAAGGTTTTCCAACGATCCTTTGCCTTTTTTGTCGGTCACCGCCTTGATCTGATCATTGACCTGATCGTCATATGTCGGCCGGTTTTCGCGGTAAAATACCCCGAACGGCTGCGGAAGATCTTCCCTCCAGTATACACGGGCCAGAATCGTGGCCAGTTCGCGAGAACTTTCATCGTAGATGAGACAATCGTCGATTCCCCAGTCTCCGCTTTCCAGGTCGACGGTCTCCAGATGAAATCCGTCCAACCTCAGACCTTTCGTGCCTCCGGCATAGACAAGCGGTTTGCCATGCTCAAAGAAAATCGCCCGATCAGTCTTCGTTGCTTTCTCGGTGAAGTCAAAGAAGGCTCCATCATTGAAGATGTTACAGTTCTGGTAGACCTCCACAAAACCAGTGCCCTGGTAATCGTGAGCCTGACGCAGCATCTCCTTCATATGTTTTGGATCACGATCCATCGTGCGCGCGGCGAACGATGATTCTGCCCCGAGCACCAGCGCGATGGGATTGAACGGGTGATCGATCGAACCGAAAGGAGTGGATTTCGTGATCTTGCCAACTTCCGAGGTCGGACTGTATTGACCTTTCGTCAGGCCATATATCTGATTGTTGAACAGAATGATCTGCACATTCACGTTCCGACGCATGATGTGGATGATGTGATTGCCACCGATGGAGAGACTGTCGCCATCTCCCGTGATCATCCAGACGTCAAGATCAGGTCGCGCCGTTTTCAAACCGGTCACGATCGTCGGAGCCCTGCCATGAATGGAGTGCATTCCGTAGGTGTTCATGTAGTACGGAAACCGACTCGAGCATCCGATTCCTGAAATGAACACTAGCTTCTCACGAGGCACGCCGAGCTCGGGCATCAGTTTCTGAACAGTGGACAGAATGGCGTAGTCACCACACCCTGGACACCAGCGAACGTCCTGATCAGACGAGAAGTCGGCTTTCTTGAGCGCCCCGTCTCCGCCCGCGGGCGTGCGGGGGCCTTTCCCTGGTCCCCCGGGAGGCAGCTTGCCAGGAGGGAGTTTTCCGGGTGACGGTGGGCGCGACCCGGGCGGCAATTTGGACTTTGCTCCGGGAGGAAGTTTGGACTTCGCTCCGGGCGGCAGTGTCGGCTTCTTGGTATTCGCTCCAGGAGGCAGAGTTG
>CAZEHJ010000075.1:0-1941 GCA_964512485.1 uncultured Rhodothermales bacterium | reverse complement strand
GCTCCGGGCGGCAGTGTCGGCTTCTTGGTATTCGCTCCAGGAGGCAGAGTTGGTTTGCGCGAAAGAGGCTTGTTCGATTTTGGTTCTTTATCAGCCATAAGTGTGTGTCTGACCGGGTCAGCGACTCGTATAAGATTGTTAACCTACCATTTCGGCAATTTTTCGGGCGATTTCGGAGGGCCCAAATGGACGACCCTGAATCTTGTTCATGGCTTCCATCGGCAGGAGGAACTCATCCCGAAGCAGCCGGACCAACTGACCATTATTCAATTCAGGAACCAGGTACTTCGAGAATCCACTCAGCACCTCTCCCAGATCAGCCGGAAGCGGATTCAGGAATCTGAGATGAATGGACGCAACTTTCAGGCCATCAGTCACGGCCCGTGTTACCCCCGCTTCGATCGCTCCGCGCGTCGAACCCCATCCCACGACAACCAGATCGGCATCCGGATCGCCATAGATTTCGATTGGACCGATTTCCTGCTGGATACGCTGAACCTTCTCAGCGCGTAATTGGGTCATGCGCTCATGATTCATCGAATCGTATGAAACATTCCCGCTTCCATCATCTTTTTCGAGGCCACCAATCCGGTGCTCGAGTCCCGGCGTCCCTGGTTTCGCCCACGGCCTGGCCAGCGTTTTTTCGTCACGAACATATGGCCAGTAGACAGGCTTGCCGTCTTCCTCGTGATTGGGCTTTGTGATGAACTCCACGTCGAAGTCCTTGAGCGAGTCCGGACTCGGAATGAGCCATGGCTCTGATCCATTGGCGAGGTAACCGTCGGAAAGCAGAATAACCGGCGTCATATACTTGACGGCGATTCGGCAGGCTTCGTAGGCTACTTCAAAACAATCTCCTGGTGTGCTGGCCGCTATGACCGGCATCGGAGCGTCGCCGTTTCTGCCAAACATGGCCTGCATGAGGTCCGACTGTTCCGTCTTGGTCGGCAGGCCAGTCGAAGGTCCGCCACGTTGCACATTCACGACGACAAGCGGCAGTTCGGTGATGTGGGCCAGCCCCATCGCTTCACCTTTCAGGGCGATACCTGGACCCGAGGTACCCGTGATACCAAGTGAACCCCCAAAACTTCCCCCAATCGCAATCCCGATGGCAGCGATCTCATCTTCGGCCTGCACCGTCGTGATGCCGTGATTCTTGTAGCGACTCAGTGAATGCAGCAGGTCTGAAGCCGGAGTGATGGGATAGGACCCATACATGATGTTCAATTCGCTTTTGTTCGCTGCGGCAACAATTCCCATCGCAAGGGCCTGTACACCTTGAATGGCGCGATAGCGTCCAGCAGGAAGCGTGGCAGGTGTGACTTCATAGCGGGTGACGAACTGCTCTGTGGTTTCACCGAAATGAAATCCTTTTTTGAGAAGCTGAAGGTTGGCGTCCCGAATGACCGGCTTCTTGGCAAACTTATTCGAAATCCAGTTGTGTGCCGGCTCGATAGGACGGGAATACAGCCAGAGAGCAAGCCCCAAAGCGAACATGTTTTTCGATCGATCAATCTCCTTGTGATTGAGATCGGTGTCCTTGAGCGTTTCACGCGTCAGGCGAGTCAGCTCCACTTGAATGACCCGATACTTGTCCAGAGATCCATCCTCAAGAGGATTCGAATCCATATTGGCCAGGTCAAAGTTGCGCTTTTCAAACGCGTTGCTGTTCACCAGAATCGTTCCGCCCTTGCGAACCCGGTCAACATTGACCTTGAGCGCAGCGGGATTCATGGCTACCAGCAGATCGACCTCATCACCCGGAGTCCGGATATCGATAGACCCAAAGTGAAGCTGAAATCCTGAGACTCCGTACGTCGTACCGACGGGAGCGCGAATTTCAGCAGGAAAGTCGGGCAGCGTCGCGAGGTCATTCATCGCATAGGCCGTCGCCAGAGTAAACTGAGTACCCGTCAGCTGCATCCCGTCTCCGGAATCACC
>CAZEHJ010000074.1:0-17758 GCA_964512485.1 uncultured Rhodothermales bacterium | reverse complement strand
TAAGGGTTCGCGGTTAACTGTCATGATTCACTTAAATGTAGAGGGAAATGAAGCTGACAAACCGCTACGCAATTCTTGCGTTGATATTTGCTGTCGTCCTCCCGTTTGTTGCCACTGGATGTATTCTCGTCGTCGAAGAAGACGACGATTATGACAGACACCGTCATCTGCACGGTTCAGAGTGGACACTCGAAGTTGTTTTTTACCGCACTCAAACTGTACAAGCTGCCGATCGCGGCGTCGATTTGCAATTCGACGACAACGGTCGATTCAGCGGGGAAGCCTCCTGTGGAGATGTTTCAGGTCTGTATGAGGTAAATGATAATGGTGGATTCACGGTTTCGACTGTGGAATACCATGAAAACTGCAGGGGAGAGCCAATCACAGAACTGTTTGCGGATGGGATGCGGGCTGCCCGTACCTATCAGGCAGACGAGGCATCACTCAGAATTGCTACGCAGGAAAACGGATACCTGACGTTTTCCTCGAAGTAATCACTTCGATCTGCTCTACCCGGTCCCGGTCTTATGTCCGACATTCAATTGTCGAACAGCAATGTACCTGTCGACCGGACCGGGTAGCGGATCGGGTGTAGATCTACCAGAACCGAAAAACACGTTAAGCAGTATATGCCCAAACGAAAGAGAGTGGCATGTCGACAAGTACGTTGTTTTCCGATGAGGATAGAGAAGAAATTCGCAAAGCAGTCGAGGCGGCTGAGAAGCGGACATCCGGTGAAATAGTACCGGTAATTGTCCGGTCATCGGCCAGTTACGAGATAGCGTTGTGGAAAGGCGCCATGATCGGTGTTCTTCCCGGTCTGCTTGCGAACGAACTGATTTTTACGTCGAGCGATGCCTGGGGCGCCACATCAGGCTTCGCCCCGTTGTCTGCTCCGATTCTGATGGTCCTTGGTGCGCTTTTGGCTGCTCTCGTGGTTCGAGGATTGCCGGCGTTGAGGCGATGGTTGATTCCCGAAAATGTTTTGGTCACCGCAGTTCACGGCAGGGCCCAGAAGGCATTTCTGGAAAACGAAGTATTTCGGACTCGCGAACGAACAGGCATACTTTTGCTCGTGTCGCTTTTCGAACGCCGGGTTGAAGTTCTGGGAGACTCTGGAATCAATTCAAAGGTATCGCCGGAAGACTGGGCTGATGTTGTTTCGGACATCGTCATGGGTATTAAGTCCGGCAAAGCGACAGCAGGGATTGTTTCGGCGATTGAGCGCTGCGGATCCCTTCTTGAAAAGGCCGGCGTGGCTATTCGTTCAGATGATGAGAATGAACTGGATGACAGCCCCATAATAGAAGACTAAGGCACTTCATGAAGTCATTGTGTGGCCCGCCGGACAACGTCCGGCGGGCCACAACTTTTGGGACATGTCACATATTTCTCATTCAGACCTGATTCAGTACACTGTTTCCACCCAAACAAAAACCACCAACAAATACAGGTCATCATCATGAAACCCATCCAGACTCCCGGTGCAATTAGCTGGGCAGAACTGATGACAACAGACGCTGCTGCGGCGACTTCATTCTACAAGGCTCTCTTCGGCTGGGATACCATGACAATGGAAATGTCGACCGGAGAATACACGGTAGGCAACGTTAACGGGCAACCCGTCGCCGGAATCATGAAGCTGCCGATGCCGGACGTCCCCGTTTATTGGGGCGTCTATGTGACCGTAACGAGCGTCGATGACACGGCGGCCAAAGCAGTGGCAGGTGGCGCGACACTATTGGCGGAGCCCTTTACAGTTGAAGAAGTAGGAAGAATGGCAGTGATTCAGGATCCATTCGGGGCAGTATTCAGCCTCATTTCCTACAAAGATCCAGATCACGAAGCACATCAGCGTGATTGGGCCGATAACTTTCAGCTACATGGCGCTTTCTCCTGGTTCGAGTTGAGGGTCGCAGATGCCACGGCAGCGACAGAATTCTACACTGATTTGTTCGGATGGAATATTGTTACTCAGGAAATGTCTCAGGGCCCGTACAACGTCATTCAGATTGGCGAAGAAGGCATTGGCGGCATCTTGAGCGTTTCGCCCGAAGATATGCCTCCACATTGGGGAGCGTACGTTACGGTTAACGATATCGATGCATTCTGTGCAACCGCTGAGGCAGAAGGGGGCAAAGTTCTATTTCCCGTCGTGGATATGCCGGATGTTGGCAAGTTCACCATGGTTTCGGATCCCCAGGGAGGAATCGTTGCGGGAATGCAATACGCAATACCTCAAGAGTAATCCATTCCTTTTCGATTCAGATGTGCCTGTATAAAAAGAGGGCCGCCCATTCGGGCGGCCCTCTTTCTGAGTCCGGGTTCTAGAGAAAACCCAGTTCGAGTTTGGCTTCTTCGGACATCATGTCCGGCGTGAAAGGAGGGTCAAAGGTTATATCGACCCGAGCATCCTCGACCGAGGGCACGTGTCTGACTCTCATTTCAACCTGACCAGGCAGAAAACCAGCTGCGGGACAATTCGGCGTTGTGAGGGTCATGGAGATGTTCACCGTACGATCCGGATTCACTTGAATCCCGTAAATCAGACCGAGATCGTAGACATTGACCGGAATTTCAGGGTCAAAGACGGTCTTGATCGCCTCGACCACCTGTGCTTCTATCTCTTCGTCGGTAAAATCAGTCGGTTCGGTGACCTTGACTTCCGTTTCGGGGAGCGGTTTTTCTTCTTCAGAAGAAGCGAGAGCAGATGAAGCCTCGACAAGATGGCCGGAAGGTGTTGAACCGCTACCGCTGTCTGAAGCTGCTGCTTCAAATGGATCCTGTTCAGGGTGTAGGATATCGCTCATAATGTTGATGTTGATTTCGCGGCGATGGCGGCTGCATACATTCGGATCTGTTTCAGCATGGAATCAAGTCCGTTTTTCCGAGTCGGAGACAAGTGCTCCTTGAGTTCCAGGTCATCCAGGAACGACAGATCAGCCGATGCCACCTCTCTGGCCGGCTGTCCATTGAACACCCGAAGCAGAACCGCAATCAGTCCTTTTGTAATCTGTGCATCTGAATCTGCTTTGAAGCTGATCGAGTCGTTTTGAGGAATCGGCTGAAGCCAAACCTGTGATTGGCATCCCCTTATTTTGTAGTCATCGGATCGATAGTCATCATCAATAGCTGGCAATTCCTTTCCCAGGTCAATCAGATACTGATATCGATCCATCCAATCATCGAATATCGAGAACTCATCGACGAGTTGAGCTGCCTTCTCCGCTATGGTGTTCGATGCGGTCATGAGAAAAGACTGGATGCTTTTTTCAGGCCACTGACCAGCCGGTCGATTTCGTCCCGAGTGTTGTAAAAAGCGAGAGAAGCCCTGACCGTGCCGGGAATTCCATACCGCTTCATGAGCGGCTGCGTGCAGTGATGTCCCGTTCGTACAGCAATACCCATTTTGTCCAGCACGGTGCCCACATCGTAGGGATGTGAGTTTCCGAGCAGAAACGAAATGACAGACGCCTTTTGTTTGGCTTCGCCTACGATACGAAGGCCTTCTATGTCCCTAAGCCTTCCTGTTGCGTAGGTCAGAAGATCTGATTCTTGTTCTGAGATCCAGTCGAATCCAACGCTTTCGAGATAGTCGATGGCTGCCGCAAAGCCAATCGCACCTGCGATGTGGGGGGTTCCGGCTTCGAATTTGTGAGGTAGTTCATTGAATGTCGTGCCTGCGAAATCCACCTCTTCAATCATGTCCCCTCCACCCTGATAGGGGGGCAAGGCTTCAAGCAGTGCTTCCTTTCCGTACAGCACTCCGAATCCTGTAGGACCGAACATTTTGTGGCTCGATACGCAGTAGAAATCCACGTCGATCTCACTCACATTGACCCTCATGTGAGGTGTGGCCTGCGCCCCGTCCAGCAAGACAGGAATGTCGAGACTATGCGCATCTGAAATGATGCGACGCACAGGATTGATACTCCCCAGTGAATTGGATACATGAACCAGCGCGACGAGCCTGGTGCGCTCATTCAGGCTGGCCTGATACTCATCGTACTCAAGTTCTCCAGCTTCAGATACCGGGACCACGCGCATGGTTGCTCCGGTTCGCTCGCACAGCAGTTGCCAGGGTACAATGTTGGAATGGTGTTCCATTTCAGACACGACGATCTCGTCGCCCTGTCCAATCCCGGAAACGCCCATCGACGAGGCGACCAGATTGATCGCTTCGGTGGTACCACGGGTGAAAACAATTTCGCGAGGACTGGAGGCACCAAGAAAAGTCGCAATTCGGTTTCTGGCAGCTTCGTAAGTCTCGGTTGCCGTCTGACTCAGCGTATGGACACCCCGATGAACGTTTGCATTCTCGCTGGTGTAATATTCATTTATTCGGTCGAGGACCGACCGCGGTTTTTGAGCTGTCGCCGCATTGTCCAGATAGGCGAGTTCGTGACCATTTATCGTCTTTCCCAGAATCGGGAAGTCGCTCCTGATGCGTTCCAGTTTCTCGCTCGATGTCGTCAATCCTCCAACCTCCATGCTGTCAGTTGTCCAGAAGGATTTCATGCAGGCGCGAATAGAGATACTCTCGGACCCCTTCGAGCTCTATCAGATCCACGACATCGCGAGCAAATGCTTCGAGCAGCATCATGCGCGCGGTTTCATAGTTGATGCCTCTGGCTCTCAGATAAAACAAGGCCTCATCGTCCAATTCTCCAGTCGTCGCGCCGTGACTACATTTCACGTCGTCAGCATATATCTCAAGTTCAGGCTTGGCATAAATGCTGGCGTTTCTGTCAAGAACAATGCTTTTTGATGTCTGGTACGCATTGATCTTCTGAGCGTCCTGTCGAACGAGGACCTTTCCATTGAAGACTCCCGTGGCTTTATCTGTGACGATGCCTTTGAACAGCTCGTTGCTCACACAATTGGGTTTCGCATGGTCCACAATCGTGTGATTGTCGACGTGCATATTGCCTCGAGCGATGTACAGACCATTAAGATGGGTCTCACATTCCTCACCGTCCGGTAGAAAATGCAGATTATTTCTCACGAGCCCTCCACCCAGCGTAATGGTATTGGTGGAGAAGTGGCTTTCGTCAGCCTGAGTCACGTGCAGACCGTTTACGAACGTAGCATTCTCGTTGCGCTCGTAAACCAGCACGTGATCAACCCTGGCACCCTTTTCGACGAGGGCTTCAGCAATCCGGTTTTCAAACGCGGGTGCGACCGAAGATTGACCAAAATGCTCCAGCATGTTCACTGATGCTCCCTTTTCAGCAACGATCAAAAGACGTGGCTGAACAAATCCTGCTGAGTCTACCTCATCATGGTGAATGACGATGGTTTCATCGATGTGCACCCCCGACTCTACGTGGATGAAGACTCCGTCGCTAGCCGAGGCGGCGGCGAGAGCTGAGAACGGATCCCGTTCCAGATCCAGGGCAGAGGAAAGAATACCGGAGAGAAATTCCGGATTCTCATCATAAGTCTTCTTCAGCGACGCGATTGTCAATCCAGCAGGAAGGCCTGAAATCTGGTTACCATGTCGCAGCAGACCATTGCGCGTCGAAAGGTGAATCCCATCAAGAGAGGCAAAGGCAGAATCCGTTTTGAGCGTTTCAATATCCTGAGCAGCGGGAAACGTGTCGTTGAGACGTTTTGAAACCGGCGTGTATTTGTAGGACTCAGATTTTCTTTTTGGAAAACCGTTCGCTTGGAACGATTCCATGGCTCTTCGGCGATCGGAAATCCACGAATTTCCGTTTTCCACGGCCAGATCGGCACCAAATGTTTCTGCGAATCTGGATTCCATCGTCTCCTTCGAAGTGTCCATATGAGGTTGAGTAGGCATATCTAATTAAGACCTCTTCAGGTCAGTTGACCCTGTTCGTCTTTGATCCAGTCGTAGCCTTTTTCTTCCAGTTCCAGAGCAAGCTGTTTGTCACCCGACATCACGATCTTTCCGTCAACCAGCACGTGGACGAAGTCTGGAACGATGTAATCCAGCAAACGCTGGTAGTGAGTAATCACGACGAATGCCCTGTCGGGGCTGCGTAGCTGGTTTACTCCGTCCGCGACGATACGTAGAGCGTCGATATCGAGTCCTGAATCTGTTTCGTCAAGAATAGCAAGCTTCGGATCCAGCATGGCAAGCTGAAAGATCTCATTTCGTTTCTTTTCACCACCGGAGAAGCCTTCATTGACCGCTCTGGATTTCAGAGAAGGATCAAGGTGTACAAATGCAGCTTTTTCTTTCATCATTTTCAGGAAATCCCCAGCGGAGAGAGGATCCTGATTGCGATGTTCTCGGACCGAATTGACAGCCTGCTTCAGGAAATTGGACATGGAAACTCCCGGAAGCTCCACCGGATACTGAAACGCCAGAAACAATCCTTCCCGGGCCCTTTCGTCCGGGTCCATCTCCATAAGGTCGTCTCCGTCGAAAGAGATGGATCCCTGATCGATGTCGTAGCCGTCCTTTCCCGCCAGAACCGATGCCAGCGTGCTTTTACCAGACCCATTCGGTCCCATAATGGCATGTACTTCGCCAGCATTGACCTTCAGATCCAGTCCGTTCAGGATCTTGGTTCCTTCCTCCTCGATGGAGACGTGAAGATTATTAATAGTCAGCATAATCGTTTGTTCAATTGTTCGTTGCAGTCGTCTTACCCGACGCTGCCTTCAAGTTCAATGGCCAACAGGTTGCGTGCTTCCACGGCAAATTCCATGGGAAGCTTCGCGAGAATCTCTTTGCAGAATCCATTTACGATCAGTTTGATCGCGTCCTGCTCACTGATGCCTCTCTGCTGGCAGTAAAAAATCTGATCTTCACCAACCTTCGAGGTGGTAGCTTCGTGCTCTACTTTCGCAGTCGGATTATGGATCTCCAGATAGGGGAATGTGTGTGCTCCGCAACGGTCCCCCAGCAACATCGAGTCACACTGGCTGAAATTGCGGGCGTTTTCAGCCCCCTTGTTCACCCTGACAAGTCCGCGATAGGCATTCTGGCTGAATCCACCCGAGATGCCCTTCGATATGATGGTCGAAGATGTGTTCTTGCCAATATGGATCATCTTGGTTCCAGTATCAGCTTGCTGACGTCCCTTGGTGAAGGCGACGGAGTAAAACTCTCCGACTGAATCGTCTCCTTTGAGAATGCAGGAAGGATACTTCCAGGTGATCGCGGATCCGGTCTCCAGCTGAGTCCAGCTGATTTTTGCCCGGTCCCCGTCGCAGATACCACGTTTGGTGACAAAGTTGTAGATGCCACCTACACCATCTGCGTTTCCGGGATACCAGTTCTGGATCGTCGAATACTTCACTTCTGCATCTTCCATGGCGACGATCTCCACAACAGCTGCGTGCAACTGGTTTTCGTCGCGTTGAGGTGCCGTACATCCTTCGAGATAGCTCACATAGGAATCCTTGTCCGCAACAATGAGCGTTCTCTCAAACTGTCCCGTTCCGGCTTCATTGATTCGGAAATAGGTAGAGAGCTCAACCGGACAGCGAACACCTTTTGGGATGTAACAGAAAGAGCCGTCGGAGAAGACCGCTGAATTCAGCGCCGAAAAAAAGTTGTCGGTGTATGGGACTACGCTGCCCAGATACTTCCGAACGAGTTCAGGATGCTCCTGAACTGCGTCGCTGAAAGAGCAGAAAATAATGCCGTTTTTCTCCAACTCGGCGTTGAACGTGGTCGTGACAGATACAGAGTCCATCACAACGTCAACCGCCATTCCAACGAGTCTTTCCTGTTCCTGGATGGGGATACCCAGTCGAGTGAACGTATCAATGAGTTCAGGATCGACTTCGTCCAGGGAGGTGTATTCCGGGCGTTGTTTTGGAGCGGAAAAGTAGGAAATAGCCTGAAAATCGATTTCCGGGATGTCGAGGTGCGCCCATTCAGGCACCTTTCCAGACTCCATCAGGGAAACGAAATGACGAAAAGCCTTCAAGCGCCACTCCAGAAGCCATTCAGGTTCATTTTTTCGGGAGGAAATGTGACGAACGATATCCTCATTCAGGCCTACAGGAGCCTTGTCGGATTCGATATCAGTGACAAATCCGTATTTGTAGTCGCTCTCAGCGACTTCGTGCAATAACTCTGTTCCGCTCTCACTCATTGACTTTTAGTCTAAAACCTCTGCTTATCCAGAACACTAAACGCTTCAGAGATGCTGAAAACGACGATTCTGGGTGCTTGTTTGGAATCAGTCTAAATAAAGAAAATTCAGACTATTAGTTTCCTTGAAGAGAGAGAAATGATTCAGTCTTCACACAGTACTCCATATCAGATTCTGATTCTCGGGGAACACCCGAAGGGCAAATGGGTGGATGCACTCGAAACAGTCAGGTCCTTTCTCAGGGAATACCGGCGATCAATCCGAGATCAGATATGGAAATCATCAGCAATACTGTATTCAGCATCACAGATGCGGCATTGGCCAAATTGAATCAGACTGCAAGCAACGAAAAAATTGACTTCTCAACGACCTACCTGAGAGTAGCAGTCGTTCCGGGTGGTTGTTCTGGGTTGACGTACGATCTCGGGTGGGACACCCAGAAACAGCCAACTGATTCGGAAATATCCACTTCGAATTTCACAGTCATTATCGACCCCAGAAGCGTTGCGTACCTGGAAGGCACTGTACTGGATTTCAGCGACGGTCTGGAAGGCAAAGGATTTCACTTTGAAAATCCGCAGGCCATTCGGAATTGCGCCTGTGGAGAGAGCTTCGGTCTGTAAGGAGACTGTAGCGGATCTCTTTTAAGATCTAATTGGATCAGTTGCGGACCCACTCGATGTGGTCACCTTCGATCAATCCAACTGAATCCGTATAACCGGCGACAACCTCCAGGACGAACTGAGCCGGCCCATCAGACGGAACAGTGTCTGTACGCATGGGCTGGATATATTTAGATATGCTCTGCACTGCTCCGTCGGAGCGGATGAATATCAAATCCAGTGCAATGCGGGTGTTTGCCATCCAAAAGCCCTGCGCGGTTTCTGTTTCGAAAAGGAATAACATTCCACCGTCTTCGGGAAGTCCGTCCCTCTGCATCAGCCCTCGGTTTCGGGAAGAGTCGGATTCGGCTATTTCGATCACAATTTCCTGAAAAACGTCTCCGTCCCGGCTCATGGTCAGACTTCCGTCTTCGCGAAACGGGATATTGACGTGGGTATCAGCAGGAGGTGTTTCGGTCGATCCGGAATTGGATCCGCCTCCACAAGCTGCGAGAATAAAGGTCAGCGATAATAATGGGATCAGGTTTTTCATGAGTCAGATTCTTCGAACGTTCGACGCTCCCACGTTATTCTGTCGTTTTCTGTGATGCCGTACAAATCGACGAATCCGGAGCGGACCTCAACAATCAACTGGGCAGGCTCGGTACTCTCTATGTACTCTTCGGAAAACGGCGCGGTCTCTTTTACGATGTTGATAATTTCACCTTCAGCATCGACGAAAAGGATGTCGAGCGAAAGAGACGTGTTCTTCATCCAGAATGAACGCATCGATTCGGCTTGATTCACGAATAGCATACCGCCCCGTTGTGGCATGGAACGTCGGTACATGAGGCCCTGAGCCTGCGCTTGTGCTGTTTCCGCAATCTCAATGACTATACGGGTCACGAGCGTGCTGTCAGCACGCTTGAAATCGAGAATACCGTCCGGTCGAAATGCAATTTCCTGCGTGATAGCGCCCTCTTGTTTGGCTTCGTCCGCGCATCCGATAAGTGTCAATACAACCAGGAATGCACCCGTCAATCGGGAAGCAACGTGGTGGTTACGGAATCGCATACGGTTTTGCCGAGGTCAGTGAGTTTTACGGTCTGGTTCCGGATCGGACGTATGAATCCTCCTTCTTCAAGGCTTGCGAGTTCATCTACCCGATCAACGAGCAGGTCAACGCCATAGCGCTCTTCCAGTTCTTCGAGGTTCAGACCATCAGCTGTACGCAGACGGAGCATTATGTATTCATCGGCAAGCGTATCCAGATCCAACTCTTCTTTCTGCTCGATCGGAG
This sequence comes from uncultured Rhodothermales bacterium, assembly GCA_964512485.1. Lineage (GTDB taxonomy): Bacteria > Bacteroidota > Rhodothermia > Rhodothermales > UBA10348 > CAZEHJ01. Next base: position 7,775 of record CAZEHJ010000074.1, on the reverse strand, counting down.
CCACGTGTTGCATGAGCAAGGCTTCATAGCGGTCCATATTTCGCACATTGGACCACCGTTCGGCGGGAAGGCCTTTCCACCAGAATGAGTGAGCGGACGGCCCGCATCCTATATAATTGGCATGATCCCAGTATCGATGATTGTGTCGGGCTCTGAAGCCGGGTTTGGCAAAACTGGATATTTCGTAGTGCTCAAACCCTCGTTCCACCAGATAATCCATGGTGAAACCAAACTGCGAAGCCGCTTCTTCGTCTTCAACTGGTTCTACGAGACCGCGATCGACCTGCTTTTTCAGCGGAGTTCCGTTCTCAATCGTCAGGTTGTAGGTCGATATGTGAGGTACATCGTATGAGGCAGCGATCTCCAGATTGGCTGACCAGTACTCCTCGGGCTGCTCTGGCAAGCCGAAGATTAAATCGATGGAGAAATTAGAGAAGCCCGCCTCACGGATATCAGTCAGTACCGTTTTGGCCCGTTTTGCATCGTGTACCCTGTTCATGAACTCCAGATCAGCGTCGAAGAACGACTGGATGCCGACACTCAGGCGGTCAACGCCAATGGTGCGAAGTCCATTCAGAAAATCAGGAGTGGCGTCTTCAGGATTGATCTCAAGCGTCGTTTCGGAGACGCTCGATGTGTCAAAAGCACTGTTGGCGGCCTCGATGATTCGCTCGAGGTCTTCAACGGCAAGTTGTGAAGGTGTGCCACCACCAAAGTAGATGGTATCCAGAGGTTCGAGGCCGCCATACGCGGCGCCTCTCAGCTCGATTTCGCGACACATGGCTTCAACGAATCCGGCATGCGCTTTTCGTGTTGTCACGAAAAAGAAATCGCAGTACGAGCACCGTTGCGAGCAGAAGGGGATGTGTAGGTAGAGTCCGGCCAGAGCGAGAGGTGATGAGGTGCGAAACGGCAGGGCTATCTAAACTAAAAAATGACACCAATTCGGAAAGGAATAGCGGCACTGACTTCATCTTTGCCGATTACCAATGCCGGATCCAGTTCGTAGAACAGGACTGACTCGCGCAATGGGCGCACCCAACCAATCCCTGCATGGATGGTCGGACCAGTCAGAACATCGCCGGTCTCCGACGGGTCCAGGTACGCACCAATGCCTGCAAGAAGGTAGGGGGCCTTCTCAACTCCCGGAAGGGTCACAATGAGGGAAACTTGCGGATCGATCACATAAGTAGCGTCATCACGGCCTCCGAGGATGAAACCCGTCAGACCGGCATCGAGGGCAAATGACAGATCGGCGTTGATCGGCGTAGAAATCCTACCGCGAAACCCCATACCGAACCCGTTCTCTGCGCTCAGCAGCGTATTGAATCCGATTCCAACACGTGATTCCGACAACTGGGCATTGGCGCTGTAATCAGAAAAAAGTACCAGCAGGCTGAGAAATGCCAGCTTTTTGACTGCACCGCGAAGAAAGGCTGAATCATGCATAAGGGATTCTCTCTGGGGTGAATTCGGTTTGATGATGGAAGAGTGGTTCGTACTTTTCTGGCCGATTCAGAAATGGGCCGCTCGGACCCAGCATTCTGTTCAGAATGATCAGTCAAAGATAGTAAAAAGCTCAATTCGGACGATGAAATTCTGTGTGTGTATAAAGCAGGTCCCAGATGTACAGGCGGCCGTTCAGACGGGGCGCATGGTGCTCAACGCATATGACGCCTCTGCGGTGGAGGAAGCGCTCGTGATGAACGCCGAGGATGAAGGCGTAATCGATCTGGTTTTAGTCGGCCCTTCGACAGCTACCGAGACGATCAGAAAGGCGCTGGCTATGGGAGCGAGCAACGCGTCGCACCTTCAGGTGGACGATCTTTCAGCTTTGGATTCGCACGCAGTGGCTCATGTCCTTGCCGAGTATTTCGAGGGACATTCCTACGATGTAATTCTAACCGGAAAACAGTCCCAAGACACAGATTCGGGTCTCGCTGGAGGAATGCTTGCCGAGCTTCTCGGTCTTCCTTATGCGACGAATGCGGTAGGATTGAGGAAGGAAGGCGACAAACTGATTGTTACGAGACAGGGTGATTCAGGGCAGGAGATATTGGAGCTCAACACGCCATGTCTCGTGACGTGTTCGAATGACATGAACAACCCGCGCATTCCAGCACTGAAAGGTATCATGGCCGCCAAGCGAAAGCAGATAGATACAAGAGAGGCCCCGTCGGCTGAGTCGCGTACATCTGTCAGTGGACTCAATACGCCACCGGTCAGAGAACCGGGAATCAAAATGGAAGGAGAGCCCGATGAAATCGTACAGGCTCTCATGACAAAATTATCCACTGAAGCCGGAGTGTTTTAGAAACCGGTTTTTGTTCAACTCGAGAATCTCGATTCATGGGAAGTATTTTAGTTTATCTCTCCGTTCAAGACGGTCGAATCAAGCGCAGTTCGCTGGAGGCGCTCTCGCGGGCAAAGCAGATTTCAGAGGCTGGCGGCCGCTCAACAGAAGCTGTTATTCTGGGCTCTTCGGCACCGTCCTTGGCCGAGTCTGCTGCGCAATATGGCGCTTCACGGGTCTATACGGTGAATAATCCCGTTTTCGATTCACACCTGAATGCTCCCCTGGTATCTGCTCTTTCGGCAGTCATCGAAAAGGTCTCGCCCTCTCTGGTTGTCGCTGCTTCTACTGAATCGGTCAAAGACATTCTGGGGTCTCTGGCAGTCAGATGCGATGCAGCGGTTCTTCCCGATGTAGCATCCTTCGATATGTCGTCGGATGAAGTATCAGCACAACGCCCAGTAATGGCAGCCAAAATGATGGCATCGGCTCATTCGTCTCATGCTCTCGTTTTTGTGACAGTGAGATCCGGTTCCTACGAGGCTGTTGAATCGCCCGTGTCTCTTGAGTCAGAAGAGATCGAATTCGAATTCGATGCTACGACACTTGGCCTGACCCTTCGTGAAATTGTTAAGACCACCGGAGACACCGTCGATCTTTCTGAAGCCAACGTGGTCGTTGCTGCGGGACGCGGTGTGCGGGATGAGGAAGGGCGAGCATTGATAGAAGAACTTGCGTCTATCACCGGAGCGGCCATCGGTGCTTCACGAGCGGTCGTTGAAACAGGTCTTTTTCCTGCTACCGCCCAGATCGGTCAAACCGGAAAAGTCGTGTCGCCAGAACTGTACTTTGCAGTTGGCATATCAGGCGCGATCCAGCATGTTGCAGGCATGTCAAACAGTCGCGTAATCGTTGCTATCAACAAAGATGCCGATGCGCCTATATTTGATGTAGCAACCTACGGGTTGGTAGGGGATTGCTTCAAAATACTTCCTCTGCTGAACGCCGAACTGAAGGCAGTATTCAATTGACTTCACGGCCCTGTTTAACCGGTTGTTAAGGCGTCCGCTATTAATCTTGTTCGGATATGGAAGAAAAGTTTGATTGCATCATTGTTGGAGGAGGGATCGCCGGACTGAGTGCGGCGATGACGCTGGCCCGAGGAAATGCACGCTTCCTGCTGATCGAGCGTGGAGAATTTTGCGGCGCTAAAAACGTATCGGGCGGCGTGTTGTGGGGTAGTGATCTTGCCCGTCTGGTTCCAAATTATTGGAAAGAAGAGGCTGGATTTGAACGATTTGTAAATCATCGGCGCCTCACGTTCATGGATGATCAGTCGGCGTTCAGCGTTGATTTCAAGTCCAATCATTTCAACGAAACACCCTACACGGGTGTCACGGTTCTACGATCCGTTTTTGACGCCTGGCTCGCCGATAAAGTCCAGATTGCGATCGATGAGAGTGATCACCCGGAAGAGTCGTTCATGGCGACTGATATTCTCGTGGAGGAGGTACTCCAGGAAGATGGGAAAATTGTCGGAATCCGAGCTGGTGAGGAGTCATTCTATTCCGATTGCGTCATCATCGCCGAAGGTGTAAACAATCTTCTCACCCGCCAGATAGGATTGGAAAAGGAATATGTACCCGCCGATCACGTGGCTGTCGGCGTAAAAGAGGTCTTGAAACTGGACGAGAGTCGTCTCGCAGACAGATTTCAACTCCAGGGCCGATCCGGATTGACGAATGAATTTGTCGGAGCGTGTTCGGAAGGCGTCGAAGGAGGCGGATTCCTGTACACGAACCGTGACAGCATTTCCCTCGGACTTGTTCTGGGAATGACGGATCTCAAGGAGAAAGAGAAGACTCCCTACGACGTGCTGAACAGTTTTAAAGAACATCCGGCTATTGCGGACATGATCGCGGGCGCCGAAACCGTGGAGTACTCAGCGCACGTGGTCTCCACGGGAGATATTCGCGGCATTCCGTCCGAAATCTATGCCGATGGTGTCATGATAGCTGGAGAAGCCGCCCATTTGCTGCTCAACGCAGGAAAGGCAATCCAGGGAATGGATTATGCCATGAGGAGCGGGATTTTAGCCGCAGAAACAGCGCTCGAAGCTAAAAGCCGGAGCGATTATTCAGGTAGCATGCTTTCGAACTATCGAAAAGCCCTGGAAAACAGCTACGTCCTGAAGGATATGAAGTCGTTCCAGGATGCTGTGCATCTCCTGCATCAGGAACAGATGTTTTCAGCCATTCCAGATATGATCTGCGACTTTGGGAGACAGTTCTTTACCATTGACGGCGAACCAACAGCGAAAGCCTCCTCCATGATGCGTGCTTCCATCAAGCGACACGCATCGTATTGGGATCTGGTCAAAATTGGGTTGAAAGGAGCGAGGGCATTATGAGCACCGATCAGAAGGGGAAACGACTTTCGGTCGCCGAGCGACTCGGCATGGTCAATTTTCGTAATCAGGGAAGATCTGACGCGCGGGCTCACATCGAGGTCGACACGAACATCTGCAATACGAGTTGCCCGCACAAATGCACCACCCGAGTCTGTCCGGCGAAATGCTACACGTTGGACGAAAAGGGAGACGTGCACTTTCAGTTTGAAGACTGCATAGAATGCGGCACATGCCTCTACGCCTGTGATCAGGGTGCAGTCACCTGGAAATACCCGCACCCGGAGGAGGGGCGAGGTGTCAATTGGTCACTGGGCTAGACGCAGCGGTCTTGGGCTCAGGATTTGTCGTCGCCGGAATCAGATGCTTTGGCTTTGCTTTTCTTGGGAGCCGCACTCGGTTTGGCTTTCGTAGCCGCTTTGCCGCTTCCGTCGCCTCCAGTTTCCGCGTTTCCGTCGTCGGAGTCGTCCTCACCTGAACTGCCATTCTCAGATCCAGAGTCGTCCTTCGCTTTCGTATCCGCTTTTGCGGCAGCCTTTGCCTCCTCAGGCTTGGGCTTGGCAGCAGCTTTCTTTCGACGCGCTGGTTTCTTCTTCTTGCGGAAGGAAAGTTCTCCGGTGTCCTTCTTCTCGTCGTAAGAGATGACGATTGTGTCATTATCCTCCAGATCATGGCCGAGAATGGCTTCCGCCATCGGGTCTTCCACGTATTTCTGAAGTGCACGGCGAAGCGGTCGGGCACCGAATTTGGGATCGTAGCCTTTCTCTACCAGGAATTTCTTGGCCGTCTTCTCCAGTTCGACTGTAACTCCAACTTCGGCCGCTCGAGCAAATAGCTCGAAGGCCATGAGATCGATAATCTCGAAGATGTGTTTTTTCTCCAGCGGATGGAAAACGATGACGTCATCGATGCGATTGAGGAATTCCGGATTGAAGACACGCTTGAGGGCGTCTTCAACGGTGGATTTCAACGTCTGATAATTGAACTCCTGGTCGCCCTGAGAAAATCCGATTCCCTTTCCGAGATTTTTGATATCACGGGCCCCAATGTTGGACGTCATGATGATGATGGTATTCCGGAAATCTACCTTGCGGCCGAGGCCGTCTGTGAGCAGACCGTCGTCGAGCACCTGAAGGAGGATGTTGAAAACATCCGGATGGGCCTTTTCTATTTCGTCGAGGAGAACCACGGAATAAGGCTTACGTCGCACCTTTTCTGTCAGCTGACCACCTTCCTCGTAGCCTACATATCCCGGAGGGGCACCAACGAGGCGTGAGACAGAGAATTTCTCCATGTACTCACTCATATCAACTCGGATGAGGGCTTCCTGCGAATCAAAGAGGTATTCGGTGAGCTTCTTAGCGAGCTCCGTTTTTCCTACTCCGGTGGGGCCGAGGAAAATGAACGAGCCAATCGGGCGCTTTGGATCTTTGAGGCCTGCTCGTGTTCGTCGGATGGAACGCGCAAGCTTTTTGATCGCTTCGTCCTGCCCGATGACCTGACCAGCGAGTTCGGCCTCCATGTGCAGAAGTTTTCTGGTCTCAGGCTCTGAAATCTTGTCGACGGGAACACCCGTCATCATGGCCACAACCTCGGAGATATCAAGCGACGTTACATCGTGAACCTCACTTTCGGCCTTCTCGTCCCATTTCTTCTTGGCTGTTTCCAGTTCTTCAAGAAGCTTCTTCTCAGAGTCGCGAAGGCGAGCCGCCTCCTCGAACTTCTGGCTTTTGACGACCCGATTTTTTTCTTCGCGGACCTCTTCTACGTCAGCTTCGAGCTTTACGATTTCTTCAGGCACCTTGATGTTGTTGAGGTGCACGCGCGCGCCAGCCTCGTCCATCACATCTATCGCCTTGTCCGGCAGATAACGATCAGAGATATAGCGTTCGGACAGTTTTACAGTAAGATCGATCGCATCATCTGTGTAATTCACATTGTGATGCTGCTCGTATTTGTCTTTGATATTCTGAAGAATCTCAACCGTTTCGGCAGGCGTCGCCGGATCGACGATGATTTTCTGGAATCGTCTGTCCAGGGCACCGTCCTTTTCGATATGCTGGCGGTATTCGTCAAGTGTCGTTGCGCCAATGCATTGGATTTCGCCACGAGCCAGAGCCGGCTTAAACATGTTTGAGGCATCCAGACTTCCAGAAGCGCCTCCGGCTCCCACGATGGTGTGGAGCTCGTCGATGAACAGGATGACGTCAGGACTTTTCTCCAACTCGTTCATCACGGCCTTCATTCGCTCCTCGAACTGGCCACGATACTTGGTACCGGCTACCAGAGCAGCCAGATCCAGCGTCACGATTCGTTTGTCGTAGAGTACACGGCTGACCTTTCGCTTCACGATTCGCATGGCGAGGCCTTCGGCGATGGCAGTCTTACCAACTCCCGGCTCACCGATCAGAACGGGGTTGTTCTTTTTGCGGCGCGAAAGAACCTGCGCGACGCGTTCAATTTCGGGCTCGCGCCCCACGACAGGATCGAGCTTGTCTTCTTCAGCAAGACTGGTCAGATCGCGACCAAAATTGTCAAGGACAGGAGTTTTACTCTTCTCTTGCTTTCCACCGCGCTCTTTGGAGCCCGATGAACGGCCCGAACCTGAGCCTTTTCCGCTACCAGAACTACTGGCAGATGCGCTGGCCGAGCGAGTGGCAGGTGCTTTGCCACTGATGATGGTGTCAAGTTCAGACCGAACCGCGTCATAGGTGACAGAAAAGCCCTGCTGCAAAATCTGAGCGGCCAAATTCTCGTCGTCTCTCAGCAGGCTGAGCAAAAGATGCTCTGTGCCGATCACGTCACTCTTGTAAAGCTTGGCCTCCAGATACGTGATCTTGAGAACCTTCTCGGCCTGTTTGGTCAGCGGAATGTTGCCAACTGTCAACGTGCCACCAGTGCTGCGCACCGTGTCCTCAATAGACTTTTTCAGCTTGAAGAGATCACAACCCAGATTCCGAAGAATCTTGACGGCGATTCCTTCACCCTCACGAATGATCCCGAGCAGAAGGTGCTCAGTACCGATATAGTCGTGGCCCAGGCGAATTGCTTCTTCCCGGCTGTAAGAAATGACGT
>CAZEHJ010000073.1:11362-17766 GCA_964512485.1 uncultured Rhodothermales bacterium | reverse complement strand
GTGACCAATGGATACAGCTTGATCTTTGAGTACTTCATTTCGATTCTCGTTTTTACAGGTGAATTACAGCCCGAAGCGGCGTTACACAGCACAGCAACTCAGCTTGCCGACGTCTTTTCCAAAAGTGATGGCCGCCAGCTTTATGCCCTCTGCCAGCGTCAAGTATGGATGGAATGCCGATTTTAATTCGGTCACGGTTATTCCATATTTGATAGCGAGGGAAACTTCCATGAGAAGCTCTGATCCCTCAGGCGCGAGAATGCGGGCACCGATCAACAGATCGGTATCCGCGTCTCGAAGGAGTTTTATAAAGCCACGCGTATCGCGGGCGGCGAGGGAGCGCGGCACGTGTTCAAGGCCCAGTTTGGAAACTTCAAAATTGATACCAGTGGCTTCAGCCTCGGCTTCGTCCATTCCGACTCCAGCGACCTGGGGATCCGTAAACACCACCCACGGCAGGGCGGCGTAGTCCCGGGGTTTATGCATCTTCCGATCCGCATTTTCAGCTGCCAGACTTCCTTCGTAGGCAGCCGTGTAGACGAATTGATTTTCTCCCAGCACATCTCCGGCACCAAAAATAGTTGAAACTGAGGTACGTAGAGTTTCATCGACCGCGAGATACCCATTGCTGTGCGTCTCAATTCCCAGTTTCTCCAATCCCAGAGATTCCGTATTCCCCATCCGGCCCGTCGCGAGGAAAATGTTGCTAGCCGTAATAGTTTGACTTTCGTTGCCCGATGTGAAGGTTACCTCTACTCCCGGACCCAACTCAGATACCTGATCTATCTGGACTCCGGTAATTATCTCAATTCCTTCGCCCTCAAGGTACTTCGTGAGATCATCCGACACATCTTCAGCTTCAGTCGGTATGATTCGCTCTGATCGTTGAAGCACAGTGACTTTGGCGCCAAGACGAGCGAACATCTGGGCGTTTTCGAGCGCGATGTATCGACCACCCAACACCACCAGGTGCGCGGGTAATTCCGTCAACGTGTACGCAGTCTCATTAGTCAGATAGTTTATTTCTGACAGACCGGGAATCGAGGGGACAAAAGTTCGCGCGCCTGTGGCAATCAATATATTCTTGGTACTGAACGTTCGACTTCCCGTGGTCACGGTATTTGCATCTTCAATAGAGGCTCTACCTTCAACCACTTCGATGTTCGGGTCGTCAGCGACAACGTCGATGTATTTGCCCTGGCGAAGCTCCGCGACCAGATCTTGAGCCTGACCCGTGATCGATGAAAAATCCGTCACATCGCTTTCGGATCGAATCCCCGAAAATGCATGATTAGCACTTCGATGATGAGCCTCCGCCGCCCGTATGAGCGTTTTACTGGGCACACAACCTACATTTACGCACGTACCGCCTATCGGAAGCCCGTCGTTAATGATAACTGAGCGTCCGCCGAGCTCGCTTGTCTTGATTGCCGCTGCAAATGCAGCCGATCCGCCGCCTATCACGACCAGGTCAAACTGTTTGCTATTTGACTGGCCGTTGCTGCCACCCGAAGAGCAGCAATCATGTTCGGCGATGGCTTCCAGTGAATCAGTTTGTATCGACATCAGCATCTTCTTTTGGAAGCACCACCAAATCAAAACTGGTGATTTCAGCCGTTTGGTCGAAAAGATCCGATTCGCTTACGAGTTCATCATCGAATTTGATTTCGAATCTGTGTTCTTCGACGTTCAGCTTTACGGAAGTGACCCCTTCAATTTCGGAAACTGCAGATTCGAGTATTTTGACACAATCTCCGCCGGAGCAAAAGATAGACTCAATACTGAAGTGAACCAGCGAATCATCGCCAAGATTCGAAATGGAATCTGCACGAAGAGAGTGGGCTGATAACGCCGCTACCACCGTCAAGGCGAGCAACGATTTTTGAATTAGAGTCCTCATAACGTTTCAGTTTTTAGTTTGGCTGGATAACCCACTTCAGTGGTCGCGTTTTCCATATCGCTGAGAGAGACCTTTTTGGGGTCGTATCTCACAATTGCTTCAGGAGGCTCAAATGTGACAATCGCCTGATCCACACCGTCAAGATTGGTCAGCGCGGTAGAAACAGTAACATCGCACAATTGGCACGTCATTCCTTCTACAGTGAGCACAACTTGTTGTGTACCTGTAAAATCGGGAGCCACTGCGGCCTCGGAATCAATACCACTCCTGATAATCCAGGGGGATGCGATGAATGCGATGGTAACTAGAAAGCCAACGCCGAGAATCGAGCGTCGGGTCGTATCGCTGAAGCCATCCTCGCAATCACAATCAACATCTCTGGAGCGCTTGACCTCGCGGATCCCTACCATTCCGAGCGCCACGACTGCTATTGCGATAAAATACGGTCTGTATGGTTCCATAGCGGTAAATGTCCCCACCATTGACCCACCAATCCCTGCACTGACGAGTGCTAGTGGGATGGTACAGCACGCTGAAGCGGCAACTCCAGCTCCGATCGCGCCAATCATCCCCCAATCTTTTTTGTTGATCTCGCTCATGTTCTTAGTTCGATTCTAAAGATGAAGGGGAAAGATCAATGCTCAACGAAATATCAGAAGCCTCGCGCTCTTCAAATAAGCTTATCAGCATCTTTGAAAATGGATTGCCTGAATACACGCTGTAATAGATTGTCTGTGCATCGCGACGAGACTCAACCAGAGCCTTTTCACGTAATTTTTTGAGATGTCGCGAAACGGCAGGTTGCGTAACCCCGCATATGTCTGATAGATCGCACACACATAGCTCTTCAGCCTTCCAAAGGACATATAATATGCGTAGTCTGGTTTCATTTCCGACCGCGTTCATGAAGGCAGACAAGGAAATGATGTGATCATTGGAGAACGCATCATCGCGTAGAGATTGTAAGTACTCGACATCAACGTCAGTCCTGATACAGGTATTATCTGTTAGTTCACGCACAGTTTTCAGAAATTATAGTTATGAATCAGATGGTTATATAACCATTATGTTACATGGTTCCAAGACTTCGGCGTGCTTCGCTACGGTCTTCAGGAAAGATCAGCATACTGAATCGAATTCTTTCGTTTACCAAGCTCATAGGCCTCTTCCAGCGGGAGCAGATAGGTCCCAGGGTGACTGGCCGTCCAGCTTCGACCTTCCGCGAGAGAAGCAAAAAAGTACACGTAATGACAAAACGAGCCGATTACATCTTCTGTCATAGCTTCTTCTTCAGGCTGCAGAAAAGAGACGTAGACGTCATTATCATCCAGGCTTGATATGCCGTCAGGCGAAACACATAGCCTGATGATTTCTTCTGATACCTGACTTTTTGATATTACCTCGGCCGTTTGACCGATCAACTGGGGAATGAAAAGCGTGTCCCAGGCACACCAGCCAAAAACTTTGCTGTCCGGCAGCTGAATCTGGTGGGGCATTTCCGGAATGGCCAATCCCCAGTAGCCGACTACGCGGCCTTCAGCGTCCTGGTAGACACCGGGCCAGTTGTCGAGCAGTTCGAGAACCCGAGACTCCTTTGTGTCCGATAGGGATGCGATGTCAGCACTGGCAACCGGGTTGCCCTTTGCCAGCGCTCGATAAATCGCCAGAGAGACCCGCTGTTCGTCCGGATCGAGTTTCATGAACGAGTCCGGGAATGCTTTAAGAACGTCAAATACGTTTTCTGATTGTTTTGCAAGATTAGAAGTCATCGTAGGTCAGCTATTTTGAAGGAGAGAAATGCTATTGTATAACCTATGTGTTATACACACTTCGTCTGTTACGTGCTCTATGTTTTTAGCTTCTATCGTGCAAAAACCTGGAACGAACCACAACTCTGTGTTTCAACCGTAGGCATATGGCGGCCGATGCTGGAATCTTTAGAAGCCTGATAAAGCTTTCTTTGATAATTGGTGTGGACGACCCTGCGTCGGGCACGGAAGATTTCGTGATCTCGCATCGTCTAAAAAGTGAACTCCTCAACGTCATAATCTAAAAGTGTGGGCTCACGATCGTGGTTTTCAAAGAATTTGGCATGCTCAAAAATTACTTGACGATAGCATTACGCACCATTCAGCGCCATCCGGGACATTCTCTGATCAAGCTGGCGAGTTTCTCTATCGCCATGGCGGTGGTCTCTCTGATATTCGTATTCGTTCAGTTTGAATATGCTTATGACGGATACCACACTCGATCTGAAGACATATTCCGGATTTACTTGGATGTGGAGACAGGTAGCGACCTCATTGAGTGGGCTCGAACTCCAGCGCCGCTTTGGCCTTCCCTGCAGGATCAGTCTCAACTATTTGAGACGGGAACTCGAATCAGAAAAAATCCCCGTACGGATCTCTTCCGCGTCGGAGACACTCAGTACTACGAGGGCTCGGCGTTTTTTGCAGACTCGACCGTATTTGAATTATTCGACTTCGACCTGAAGGCGGGCTCTGCATCCTCAGCACTTGTACGCCCAAATTCAGTCGTTCTCACCGAAGAGATGGCGACCAAATATTTCGGATCTACGGACGTAATCGGTGAACGCCTCCTCTTTGAAAATAATATCGATCTTGAAGTGACAGGTCTCCTCGATCGTGTGCCCGCAAATTCTCATTTCGTTCCGGATTTTTTGATCAGTTTTTCAACTCTTCGTGAGTCTCTCGGTGCTGGTCGCCTCGATAGTTGGGCTTGGCTTGATCACCACACGTACGTTCGGTTACCACCTGAGACGAATCATGAGGACACAGAGCAGGTTCTAGCTCAGCTGCTGGATCAGGTAGCCACTGAACGTTTTGCATCTTCCAGAACGCTGAGGCTACAACCTCTCGGAGACATACATCTGAGATCAGATCTGAAGGACGAAATCACTCCAAATGGCGATGCTTCGTACCTGCTTGTGTTGATCACGGCTGGTCTTCTGATTTTGATAATCGCGGCGATCAACTATTCCAATCTTTCCTTTGCCCACTCCATGACGAGGGGAAAAGAAACTGGAATCAGGCGAGTCATGGGAGCGAATAAATCGAAACTCAATCGCCAGTTTTTCATCGAGTCACTTGCTCAGACCGGTATGGCAGGAGTCGTCGGAATCGTCCTTTTTTGGGTGACAGAACCGCTCTTCTCAAATGTTGTCGGCACCAGTTTGCTGTCCGCATCTTCCTGGTCAACGCTTCTGACATTTTGGGCGGGATTTACCCTTCTAATAGCGATTATCGAGGCGTCCTTTCCAGCATATTCAGTTTCCTCCAGCCAGTCCATAAACCGCCATTTCAGTGACACCCTCATAAATTCAAAGCGAGGAAGCATTAGAAAATACCTCATCGTACTTCAATTCGTCATTGCTTATGTCTTGATTGTTGGTACGCTAACGATGTACCGGCAAATGTCATTTTTATCTGAAGCATCGATAGGGTTTAATTCCGAGAATGTCATTGTCACGACAATCAGAGATCGGGCAAAGATGCGCGAAAATATGCCGTCAATTAAAGCCGAACTTCTTAACATTCCAGGGGTCCAGGCAGTCACTGCTTCATCGAGCATCCCCGGTGTTGAGTCTCACATGACCTTCAGCATTCACCCCTCCGGTGAGGAAGAACCTTCCACCATTCCCACCTACATAGTCGACGAAGAGTTTATCTCGACTTACCAGATTCAACTTCAAGAAGGACGCTCTTTCAGTGAGATGGCGGCAGGAGACAGTACCAATGCCGTTATTTTGAATGATTCCGCGTTGAGGCATTTCGGGATCGAAGATCCAGTCGGAGCCATAGTCAATCCCGGAAACGAAACGACCATTATAGGAATTAGTCCTGATTTTCAATTTCAATCTTTGCGCGAGAGTGTTGAGCCTCTGATGATCGTACAGGGCCAGTTTTTTCGTTATGTGTCCATCAGACTGAATGCGAACGACGTTCAAGCCACGAGGGCGCGAATCAATCAGGTGTGGAGTGGATTCACAGATGGCCGCCCTGCCGAGTTTGAGTTTTTGACCGATAAAATGAACCATCAGTACAGATCCGAACTCGCAATGGCAGAATTTATACAGCTTTTTGCGGTTCTAGCACTTTTCCTTGCTGGCCTCGGCCTTTTTGGCCTGTCCTCGCACGTCGCCACCCACCGTACCAAAGAAATAGGGATCAGAAAAGTCATGGGCGCGACCTCCGGCAAAATTATGGTGATGGTGGGGAGTCAGTTGGTCCGGCTCATCGCAGTTGCCATTCTTATCGGCATTCCCGTGTCGATAATTTCATCAACTTGGTGGCTGAATCATTTTGCCTTCAGCGTCGACTTCAACGCGAGTTGGCTACTGTACGCGGCAATTTTGTGCATCGTTCTCGGCGCAGTGTCTATCACCTCTCAAGCTCTACGCGTCGCACTGGCTAATCCCGTTGAGTCTCTGAGATACGAATAAAGAGAACACCCGCTCGATTTGGAGAAGATGGATTGGGGCTGC
>CAZEHJ010000073.1:7896-11262 GCA_964512485.1 uncultured Rhodothermales bacterium | reverse complement strand
ATTGGGGCTGCACCGGATGAATACGTATAGACCTACCGATCAACCCTCTTTCTGAGCAGAGCGACGCCAGATAAAATAATCCCACAAGCGATCCACTCGATATGTGAGGTTGGATTTTTCAGAATGACCGCCCCACCGATGAGCGCGACGACGGGAATCGCCAGATAATGGATCGACAAAACAGTGGGGCCGAGGAAGCGGATGGCGCGAGCGCGTATCCATTGCCCCAACCCTGTTGCAATCATGCCGCCTCCGAGGATGGCAATCCAGGTTACTACGTGCAGGGAATCCCAGTCGGTATTGCTCAACCAGGGAAGGGCCACTATTCCATACAGAGCCGCGCCAATAATAAGTCGGATCATTCCGATGGAAACAGGTGGGTGTTTCAGGACGAGTGGCCGCAGTACATGGAGCTCGGCTGCAGACACAACCACACTGCTGAACAACAAAATGTCGCCCCAACCCGATCCATTATTCCAGGCATCCAGAGACAAAAGCACCGCACCCAAGCCGGTGGTGCCAATGGCCATCAGGGTCAACGAACTGACGTGTTCAGATTTTAAACGAAGGCCGAACAGATAAGAGATCAGTGGAAATGTTGCTACCCAAATCGCCGCTCGGCCTGCGTGAGTAATGCTCAGACCGACTATTCCGAGCCAGGGAGCGACGACGCCGCCCAGGAGAATCGCTATGCCCAGGCGATACTTCTCTCTCGAGGACAAATCCAATCGAAACGAAAGAACCTTTGATCTGAACCATAGAATGGTCAGCCCTGTGACAGCTCCAGCGAGGAAACGAGCAGCCGAAAACGCGACGGGTACGACTTCCAAAAGAGCAACCTCTGCAAAAAGAAAGTTTACTCCCCAAATCAGCACGAACGAAGACAGAAGGACCTGTTCGGACACACGGCCGACACCGGGACCAATGACCATTGCATTTGTATGGGGCGATCCGACTTTGCGCGATGTTTCGGGCAAAACTTTCGTTCCCAGGGACTGAATATTCTCACCCAAATTTGAGTTCACAAGACTATTCGACTTGAGTAAAGGTGATCTCGCCGTTCAGGGAAGAATTATGTTCACTAAGTCATCTAACGCTGATCCGATCCGAGATCCGACTACGGTGAATGCTCCTGCTTGCGTCTCGAAGCTGAGCGCCCTGTACTGGCTGCAGTAAACAGAAGTGCAGCTTGTGTCTCTCACCTTCACCTTGTCTGCCACAAATCCAGAAAAACTCGTTATCGCATCTTGTCTCTGACAGAAAATGACTATTCGGCCAGAGGGACCCAGGTAAACGATTCTCGCTGCTGGTGAAGAATCTCGATACTCTACGATCGACACTTCTAACACCTCGAATTGACTTGGGACCAGCTCAAGAGGACTTTTTTCCTCAATTCCTACAAATCGCAAGGCACTTTCGTAGGCCGCGGGAATTACCTGGTACGCTTTCTCGAACCGACTTTCTGTGCTCGGATGATCCAGATCTTGCAAATACAGTCCCAGATCCAAGGCGATAGTTTCGACATTGTTCAAATTCGGGTTATTGGATTCGGGAAGGTCTGTCGGAGAGAAATAGACGACCCATAAGAGAGACAGCAGCATAACAGAGGCAGCCACTGGAATAAATCTTTTCCTGGTCGACGAGGGCCTTGAAGTCGGCCCACGATCTATTCTCATTTTGAGCGCTCCCCAGGGTGGGACCTCCATTTCACTGGGTGGCAGCGATCTGACTGCTGCTTGTCCTGTCAGAAGCTCCGATAGACGTTCGTTGCAGTTCTTGCAGGCAGCAACATGAGTGGCCACTTGCCGCATTTCCAGAGGTGCCAATTCACTATCCAGGTATGCGCTCAATCGCGACTCTTCGATATGTTCTTCGTTCGGTATCATAGATTTTGGAAGTACGATGCAGTTATACCATAGGATGTCAATTGAGCTGCAATTTCAGACCGACCGCGAGCCAGTCTAGAAGCGATTGTTCCGTAAGGACAGTTCAGGATCGAGGAAATCTCCCCATATGAGAGCTCTTCTTGATCTTTCAGTATCACAACTGTCCGAATTTTTGGAGACAGATTGCCAAGAGCATATTCGACGATCGGGAGAAGATCCTTTCTCAGCAACGCCTGTTCGGAAAGATCTGAATTTTCAGCAAGCATCTGGTCAATATTCTCGGTGCTCGACTCGAAGTATTGACGTCGGCGCTCACTCTTGCGAATATGATCCAGACATTGGTTAGTGGTTATCCGAAAACACCAGGTCGTGAAACTCGACTTCTCGTCAAAGCGATGCAATGATTCAAACGCCCGCAAGAAACTGTTTTGAACGACCTCTTCGGCATCGTGCTCGTTTCCAATGATCCTGACCGCCGTGCGATACATCCGATCCCAGTTTCGGATGTACAATTCCTCAAACGCGGCCTGGTCGTTTCTTTTTGCTCGATCTATCAGAGCCCGCTCTGAGTACGTATGTGACTTCTTTCTCTCCATCGTCTGTTAGACGTCACCAGAGTCAAAAATCATCCATGGGTTGATACTCCTTTCGTCGGCGGCCCTGAATTGGCCATTGCAGAGCGAGTTTGGGGGATTTTTAGTATCTGGGAAGTGTTCGAAGCCACGGAATGAGGGGTTCAAACGAGCGACAGGAGAAGACGCTCACGAGGTAGGAGGGGGTCTACCTCGATTCAGTGGACGTTTTTTCAGGGTCAGTTCAGTCGAAATCGCTATTGGGAAGACCTGATTTTTTGTTCTTATTTCAGTCGACAATTACTGGATGAAACTCACTATTTGACTCATGTTTTTTATTGATCGGCTCTGTTCTGGAGGACTTATGATCGCCAGTTATCAGATATATATGGGTGTCACATATCCTCGCTTGTAGCACGGATCCAATCCATCACAGTTTGCTTCAACTCATCCGTGGCCAGGGTCGATTCTACCCTGTTTTGCAAAATCCGGGAATTGATCATTTTGTGAACAAGGAGCGACCTGACAAAATCTCTGTCTTGTGGACGGAAGGCTAATATTTTACTGGATGCCAGGTCATGCACTTCAAGGCATAATCCAGTCTTTGTACCTCGGCTCATAGGATCATGGACAGGTATCGTTCTCATCTTCCATCCATCAACACCCCATGCACATAAAACTTGGGCAGCTCATGAAATGGGGATTACTCCCACGCCGAACATGTCGTACACATTGTACACTGGCTACATGTATTTTTAAACCGATAGAGCAAAGTCGTGGGAAAAAAGCCGTCATGACTTAATAGGCATGTCTGAACCACCGAAGAGCATTCCGACACACGAGATGACGAAGTCATCGACTGATGAGCCCAGCGGGCGAATAAACGAGGACCGAAGGTCTGAGTAATT
>CAZEHJ010000073.1:6722-7796 GCA_964512485.1 uncultured Rhodothermales bacterium | reverse complement strand
GGACTCGCCTACCCTGTCTCGATATGCGCAATCAGCTCGCCACCGCAATATTTACAGTGATCCGCGTCGAGATCGTGACCTTCCTTCATACAGTGAGGACACACTCTGGTCCTGCTTTCGCGATTCGCAGTCATGAATTCGGCTGATACAATGCCCGTGGGCACGGCGATGATCGCGTACCCAGCAACCATCACCAGTGCTGCCAGAAACTGACCAAGCGTCGTCGCCGGGCTGATATCCCCGTAGCCCACAGTCGTTATCGTCACGATCGCCCAATAGATGCTCCGCGGAATGCTGTCGAATTGGTCCGCGGCCGGGCCAGTACTCTCAATCAGGTACATGACGGAGCCAATAACAATGACCATCAAGAACACTACGTAGAGAAACAGCGCGATCTTGCGCCGACTGCGCAAGAGAGCTGTACTGATCACGTTTCCGTGGTGTAGGAAGTTGTGAAGTTTGAAAATCCTGAACACCCTGAGCAAACGCAGGACCCGGATGACGGCACCCACCTGAGAACCTGGTATAAAAAGACTCAGGTATGTCGGTAGAATGGAAAGCAGATCTATGATGCCATAAAAACTGCGCATGTAGATGAGCGGTTTAAAGGCGCAATAGATTCGAACGAAGTATTCGATGGTAAAAAAGATCGTGAAGACCCACTCTAGCCGGATGAACAGCCGACTGTACTGATCACTCAGAGAAGGAATACTCTCAAGAAATACGGTGATCACGCTGGCCACAATCATGACCATCAGCCAAATATCAAATCTCTTTCCGGCCGGAGAATCGGCTTCAAAGATGATGTGATACAGTTTCACCTGTAAAGGCGACAAGCTTCGTTCTTTCATTTTTGTTCGGACACTCTATACCTGGTGAGAAACGACTTCCAACGGTCAAAACCTATGCACAACATGGATGTGCGGACAGACTATAAGGTAAGATCAACATTTGGTACAATGACGAACGGGTGTCGGGCATTCGGAATCTTCGCATTCCGAGGATTCTAGAAGCGTTTTAGGATCCGATCGAGTGATTGCCGCAAGCATGCACCTGACACATGGCACATGGCAC
>CAZEHJ010000073.1:0-6622 GCA_964512485.1 uncultured Rhodothermales bacterium | reverse complement strand
ACATGGCGCCTTGCAACTGACACATGGCGCCTAGGACCCGAGCGTGCAGGATCGAACGTGACAATTATTGCACTCCGCCCGCCAATCCCTTTACTTGTTGCTCTTCCTCTTCGGATACACGTCTATTCCCCACCACCAGACGCTGGTTTTCTGCCAGGCTAAAATCATGGGACGCATTCACCTTAAGACACTCATTGCCACGCTGAGCATTCTGATCGCCGTGATCTTTATGGCCTCCGACAGCTCCGCCCAGATCGCGGCAAGCGAGTTTTCAACCATCTCCCAAACCATTGATGGGACCGTGATTTCGATGGAGTATTCCCGTCCATCACGGCGAGGTCGTGCTCCTCTCTTTGGCGGAGTCATGGCCTACGGCGAGATGATTACTCCGGGAGCCAACATGGCAACGACCATTGAATTCAGCAAAGATGTCACGATGGATGGGCATGCGATTCCGGCCGGGAAGTACTCCGTCTGGATCGGCTTTGAGGAAGGTGAATGGGAGTTTGCGATGGACGAAACATGGCAGCGTTTCCACGGCCCCCACCCTACGATGGATGAGGCTGAATATCACTTCCCCGTAATTCCGAAAGAAGCAGCCATGGAAATGGAGACGCTGACCTTTCATTTCCCGACCGTTCACAGGCGCGGCGCCACCCTGAGAATGCATTGGGGGACGACGATGATCGAGATGGACATCGTGGTTCCAGCAACAACACTTCTCAATGTTACGGCTGAAGACGCGGCCGATTATGTGGGCACCTGGCAGGTGGAGCTCATCGAAAACCCTCCGTTCGTCATGAAGTCGGGCGAAGTTGAGATTGAGGTCACGTACGAGAACGATTATTTACACACGGTAATGGACATCGGCCCCTATTCAGATGCTCATGACATTGCGTTTTTTCCGAAAGCAGAACAGGTGTTTTTTCCGGTTATGCTCATGAATGGGGAGCCCGCTGGGAAGCTGGAAGCAGCCTATTTCGAGTTTGATATGAACAGTGATGGCCGGGCCGTCAAGTTCCTGGCCCGGCGTGAAGACGACAGCGTGTGGCTCTCGGGAAGCCGCGATTAGTTGGGCCCAACAACGACCACCAACTGACAAAATCGAGTCATGGAAGACGAACACTCTGATGCTCTAGAACAACGCGTCGAACGATTGGAAGCTGCGATCCAGCGGCTCGAGCGCCTTGCTGCAAAATCGATACGGGCTGAAAAGTCGGGACAGACAGAATCCGCCGGTTCGCCTCTCGAAGAAAACCCTCTCGAAAAGGGAGCCGCCTCGTCTCCTCTCGATTCCATCGCAACCGATGAAAACCTGCGTCGGCGAAATGAGCAGCAACGCAAGATCAAAGAGGTGCTCGAGGGAAGAAGAACAGCGAAACGAACCGAATCTCGGGAGAAAACACAAAGTCTGATTGATTCCATTCTCAGTACGGAAAACTGGCTCAGCAAAGTCGGAATCGCGTTGTTACTGTTCAGCCTGGCTTTTCTCTTCAAGTATTCGGTGGATCAAGGCTGGCTCACTCCGGGCGTCCGACTCCTGTTTGGCGTAGGCCTGGGAATCGTTCTGATCGTTTTCAGTGTCAGCACGCACAACGAAAAAAGATATCTGAGTCTGGTCCTTTTCGGAGGTGGCCTGGCCTCGTTTTTTGTCACCGGATTCGCTGCAGTTCAGCTATTTACACTCGTCACGCACCTGACCGGGTACATTTTTCTTGTCTCCGTGACACTTCTCGCCTTCGTAGCATCATTGCGGCAGGAAGAGCCTGTTATGGCCTTTGTTGCCCTCTTAGGCGGCTTCGCCACTCCATTTGTGCTCTATTCTGATAGCGGAACACTGGCTGGATTGATGATCTATTCGTGTCTGCTCATCTATTTTGCATCGGCGATTTATTTCTATAAAGGATGGCGCTACCTCATGTGGCTGACCGTCCTCGGTGGGTGGTGCATTCTCGCGTTCGGTGTCATCGTTTCCTCACCCTTCTCAGTGGAAGCAGCGGCAGGCGATCGCTGGCCCATGCAAATCGGCATCGTATGCATCTGGGCGGCGTTGGCCCTCGTTCCGTATTTCCGGGTCCTGGTGTCCGAGCGAGAAGCAGACTCTCGACCCCGGCATTTTGTCGGCGATGAAAAGCGGTCCGAGTCCGAGGAGCAGAAGCTCTTTCGACACCAGCTTCTGTCCATTCATTTCGCAACTGCACCTCTCATGGTTCTGGTGTTTTCCGCGCCGATCTGGACCCTTGCAGATCTTACCGCGGGATTGATCATCCTTGCAGGCGCGTTTTTATACGGTGGCGCGGCCGCGCTTCAACTTCGCGGTGAGAAAACCAAGAGGTTCGCACCCGCCCACGCGCTGGCTGCTGTGTTACTTCTGACCATCGCGCTCATGGTCATGCTCGACGGAAGGATTCTGCTGCTGGCATTGACAGCCGAAGCATTGGTAATCAGTGAAGCAGGACTGCTCTCGAAGCAGAAATATGTTCGTTATGTGGCGCACGCCCTTTTCATCGGAATCCTGTACTGGATGGTTGCCCGACTGGGAGACGCGTTCGCCGGCTCGACCTCTATCTTCAATCCGGATGGTCTGTCGGACCTTGCCGTGCTGGTGGCGGCAGCAATTGTTGCCTTCCGATCGACATCGAACACTGAAAAGTGGATTTACGGCGGAATCACTCACCTTTGCTTTCTGGGCCTGCTGTACCGCGAATTCAGCTTTCTGGAAAATGGACAGGGCATCGTAACCATTTCGTGGGGTGCTGTGGCCGTAATCTTTTTCATCTACGGACTGATGCAAAAAGAGTCGGTTCTCCGGATTCTCGGCTCATTTACGCTTCTGATCGTTGTAGCAAAGCTTTTCCTCGTCGACCTCGCTGCTTTGGAGACCATTTGGCGCGTATTGCTTTTCATGGGATTTGGCGCCCTGTTCCTGTTGTTAAGCTATTTCTTCAACACCTTCCTTCAGGAGGAAGACGAAGAAGACGACTGAGGCGTGTTTGTCCCATGTGAAGGGGCCTCGGCGGAGTACGTCCAGACGTGTGAATAACGCCTCTCATAACCGTATACTGATTTCCCGGGCCCCGTATTCGCGCGAAACAGCCATTCAGGAATCAGATCATGAAACATTGCCTGTCCCTCCTCGCTCTCTCACTGATTGTCCTGGCCGCCCAGGCTCAATATGCCCCTTCCATCCCCTCCAGCAGTCAGGGATCTCTCCTTGGCTTCGGAGGCTCGGTCGCCCTTTCGGATGGAGAAGTATTTGTCGGGTCCGCACCCATCAGTTGGCCCAGAGGCAAAGACCCCTCTGGTGAGGTATATGTCTATAGTCGCGACGAAGATGGCGAGTGGTTCGAGGCCACAAGGCTGCAGGCTTCAGATGGAGCGCTGGGCAATGACTTTGGTCGATCCATTCTCGTAAATGGGAATCAACTGTTCGTCGGCGCTCCGGGCATCAACGCTGTCTACATGTTTGAAAAAACTGATGGCGGCTGGACCGAAACAGCAAAAGTGGAAGGCAGCGGAATCAAGGATGGCGCTGAATTCGCAGGCGCATGGGCCCGTGGCGGGTTTCGCACGCAGACCATGGCGGCTGTCGAAAACAATATTTTGATCACGTCTTACAACGGAGACACAAACGAAGGAGCCGTTCACGTCGTGCATCAAATGGGAACGATGTGGATGGACATGGGCGCGCTCGTTGAGGCCAGTGCCTGGTCGGTCGCCTCTTCCGGGTCGACCCTGTACATCGGGACGCCGAGCACGAATGAGGGCGCGGGTGGCGTGCTCATTTATGACTATGTGGACAGCCGCAACTGGGTGCACTCGGCGACTATTGGCGCAGATGAATTCAAAGCCGGTGATATGGCGGGGCAATCTCTGGCAGCGGATGGTGACCGACTCTATGTGGGAGCTCAGGGATATGAAGGTGTCGGTGCTGTACTGGTATATGACAGAGATGCGGAAGGTTCGTGGACGCGCACGCACACCTTGCAGCCCCCTGCCGCTGAAGAAGGAACGAGAAGACTACCTCAGTTCGGTCAGGGTCTGGCTGTGGACGATGGAACGCTTATCGTGGGCGCTCGAAACGGGGTTTTTACATTCGATACCAATGATCTCGACGCGGGATACACGGTGCTCGAAGCGCCAGACGATCGCACGTCGAGAGGCTTCGGAGTGGGAATCGCCGTTGAAGGCGACGTGGCCGTTCTTGGCTCACCGAATGCAGACTACGAAGCGGGCATCGCTTCTCTGTTTGAGCGTGGAAGCGACGGGAATTGGGAGCGCGCCAGCATTTTCGAAAACGATATCGGGTACTACGAATCGATTTCGGGAGACAAAATTGAATGCGAGGATGGCATGGTCAATGATCTGTTTCCTTGCGATGATGTTGACCTGATTTCCATGGTATCCACGAGCGAACTGGCGAACGACCGTGGCGCTCAATTGAACGATATCTGGGGTTGGACCGATCCCCAGACGGGCCGCGAGTATGTACTCGCAGCACGCTCGGATGGACTCTCGATTGTTGATATCGGCGATCCGTCCTATCCAGTAATTGTCGGACAACTCATGCGCACGGAAGGAAGCCCGGGAAGCACGTGGCGGGATGTGAAAGTGTATGCCAATCATGCATTTGTCGTCTCCGGAGGCGCACAGGATCACGGAATGCAGATCCTCGACCTCACGCAGCTTCGCGACGTCGACCCTGCCGATATGCCTGTCAACTTCAAAGAGACTGCTCGATACACGGGCATCGCGAGCGCACACAACCTGATTATCAATGAAGACACGGGCTTTGGCTACGCCGTGGGCACGGGCCGCAGCGCAGAAGGATGCGGCCAGCTTCACATGATGGATTTGCGTGATCCGCTCAACGTGAAATTTGTCGGGTGCTACACCCACCCGGATTATCGAGGAACGCACGATGCACAGTGCGTCATCTATCACGGAAGTGACGACGACTACAACGGAAGGGAAATCTGTCTCAACTCAAACGGAAGCTCCTTCCTGATTGCCGATGTCACGGACAAGGACAACCCGGTGACCGTGTCGAACGCGACATATCCCAACACCGCCTATACGCATCAAGGTTGGCTCAGCGAAGATCACAATTACTTCTACATGAACGACGAGCTCGACGAGATGAATAAAATCTTCGATCGCACGCGTACTCTCGTGTGGGACATGAGCGATCTGGATGATCCCCTGCTCGTCAAAGAAGTGTTCCTCGACAACGGGGCCAGCGATCATAATCTATATGTGAAAGGCAATTTCATCTATGAGTCGAATTATAATGCAGGTCTGCGCATTCTCGATATCACAGATCCGGCCAATCCGGTTGAGGCAGGGCATTTCGATACAGCCCCGAACGCCCCGAATACCTACGGATTTGCAGGTTCGTGGGGAAACTACCCGTTCTTCGAAAGCGGAATTATCGCCATAAGCAGCAAGGCTGAAGGCCTGTTCCTCGTTCGCAAACGGGAGGTAGATCTCTAATCGACGCCGGCTCGTGTCGGGCTGCGCCAGCCAATCCAGTCGAGGCGTTGAGCTGGGAATAAACTTACCATGGAATCGCTCGGTAGCGGCCTGCCCGATTGATGATGTGGAAGGATTTTGCTAGACTGGAGTGTACTCGTTTAATCTCATCATCATCAAAGACGCACATGAATCGCGTGGCCAATTTCAACTCCCGGACCCTGTCCATATTCCTAGTCGGCGTATTTAGCCTCAGCCTGTTCGCTACTTCGGCAGACGCCCAACGTGATGGCCTCCAATACCGAGCGGTCATTGTTGGATCAGATCGCGACATCGACGACAACTTCAACGAATACGCAGAAGACGGCTGGTATCCTCGGTTTGTGCTGAAATTCCAGGGCGACGCGCGGCTGATATTTGAACGGGAGCGCGACAGGGATGAACGCAATTACGACCTGGAGTACAGAGCCACGGTTATCCGCTCCGCAAATCAGATTGATGACACGTTCAACGATCTGGCTGAAGAAGGATGGTTTCCGCGCTTCGTCTTTCGAACGGGAGCCCTGAACAATAATTGGCGCCTGATGATGGAGCGCGACCCGAACGATCTGGTCACAGATCTTGAGTATCGCGCCATCGTTATCAGTCAGGGACGCGATGTGGACGACACATTCAACGATCTTGCGATGGATGGCTGGTATCCGCTCTTCCTGATCCAGGGTTCAGACGATCACCGCATGCTGTTTGCCCGCGGCATGGACGAAAGAGAGCAGACCATGGAGTTCAGGGCCAGAACCACCCGCAATATCAGACGCATTGATGATGTGTTCGACGAGGAGGGCGATGATGGATGGGAGCCCATGTTCCTCTTCAGGGAAGACAATGGCTCCTACCGGGCACTTTTTGAGCGGACGTACGACGAGGACGAAGATTGGGAGCCGCTGGAATTCCAGGCGCGGCGTATTGATGACATGAGAGAGATCGACGACAAGTTCAACCAGTACGCTTCAGATGACTGGTATCCTCTTTTTGTCTTCCAGGATATTCTGGAGGTTGAAGAGGAATACGAAGACGATGAAGGAAACGAACTCTCGCGAACCGTTGAAGAAGTGCGCTGGCGTATGCTGTTTGGGCGTACGGTAAATTAGGC
>CAZEHJ010000072.1:0-17999 GCA_964512485.1 uncultured Rhodothermales bacterium | reverse complement strand
GTTTGCTGCGAGCGGTTTGAGAGATTTGCCCGGCAAATCTCTCTTTAGCGAGCAGTGAGCACATTTCCCATTATAGAGCCCAGGTTACGAGCTCAGGCCAGATAATGATCAGCATCAGGCCAATCGCCTGTATGGCGATGAAGGGTACCGCGCCTCGGTAGATCTGCGCAGTAGATATCTCAGGCGGAGCAACGCCTCGTAGATAGAAGAGGGCGAACCCAAACGGTGGCGTGAGGAAGGACATCTGCAAGTTCATGCCCAGCATGACACCGAACCAGACAAGGTCGATTCCCAGGAATGCAGCGGCAGGTACGAGAAGCGGGATGACGATGAAGGCGATCTCGAAGAAGTCGATGAAGAAGCCCAGGATGAACACGGTCAGGTTGGCCACGATCAACAGTCCGATCACACCACCCGGTAGATTGGTCAGCAGATCTTCGATCCAGAGGTCTCCATTGAGGCCGCGGAAAACGAGGGCGAACGCTGTCGAACCGATCAACAGAAACAACACCATGGCGGTCAATTTCGTGGTGTTGTCCATCGTCTCGCGGATCGCTTTCCACGAAAGACGCTTGTTGGCTGCCGCCAGACCGATGGCGCCGAGCGCACCGAGTGCTCCGGCCTCGGTTGGCGTGGCAACTCCTGAAAAAATGCTCCCGAGAACCAACAGAATCAGTACGAGCGGCGGAAGCAGGACCAGAAACACCCGTTTCACCAGTTCCCGTCTCTCAATATCAAGTGCCTCGGCAGGCAATGCCGGTGCTTTCTCAGGCTGAAAAAAGGCCACTCCGCCACAGTAGAGGGCATACAGACCGGCAAGCACGATGCCCGGTACGAGCGCGCCCATGAAGAGGTCACCCACCGAAATGCCCATCTGATCCGCGAGCACGATCAGGACGACTGAAGGCGGTATGATCTGGCCTAGGGTCCCCGAGGCTGTAATGACTCCCACAGACAATTCTTTCGAATAGCCGTAACGCATCATGACAGGTAGCGAGATCAATCCCATCGCGACAACACTTGCTCCCACAACGCCGGTTGCGGCGGCGAGGAGCGCGCCTACAAATACGACGGCCAGGGCCAGGCCTCCGCGTACGGGTCCGAACACCTGTCCGACAGTCGTCAGCAAGTCTTCAGCGAGGCGGGATTTTTCCAGCATCGTACCCATGAAGATGAAGAAGGGCACGGCCAGCAAGACGAAGTTGGACATGATGCCGAATGTCCTGTCCGGCATCGCAAGCAGGAGAGGCCAGTCGAACATGCCCAATTCCACGCCAACGAAGGCGAACACGATGGCTGTCCCGCCGAGAGCGAACGCCACGGGAAAGCCCGTAAAAATCAGAATGAGTGCCCCGACGAACATGAGCGGGGCCAGCCAGTCGCCTTCCATCAGCTCTCCCCTCCTTCTTTCTCCTCATCGAAGCCCGTAACTACGGCCAGATTCCGGATGAACATTGAAAGGCCCTGAACGAGAATCAGGAAGAACGCAATCGGAATCACAGTCTTGATCGGATATCTGGGTAGGCCTCCCGGGTCGGGCGACATTTCGAGCACCTGCCACGAATTATATACTGCCGGCCACGAGACCCAGAGCATGAGGATGCAGAACGGGATCAAGAAGAGCACCGTGCCGCCAAGGTCGATCCAGGCTTTACCCTTTTTCGACAGTTTTGAATACACAATGTCCACACGCACGTGCGCATCGTGCCGCAGCGTGTAGGCGGCGCCCAACAGGAAGAGCAGGCTGAAGAGATACCACTGCAGTTCCAGATAGAAATTCGAACTGAGGGACATTCCCGTGAATTTGTCCGTGTAGCGAACAAGGGCATTGTAGCCTCCGATGACCACCATCGCGAGCGTTAGCCAGTATAGCCACTTCCCGAAACGGTCCTGAAACCGGTCGATTGCCCCGGCAATGTTCAACAGCTTTTGCATGGGCGCATAATACTATTGAGAATCCGGATCGGCATCACCCGGCGCTTCGCGCGAGCCATCTTCTGGTTTGTCGACGTACTTCTCGACTCGCTTTTTCAGATCAGTCTCATCATCTCTGGAGCGCCAGTAATCCAATCGCTCCTTGATGGTTCGCTCATATCCGACGTCGCTGGGTTCATAGAAATACGTGCCTTGCATTTCGTCGGGCAGATACTGCTGAGGGGTGTAGTGATTTCTGTATGCGTGTGGATACAAATATCCTTCGCCGTGACCCAGCCCCTTCGCATCCCGGCTGGCATCTTTGAGGTGGTTGGGGATATCGCCACTCTGCTCTTCTTCGACATATTTCAGCGCATCAAAGAACGTATATGTTGAATTACTTTTCGGCGCCGTGGCCAGATACAGGCAGCACTGGGCAAGGTGGAATCGACCTTCGGGCAGCCCCACGTGTTCAAAAGCTTGAGCGCATGAAACGGCGACCTGCACGGCTCGTGGATCGGCCAGTCCAATGTCTTCAGCGGCGAAAATCAGCATCCGACGAATGATGAATCGAGGGTCTTCACCAGCATAGAGCATTCTTCCCATCCAGTACATCGATGCGTCCGGATCCGAACCCCTGAGACTCTTGATAAAAGCGCTGACCGTGTCGTAATGGGCATCTCCTTCCTTGTCATAAAGGACGGCTCGCTTTTGAATGGACTCAGCAGCGACCTCCAACGTGATGCTGGCTCCATCTTCGGTAGTCTCGACGGCCAGCTCCAGGGCGTTGAGCAACGATCTCGCATCGCCGTTGGATGTCGAGACCAGGTGAGCCAGTGCATCGTCATCGACGCGGACATCGCGACGACCATAGCCCCGCTCTTCATTCTCGAGTGCGGCTTTGGCGACATCGGCCAGATTTTCCAATGACAACGAAGTCAGTTCAAAAATGCGCGACCGGGATACGAGTGCCTTGATGACTTCGAAATAGGGGTTTTCGGTCGTGGCGCCGATGAGCGTGACCGTTCCATTTTCCACGTGGGGCAGCAGTGCGTCCTGCTGTGCCTTGTTGAAACGGTGGACCTCGTCGATGAACAGAATTGTTCGTTGTTGATGGTGTTTCAGCCTGCCTTCAGCGTCAGATATCGCGTTTCGAATGTCCTTTACACCAGCCAGGACCGCATTCAGGGTTTCGAAATGGGAACGAGTGGTTCCGGCGATAATGCGGGCAAGCGTGGTCTTCCCCGTTCCTGGTGGTCCGTAGAAAATCAGTGAGGTGAGACGGTCCGCTTCGATGGAGCGGCGCAGGAGCCGGCCCGGCCCCAGGATGTGATCCTGTCCGATGTATTCGTCCAGCGTTCTGGGTCGCATCCGGTCCGCCAGTGGAGCCCGGTTGGAGCGGAATTCTTTTGCTCCCGCATCAAACAGATCGTCAGACATGTGCCTCCTCGAGCTTCAGTTCTTTCATCACTTTTCGGACGCCTTCTTCAAAACGTGTCGCACCTCCCTGGGAAGGATGACGCACATAAATGGCGTCAACCCCGATCATCGAGAGCGCCGATTCGGCTTTTCGTCCGACAGCAACCACCGCCTGTGGATTCATGATATTGACAATGCCCTCCACAAGGGGCACAAATCGTTTTATTTCAGACACGCGCGGGGTCCGGATGGTCAGAGGCTTGTCAATGTGATGGGGATGGAACGGTACGGTATTCCAGGTAAATATGTGCTGATAAAAAGGCAGGAGGATTCGCCAGTAGATGGAGGCACTGTATTCTTTATGAGGCTCTTCGCCCCTGCTCGCCTGCTGACCGCTATGCGGAAACAAAGGATCAAGCAGTTGTCTTTCGCTTGTGATGGGTACCCCGGAAAACCGGCATCCCCACGGCCCGGGGGCTTCCGCCAACAGCAGCACACTCGGGGCACTCGTACGCTCACAGATATACCGCCGAAGATTTTCACGGCGGATTTCGGAGGCGCCCTCCCGATCGAGCTCCGAGTTGCGGGTCGAATAGGGATTGAACAGATCCGATGAGGAAGGCTCATCGAACAAGCAATCTCCAATCAGGCTGTTGAGTTTGGACAGCATACGGGTGGATTTGGAAGATTAAGCGACGCTGAGATACCTGCGAGTACTGGTTGAACGGTCGTCAATTTGAAGGACTTGAAGATGCTCAGCGAATTTTCGTTGCAGACTGCTTGTAGCGGGCTCCAGAATCGTTTTCCGGTGTTAAAATCTACTACTTTTCCCAGTCACAGACAGCAACTGTGGACAGGATTCCTATTCCGGACAAGCTCATGAACGTAGATACAGCAAAACTCAGTGTCCAGGATCAAGAAATTGATCTCCCCATCACCGTCGGTACGGAGGATGAGGTTGGCATGGACATTCGAAAACTGCGCGGGACTACTGGCGCAATAACAATGGACCCCGGGTTCGCGAACACGGGCTCGTGTGAAAGTACGATCACTTTCATCGACGGTGAAAAAGGAATCCTCCGTTATCGAGGATACACCATCGAAGACCTCGCCGAGCATTCGTCTTTTCTGGACGTGGCCTACCTGTTGATCTACGGTGAACTTCCGACCGTCGAGATGCTGGAGACGTTCAAGAGTGAAATCGCACGTCACAGTTTGCTGCACGAAGACATGAAAAAGTTCTTCGAAGGCTATCCGGCTACTGCCCCTCCGATGAGTGTGCTCTCAACCATCGTGTCTTCACTGTCAGCATATTACCCGTCTGGCAATACAGAAGAAGAGATCAACCTCAATATTGTCCGGTTGATCGCGAAGCTCAACACGATCGCTGCCTTCTCCTACAAGAAGTCAATTGGTCAACCGTACATCTATCCCCGCAACGAACTCGGCTACGCCTCCGACTTCCTGCACATGATGTTTGCCGTGCCTTCCGAAGAATATGAGATCGACCCCCTGATCGTCCGCACGCTGGATATGCTTCTTATTCTGCACGCGGATCATGAACAGAATTGCTCCACGTCGACCGTAAGAATGGTTGGAAGCTCCGGAGCTGATCTGTTCTCCGCTATTTCTGCCGGTATAAGCGCATTGTCCGGACCACTTCATGGAGGAGCCAACACTGCCGTGATTGCGATGCTTGAGATGATCAGGCAAGATGGCGGCGACTTCCAGAAGTATGTCGAGAAAGCGAAAGACAAAAAGGATCCATTCCGTTTGATGGGCTTCGGGCACCGCGTTTACAAAAATTTCGACCCACGGGCTCGCGTCATCAAACGCATCGCGGACGAGGTGCTCGGAAAATTGGGAATCGACGATCCCCTTCTCGATCTGGCCAAGGAACTGGAACGCATCGCGCTGGAAGACGAGTATTTTGCCTCGCGCGGACTCTATCCAAATGTCGACTTCTACTCAGGTATTCTGTACCGCGCCATGGGAATCCCGACAAACATGTTCACAGTCATGTTCTCACTGGGTCGACTTCCCGGTTGGATTGCCCAGTGGAAGGAATTAAAAGCCGATCCGGCGACCCGGATTTACCGCCCAAGACAGATATATACCGGGCACAACCAGAGAAATTATGTTCAGATCGGAAGCCGGCAGCACTTACACCCATAAATCTGCCCACCGACTGGATAACGAATCAATGATTTTGTACCGTTTAAGCTAGACGTAATGTCTCAACAGAGGACCACCATGAAGAAAATTGTACTGCCCTTTCTGTTCACCGCCTTTGCTGCCCTCAGCATGATGCCGAATGTCGCATCGGCACAGGTTGATCGCGGTGCAGAATCGGTCTACATCCGTCCACATGTCGGAATTTCCTACTACATGGGAGACAGCGAAAAATCACCATTCAACTTTGATGGTGACATGTTCGATGAATTCCCGTACAGCGCTGGAGCTGAAATTGGCTACCAGTTCACTTCGAGATACAGCGTCGGGCTGGGATTTCGGACAGGAAACTTCACTCAGATCACTGATTTTGAAGTACCGACAAGCACCAAGAACCACCCAACAACTCGCTGGGCTGTTTCCCTGATCGCGCGCAAATTGTTGAGCGACAACAAGATCGCTCCTTACTGGTTTGCCGGCGTGAATTACGGGGGCGGCGCATCCAATGTGTACTCAGTAGCCTGCGCCGCCAACGGCGCCTGTACCGAGCAGGATGAAACTACTTTCGGAGCATCCCTCGGATTCGGCCTCGATTTCTACATCAACGAAGGGACGTCTTTCTTCCTTCAGACCGGAGTTGACACCGCTTCTCCTGATGATGCGTCCGACGGCCGTGACAACAATGGTTTCAGCGGACTCGACTTCCTGGGCACGCATGCCGCAGGTATCAAGTTCAACTTGAAACGTGTCACTCCTGTCGAGATCACTGATCTCATTTGTCCGGTTGATGTCGTTGACGCTGGATCACCGATCACATTTACGGGATCGACAAATGACAATGCCACGCAGCCTGTCGATTACATGTGGACATTTGGCGACGGTTCTGGCGCTCAAGGCATGACGGCGACGCACACGTTCTCGCGGGCGGGCGATTACCAGGTCGGCCTGACTGCTTCGAACGGCAATGGCAAACACACCTCAACGATGACGTGTCCGGTGTCTGTCAAGGATCCATGTATTCCTGCCGCCATCACTTCGATGCGCGCTTCGAACATGAGCCCTGACACCGAAACCAGCGTTTCCTTCTCGGCAAATGTTTCTGGAACCGAAGGACAATACAGATGGGACTTCGGCGATGGAAGCCGTGGCCGCGGCGCGAACCCGAGCCACACCTACAGCGAAGCCGGTACTTACACCGTCACGCTCGAGGTTGAAAATTGCAACGGCGTCACTCGTCGCACGATGACGATAACAGTGACTCCGTACGAAGCTGCCATCTGCCGCGAGATCACAGAAATGAACTCCGCGTTCTTCGATCGCAACTCGTCAGCTCTGACGGATGAAGGTCGCGAAGCGCTTATGGAAAATCTGGAGATCCTCCTTGAGTGCCCGAACCTCAACGTCCGCGTTGAAGGATGGTCATCACCTGGAGAGCGTCGCCCACAGCAGCTTTCAGAAGACCGCGCCCGTGCTGTCGAGCAATTCTACATTGACAACGGCGTGTCCGCAGGACGCCTCGTTTCAGCTGGAATGGGTCGCAGCGAAAGCGGAAGCAAGAAAGAAGGACTCTCTCAGTTCCGTAGAGCTGACACGATTCCTGTCCGCTAGTCTACTTTCAGTTCTCTGATTTCAGGGGCTGATCCAGGGGCGGCACACGCGCAGCGTGTGCCGCCCCTTTTTTATGGCCCTTCCCACACCGCCAAACGTTACCTGCCGATGGGTTGCAACGGCTTAGCAGATACACACCCACCAGCCAAACCGAATTGGGCAGGCAGCAGAAATGCGACCGTGCCCATAAAACAGATAGAAAAATGAGAAAGAGTTATTACCTGCTGATCGCAGTTCTCTTTTTGGCTGGATGTGTCCAGACGCAGGCAACCATGCTGGACAATGAATACTATCCTCCGGTTCGCCCGGATGACGTAGTCATCTATCTCAGCGAAGCTGACATCGATGGTGAATGGAAAAACATCGCCATCATCCATGCCCAGGGAGACTCTCAGTTGACCAGAGAAAGCAAAATGCTGCGCAAGGCGCGCGAACGCGCCGCTGAAATTGGAGCCAACGGTATCCTCATCGAGGAAATCAAAGAGCCCAGTGCAGGTGCGCAGATTGCCGGTGAGGTGCTGGGCACAGGATCGACCCGCAGAGGCCGCATCATCGCGATCTACGTGTTCGATTCGTAACTGCTGGCGGCACAGCGCCTGCGATCAGTCGACAACGAGCGTCCCTTGAGAGAATAGGTCTTCCATCAGCGCAGAAAACTCTGCATCACGGGATAAATCCGTGGCATCGAGACCGGGTCCTTCGATCAGCTTTCGGACGAGGTCCAGAAAGTCCTGATCAAGTTGGATCGCCTCGCCGGCGGCGAAAAGCCACAACTGACCCCCCTCCGCAAGCTCGTAGAGCACCTGAGATGATGATGCGGGTCGCACGCGCGTGCGGTTGGCCAGAGCGTGCTGGAGCGATTCGTCAGGCAGCGCTTCTTCGTCGACATACCTGCGAGGCTGTGAGATGATGGAGCCGACCATTTCGGTCAACGCACTTTCGTCGCTTACGATGTCATCGAGCATCGAACGAACCCACGCTACACTTTGTCTTCCCAGACGACCCGGTTCATCGCTGCGCTGCAGCTCAGGATCAGCATATCGCTCGTCCGGATCTGTTTCCAGAAGAACCTGCTCGAGTACAGCGCCCAGCACCTCCTGTTTCGACGGTGCCCTGCACCCTATTGAATAAGTCATACATGGGCCCAGAGCGACACCAAAGTGAGCCACCCGAGGAGGTAGATACAACATGTCTCCCGGGTTGAGGACCCAGTCCCGATCTGGTTCAAAATCGGCCAGAATCGATATTTCAAGATCTTCTACAAGGACTTCTTCAACCACGGGCGTCGTGTTGATCTGCCATCTACGTTGCCCGAATCCCTGAATCAGGAAGACATCATAGTTGTCAATGTGCGCCCCGACCCCTCCTCCATTGGCAGCATAGCTGATCATCACGTCATCCAGGCGCCAGTTCGGAATGGAAGAGACGGCTTTGAGCATGTCCCTCACTTCCGGTACCAATCGATCGACTTCCTGAATCAAAAGGGTCCAGTGGGCATCCGGCATCGAGTCAAATGTCGATCTCTCAAACGGCCCTTCACTAACGTCCCAGTCGTCGCTTTCGGGATTCTCCACGATCAATCGACTCAACGCATCCTCTCGAGAGGAGAGCGTCATAAAATCGTCCGGCTTCAGGGGAGTCTCAAATCCAGGCCAGGCATTTCGCACGAGAAGCGGCTGCTTGTGCCAGTACTCGGACAGGAACTGATCAGGTGACAACTCGCCGAAAAAAGAATCAGGTAGCTTCATGCTCTTGAACCCGGGATCACTGATCATTAAAAGAGACTCTTCAAGACTCGAATAGCCGGCCACAGCAGCAGGGCTGCAAACAAAAGTGCAAACCACCACATGCTCATTTTTTGCACGGGAAACTCGTATCCACAGAACGGACAAACCGTCTCAGTGTGATCTGACTCGAGGGCACAAGACGGACATTCTCTCACGACCATTCAATTTACCCGCACACTGTCAATTGCGACAGGCTCGACAAGATTTTGGATACGTTCATCACCGGTCTTGCCCGCTTGAATATTCAGAATGACTTCCATGCCTGACAGAACATATCCGAAGGCCGCAAAGCCTTGTCCATCTTCATTTCGCATCCCGCCAAAATCGAGGGACGGTTGATCGCCAATGGTAAAAAAGAACGAATGCGTGGCGGAGTCCGGGCCACCGGAGTCCGGTCCACCGCGGGCCATCGAGATTGCCCCGTCCGTGTGGTGTAATCCAGTTACGCTGGTTCGCTCCAGTGGAATTGGATTGTAGAATGATGCGTTGCCTTCTTGATTCGCGCTTCCCTGAATCACTTCAATCTTGATTTCGTTGTTCGGCTGGTTGTCCATCCGAACCACTCGAAAGAACTGACCTCCATCATAATGCCTGTCTGCCACGTAGCGCAGAAAGTTGGCGGATGTGATGGGTGCCGCCACGGTGTCCACCGCGACGACAATGTCGCCTCTCGAGGTGTGAACGGTTACCTGGAGACCCGGATCTGTCTCACAACCCATTAAAAGTGCGGCTGCTGTCAACAGCCAGATCGACATAAAATTTTTTCCGAGCATCATCTCATTCACTGTAGGCATCGAGAAACAATTGCATGATGCGTCGTCCGACTGCCAAGTTCGCTCTCGACAGATTGATGGTCAATGTTACTACGATGTCATGATCTGGATTCATGGTCATCAAAGTCGTTCCCCCGACCGATCCTCCCGTGTGACCCAACAAGAGCCGCCCTTTTTCATCTTCATTAATGCCCCAGCCAAAGCCATACCCGGTCTCTTCGCCGTCTGACGTCCTTTGTGACGTAAAAAGCAGCATTCTTGCATCTGTGTTCAGAAAGTCCTCTCCCAGATGAGCTTCGGCAAACTTGATCATGTCCAGCGGTGTGGAAAGAAAGCCTCCTCCGGCCCACTTGTAGCTGTTGTCTACTTCCGGACCCAGTTCAATCTTCTCGTCGGAAGTCTTCACGTAGAAGGCCACGCGGTTTTCGATGTCCCGCGTAGCGTAGTCTGCCTCGGTATTGGTCATATCGAGAGGCCCGAAGACGTTTTCATCCATGTACTCCAGAAATGACTCTCCCGACGCCCCTTCCACGACCGCGCTGATCAGATTCCAGCCATAGCTCGAATAACTGTAGTCGGATCCCGGCTCGAACAGGAGCGGGCTATCCTGAAATATGGCAAGACCATCGTTTACCGTTTCGTAGTGTACGCTGGAGAAGTTTTCCATTCCCAGGTAATGCCTGATTCCGGCGATGTGTCCACCAACTTGCCGTGTAGTGACGGTCCACTTTTTTTCAGGGAAAGAGGGCACATATGTCTGAACGGGGGCATCCACATCCAGCCTTCCGTCGGAGACCAGCTGACCAACTGCCGCGGCAGTAAATGGTTTGGAAATGCTTCCTATTCTGAACTTCGAATCCGTCGTAACCGGTACCTGATTCTGGAGGTCTGCATATCCGAAACCCTCTGCCCAGACTACTTGTCCACCGACAGACACAGCCACCGATATTCCCGGGTACATCTCATCGACCATCGATTCGAGAATCATCATTTGGGATTCTTCGACAAGGGCGTCCAGGTCCTGCGCGGAGGCAGGAAAGACGAACAGGAATGACCAGAGAGTGAGATGGATAATCGTGGTAAAACGCGGTCGCATGGTCTGCATCGGGTGGGTTGTCAGAAAGACGTAAATCGAGGTGACTACGGCCTGTTCCCGTTTCCCGGTACTTCGCGGGCCACGATGGAGACATGGACGCTCACTTCCTTGCCAATCAGACCGTCAGATGCGCGTCCGAAATCCATCTCGTAATCATGACGATGCACGACGAATTCCGAGGTGACAGTCACCGTGCCCTCGCCCACATCATGATTCAGTATGATGGGTATCGTAATCTCACGACTGGTGCCATAAATGTTCATGACGCCCGTGAGCAGATACTCATTCGGAGTAAGGCTGTCGGCGGCGACAGAAGTTGAGGTGAAGCTGATCGAGGGATAGCGTCTCGCATCCAGAAAGTCCTCTGATACGAGCTCTCTGTCTCGCAGGGAGTTGTCCGTGTCCACGCTCGCGACATCGAGTTCCATGGCCGCCACGATCATTGGCGAAACTGACGCTGTGGTTGATGAGTCGGGAGTCGCTGAAGCGAAAACCAGAGCACCCGATCCTTGGCGAAACACTCCTTCAACTTCAAAAAATCCTATGTGTCGCACCGTGAAACCGAATTCAGAGGCATCCATGTCCACCGTCCACTCCTGCGCCTGAGCGCTTGCGCTAACAAGGAACAGGAAGCAACACGCCAGCAGCGAAGCGACGCCTGGCGCAGACCCCCTCTTCACGGAAGGCCGGTCATCGATTACATCGTAGATATGTGAGACGCTTCGTTCTCTCACGCTGAAGGTGCTTTTCGAATAGTTCTGAATCCGTCCTGAAAATGTCGGTATTTTGGCATCGTGGAGTTTTCGCACATCAATACCGATCTGATTCCCAACAAACCGACCTCGGTCGGCGAAGATTCCTGTTATCGATCGGTTTCTGAAGCGGAGTGGAACAGTGAGTTGGAAGCCCACCTTCTGCGTTACGCCAATCTTGTTGAACCACACACAGAGCGCAGATCGAGACACATCAAGGATCCGATCACCGATTTCCTGTTCGAATACTATGCGTTTCGCCCCTCCCACCTGAAGAGGTTTTCGCCCGGACTTGGCGTGGTACTCGAAGGAGACACAGCAGAACAGTTTCTGGGGAGGCCTGAGTTCGCTCGGGTGACAGGAGGCGTGGCACTGGTCCCGTCGGCAGGAAACGTCAAAGGAAAAGTCGATGTATTCGAAAGTGGAAGCCGATGGATTCTCCATCTCCTTCGCGCCACCCAGGATCGAAAGCCCCGGTTCTCGTGCTTTGGAATGCACGAATGGGCGATGCTCTACAAATCCGATGATCCGCGACACGCACAACTGAACTTGAGAGTCAGCGAAGACGAATTGGCCGGCGTCGTGGAAGAAATCGGAGTCAGATGTTCTCATTTCGACGCTTATCGCTTCTTCACCGATGCAGCAATCCCGCTTAACGAAAAGCCGCTTACCCGTGAAGCGATGCCGATGTGTGAACAGCCCGGGTGTCTGCATGCCAACATGGATGTGTATCGATGGGCTTTCAAGCGGGCCCCCTGGATCAGCTCACGACTGACCATGGATGCATTCGAACTCGCGTTGGAAATCAGGCAAATAGACATGGCGTCCAGCCCTTACGACCTCACATCTGCCGGAGTAGAACCGGTTCGTGTTGAGACGAGGGAAGGCAGGGAAATCTTCGTTCGCGCTCAGCAGAATTTTGCGGATCGTGCAGCACTACTTCGGACTCGACTGATCGAGGAATACGAGCTCCTGCTGGAGCGGCTTGTGGACACAAATCGGAGTTTTGCAATTCCAGAGTCAACTTCGTAACCTCAAATCCCCGTTTTACGGCCAGTTTACGCCCACGTGCCGATTTCGAAAGCCCAGCCACACGATGAAATTGCGTCTTCTCAGAGTCGTATGCGCACTTTTTTCTGCGCTTCTTGTGCTCCCCGCATGGACCGCGTCCGCGGTTCAGACAGACGGAAGCCGCGGAAGTAGAAACGTGGAAATGATCAGCCATCTTCCGTTAGGCGGGATGACTTCGATGGACAACTCTCCGTCGGCAGGATTTGAAGCGCTGGGACGAGGTACCGGTTATGTGGTACTCGACCAGAATGAAGGACGGCCTTTCGCATGGGTTTCTCGTAAAAATGGAGACGCTGGAAGCGTTATTGCCATCAACATCTCAAACCCGGAATCACCACGCGAAATCGGAGAATGGGCCGGTTCGGTGGCCGTCCATGACATGGCGCTGTTCACTCACGGTTCCAGGTACTACCTGGCCGTCACCTCTGCCTCCGGACTGGAGGTTCTTGAGGTCTCTGATCCCGATGAAGGGCAGTTTGATTCTTCCGCCAGTCTCACAATTGACGGAGGACTGCATCACGTTTTTGCCTACCGCCATTCGAATGGCCGGGGATACCTCATGACGACGGGTGGCGGCGACATACTCATCTATGATATCGATGATGTTCTCTCGGGTCGAAGCTCTGCTGCCGCTTCGATTGGACTACCGGAAGAACTTCCGACCATCGACTACGGATACTACACGATGATCGCCCAGTGGGAAGCCGAGTCGGAATCGGACCGATTGTACGCCGCAGGAGCTGGCGGCTATTACGTGATGGATATCACAAACCCGCAGGATCCAACGCCACTGGGTTCGGTCAGCTCGGCTGCGGTGGAAATCGGACATTCAATCTCGGCGACTCCTGATGGCACTCATGTCGTCACCGGTGCCGGCTACCGCACGGCCCCCATGCGAATATTTGATCTCCGACCCATTTTTGACGGTACGGTACCGAGGGTCCGGGTCTCGGCGGGAGCATGGACAGCTGACTGGCGAAACTATGCTGAAAACCATGAAACGAGATGGCCTTTTGTGTTCGTAGCGTCCCTTGACGATGGTTTTCAGGTGTTCAACATGATGAATCCCTTCGACCCATACACGGTGGGCTACTACCGAACATGGGATGGTCGCCGGTCCTCGTTATCAAACAAACAAACTGATCGAAATGGCGCCTGGGATGTGGATGTCAGGAATTCTGATGGATTGATCGCCGTAACGGATGTGAATACGGGGCTGTGGTTCTTCCGAATGGAAGGATTTGAGGGCTGGGAC
The DNA here is from genome assembly GCA_964512485.1 of uncultured Rhodothermales bacterium. Taxonomy (GTDB): domain Bacteria; phylum Bacteroidota; class Rhodothermia; order Rhodothermales; family UBA10348; genus CAZEHJ01. The sequence continues at coordinate 4,152 of CAZEHJ010000072.1, read as the reverse complement.
GGTCGCGGATGGGGCTTCGCCAACGTGGGTTCGGTTCAAGACTGGGACCATGGTCCTGCAGCATCGACAACATGGTGAGACACGCATCGATGAAATATCTGGCCGCCCTTTTCCTCCCGATTTTGATGACCGGCACGGCGTTCGCGCAACTAGGCATCGAACAGCCCGATCATCCACCGCCTCCGGGAGAACGCGGATCAGCCAACATGCGCGTCCTCTCTCACATTCCTCTCGGAACTGCCGGAAGCATATCCGATGTCGAAATCGAGCAGGACATCGATCGACCGTACGCTTACGTTGCCCGGCGCAATGGACCAATCGGGTTTGACGTAATCGATCTTTCAGATCCGGATAATGCCCGGGTCATCAGGCGGTGGCGCATCGAAGATCAGGATCTTCACGTCGGAGGTGCCATGGATGGTCGCTATTTCAAGCACGACGGCCGGTATTACTACGTGCAGTCGATGCAGCTGCGCCAGTCAGGACCTGATTCGGAAGTCGGAGCAATCGTTTTCGACGTCACCGATCTCCCGGAACAGATGACCGAGGTCGGTCGCGTCCGGCAGTCTGATTCGCCGGGTGGCTTCCATAACATCTTTATGTACCAGCACTCGTCCGGGCAACCGCTGCTTTTTGCGACTTCGGCCGGCTATGCCAAGGTGTTTGACATGGGCATGTTCGTCGATGGCGACCAGACAGAGATGGATCCGGTATTGAGGGATGAAAACCGTGAGTTGATCGGGCGCGTGCCCGTCGCCGAGTCCGAAGGTATGTGGTCACGCGGATATCACGACTTCATGGTTCAGTATCACCCGGAATCTGGTCAGGACCGTTTTTACGGCGGAGGCGGCAGCGGATATTACGTATACAACGTATCCGACATGGCCAATCCTGAGTTGCTCGCCACGATGGTTGGCGTTCCCGGTGTCGCCTGGGGCCACACCTTTACACCTACTCCTGATGGCAACTTTGCGATCGGTGAAACAGAATTCCAATATCAGCCGCTTCGCATTTTTGATCTTCGACCAGCCCTGAATGGAGAAGCTGAAGACAAAAACATCGACCACGCGGTAGGTGCCTGGCATGCAGACTGGAAAAGCCTCGCCCACAATCACGAAGTCCGCTGGCCGTACGTGTTTGTGTCTGGATACCAGACAGGACTGGGCATTTTCAACATGGTCGACCCGGAAAATCCGTTTACCGTAGGCTACTACGATACGTTCAACGGCATCCACAATGACCGGGGAGCGGCGATGGAACGACTTGGAAGTCCATACACGTGGCAGGTTTATGACGGCGCGTGGGGCGTGGACGTTCGGAATGCAGACGGCCTGATCGTCATCAGCGATATGACCACCGGCTTCTGGGCCTTGAAAATGGATGGATTCGACGGCTGGAATGGAGAAGATTGGGGAATGCCCAACATTTCCAGCGCTCAACACTGGGGCAATTTGCTCAACCGATAACCGATCAATAAAACGTTGATATGAAGTATTACCGATTCGTGATGGCGACTATCGTCGCCTCTCTGTTCACTCTCCCCACGATGGGACAGGCAACTGCGCTCGAAAGGGGATCAGACAACATGGAAGTCGTCGGGCACATTCCTCTTGGAAAACATTCGAGCGTCACCGACATCGAATTGGAACAGGATCTTGACCGACCCTACGCCTACGTCGGACGAGCCTCGATCGTCGACGGCGGCCCTAAAGGGATGGATGTCATCGACCTTTCCGATCCGTCAAACCCGGAGGTTATCTACCGTTTCCGTCTGGATCATCAAGATCTCCTGCCCAACCGCGGCGCGATGGACGTAAAGTACTTCCGGATCGGTGGTCGACACTACGTGGTTCAGTCTTTCGAATTTGGTGGTGGCCCCTTCAGAGACCTTGGCGCTGTCGTATTCGATGTGACGGACCTTCCAGACCCGAACGGTGTGCGTGAAGTGGGTCGGTTCGAGAATCCCGACTTTCCGGGAGGAATGCACAACATTTTTATCTACAAGCACTCGGACGGCAATGTATATCTGCTCGCCACCGTGCCTGGCGGTATGATTCGCGCCTATGATCTTCGCAAAGCCGTGAGCGGCGATATTGAAGATTCGTATGTAGCAACGATCCCAACGCCGGAAACCCCCAACAATCAGGGTGAGCGTCGATTCTACCATGACCATTACGCGGCATTCCACCCTGATACAGGTGAAGACCGGTTTTATGGCGGTGGCAACGGAGGGTATTACATCTACGATATCAGCGACATTACCAATCCTGAACTGAAAATCACACTCACCGGCATCTCGGGTGTATCCTGGGGGCACACGTTCACTCCGAGTCCGGATGGACGATATGTCGTCGCTGAATCTGAGTATCAGTACTCTCCGCTGAGAATCTTTGATCTCCAGCCTGCTCTCGACGGAGAAGTCACGAATATTCGCCAGCCCATATCTGCATGGACAGCAGACTGGAAAAATCTTTCCCACAATCATGAAGTCCGCTGGCCATTTGTGTTTGTCTCCGCCTATCTGGATGGCCTTCAGGTTTTCAGCTTGATGGATCCGGAAAATCCACAGACCGTGGGCTATTACGACACCTATGTCGGTCCGACTGACAACGGATTCAATGCGGTCATCAACGGCGCCTTTGGTGTCGATGTGCGCAATGAAGATGGCCTGATTGTTATTTCCGACATGTCCACCGGCTTCTGGACCTTCCGTATGGATGGATTCAATGGATGGAACGGTGAGGACTGGGGAATGCCCGACATCTCGTCGGTTCAGAAGTGGGACGAAGAATCCAAAGAAGGCACCCGATAAATATGAAAACGACACTGGCTCTACTTCTAACCTGCGGACTCGCGGTAGGCGCTTTGGCTCAATCCTCTACGCTCGAACGGGGTTCAGACAACATTACCGTTGAAGGACATATCCCGCTGGGTGGACCTCTCAGCGTCATGGACATGGAGGTCGAGCAGGAAATGCACAGACCGTACGCTTACGTGGGTCGAGGTCATCTCGGCGAGCACGTTGCCAAGGGCATGGACATCATCGACATCTCAGATCCTTCAGCTCCGAAGGTCATCAAACGATGGCGCATCGAGAACGAGTCCCTGCATACTGGACTGGGCGGAATGGACGTCAAATACTTCAAATGGGCCAATCGTTACTACGTGGTCCAGTCAACACAGTTTGGCCCGGGACCCAACGAAAGTCTGGGAGCGGTAATCTTTGACGTGACGGATCTGCCGGACCCTGACAAAGTGTTCGAAGTGGCCCGCATCGAGGAAGCGCGGTGGCCGGGCGGCTTCCACAACATTTTTATCTACAAGCATTCCGATGGCAACGTGTACCTATTCACGACAGTGAATTGGGGACAGGCCAGTATCTATGACCTCGGAAAGGTGGTCTCGGGTGACGGTGAAAATGCACTTGTTGGCCACGTTCCTGTCCCACCGGATGCTGTTGGCGGCCCGGCGGGTGCTGAAGACATTCTTCCTTCTCCGCTCTTCTACCACGATCTCTACGTCGCCTGGCATCCCGATACGCAGCAGGATCGATTTTACGGTGGCGGCACCGGCGGATACTACGTTTGGAACGTTTCAGACATCGAAAACCCGACGATGGAGTTCTCCATGACAGGTATCACGGGTGTCGCCTGGGGACACACGTTCACACCGAGTCCAGACGGGCGATATGCTGTCACAGAAACAGAGTATCAGTATGCACCGCTACGCATGTTTGACATGCAGCCAGCTCTCGATGGTGAAACCCAGAATATCCGTCGACCCATATCTGCGTGGACGGCCAACTGGGAAAACCTGGTTCACAATCACGAAGTCCGCTGGCCCTATGTATTTGTTTCCGGATATCTCGACGGGCTGCAGGTCTTCTCCATGATGGACCCGGCGAACCCGCAGACTGTCGGTTATTATGACACCTATACCGGTCCCAAGATTGGAGAGGGCGAATTCGGTATGTACAACGGCGCTTTTGGTGTCGACGTGCGAAACGAAGACGGCCTGATCGTTATTTCCGACATGTCCACCGGCTTCTGGACCTTCCGCATGGATGGCTTCAATGGCTGGAACGGAGAAGATTGGGGGCAGCCTGACATCTCTTCAGCCCAGAAGTGGGATGAAGAATCCAAAGAAGGCACC
>CAZEHJ010000071.1:9801-18265 GCA_964512485.1 uncultured Rhodothermales bacterium | reverse complement strand
GCGAGCATGACACCTTCGCGGCTAAGCAGCGAACGAACTGTGTCACTCGGCTGAGCACCTGTCTCAAGCCAATAGAGGCACCTTTCTGCATTGAGTGTGAGGGTGGCTGGCTCAACGATTGAATCGTATCGACCCAGGTCCTCTATATACCGTCCATCACGGGGACTTCTTGAGTCCGTCGCGACAATTGCGTAAATGGGGCGCTTCTTGCGGCCCATTCTTCTTAAACGAAGCTTTACTGACACTTTTTCTAACTGATTGTGATCTAGTTGTTGTTGTTGACGATGACAGTCATCAGCCACCCATCATGGAAGCCAGATCCAGTGACCTGCCTTTACCCATGAGTTTGGTCATTGTCTTCATCATCTTTTTCATGTCCCGGAACTGTTTCAGAAGCTGATTCACTTCCCGGACTTCGACACCCGCCCCTCGCGCAATTCTGCGCCGACGGCTACCGTTGATGAGTTCCGGCTTGTGTCGCTCTTCGGGGGTCATGGAATAGATAATCGCTTCGATGTATTTGAATGCATCTTCTTCGATATCCAGATCCTTGACCTGACGACCAACGCCAGGAATCATCCCGACGAGATCCTTCATGGATCCCATCTTTTTCAGACGATTAAGCTGATCCAGAAAATCTTCCAGGTCGAATTTCTCCGACTGGATTTTCTTCTGAAGCTTGTCCGCCTGTTTCTCGTCAAACTGCTCCTGCGCTTTCTCAACAAAGGAGACAACGTCTCCCATTCCGAGAATCCGTTGCGCCATCCTGTCCGGGTAGAACGGGGTGAGCGCATCGAGCTTCTCTCCTGTCGAAGCGAATTTGATCGGCTTCTGAACAACTGTCCGGATTGATAACGCGGCGCCGCCTCGCGTATCTCCGTCCAGCTTCGTCAGAACGACGCCATCAAAGTTCAGTCGTTGATTGAATTCAACAGCTGTATTGACAGCATCCTGACCGGTCATTGCGTCCACAACGAAAAGAATCTCACTCGGATTGACTGCTGACTTGATGTCAGAGACCTCGGTCATCATCTTTTCGTCCACATGGAGTCTTCCGGCGGTATCGATAATCAGAATATCTCGAGCCTGTTTGCGGGCAGCCTTAACAGCTTCCTTGGCAATACGGACCGGATCCTGAACGATAGCACCATCTTCCTCCAGTGAGTAGACGGGCACTTCAATGGAATCGGCTAGGGTCTTGAGCTGGTCCACAGCCGCCGGACGGTATACGTCAGCTGCAGCAAGCATTGGAGACCTGCCCTTTCCTTTGAAGTAGTTTGCAAGTTTGCCAGTAAACGTGGTTTTACCAGAACCCTGAAGTCCAGCGATGAGAATGACTGTCGGGGGCTGCGTCGAAAACGAAATGTCCTCATGCGTTTCACCCAGAAAATGAACCAGTTCGTCGTACACAATTTTGACGAGCTGTTCACCGGGAGAAACAGAATTGAGAACATCGCCTCCGAGGGCTTTTTCCTTGATCCTCTCTGTGAAGTCTTTTGCGACCTGATAATTGACGTCCGCATCCAGCAAAGCCCGCCGAATCTCGCGCATACTCTCCGCGATATTCAGCTCCGTGATACGTCCTTGACCGCTCAGCGATCGCAGGGCACCTTCCAGCTTTTCTGATAGATTCTCAAACATCAATTTTGTCGTTCCTGACTTCTCATTGCCGGCCTTACCAGATAGCGGTATGACCACGTTTCAACTATGTCTGTACAAAATGGCACAGACAGGCAAAAATAGGGGTTATTCGCACTTTTCACAAAGAAACGTGCCTTCCACGAGGGCTGAAACTCAGAGTGTGTCGCTCAGCGAAGCTGAATCCACCATATCTTCACTGCTGAGGCGCTATTGGCGCAACATATCTATGGTTTCCACGGCGTGTCGAAGGTGCGGAATCACAATGGATCCCCCCACCACCAGAGCCACATTCATCGCATCATTCAACTCTTCATTCGAGAAGCCTGAATGCACACACTGTTCCAGATGATAATCGATACAATCGTTGCATCTGAGAACCATTGATGCCACGAGACCTAACAGTTCCTTCGTTCGCCCTTCCAGCGCACCGTCTTCGTACGCTCTTGTATCCAGGTTGAAAAACCGCTTAATACCCAGGTGTCCCCCTTCTTCCAGAATCCTGGCATTCATTTTCTCCCGGTGTTGACGAAAATGTTCTAAACGATCGGTATTCTTCGCATTCATGAATTCGGCAGTAGCGAGTGTTGAAGGTGACTGATAAGATTGCGCTCAGGGATTCGATCAGAAGATTCCGGTCCTCCTTGACCCAGGAAAGTTGGAAGACTCGATCAACGAGCATCTGTGAACATCTTCTGGGGATGCAGTTACTTCGCAATGCCTCGAGTGTTCATACATACTGGCCGATTCACAAAAATCGGGAAGTAGATATTCGGCCAGCACTTTTACAGTTGTTTGAATCCGGAACGCAGATTGTCTTACCTGTCGTGGATGGAAATGAACTTCGACACCGTGTTTTTCTGAACGAAAGCGACCTCGAGGTAGGTGTATTCGGAGAAATGCACCCGGCCTCCGGAGCAGAATTCGAAGCTGAATCTCCGGCTGTGATCCTCGTTCCGGCCATGGCGGTCGACCGAAAAGGTAATCGTCTGGGCTATGGAGGTGGTTTTTACGACCGCTTTCTCCGAAGGACCAACGCGGTATTGATCGCGCCCGTATTCCACGAGCAGATTGTTGATTCAATTCCTGTAGAAAAGCACGACATTGCTGTGAATTTTATCGTTTCTGAAGAAGGAGCAATAGATGTTTCCAGAGTGTAACCTCGTATCTTTCTTGGCGTACTAGAACACACGACGGCCACAGTCCTAATTGATTCGGGCCGATTGAAAAGCATGAGCACCAGAACACGCACAGCCACACAAACGCGGGAAGACAGTTTCCTGTACGAAGAAGAGCACCTCGATCTCGAGGCGCTGAATGATGATGAATTGGAGGCACTCTTGTTCGAGGAAGAACCTGAAAAGCCGAAAGGCATGTTCAATCTTCCTACACTTACAGGCCTGTCTCTCATTCTCGTGGGTATAGCGTACATCTTCCAGCAAATGGGTCTTTGGACGGCAGGTATAGACCTCACTGTTCTCGCTCAGATGCTGCCCTGGATTGCGGGGATAATGATAATCCTGCTTGGATTCGGCGTTCTCTCCTGGAGACCTGGTAAAAACAGGAAGCGACAGAAGGCAGAAAAAAAATTGGCCAAGTCGCAGCTGAAGGCTGAACGCGCCCGCGTCAAATCCCGAGGATCGAGAGGCTCCAAACGCTCGAGAAGAAAAGACGGAAAACGTCTCATAAAATCCCCAAACAAGAAACTTGCCGGAGTCGCCTCCGGTATCGCCGATTATTTCGGCGTGGATCCAACGCTTGTTCGTATTGGATTCGTCATCGGAACGATAGCTTCAGGAGGAGGACCCTTCCTTCTTGCATACATCATCCTGGCATTCGTAATGCCAAATGAAGAGAAGAAGGCACTGAAGCCAAGCGCATCGGAACGCATCACCATAATCAGAGACAGCTAATTACAGGACCGATGAGTACACGAAAATTGAGAAAGACTCCCCACGACAAGATGGTTGCGGGAGTGTGCGGTGGAATCGCGGAGTATTTTGGTATTGACGCCACTCTCGTGAGAGTCGGGTATGTTATCCTGAGCGTTCTTTCCACAGGATTCCCAGGACTTCTCGTCTATATCATTCTTGCCTTCGTCATGCCGGACAACTAGAAACCGGCCAAGGGAGGTTTAATCTGCTGTGGAGCCGGCCGAAGCTATTACCAGCTTTTCCGGCGTAAGGCACTTCCCTATCATTCGATTGACATCCGACAGAGTCAGATCTTCAATGCGCTGAGGATGGTCATCGATCATTTCCATTGCGTGACCCCTCTCAAGATTCGTCAATACCCTCGATGCCAAGCCGGCTGTAGTAGCCAACTGAACTTGATAGGACCCCTTAAGGGTTTGTTTCCTCTCCTCCAATTCAGATGCTGTCACTCCCGATTCAACAAATGCAGTGATCTCTGCAAGAGTAGCATCTATTCCTCTTTCCAGATTTTCCTGACTCAGGGTGACTGACGTACTCCAGGCACCTCCATGCAGGGAATTCATCCCCGAAAGAGAAGACCGTATTCCGTATGTCAGACCATCCCGATCCCTGATCGTACTCATCAGCCTGGATGAGAAATTGCCACCGAGAACGAACACGCCGGTCCACAAGGCGAGGTAATCTGGATCGGTAGTGCGCACATCGAGCGGATGAGCAAAAACCACGTCCAGATTGTTTCTGTCCGCAATTTCCACGTGTTCTCGCGCCCTTCCAAGCGCCCGAAGATCATACCCATCGTCTGGGGAGTTCTTGTCGCTTCTATCCAGAGTCAATTCATCAAACCAATTCTCCGGTTCCTGATGATCCAGATCACCGACTACCGAAATCCGAACATCGTCGAAAGGACACCGCTCCGAATAGTAAGCGGCTATATCGCTTAGCGAAGCGACTTTGACCGCTTCCTGGAGGTCTTCAAAAGGAAGCTGGTGCCCAGGATGACCTGCAGAATACAGATGACGAGACAATGCAGAGCGCGCTACGTTGGATGTATTCTGCTTCTGACGTTCGATGCCAGCCAGGACACGTCGTTTCAATAAATCCAGCTCAGATGTGTCAAACCGTGGCTTTGTCAATTGCTCCACGAGCAATTGAACGACGCCATTGACGTCCTTTCGAAGACATTTAACGCTGAATCGTACTCTAGGGCCATCTGATGAAAAGGTAATGGACGCTCCGGCACTTTCAAGGTACTCCGCTATCTCGAGTTTGGTTTTTGCCTTTGTCCCCTTGTCGAGCAGGCCGATGGCCAGATCCTGCGTGATTCCCTGTCCGCCCGCAATGTCAGGATGGGTTCTGAATGATCCTTTTAATGTGACAACTGACTCCACTTCCCAAGGCAGTACACAGATCTGCACATCGGAATTCTGGATCAGTCGAATACGTTCAGATATCAATCCCACGTTGTTTGTCTGTCAGACTAATTCCAGCTCGGCGAAACGCTCCACACTCGAGAGAATGCTTTCAAAGATGTCAGATACATTTCCTTCACCGGAGATTTCGACCAGACATCCTGCTGACCTGAAAAATTCTTCAACCGGATGCGTCTCTCTTCGATATGTCTCGAGTCGTGCAAGAATGGAATCGGGAGCATCGTCCCTTCTCTGGATAATGAGTTCAGGATCAAGATCGGCCGGAGGCGGATGATATGTCAGATGATAACTCTCACCCGTAATCTTGTTGATGCGCCTGTTTGAGAGCCTGTCCACGATCACTTCATCAGACACCTTGAGACTTACAACGGCTTCGAGCGGAGCTTTGTAGGCATGCAGAAAATCCTGAAGCCAATTGGCCTGAGTCACCGTACGCGGGTAGCCGTCCAGTATGAATCTATCAAACTTGCGATCTGCCATCGACTCATTTGCGAGATCGCGGACAAGTTCATCGGGAACGAGATTTCCGGCATGGACATATTCCTCTGCCATACGGCCAAGAGATGTGTCATTTTGAATTGCCGTCCTGATGAGATTTCCGGTCGAAATAATATCCAACCCGAAACGTTCTTTCAACAACAATGATTGCGTGCCCTTACCCGCTCCCGGAGGGCCAAACAAGACTAATCGCATGATTGATTCTGAATTTGCGTCTGTAAAACGGCTTCCGGCCAAATGATGTACTCGATCGGTGGCGCATAAACTATAATCATCAATAACGGTGGACAAGCGAAATTTCGCTGTCTTATCCACGACTTGACTTGAAATGAAGAAAAAACGACCCCTACCTTTCGCCCACAGCGAAATTTGTTAGTCGAATGCCCTTCAACGAAGAAAAACTGCGGTTCATTCTCGGATTCAAACTCAAGAATCTTCGAATGGCGAAGAACCTGTCTCTAAAGGACGTCTCCAAGAAGGCGGGCCTGAGTATTTCCTATCTGTCAGAAATAGAGAAGGGTAAAAAATACCCGAAGGCGGAAAAACTGCTGGCGCTGGCGGAATGTTATGGAATTGGATACGATGAACTGGTTACGGTAGAAGATCAGGAAAGCCTTCACCCCCTTTCCGCCTCGCTCGACTCGGGCTTTTTCAGAGAGTTTCCGTTTAAACTATTCGGAATCCGGGCTGAGGACCTCTTCAGTTTTTTGACGAGCTCACCTGACAAAGCGGGAGCATTGATCCGAACCTTCATGGATATCGGACAGATGTACGATATCAGCGTCGAGCAATTCCTTTTTGCGGCGCTACGTGCATATCAAAAAATGCACAATAATTACTTCGAGGACCTCGAATCAGCTGTGCTAGACTTTACGGCTTCGCCTTCATGGAGCAGAAAGGCGGTTGATGAAATGACGCTTCGTCGCTTTCTGGAGAAGAAGTGGAATTACGTAATCGATGAAGACCTGTTGGTCCATCACCCAGAACTGAACATGTTTCGATCGGTTTTCATTCCGGGCGACCGTCCTCGTCTCTTCGTAAACAAAAAATTACTCCCTGCCCAAAAAGCGTTCGTGTATGCGAAAGAAATCGGGACGCACGTTCTTGGAATAAAGACCCGGGCTACTACATCATCATGGATCAAGGTCGAGAGTTTCGATCAGGTTCTGAACAATTTCAAGACCTCATACTTTGCTGGAGCACTGCTTCTGGATAAAGATTCTGTCGTTTCAGGACTTGAGAGCATTTTCGAAGCTTCAAAGTGGAATCCTCAGTCGATGCTGGATTTGATGGACAAATTCGACGCCACCCCTGAGATGTTTTTCTATCGCATTGGTCAGCTGGCGCATGCCAATCTGGGACTTGGAAATCACTTCTTCATGCGAATCGGCGTGAAAAATGGTGTACGTCAGTTCGACGTGACGAAGACGCTCAATCACACTTCGCTTTCCATGCCGGGCGGATCCAAAACAGGCGAGCACTATTGCCGCAAGTGGGCTGGAATTAAACTCTTGAATGAGCGCTGCGCCCAGCGCGAAGTAGCGCACCCTGATCTGCCTGCACGATCGAGTCCAAACATCACCGTGCAGCGTTCTTTGTTCAACGAAGGCCCGGAAAAAGTATTCACCTTCGCCATGTCGCGTACCATGCAGCTGTCGCCCGAGGACGACTCCTGTGTCATTTTGGGTTTTCAAATAGACGAAGCATTTCAAAAAGTGGTGCGATTCTGGGATGATCCCGATATCGGAGAAGAGCGAGTCGGACTCACTTGCGAACGATGCCCTCAAACATCTGAAGAATGTTCTTTGCGAGCTGCCGCACCTATCGAAGCGCAGATCGAATCCAATGTTCGTGTTTTTGAGAAAGCTCTCGGAGAACTGGTAGCTCAGTTCTCCAACGACAACTGACGCAGTTGCGCCTCTTCCAAAAACCTGAGACGTGATTCAGAAAGCAACCAGACGCCCGCTGACGTCAGTTCAAAATCGATTACATCTGATTGTGAGGTCAATCGATATATCTGCCTTATCCCACCACTGAAGTCCATCTGGACCAGCTTGTCGGAATAGCCGAGCCATACATGGTTTTCAAATACCCGAATTGAGTTCAGATCAGATGTTTCCATCGTCCACGATTCGATCGAAGCCCCGAACGTATCGATCTTATGCATTTTCGAGTCAGTCCGGTCGGCTACGAGAACAAAATCTCCGTAGGTAGCGATTGCGACGGGATCAGATGCTCCATCTTCTGACGTCCCCACTCGCTCAAGCGAACGAACAGACTCATGCAAACGATCTGTTTTTACGAGTGAGTTACTTATTCCATCCAGGACGATCAACTCATTGTGTCCGGTCTCGACGACTCGTAGTGGCTCCGTTTCTCTGAATGGAGAACCACCGCTGTCTAACCGGAAGGAGGACAAGATCGGGCGTGGATTTTCTCCGCCACGCACACTGGGAATAACCAATGATTCCACAAATGCGCCTTCCCGGGTGAACCTCACGACATTCCCGTTGCCCGCGTCTGAAACTGCGAAAAACAGGCCCGACGAGGCGTCAATGTCAGTCGGTTCGAGGAGCTCACCTTCCGAGGTACCCGGCCCACCGTATTCAGCCATAAATCCACCGTTTGGACTCACACGAACTATCGAACTACGTGCTCTCTCGATCACATATACAGTTCCGTCTGGAGCACGCGACATGGCCCCCGCAGAAATGAAGGACACCTCTGATTTACGATTATCCGCGGCACCGGACCCGGACGCCTCACTTTGAGCTCCTCCATCGGTCAAATTCGCCGGATCGGAGACTCTCACTCCGACACAAGCGGATGGCGCGATGACGAGCGCCAACCAAAGTAAAATGCGCATCCATCCGTCTGTCCTTGCGCTCTTCATCGCGCCGACAAACGGCCGGTTGTCTGCAGCATACATGTATCTACTCCTGTACGTCTATTCGCCGATCACTC
>CAZEHJ010000071.1:0-9701 GCA_964512485.1 uncultured Rhodothermales bacterium | reverse complement strand
ATGAGATAAGCCCTTGTGGCCGATATCCCGTCTGAACTGAGCACCTTCGAATGAAATCTGGTCAATCGCATTATAAGCAGAATCCAGGGCGTTTTTAAGGCCGCTTCCCGTGGCAGACACGGCCAGCACTCGTCCTCCGGAGGTCACCAGATCACCCTGTGTGTCGACTTTGGTCCCAGCATGAAACACCACGACCGAATCAGAATCGACATCCGAAGCACCGTGAATGGGCTTCCCTTTTTCATAGCCACCAGGATATCCCGCTGATGCCATCACAACACACGCTGCGGAGCCGTCTTTCACCGTCACATCTACATTCGACAATGTCCCGTTTCCGAGCGCCGTAAAGACTTCCACGGCGTCCGTCGCCATCAGAGGTAAAACGACCTGAGCCTCGGGGTCACCGAGTCTGCAATTGTATTCTACCACCTTCGGCCCTTCGCTCGTGATCATCAAACCCACATACAGGATCCCCGAATATGGATATCCTTCCGCAGCCATTCCGTCGATTGTCGGTAGAATAACGCTATCAATTGAATCCTGAAGAAGTTTCGCTGTCATGACCGGCGCCGGAGCATAGGCTCCCATTCCTCCCGTGTTTGGGCCAATGTCTCCTTCTCCAATCCGCTTGTGGTCCTGAGCTGCCGAAAGCAGGGCGTAACTCGTTCCGTCAGTCAGGACGAACAGGCTCGCTTCCTCCCCATCCATGAATGATTCAACTACTACCGTATTTCCCGCTTCTCCCAGTGCGTCATCCATCATCATCATCTTGAGAGCATCCTCGGCGTCCTTCTGCGTCTCACACACGATGGCTCCTTTTCCAGCCGCCAGGCCGCTTGCTTTCACAACAATGGGAGCGCCTTCTTTTCGCACGAATTCGATCGCATCACCCAATTGACCCGACTCGAAGGTCTGATATGCCGCAGTGGGAATTGAATGTCTGACCATGAAATCCTTGGAAAACGCTTTGCTTCCTTCAAGTCGGGCTGCGGCCGCCGATGGCCCCACGACCGAGACATTTCGTTCTCTGAGGTAGTCGCTCAATCCGTCCACAAGCGGCTGCTCGGGTCCTACAATCACCAAATTGACCGAGTTTTCCCCAACAAACTGATGGACGGCACTAAAAGACGAAATATCGAACGACACGTTGCGGCCGACTGTACTCGTCCCACCATTACCCGGGGCAATGAAAATCTCTGGATTGCTGGGGCTTTGAGCCAGTGACCACGCGATCGCATGCTCGCGTCCGCCGCTTCCGATTATCAATATGCGCATTGACTACTTGCTTTCAATTGAGACCGACGATGCGGCCGATTCGATTTTACTGATCGTAGAATGGATTCGAGTCCGGCACACTCCTTCCCAGATATATGTCTTTGTACTTCACATAATTATCTGAGTACGAAATGATGGAGTCGATTTCCTCGGGCGTCAACTTTCTTACTACGCGAGCGGGTGATCCCAGAACCAGCGACTCTTCCGGAATCTGGATGCCTCCTGTCACCAGGGCACCAGCCCCGACGATACTTCTGGATCCAATCACAGCATGATCCAGAATGATGGCTCCCATTCCAACCAGAACCTGATCTTCGATTGTGCACCCGTGGACGATGGCCGAATGACCGACGGTCACAGCGCTACCGATCGTAGTAGGAGCCGTTTGGTTTGTCACGTGAACAACGGCGTTGTCCTGAATGTTTGATCGTTCACCAATGCGTATTCGGTGGACATCTCCACGCACCGTTGCGCTGAACCATACAGACGAATCCCGTCCAAGGTGTACGTCACCTATCACGGCGGCAGTTTCAGCAACGAAATTGGATTCATCCAGAACTGGATGTACCCCGATAAATTCTCGAATCATGCGTCTTTTGCCAGCTGGTGCAATCGGGAAAGCATTAACAATGCGTCTATTGGGGTCATCGAATCTGGATCCAGTGACACGACTGCGTCCATGATCTCCTGCATTTTCGGATCCGGCTCGGCAATGAACAGAGACATTTGCGAGCCTTCAAACGCCGACTCCCCTATCCGTTCAGCCATGGCAGAAAAGTCGCCGCTACCAATTTCGAGATCCTGCTTTTCGAGTTCATTTAGGATCTGCCTCGATCTGTCCAGCAGGCCTCCAGGCAATCCCGCCATCCTGGCAACTTCGATACCGTACGAGTGATCGGCTCCGCCTCTGACGAGCTTTCGCAGAAAAATAACTTTGCCATTATGCTCCTGCACTTGAATCCTGAAATTTCGGACTCTTTCCAGATGGTTTTCGAGTTCGTTCAACTCATGGTAGTGCGTGGCGAACAGCGTTCGGGCTGCGACTCTCTCCTCGCCGTGCAGATACTCAACCAGAGCCCAGGCAATGGACAAACCATCAAATGTGCTCGTTCCCCGACCGACTTCGTCCAAGAGAATAAGAGACCGATCTGAAGCATTATTCAGAATGTTGGCCGTCTCGTTCATTTCAACCAGAAAGGTGCTTTCACCGGCAGCCAGATTGTCTGAAGCTCCGACACGGGTGAATATGCGATCCACAAGTCCAATCCGAGCCTTCTTGGCCGGGACAAATGAACCAATCTGAGCCAGAAGAACAATCAGACCGACTTGGCGCAGAACAACACTCTTACCCGCCATATTTGGCCCGGTAATTATCAGGATTTGTTCTTTGTCCTGACTCATTTTCACCGAATTGGGTATGAACGGCTGCCCCGGGAGAAGCGATGCTTCGACGACCGGGTGGCGACCATCTTCAATCTCGAGATCGGACCCCGTGTGGATCAGTGGCTTCACAAAATTCAGTGATGACGCCACTTCCGCGAGAGAAGACAGCACGTCCAACTGAGCCAGCAGGTTCGCATTGATCTGAATCCGGTCGATGTGAGTGGCCAGCTCGTCTCGAAGTTCTGCAAACAGCCTGGCCTCCAGATCCCGAAGTTTTTCCTGGGCCCCGAGAATATTCTCCTCAAACTCCTTCAACTCCTCGGTTATGTACCGTTCGGCGTTGACGAGCGTCTGTTTCCTGATGTATTCAGGCGGGACTTTGTCTTTGTGAGCATTGGTGACTTCTAGATAGTAGCCGAATACCTTGTTGTAGCTGATTTTCAGAGAGCTGATTCCCGTTCGAAGAGCTTCTGCTTGCTGAAGATCTGCGAGCCACTGCTTTCCGCCCCGTGCCATTTCCCGAAGCTCGTCCAACTCGGGTGCGAATCCTTCTCGCATCACACCGCCGTCTTTAAGGGCGGCAGGTGGTTCGTCCGCCAGGGCCTCACTGATCAGAGTCACCAGATCATTGCAATCCTCAAATCGACCTGCATACGCGGTAAGCGACTCCAGGGAAGATTCCGCCAGGAGGCTCACAATTTTCGGAAGATTCTGAAGTGCCAGATTCAAACCTGAAAGATCCCTGGGAGTGGCCCGTCCTGTGCTGATGCGCACAGAACTTCGTTCGAGATCCCCGACTGTCTTCAGATAATCTCGAATATCGCCACGCATCGACCTCGAAGAGAAGAACGCATCCACTGCGTCCTGTCTCTTTCGAATGGCATCCAGATTCCTGAGAGGGCGAATGAGCCAGCGTCGCATCATTCGCGCGCCCATCGGAGTACGGGAGTCGTCCAAAATGGATACCAGCGATCCATCCCTTCCCCCGGTGTGGGTATTGGAAACCAGTTCCAGATTTCTGAGAGTCTGAATATCGAGGGGCATGAATTCTCCCTCGTCATAAACTTCGATACGCCTGATCTGCGGAAGGCTTCCTTTCTGGGTCTCCTGGACGTAGTGAAGCAGCGCGCCGGCGGCCATCACTCCGACACTCATATTTTCGACTCCAAATCCCTTCAGTGAGTGTACCTGAAAATGTTCAGTCAGGACTCCCTCTGAATATTCGGGGCCATAAACCCAATCTTCGACGGGAGTCAGCATTTCGGAGCGGAATCCAAATCCTTCTACGGTGTCTCTCAGAGACCGAACGCAAAGAATTTCGGCGGGTCCGATGCCGCGAAGGAACGTCTCGAGGTCGTCTATCCCAATTTCAGCCACACGAAACTCGCCCGTCGACACATCGGCGTAGGAAACTCCACACACAAGTTGCTTTCTCTTGCCAGTCCCGACTTCTTCGATGTGGACCGACGCCAGATAGGTCGCCTGTTTAGGGTCAAGTAATTGACTTCGTGTTGAGACCCCGGGTGTGACAACCTCGACCACATCCCTGTTGACGATTTTCTTGCCTTTCGAAGGAGCCTCAAGCTGTTCACAGATGGCAACTCTGTATCCAGCGCGCACCAGTTTGGGGAGGTAGGTATCCAGCGCGTGATAGGGAAATCCGGCGAGGCTGACTTCGGAGGCCGAGCCGTTGCTCCGTTTGGTCAGTGTGATGCCCAGAACCGAGTGAACCTGTTCTGCATCCTCTTCAAAAGTCTCGTAGAAATCACCCATTCGAAACAACAGAATGGTCCCCGGATGGCGATCCTTAACCGCATAGTATTGCCGCATCAGAGGGGTTTGGCCCTTGTTTCTTTTGCTTTCTGCAGCGATTGACATGAGAAGGGTCCAGCGAAAAACGGGATTCAGGGATACGTATCTTGGCAGAGCAGCGAAGCTACGCTCAATCCCAGTGAATCAAAAGGTGTTGTGGATAACCGAATGACCTTTTCAGACAGGATCTCTCCCATTATTTCGGCCTCGAAGTTGAATGATATCTTGAATGACGAGCACGTCGCCATTTTCGATTGTCGCTTTTCCCTTGCCGATCCCAATGAAGGCGCTTCTCAGTTTGCAGAATCCCGTATTCCGGGGTCTCGTTACGCGCATCTGGACAATGATCTTTCATCACCGGTAGGCGACGGTTCTCAGGGTAGACATCCGTTGCCAGATATGGATTATTTTTTGGCGTATCTGACAGAGAGTGGCGTGAGTGACGATACCCTGGTTGTCGCCTATGACGATTTTGGTGGGGCCTTTGCATCTCGCCTCTGGTGGTTGATGCACAGGCTGGGACATTTGTCTGTCTGTGTACTGGACGGAGGTTGGAGTTCCTGGGTGGCTGGAGGGTTTCTCGTCGATACCGCTCCGCTGAGTGAGCAAGCGAACATTCCCACGGCAGAAGGCACCATGTTGGAAGCAGTCGAAGATCCCCAATTGGAGATCTCTGTCGATCAGGTACTCTCTGCTGACGTTGCGCTCATTGATTCCCGAGCCTCTCAGCGCTATCTGGGTTTGGAAGAACCCATAGATCCCGTCGCAGGCCATATTCCTGGAGCGATTAACCGACCGTGGATGGACAATCTCACCGACGAAATGATGTTCAAGAGCCCGGACGATCTCAAAGTGCGTTTTACCCCTCTTCTTGATGACGACAGTCCGCCGAGGCCGCTCGCATTCTACTGCGGATCCGGGGTTACCGCTTGCCACAACATTCTGGCGTCCCAAATTGCCGGCCTTCCGATGCCAAAACTATATGCGGCTTCCTGGAGCGGATGGATCAGCTCCGGTGATCGTCCGATTGTAACGAACGAAGACTCAAATCAAGGAGGACCGTAGGCCCTTTACTGCAATTCGATGCCTAAAAGATCCGGGCCATCGAGAATCCGAACCGGAATCCTGGTTGGTCGAGCCTCCATGAGCTGTCGATACGAAGGACGGTGAAAATGCCCGAAAGAGATAGTCCCACTTCATGGTGGATGCCGTCGGATACGTATACCGGCCCCTCGGACAGATCATAATCTTGAACATCCGACCACCCATGAGCACCAGTTACAATCACGTTCCAGTGCTTGCGTATCGGCCAGTCCCAGTCCATCCATTCGAACGGAACTGTTCGGAATGAGTGCTCCCATGCCAGTAGCGCCCATCTATCTCCCTCATAGGGAGCATTTTCAAGCGTCTTGATACTTCCAAAATTGGTGAGCATCGATGCGCCGTCCACGATTCCCATTTTCTGAACCGGTACTGTCCCGGCTGCTGCGCCTGCCACGACACGTAGTTCCAAAACATTGGGAAGAAGTCTTCTGCCGAAAAAAGTGTTGAATCTCCAGAAAGCCGATCCCTGGGCTCTCAAATAATCCCCACCGTCTGCGATTTCTCCTCCGAGTCCTTTCTCGATTTCCAGTTCAAAGGCTTTTTGAGGGCCTACCGGAACCGGAATCCAGTCATATTCCCTTCTCAATTTCAGTCTGGCATACTGTAGCGTTCCCTCTTCTACAGGAAGATTTATATCAGTTGGGATATCTACACCAAGCAACGACGATGTCAGATTTTGCTTCAGAGAAGTGTGCTCCTCGGCCACATATGTTAGGTTCGCTTCCACGCCGGAATCGAAAACATCCCTGATCCGCAATATTCCCTCGAAACCCCTTCTTCTGTGATAGTCGAAGTAGTCGGTTTCGCCGATCATCACATCTGCCGAATTCAGGAACCGACTCTTGGTCTGGGACTCGTAACGCGTGACCGTTTCATCGGCCCATTGTACGGTAATACTCCGCCTGTTTCCGACCCGGATACCGCCACCGTAACTGCTCGCCTTTCTGGCTGACTCGTATCCGTACATGCCAAGGAAACGAAGCCAAGAAACAGGTCGCAGACTCGCGCGAACACCCGAATGGAGGCCTTCAACCCGATTATACCACAGATCCGGAGCGAGATTGAGATTCAGCTTGCTCATTGAGCGCGAAACGCCTCCTCCCGACGAAGATCCGTCTCCATTGTCGTCTTCGACATCAACGAATCTTGACAGAGCTCCGGTTGGTTTGAATGCTTTTTCAACAGTAAAGGAAGAGTCTATAGTGGCATAAGCCAATTCTTCCTCGACCGTGAGAGGGACTCCAACCAGCTCAGGAGGACGGGTTTCGATGGCGACAATACTCGAATCCACCACGATCATGTCATCGGATTCGTACAAAGAATCCGGAAGCGGGACATTGATTTCAAAATCTGAAAGCCGAGACAACTGGCGGATGCGAAATGTTGGAAACTCCAGTATCCCCGCCAGTCCAACTTTTACGTCCATCTCGGTCTGCAGGTCGATTGGTAGCCACGTAGATCCTCCAAACGGCGAAAATTGCTGCCGATAATGAACGGCTATTTCCTGAATGGGAGGCGGAAACAGAAACGATTCTCCCGGCCTGAGATCGGCAGAAAGAAGAGCATAGTCGCCGTCGAGCACAGAGAGTTTTCCTACAAATCCTGCAGCTGTCCTGCTTCTTGGGGCGACATCAATGATGTAGACTTCCTTTTCATCGCGGGCCTGAATAGACTCCAATTTGAATCGGTAGTGTTTCAGAGCATTGGGATGCGTGACCCCCATAAGCCGGTGTCCTGCTACCTCCACGTCGTCATCGTAAAGGTTGAGCACGAACAGAGCAGCAGGCATTACGTCATCGAACTCGGAGTTTTTTGTCCTTTGCTGCCAGAGCGATACCTCTCTCACTCCACGTTCTCGGTCCCAGAAGGCACGGGTGCTGCTTTCCCAGATGGAGACGATTCCGGTGTCGTTTTCCATCCTGAAGCGGTTATACGCGTTGACGACATAGGTCTGTAATTCTGCTCGCCATTTGTGCTTCTCCTCAATGACGCGACGCATGATCCCGATTGCCGGATCCTCGCCCGTAATAGTGATCTCAGGCAGGTCAATAGTGGTGCGCTCTAGACGAATCAACAGCGCTTCTGATGTGTCCGAACTCAATCCAACTCGAGCCGATTTGTATCCGATGTATCGGACGACGATAGCCACAGATTCGTCAGGTACAATCAGTTCGAATTGTCCCAGATTATTGGTAATCGTTCCGGTGTAGGTGCCTTCAATGTGCAGCGAAGCTCCGGGAAGACTCTCACCGGAAACGGCGTCCACAACCCGACCGCTGAGTCTGATCTGGGCCGATACATCGGTCAAGGAACCAGAAAGGAGAAGTACGACAAAGAGGGAGAAACGGAGGAGCATGGGCGGCAAAGATGATTGTGGACCTACGTACGCGAAAGCCTGTCCTCTTGTTACTAGCGTCGCTTTAACCTACTTGAGAGAATGGACGGTGACAGCCGCTGCAGCTCCGAGAATTGTACCCGCCAACACATCAGACGGATAATGGACGCCGTGCCATATCCTCGATGTGGAGCTAGAGACCGACCACACGGTTGCGGGGGCCACGACGTACCATTTGGGGAACTCCAGAGAGGCGAAGGTCGCGATTACTGCGGAGAGAGCCGCATGACCGGATGGCATAGAGGAATAATCTCCCAGAGAGGTATCTGACGCATAATGAAGCTTACGCGTCACCCCTGGTTCTACGACATATGGTCGAGGCTTTTTGACAACCTTCTTCAATACGAGAGCCGAGCCGGCAGTCCCGATCCAGGCAAGTGCAAAAGCAGTAGCATCTCGCAGTTGAACATCGTCACGTAGAGCTGCCGTTAGAAAATAAGCTGGAGGAGCTCCGAACATTATCGGATAGGCCGAAGTGTCGACAGCTCTCATCCATCCGGACATCAGAGGCGAATCGTTGGTGTAGATGGTAGAAAACAGGTCTACTTCCCTTCCGAAAACTCCAGTATCCAGCAAAGTCGCCCGTAACTGGATATGGGAGAGCGTTGTGGCCAACGCTCTCCCATCTTCCCGACTACCCGTAGTTTCCTGTGCTTTTGAGTCTTGGGGAATCAGAAGAAGCAGCAATACTGCTCCCTGAATGATCCTAGACTTCAGCGTGTTCAGCAGCAACTCCATTTGTAGGCTCCGCTTCTGGAATCAGTCCCAGGATTTCTTTTACCCGGTCCATAATCTCTTCCCGCAGGGAGTCGTTGTCTGCCAGCCAGGCTTTTGTCGCATCTCTGCCCTGCCCGATTTTGATATCTCCGTAAGAGAACCAGGATCCTGACTTGTTGATGACCTCATGTTCAACACCAACGTCAATCAACTCACCAAGTGAGGAAATTCCCTCGCCATAGATGATATCGAATTCTGCCTGCCTGAAAGGTGGAGCAACCTTGTTCTTGACAATCTTTACGCGAGTCCTGTTTCCTGTTACTTCCGTACCATCCTTGATGGCTCCAATGCGTCTGATGTCCATCCTGACTGATGCGTAAAACTTGAGCGCGCGGCCTCCAGTGGTAGTCTCTGGACTTCCGAACATGACTCCGATCTTCATGCGAATCTGATTGATGAAAATCAGAACCGTATTCGTTCTGTTGATGGTACCGGTGAGCTTCCGGAGAGCCTGACTCATAAGACGAGCCTGAAGTCCCATGTGGCTATCGCCCATATCACCTTCGATCTCCGCCCTTGGGACAAGCGCGGCGACTGAATCGATAACGATTACATCCAGAGCTGCACTTCGCACAAGCGTGTCGCAAATATTCAAAGCGTCTTCTCCAGTATCAGGCTGAGAGACAAGCAAATTGTCCGTATCCACGCCAAGCTTTTGCGCGTAGCTGGCATCAAAGGCGTGTTCAGCATCGATAAATGCACACGATCCACCTACTTTTTGCGCTTCGGCAATGATGTGTGTCGCCAACGTAGTCTTTCCCGAAGACTCAGGACCAAATATTTCGACAATTCGCCCTCTCGGCACTCCGCCTATTCCTAAAGCGGAATCGAGAAGCAGTGATCCCGTCGAGATGGAATCCATTGTCACGGCGGGCTCATCACCAAGGCGCATTATGGCACCTTTTCCGTACGTTTTTTCGATCTGTTTAAGAGCGAGATCCAGGGCTCTGTGCTT
>CAZEHJ010000070.1:5675-18688 GCA_964512485.1 uncultured Rhodothermales bacterium | reverse complement strand
TTTATTAGCCGTCGGCCAGTGGAAGGGTAACCCGAACAACAGTGCCTTCTACCCGTGAAGACTGAACAGATATCAGCCCGCCATGCGCCAGGGTCACGAGACGAGCGTATGACGTGCCAAGGCCGGTCCCGCCGGACCCGCCTTTTGTGGAATTGAACTTTTCGAAGAAGGTCGCAAGCCGATCCTCGGGAATAGGCTCGCCCCCATTGGCGATCGAGATAACAACAGACGTGCCATTCAGCAACGAATCCACTCGGACGCTTCGTTCTTGATCCGTCAGGGATACAACGTGTTCGGCAGCGTTTTTAATAAGATTCTTGAAGACGCCGGGCAAGAAAGACAGGTCGGCAGCCACTCGTGCATCCTCTCTCTCGGAAGACAATTCGATGTCGACCCGGTTCTCCATGATTAGCGCGACATCCTTGACGATATCTGAGAGAATGCCGTGGATGGGGACAGCCATCGTGTTGAGCTTGTGTTCGCCACGCTCAAAATCCTGAAGCTTTTTCATTTCACCGAGCATCGTCTGCATCGAAGACGCGCCGCGTGTGATGGAGTTGAGCCACCCCAACTGTTTTTCGTCCAGATCGCCAGATATTTTGGCTCGAAGCAAGTCCGTATATCCGGCAATCGGATTGATTACGTTGTTCAGCTCGTGACGCAGGAAAGAATCCTGCTCGCGGTGCAACTGCTCGATCTGTGACAAGGCCGAGGAGAGTTCACCGACGCGGGCGCCCAATTCGGATCTAAGCCGGCTGAGCGTCATGTGCGTGTCGACACGCTTGAGAAGTTCGGCAGAACGAAATGGCTTGGTCACGTAGTCGACGGCGCCCAGGTCGAATCCGCGGACAATATCGTCTGTCTCGACTTTCGCGGTCAGAAATATCACCGGTATTTCTGCAAGGTTGGGATCTTCCTTCATCCTTCGGCAGACTTGGAAGCCGTCCATTTCGGGCATGATGACATCGAGCAGAACCAGGTCCGGAATTACTCGTGCGAGCGAATCCAGTGCGGCCCGACCGTCGGTC
Organism: uncultured Rhodothermales bacterium; assembly: GCA_964512485.1. Taxonomy (GTDB): domain Bacteria; phylum Bacteroidota; class Rhodothermia; order Rhodothermales; family UBA10348; genus CAZEHJ01. The sequence goes on along the minus strand of CAZEHJ010000070.1, from coordinate 17,660 downwards.
GCCACATTGATGTCGTAGCCCGCATCCCGGAGGATTCCCCCGAGAACCTGAATGTTCTTGGGTGTGTCATCTACAATCAGAATATGACCGCCTCGTTCAATCACGCGTCATTCGATAGAAAAAGTGGATAGAGTTCGAATTGGGCAAAAAGACTTTCGAGCTCAAAATGGTGTGCTGCCAGAGCGACGGCTTTCCCCCACTCCTGGAGCGGTTCGAACGAGTGTTTTTCTCCCAGATCACTCATCTCTTTGCCGAAAGTCTCTATTTCATTCACGGTCTGTCGATAGAGCAAATCCTTCCATCTGTCGTGCTCAGCGGCAAGCCGGGCTGTCAATTCTGGATCAGCAGGCTGGCGCGGGCCGGAGTCGGATCGTTTCGAAGACTCGACCGGGGAGCTCGCCACGATTTCGTTCGGAAGATGCACGGCCAACATTTCCATGAGCTTCTCATGGGTAAGCGGCTTGGCAATGAAGCCGTCGGTAATCTCGCGAAATTTATCGGCGTCATCACCCATTACTGAGGCCGAAAACGCGATGATCGGATAGGGTGGCCGCGTCTCTCCGGACATCAGTTGTTCGACAACCTCGATTCCGTTTTTGCCCGGCATATGCAGGTCGAGAAGAAGCAGGTCGATCGATGTAGAACGAAGAATCTCCAAAACCCGGTCACCGTTGTTGGCGCCCATGAACTTGAGCCCTACCAATTGGAACATCTCTTTCATGAGCACCAGATTTTCCGGCACATCGTCGGCCACCAACACCGACGATCCAAAGAAGCGGATGTTGTCCATCGAAACAGGAAAGGCCTCGTCCTCTTCAGGTGAACTGAGAAATTCGACCGACGGAATCGAAACGGTGAACACAGAGCCTCGCCCAGGCTCTGATTCCAGATAGATCGTTCCACCCATCAGCTCGATCAGCTTCTGAGATATCGCGAGACCCAGGCCGGTACCCCCAAATTCAGAATGGGCCTGCCCGCGAGCCTGGTCGAAAGCACCAAAAATGTGTTCCTGCTCCTCCGGGCTGATGCCCACGCCCGTGTCTTCAACACGCATCATGAGCGACATCTGCCCGGGACCGTCCTCCTCCAGTTGAGCCGCCCTGACGTCAAGGCTGACCTTTCCCTTTTCGGTGAACTTGATCGCATTTCCGATGAGATTGATCAGCACCTGCCGGATGCGTGCGTCATCCATGACGACTCGCTCCGGGACAGATTCGTCCGCAAAAGCGGAAAAATGAAGACCTTTTCGTTCGGCGCGCTCGCCGAACATCAAAGGCATGTCCTTCACTACCTGTCTCAAATCCATCGCAGTCGACACGATGTCCAACTTGCCTGCCTCCACCTTTGACAGGTCAAGAATATCGTTGATCAGGGTCAGGAGTGAGCGGCTTGACGTCTGGATGTGATCCACATATTTGCGCACCTCGATATCTTCGACCTTTCTCGTCAAAAGGTCTGTGAAACCGATGATGGCGTTCATGGGGGTTCTGATTTCATGGCTCATGTTAGCCAGGAAACGACTCTTAGCGCTGGTGGCCTCTTCCGCATCGCGGGCAAATCGTGACGCCCGATCGCTGCTTTCTTCCAATGCCTCATTGGATTTGGCCAATAACCGCCGCTGACGGTCAACTTCGCGCCGCTGAATTTCCAACTCCCGATTCTGGGCTGCCATCTGTTCGGCTTGCTCTTCGATTCGGGCTTTGTTCTTTCTCAACTCTTCGTGTCGGATTTCAAGGGTTCGCTGCTGGGTTGATAACTCCTGATGGCGACTTCCTAGATCCTGGTTGTGCAACTCAAGCTGTCGCTTCTGCTCCTGCACCTCTTCAGTGCGCGCCTTCAGCGTTTTGGCCAGGCGCTGATTACTGTCACTCAATTGGCGGACGTGGAATCGGGACAGGCTTTTTCCGGCAAGGAAGACTGAAAACGCAAACAGAATGCCATAGAGGCTGAAGGCCCACAGCGTCCTGAACCAGGGCGGACTGATGGTGAAAGTCGCCGTCGACGTTGGGCCGATCCTTCCGGAACTGGACATGGCGCGCACTTCGAACGCATACGAGTTCTCAATCAGGCCCGAAAAACGAGCAGATGTGTCTCGAGTCCAGGCGGACCACTCTTCTTCCGCGCCAACGAGTCGATACTGATACCTGACATCCGTGAAATCCTCAACAAACGGAGTTGAGTAGTCAAACGTGATTCCGCTTTCGTCGAACAACATCTTGTAGTCGGGCGCTTCGACGCTTCCCGGAACACCACCGCCGAACAAGAGGCGCTGGCTTGAGGCAATGGTTCGGACGAATACCGTTGGGCTGGACGCGAGAGCCGGTACGGCCAGGTGCTCGAGCCGCATTAATCCTCTGTCGGTGGCGAACCAGCAGCCGGCGCGCCCGGCAGGTCCATCACAGGCAAGTTGATACACGTGTGATTCGGCAAACCGGTTCATTCCCTCGATGAGGTCTATCCGTCGACCAGCGCTCTCGGGAGGAGGAATTAAACCGGCGAATTCCCCGGTGATGATCCAGATGCTGTCCCCTTTTGTCGCATGAATGAAGCGGATATCGGTAATTGAGGACTGGCCAGACAATCCGAGGCTGTTTCCCGGGTAAAATCGATTGGAAGCTTCATCAAAGGACGAAAAGCCGTTGTTCGAATACGAAACGACATCGCTTCCGCTCATCAAGGGTGTTGAGCGACTCATCGGAAGTCCGTTTCTCTGATCATAGAGCAGTATGGAATCGGCAGTCGAGTCTGACCTGGCCCAAGAAATTTTTGCGAGCCCACTCGGCGCGATTCCGGCCCATATTTCACCGCTCGACTGCTCGGTGATCGAGTGCGGCTGCAGAGAAGAATTGAGCACTTGACCCGAAACAACCCATCGTGATGTAGTTGAGTCAATAGACACGCGAGAGAGCCCCCCTTCGTGCCCAACATAAACCACCTCCGAATCGAAATCGGATAATGCCATCGTCTGAACGGGTGAGCCTATTTCGAGACGATACTCCAGAAGAGAATTGTTGAAAGGAAGAACAATGATTTCATTGTCACTCACAGCAAGCAGGTCGCTGCGAGCGGCGAGAAGAGAACGGACAGGAAACTCCATTCCCGGTACAGATTCGAATTCTCGCGGCAGTGAGGAATCGCTGTTTGCCTTGAACAACCCTTGATCGGTCCCTACAAAGAGTCCGCCTCCGGAATAGACAACCGCACGGGCAGGGCCGAAAATACCAGCCAGGTCGGGCGGCTTGGAGACAGGACTGTTCAGGTCCACACGAACAATACCGTCATCGGTCGCCAGCCAGACCCGCCCGCGCTCATCTTCAGTAACCCCGTTTATCGCACCCGACGGAAGGCCGTCACGATAATCGAAAAAGACAACCGAGTTGTCCGGCGGACTGAACAACGCGAGGCCATCCTGCTTGAGGCCGAGCGCGAGAGCGCCGTTGGACAACAATTTGGAAGAAAGCACTGTTTTTCCCTGAAGAGCGGCCGTAGCGGTCGAGTCCCAGGGTGCAAGTTCTTGATCGGCGAAGGTCAGGAATCTGCCCGAGGCCGTAATTAGCAAAGAAGAAGAATCGCTCAATGCGGATGAATGGACGAGCTCATCGCGAGCAAATGGAGCCCCCGCCGGAACGGCTTCAAAACCACCCTGATTGATTCTGGTGAGCCCTCGACCCCAAAGGCTGACAAAGACATTTCCCTCGTTTACAAATGCATACTGTATTGGGGCATCCGGTATGAGGGCCTGAACCGTGCCGTCGGTCTCGAGAAATATTCTACCCGCACTGATGAAGTAGGTACCGGAATCGGCATGTAGGATCTGGGTGATCTGCTCAAAACTTCCGGCTTCTATTTCGCCGTCATCTAAAAACGAACGAAACGTCGGGAGGTAGAGGGAGTCGGCGACAAGGGTGCCGACGTCTCCGTTTGCCCCGATCAATATGGCTCCGTCCTCATCGAAGGAAAGTTGAGCTGCCGTTCTGCGGTCCGGAAGAGAAATCAGGCGCCATGTGTCTCCGTCAAACTCCAGAAGACCGTCCTGATTGGCTACGTACAGAATACCCTCCTTTGAGATCGCCACATCCAGGTTTCGGGGATTGTGGTTGTACTCGGAGGGCCGATAGCGTGAGACAACCGGATAACCCTGTTGCCGTGCTTCAGCAATCTGGCTGGACGACAATCCCAACACAAGAATCCAGAGAAGAAATATGTTGACGTGCTGAATACGCATTCTTGCTCCAATAATAAGGCAAACGCATCCAACGGTAACGTTTTGCACGAAGGCAGAGGGTGCTATATTGGGCGAGATCCATTCGATCACCCCCCCCCAATATGCCGCGCCTGTTAATTGTAGACGATGAAGCCGGAATCAGGAGAACCCTGAAAGACCTGATGACAATGCAGGGCTATGAGGTTGAAGAGGCTGAAAACGGCGCCGAAGGACTCGAAAAGATTCAGTCGGGGTCCTACGATCTGGTACTGTCAGACATCCAGATGCCCAAAATGGATGGAATGGAGATGCTGAGAGTGTCCAGGGAGAAATACCCGGATCTGCCGTTCATCATGCTCACGGCTCACGCCACAATTGAGACGGCCGTTGAGGCGATCCGGGTGGGTGCATACGATTTCGTATCCAAACCGCCGAACCTGCAGCACTTTCTGGTTGCCGTGCGAAATGCTCTGGACACCAAAGAGCTGAAAAAAGAGCATACTCGGATGAAGGCGCGGCTCGAAAAAATTGACTCCGATATTGCGCCGCTTCTGGGTGAAAGCAAAGCCATGCAGCGTATCAACAAGCTACTGGAAAAAGCTGCGCCCAGTGAGGCGCGCGTCCTGGTAACGGGCGAAGCAGGCTCGGGCAAAGAATTGATAGCGCAATGGGTGCACCAGTTGTCCGATCGCCGCGAAGGGCCGTTCGTGGCAGTGAACTGTGCTGCGATTCCGGGCGAGCTGATCGAGAGCGAATTGTTCGGCCATGAAAAAGGCTCTTTCACGGGCGCGCACAAGCAGCATATAGGATCCTTCGAACAGGCTGACGGCGGAACGCTGTTTCTGGACGAAATTGGAGACATGAGCACCACGGCTCAGGCGAAAGTGCTCCGTGTACTTCAGGAAAGCAGGGTTCGGCGAGTGGGTGGAGACAGCGATATATCCATCGATGTCCGAGTGGTAAGCGCCACGAATAAAGATCTTGAAACGGCGATAGAGAATGGGGAATTCAGAGATGATCTGTTTCACCGCCTGGCGGTGATCCGAATCGAGTCACCGCCGCTGAGAGAGCGGACCGACGACATTCCTGTTCTGGCAAACTATTTCTGCGAAAAGCTGAGCGTGCGAAACGCCCGGCCCGAGAAGCATTTTTCGAAAAAGGCCCTGGCCCTGCTCGCTACGTATCCCTGGCGCGGAAATGTGAGGGAATTACACAACGCTACAGAGCGACTCATCGTACTGAGTGATGCCGATGAGATTACGGAAGAAGATGTGGACCTGTTTTCGAATCCAGGTTCTGCACCGAAGGACTCGATAGCATATCTGGTGGGCCAAAACGACACGATCAGCTCGTTCCGGGATGCCGCTGAAGAAGCGTTTCTCAGGCGAAAGCTAACAGAGTTCGATGGAAATATCAGTAAAATGAGCGAATCGATAGATCTTCAGCGCTCGAACATCTACGCCAAGCTGAAGAAATTTGGAATCAAGGAATAAAAGTTCTGGGACTTCCTAGTCCGCGGGAAGAGAAATGATAAATCGGGTGCCGCGCGGAGTGGCCGCTTCCGCCCGGATTGCTCCGCCCAGTGCCTCCGAAGCCATGCGGCAGAACGCGAGCCCCAGTCCAACACCTGCCTTGACGCCTGTGCCTTTAGACTCGACCTGAAAGAACTTGTCGAATATGCGATTGTGCAGCTCTTCCGGGATTCCTTCGCCGTCGTCTTCCACAACTATTTCGACTCCGCCGGAATCACGATGTACGCCAATCGTGAGATGTTTGGCTCCAGAGGCATACTTGTACGTGTTCGATATCAAGTTTGAAAGCATGCGAGTGAGAAGCGTTTTGTCGCTCGATACCAACAATTCACCTTCGCCCTCAACCGCCAATTGGATATCGCGCTCATGGCTGGATACGTGGTATTGATCTGCCAATTCTTTGACTAAGGTGACGAGATCGAAGGATACGATGTCAGGGGTCAGCTGCCCTGATTCGATTTTTGAAACGTCGAGCATGCTCTGAATCATCGTTCCCATCGAAGATGTGGCAGTGGAAATGTGCCCTAGACGCTCGTCGAGAGCTTCTTCGGTGACAGGCATCCCCATGGCCGGCCCCATTTTCAGCAGATCCGTATTCATTTTTATTACGGACAGGGGGTTGCCAAGGTCATGGACGATCATGTGGGTCAGTGCGTCGCGCGAAGACTCCGCCGCTTTGAGGTCCGCATAGCTCTTTTCAAGGGAGGCCATCAAGGCACGTTCGCGATCCTGGAGGTCCTTTTTTTCAAAGGACGATGTCAGGCGGGCATTCAAGATGGTGGGATTGAATGGTTTTCCGAGGAAATCAATCGCACCCTCACCGATGGCTGACACAATCGTTTCCTGATCGTCGCGGCCGGAGATCATAATTACGGGAATGTGTCTGAGTTCGTCATCCCCGGCGAGGTGTTTCAAGACCTCCAGACCATTCATCACAGGCATATCCATATCCAGAAGAACGGCATCAGGCTTGTTTTGACGAATACTGTCCAGGGCCTGCTCCCCATCCGCGACAGATGCTGAATCATGGCCCAACATCTCCAGATAATCTACGAGAAGCTCGCGATTCATTTCGCTGTCGTCGACTACGAGAACAAAGCGGTTCGGAGAAGTTTGGGCTTCAGGCATGGGGCACTGTGTTGAGAGAATGGTCCTGCTCCAAATGGAGGATTCAAAATAGGGAATATGCCGTCTTCCCCCACGGCTTCTTGGGCAGAGTATTCGTTTTGAAGCAGGGGCGCAGGTGTTGCGCAGGCGAAACACTTCTGACTCAACTGCCTGTCTCGCGCGATGGTGCTCTAACAATCAATTGAGGGCAGAAACCGGCCCACAAGGGACCAGAACGGTGCTTGTCTACACCTCGTGATTCGAATAATGGCTGGCTGGCATACGTCTTGAAGGCTGATTGATGCTCACGATTATCACAATCAGCACGAGAGGCAATCGCATGCATCTTTATGAAAGCCTGTACTCCTTGACGGAGTGGGCACCAGAAAACGAAGGCCTGAGCTTCGTCGTAGACCTGAAAGACCTCGGTCTTCGGCGGGCGTATACGGCCCACGAGGTACTGAAAAGCACCCAATGTCCCCTGTTCAGGCTCGCAGGGCCGGAAATCATCAATCCGAAGACCGGAAAACGAGAAGTGTCCGGATGGATCCTGTAAAAGGATCCTTTCGGTGCCGGCGACTCCCATCGGTTGTTGGCAAAGCCGCCCATCGAACGTGTTTTGGGCGCACACCATGGTGTATCGCCCGCGAAACAGAACAAGAGCCCCAATAGGGCTTCTGGCCCGTTTTCGGTGCTGGCACACGGTTTGATTGACAATAGTCGCGCGCGGTGCACAAACAGCCGCGCAATCGCTAAGAGCAATGAAAACGCATTTCCACATATTGCCCCAGAGACTGACCCGTGGCATGATTCAGGCAACGGTGCTGATCATGATGATTCTGCCATTCACTGGCAAGAACGCGCAGGCTCAGCAGTCGGGTCTTCATCTGGTCGGCTCTCCGGCTATTCAGCTCAATGTGGTACCACAAGGGCTTGCATCAGATGTCGCAGAGGATCGGAACAACTCTACCCGATTGATGTGGGGCAAGCGAAAGCGGCGATCCAAAGTCACCGTTTCAACCTTCAGTCCGGGACAGAAGTTTGATCTGGAGATTGAAGCCAGGCGAACGAAGAACGGAAAATCGACCGGGAGCATCAAGCTGGTTGATGGAATGATGGATACAGATTTAATTGTTAACATCAACAAAAAGAAATCAGGCTCGGCTCGCATTCGTTACGTTGCAAAGGCCGGCATTGAACAAGGAAACACCGAAACGGAGTTTGCTGACGTTCATACGGTCACGTTCACCATAACCGACCAGTAGAAATGAAATTCAATCGACACATTGTTCTGGTTCTTCTGGTTGTGGGCCTTTTTGTATCTGCCCCGGCGAGTCAGGCCCAGATTACGGTACGGGGCAGACTGGCTCATGATCTGTCCGCGATGTCCGGACAAGAAATCTCCGGCTCCGTTATAGTCGACAACGAAACACAGGAGCCGCAGCAGGCCAAGGTGTATCTGCGGGACTACATGTTTTTCGCAGACGGCACGAACGCCTATGACGATCCCGGAACGAACGAACGATCAAGCGCTCCCTGGGTCCGTTTTTCGCCGGAGAACATGACGATTCCTCCGGGTGGATCGGTAACCGTTTCGTACAGCATGTTCGTGCCAGACAGCACCGATGCAGGGTCATACTGGAGCATGTTGATGGTTGAAGGCGTCGATCCCTCGTCGGCGGAGTCCACGTCTGAAGAGGCGGCCGAACGACAGGTTGGTTTTCGGCAGGTTACCCGATATGGCGTACAGCTGGCCGTTCATGTTGAGGGAGAAGCCGAGCAGAACGTAGCATTTGAAGCCGTCCAACTTTTCGCAGACGAAGAGGGTAACACCTTTTTTCAGGCCGACGTTCATAATATTGGCACCGCCATGCTGAGGCCGAACGTTTATATGCGACTGTTCGCGGAAGACGGAACGGAATATGGGCCCCTCGAGGGCGTCCAATTCCGGATGTACCCGGGGACGTCAGTGCGTCAGAGGATTGACCTCTCCAGTCTGGAGGCCGGTACCTACCAGGCTCTGCTGATCGTGGACAATGGTGATGACGCCGTCTTTGGTGGCCAATACGAACTGACGCTGTAGGCGCAAATGAGGCCATGTCCGCGCATACTGTTGATTGTATCGCTTCTGTGCGCGGCCTGTGTCGAGCTGACCAGTGCCCAGGACGTGTCGCTCGTTGCACGAGACAGCACGGCTATCGTAGTGGACGCGGGTGGTGTGGGTACCCGGCTCGTTTCGATAAGCGTCAACTCGGGCGGAAAGAAAACTATAAGATTGCTCCCGACCCTGCCAACTGGTTGGTCGGTCTTGATCCCTTCTCCAAACCATCAAATAGATGAAGGGCAAACGGTTCACGAACTCATATCCTTTCAGGTGCCCGGTGACGCCCCAGCCGGAATGTATTCAGTTCTCGTCACCGCTGAGGATCTTCCAGATGTGTCTTTTCGATTGAACGTGCGGGTCAGACAGGATCTGAGGATTCGGGCAGAATGGATACGTCGTCAGAAAATCGTTCGAGCCGGATCGCTCATCCACGGGGCGCTGGCGATCGTGAACGCGGGAAATGCTCCTGGGGAATGGGCCATTCAGGTACGTAGTTCCCTTGGGTATCCCGTCACACAATCGAGCGGAACCGTTCGCTTGAATTCGGGCGAAAGTGAAGAGGTGGAGGTGTCTGTTCGAACTGGCGATGACGCGACATCGGTTCTAGCCCACTCGCTCGTCGTAGAAATCAATACGGGCACAGAAGGCAACGCACCTCCTGTCCTGCTCTCTTTTGTGACCGATGTACTCCCGGGCAAACGCAATGCGTCCCTGAGTCGCGAGGGAGTGCTGCCCGTTACTGTGTCAATGACCGGATCCGTTGAAGAAGACGACAAGGCGGGTCAGCTCGAGTTGGCTCTCGAAGAGACGGTGGTGGATGGGCGCATCTACGAAGCCTTGATTCGAACCCCGGATGTGCGAAACACTTCGGTTTTTGCGGCTCCCGACCGCTACTCCTTCCGCATCACGGCAACTGATTGGGAGATGATGCTTGGTGACCATACCTATGAATCGACGGAGCTGCTTGAGTCGGGCACACTGGGATTTGGGGCGGGTGCACAGGTGCAACGGACGTCGTATTCGGCCGGCGCTTGGGCACAGCGAAGCAGACGAGTATTTCCGAAAGGTGATCAGGCTGCGGCATTCATTCACTACCGGGTCAACCCCTCGTTTCGGATCGAGGCGAACGCCATCGTAAAACGGGACTTCGAAGAAGGTGAAGCCATCTCCATTGCCGCCCAGTCCGAACCGGGCTCATCGTTCATGCGTGCAGAATATGCCATCGGGTGGTTTGGGGGCCAAAGAGGCGACGCCATGCAGGTGCGCGCAAACACTTCATGGGGCCAATCCTCATTCTCTTTTCAGGCCGAAAAGGCCGACAACAGTTTTCTTGGGTCGATCCAGAATACCGAAGGCGCGTCGTCTGCAGTCGTTGTCTCTCTGAGCGACTGGCTGAGAGTTGAGGCGCAAGCCAGGGGGCGCCGTCGTCACTACGATCTGTCCGATGGATCGATTGCCACGCAGACCATAGGCTCGGGGCGTGCAGGGTTCACGCTGATCCATTCCGGAGACAGAAGCCGCCTATTCATTTCGGTTGCCGGCGTTGGCCAGTTCAATGAAAACACTCTTTCACGCCAGAACAGGAAGGAAAATGGTGTTGAAGGAAGAATTGGCCTGAACCGGCGTCGGTTCGGTCTCAACGCTACTCTCGCAGCCGGTCAAACACGAGACCCGATTTCTCCGAAGCTGGATTCGAATAGACGGGGAAGTGCGTCAGTCTTCGCCACCCGCGGTGGATTCTCGTTCAATATGTCTGGGTCCTATACGGACGGGCCAACTTTTTACAATCCTGTTCCGCAGGAGAGGATGACCCTGGGATTCAATGCGGGGTGGGACACCGGAGCCAGAACGCGTGTCAACGTTGGGATATTTCGGAGCAAGGATCTGACATTTTCCAATCAGGAGTTCACGTTGGCCGATGCCCGGATAGTTCACCGATTTCCATTCATGCATGAGGTCACCCTCAGGGCGAGAATGGCCCAGACCGATTTCGATTCTTCCATTCGCAGCGGCACAGTCGGATTTACGTATTCCATTCCCCTGTATGTCCCCGCTCCTGGATCCGGAAGGAACGAAGCACCGAAGTTGAAAGGGCGGGTGGTCGATATCGAGACGGGGCTTCCGTTGTCTGACGTGGTCGTTTTGCTGGATACTGAAACGGCCGCGACACAGGAAGATGGCTCGTTTGAATTCGATATGGGATCGAATCCGGCAGCGTACCTGAGTATCGACCGCCAGTCCATCGGCTTCGAGCGCCGACCTGTGGACACGTTTCCGATGCTTGTCTCAGCACAAAGCGCTACCGAGGGTCCACTCGTAATCGGGATCGTGCGCAGTGGCAGGCTTGAGGTCAAGGTCGCAAAAGAAGAAGGACAGTCCCAGAATCGAGATTCGGCCCTGAGCAAGGAATTGGATGCCAATGCCGTTGCAGGACTCATAGTCGAGATTCGCGGTTCTGAAACACGAATGCGAAGACTGACGGACCGCGATGGTACTGCTCGTTTCTCAGATCTCGTGCCGGGCCAATGGCGGGTATTTATAGTCGGCTCTTCCCTGCCGGCCGGATATGAAACGCGCCCCGATACAGCGCAGGTGCAGATTGACCCAGTAGAAGATGAGTTGGTCGAACTCACACTGATTCCGAAGATTCGCGAAATCAAGATTGTTTCTCCGGGTGGTGTCTTGCTGGGTAAAGCCATCAGTCTCGGTGCGCCTCGGCAGGCAGATGCCGAGGCGCCGAATGACGAGGAACAGCTAGGGCAGCCAGACGCGCTGGAACCGAAAGGACAGAAGCTTCACGTCGTCGCCGCCGGGGAAACTCTTTCAATTCTGGCCGAGGCCTTCTATGGTTCTTCCAGTCACTGGATAAGAATCTGGAAGGCCAACCAAAATGCCATTCCAAACCCGAACGTTCTTCAGCGAGGGCAAGCTCTCGTCATTCCGAAACAGGGACCGCTCACAGCCGAAGAAACGGCAGCATTGAACAGGTACAGGGCCGACGACAGATAGCTGAACAGGAAATCGTAGCGCCGACGACA
>CAZEHJ010000070.1:0-5575 GCA_964512485.1 uncultured Rhodothermales bacterium | reverse complement strand
GCCGACGACAGATAGCTGAACAGGAAATCGTAGCGCCGACGACAAGGTGTTTTATCTCCGCCTCGTCACTGTTTCGCTGGCATAACACTTTTCTTTTTCCGGTGTTGGGCGGCCCCTGCGGGGCCGCCCTTTTATTTGAACAAAAACGCCCAAAACAACCCAATAACGGTGTTTATGATGCCCGTTTACAAGCGGAAGTCAAACAGAGGGCTTAGCGGCATATGACTTGATATCTGATGGGTGCAGCCGCCAGTCAAGGTGTCTGGCAGCGCACTCACCAGACCATGTCATCCGATGTCAGATAAACACGGTGCCGAGCGATGCGCTCAGGCCTACAAGAAAAATCAGACTCAGGAGAATCGGGACAACGTTGTTTTTGCGACAGAGCCCGTGATCCGGTCAATTATTTCCCGAATAACCCGTCCAGGCGATGATCTCGCTAGGCCCGATGAACTCTATCACGTAGGTGTGATGGCAGTACTTCAGGCGCTGGACATGTTCAAACCAGACACAGGAACCCGCTTCGTGACGTTCGCCTATCCCAGAATTCGTGGGGGGATCATCGACTTTCTACGTCGGCTGGATCCCCTTCCACGGAGAAGAAGAGCGAAGGTCGCTGCCGCACGCGAGACATTTGACCGCCTGGCCCAGGCTCACGGCACGGCTCCGGATGAATCATCCATAGCCGAGTCCATGGAGATCTCGGTTTCGGACTACCGAAATATCCAGCAAGATGTGTTGAGACGTCGTGTTGTGTATCTGTTCGACCCGAAAGGAGATGAAGAAGAAGGTCATCAGCTCATCGATGTGTTGGCAGATCAACACGGGGCCGAGCACTTTGACGAAATGGAATGGGACGACGTACGTGTTCACCTCGAAGAGGTAAGTGAAGAGCTTGCCGAAAGAGATCGCCTTGTCCTGGAACTCTATTTCGGAGAGGATATGACCCTCGGCGAAATAGGCAGCATCATCGGTGTGTCTGAGGCGCGGGTATCTCAACTGAGACGCACGGCGCTGACGAGACTGGCGGAAGTGGTGGACGAAGGCCTCAGGCGTGCAGCCTGATTCCTGGGAAAATACTCAGATGCCGATCAGTTGGTTTCTTCCGCAGTTGCGGGAAGCGTCACACCAAACGACACGGTCTGTGTGACCTGTTGCCGAGCGCCGGTGGCCGGATCATTGATCGACAGTGTGATCAGCCGACTCTGAAAAGGAATTTCGCCGATCCCTGCTCCAGCGAAGAGCTCATACCGCAGAGACCGACCGTTTTCGAGACCGCGATCAATTCGTGTGATCAAGCGCTCGTCACGACCGGAGCCATCGAGTTGAACCTTTCCGGTGCTTGCGCCGAGCGCAGATTCTGCGGTCAGCCAGAGGTCAACTCCTTCCGGCATAGCAAAGTCCAGCTCTGCCCAGATCTCCACGTCCGGCATGTTTGTCGTCAGGTTGTAAAATGACGACTCATCGATTGCGCTGGCTTCGTCTTCATCGCTCGCCTTGTCGATCATCAGGGGCATCGGATCACCCGAAACAGCAATCACTGAAATAGGATCGATTCGGATGGTAACCGTATGCGAGCCTGATACTTGCGCATATCCCCGAGAGGGGAATAGGGCAACCGTAAGGCCGAAAACAAGGACGAGGAAGAGAGCACGCATGAATAGCAGTAAGGATATAAGTGTCGCTGCCTGAGGGACAACATCTACACTATTCATATACGGGGAAAAACCCTGATTTGGTAGTCGGCAAAAGACTTAATCAGATGTATACGTGATCCTTCGAATTAAACTACGAAGTTCGGCGTACGGAACTGAGGGGTGATACGCAGACCGGGTCGGATTCGATCAGGTCGAAAGCTCCAGAAGGGCTACTTCTGTAGAATTATCGTCTGGGTCTGAACGATTCCGTTTTCAGGAACGAGGCGAACGAAATACATGCCCGATGCCAGTGAAGATCCATCAATCTGCACGCCGTGCGAGATGCCCGCTTGCGCATAGCCGTCGTAGAGAAGCCGTCGCTTTCTGCCAAGGGCGTCCCACAATTCAACCCGGACTGACTGGGTCACCGGTACATCGAATGAAATTCGCGACTGGGGGTTGAACGGGTTGGGATAAGCGGGATGCAATGAGGCGCTGTCCTCGGGGAGATAAACATCATCCTCTTCGGTACCCACAGAAGAGATCTTCTGGAAAACGCAGATGTTGCCGCCAAAATTACAACCGATGGGTTCTCCAAATCTACCATCGTGGGTACCTCGAATACTTATTCTCTTGGTCTCGCCTGGAAGAATACAGTGATTTTCATCCACGGAAGTAACACGATAGTTTCCGCCGATGAACTCCCACTCTGCTGGCCAAATGTCGTCTACGGTCATACCGTCAACCAACTTGAATTCCAATGCCCATCCCTTGATGACACCAGGCCCTGTGTTGGTCATATCAATGAACCCAACATAAGGCGACAGAGGTCTGAGGAATCTGAAATCGATGACGGGCAATTGTGGCACTCCGGTTCCCGGACTGTCACAGGTGACGGTGGGGTCTCCTCCTGTTCCTCCGGTGTCGTCGCCACCGCCTGTCGAACCAGAATCCCCACCCCCATCATCATCTTCGTCAACATCCTGTTGAATCTGGAACTTGAGCCGGCAGGGCACAGAATTGAGGGTACAGCCTTGCGGAGCCTTGAGGCTGTCGCTCCAAAATCCGCGGATGGCGAACACATAATCACTTTCTTGTAAAATCCGACCTCGTCCAAATTCAGGGCGAATAGTCACGATGCCTTCTGCCCGTTCAACGATCATGCCTTCGGCTTCAGAGAGGAAGTTTTCCGTTCCAAAGCGCAGGACCCAACCACGGAGTTCGTTCTGCGTAGGGTTGTCAATTTTGATATAACCCTCCCACTCCGTGTCTGAAAGCTCAGCCATCACAATTTTGACCTCGAGCCGAGGGGTATCCACCAGTCTGTCCGGTGGCTGAAATGAGCAGGCGGTTCCGTTCAGCCTGCAATTGGAAGGGAGCTGCGGAATAAGACCTGTATGCACCCCACGAAAGGGGATCAGAACAAAGTCATTGGCGCGCACCAGATCGGTCCCGCCATGTCCCTCAACTTCGTATTCAGTCCCGGATCGCCTCCAATTGACATTTTCGATGTCCATCATCTGCGACGGAGTCGAGAATTGTAGCCTCCAAGGCGCAGGAAACTCGTACTCGGTAGGGTTCTGCACAACAAAAAAGCCGCGATAGGTAGTAAAATCGTACTCCTCGATCCACGCAGAAACAATCATTTCGTGGGCCTGAGCGAACTCTTGTTGAGACTCTGGGTGGATGACGACCGAGCAGCCGACATCATTAAAAAAGCAATTTCGCGGCGTTTCGGGCGTTTCCGGATCGTAGGCGATACCGGTAATTGTAAACCAGGCGATTTCGCCGGGTTTTATCGTTCGCGTCCATCCCTGGCCTCTTACCTCGTACGATCCGGCAACGTCAGAATTGGACCAGACATGCTCAATATTGGTGATTTCCTGATCAAACAGGAACGTCATTTTCCAATCCGTCAGATCGTGATCCGTCATGTTGGTAATCATGACGTGTGAGGTGTACTGCCCGTTATATACACTCTCGACGTTGTATACAACACGTACATCCTGCGCTTGAGAGCGCAGGCCAAAGAACAGCAAAAGAGCGAATACAGCCCAGAATCGGCGCATTTATATCACGGAGAGCATTGAAGCTCCCTCTTCAATCAGAAGGACGATAAGAAAGGCGGTTTGTCGTCCACTGTTCTATACGTCAGAAAACAGAAATTTAGCGTTATCTGGCTCGCACGAAAGAACGCGTCCTGATACCCGATTCGGTGACGATTTTCGCGAAGTAGACACCAGAAGCCAGGCTTTCTGTGTTCAGCGTGTGTTGATGTGCGCCGGCCGTGACAAACCCCTCAAAAACGGTCGAAACGCTTCTGCCTTGAACATCAAACAACTCGATGCTGGCCCGGCCGGCGCGATCCGCAGTCCATTCCAGGGTGCCCGTGCTGCGAAGAGGATTCGGATAAACGCTGTTCAGAGCGAATTCAGATGGAATGATGTCGTCTGACAGGTCGATGTCAACCGGTACCGCCGAAAGCGGCAGCGACCAGATACCTCGTCCGTGCGTGGCGACGACCACCTGCTCGTCGATCAAACGCATCTGCCACATCGACACGGCCGGAAGGCCGTTGTCAGCGACATGCCACGTTTCACCGTCATTCAACGATTCCATGAGACCAATTTCCGTCGCCGCCCAGAGTACAGGAGTCCCGGGGAAATCGATCACATCATAGGTCGGTACGTCTGGGAATCCGTTGTCGCTGATCACACCCGACGAACCGGAGCGAAAACCAGACAGATCTTCCCAGGTCTGGCCCATGTCCCTGCTGCGGATCAGTTTTGCTCTGTCGAAAAACGAGAATGTGACATAGACGGTCGCGCTGTCCTCGAAGCTGCTGGAAATACCCGAAACTCTTCCCGGAGCCCAATCAGGAGTGGTCGTCGCTGAAAAGGACTCTCCCTGGTCGGTTGATACCTGCAAATGTCCGGCATGGTCGCTTCCTCCCGCGACAACATCCATTTCGTAGCCAGCCCACACCACGCTCCCGGTTGCATTTGACACGTGAACGCGGCCACTTCCGTTATATCCCCAATCTTCGATGGGTATGGGTCGCGATTCCCAGGATCCTGCAAAGTTGCGGCTTTTCCAGACACCGGTTTTGCCGAGCGTATATACCTCGTTTGAATTGAACCGATTGTGTGAGAGGCTGGTGATGAATTGTGCGCAAGCGCAGTCCTGACCAGTATCGCCCAGCCCCAGCAGTGAAGTGCTGAAACTGGCACCCCCATTGAGGGAGCGCCTGATACTGGTGTACTGGGAGGTCGTGATGACTTGCGAAGGATTTTGTTTGTGCCAGATCACGTCAAACCCGTCACCACCACCTGCATTCTGCCAGGCGGATTCAGCCGTAGGACTGCCAAGAGAGCGCCATGAGCCATTGTCCTGCGTGCCACCGAGATAGATGTCAGCACCGGGTTTCTTGTCGACTCCGTAAAACTGGGTCGTGTTGTAGCCTCGAAATCTTCCGTTCCAGTTCGAGCCTCCGTCACCCGAGTAGAACACCCCTCCGTCGTTTCCCGCCACCAGTTGGAATTCTTCCCCTTCGTTGCCGGTCGGGAAATATTCCATGGTGTGCTGATCCACATGAACGCCCGATGCGATCAGTGACGTGTTTCTGGTCTGGGCGAGGACATCCAGAAAATTGAGTCGCAGAGTTGACTCGGGAAGATCTGACGGGTCCCAGGTCCCACCGGCAGTGAGCATCGGCCAGAAGAAATAGGCCAGTTGCGTAACCACTCCGCCGTCAACCGCTATCTCAGGGTCTGGTGACGATTCGTCGTATGGCCTGGCCGAAATCAGGACGTACTCGCGTCCTAGATTGGCCTCGTCCCTTTCTATGAGATTGAACTCCCCATCGCCACGGCGGTCTCGGAACGAGACGTGAAGCTGCCGGTCATTTGTGATATCCCACACCTCGAACGGGACTTCGA
>CAZEHJ010000069.1:8025-18871 GCA_964512485.1 uncultured Rhodothermales bacterium | reverse complement strand
GCAATAAGAAAAATGGAAATCGAAAACTGAAATACGACCAATCCCTTGCGAAGGAGAGTCCTTCCAGAAGTCCGCGAAGTTCCCCCTTTGAATGCCGCGGCGGGTTTATATCCGGACAACACAAAAGCGGGATAAATACCCGCGACGATACCGGCGAACGCGGTCATGAGGACCAACCAGATGGCCATCGAAGACGTCACTACGTGAGAAATTTGGAGCGCCTTGCCCGTGAGGCTATTGAAGGTCGGGAGGAAGAGAAAGATGATCCCCAGCGCTATCAACAGGCCTAGAAATGAAAGCAGGATGGACTCTCCCAGATACTGTCGAATCAGTTGTTTTCGAAGTGCTCCGAACGTTTTTCGTACGGCAACTTCGTGCATGCGGCTTGCAGCCCTCGCTGTAGCCAGATTAACGAAGTTCACGCAAGCGACGAGCAGGATGAACAGAGCGACGATGGAAAATGTGTAAACGTATGCGATGTCACCATTCGCCAGATATTCCTTTTCCAGATGCGAATGCAAATGGATATCCGTGAGTGGCTGGAGGTGGTAGGTTACGACTTCGGATCCTGGATCATCGAATCGCCCTTCCAGCAGTCGATCTGTGAAAGCAGGAAGCTTGGATTCCAGGGAAGATGCCGAAAGAGAATTGTGGAGCTTCAGATAGGTGTGAAATGCAGCCCAGGTTGTTGCCCCATCAACCCAGTCACCTGCATTTCTGTAGAAGGCCGACATCGGCGAAAGGTAATTTACCGGGATGTGTGTCGTCGAAGGCTGATCCTTGAAGACCCCACTCACAGTGACATCCTCATATCCAACCAGTGAAAGAGTTTCTCCCAGCGCTGGTCCGTCGCCGAAATATTTTCGAGCGGTGGATTCTGAAAGGACAATCGTTTCCGGATTCGTCAAAGCCTGATCTGCAATCCCCTCGATCATTTCGAATGAAAAGAACTCCAGAAAGGTGGAATCGGCGAAGCCTCCGTCAATCTCATGAAACTGCGTATCACCTCGCTTCAGGACAACTCCCTGAGTGTGAGGAAAGAATCGGGTGCTTGCTTCGATTTCCGGAAAATCTGCAGCGAGTGCCGGTCCAATTGGCGGGCCGATGGGCGCCCAATGTTGACCGCCGTCCTCGTAGTCAGCCGTCACACGGAACATCAGGCCCGAGCCTTCGATGTGTCGGTCATATTTCAATTCATCCCGGACAAAAAGAAGGATGAAGAGGCAGCAAGCCAGACCAGTGCCCAGACCTGCAGCGTTGATGAATGTGAATCCTTTTCGTTTTTTCAGATGCCGAACGGCAACAAGTAGATAGTTCTTCAGCATGATGGGTCCTCGGCTAACGGGTTGAAGTTCGGCAATCCATGCCCTTCGATGCTGTCGAAGTGAGCGGCGGCTCACGATGCTGATGACATCATACAGGTATTTCCAGGAAGCGAATCGTTCTTTGGATGCTCGTCGTTCCGAAAACAGTTCATCCAGATCGGGAGCGATTTCTTCATATCGGTTGCTGACCAGAAAAAATCTCAACATGTGGTCTCCCACGCGGGCTACAATGCCCCTGCGAGTATCACTCATGGTGACCTCCTGACCTTGTCGAGCTTCAGGCCTTCCCACAGGCGATCCCTCGTCGATCTGGAATCAACGAGGGCTGCAGATCCCGATCCCGTCAGGCTGTAGAACCGCTTTCGTCTTCCGCCAGGCTGGGGCGTCACCTCTCCGAGCTCAGATTGGAGATAGCCTTTCTTTTCAAGGCGTTCCAGAGAGGTGTAAATGGCGCCCATTGTTGGAGCGCTGGACGAAGCCTGCTCTATTCTCTGCTGGACGGCTACGGCATACGAGTTGGTGCCAAGGCTTCCAACAGCCAGCAAAACAAGTTCTTCAAGAGATCCAAGACGAAAAGACATGGGTAAATGGGATTCAGTCTGAAGTCAAAAACCATATTATCGTATTTGTAGGGAAAAGGTTTCAATGGAAACGACTCCTCCCTGAACTGACGTTTTCAGGACAAACCTCATTTTTCCAGATGAAGGCCTTTCGTCCAGGTGAAAAGCTTTCTTCCAGATGAGTGATTGAGCGTCACTGATTTCCTGCACCCGCAGTGGTAGATTGAAGAAAACGGATACTGATGCCTGAAATGTTTGCGGTAACCCTCCCATTCCTGAATGAAATCGTAGCGTTGTTCGTAGTGAGCGTCGCGATAGCCTACGTGTGTTATCGCCTTCGCCTCGTCCCGATTGCCGGCTTCTTGATTGCCGGTGTCATTATCGGCCCCAATGCATTGGGTCTGGTTTACGATCAGGAGCTCGTAGACATCCTGGCAGAAGTCGGAGTCATCCTGTTGCTGTTTACCATCGGGTTGGAGCTCAGCCTGGACAAGCTTTCCCGACTTCGACGCGCCATTTTTATCGGGGGAGGGCTTCAAGTGACGCTGAGTATCGCGATCGTTCTCGGAGTGCTTCTCACATTTGGCGTTTCCTGGAAAATCGGAATCTATACCGGTTGTCTGGTGGCGCTCAGTTCTACGGCCATCGTTCTCGGACTTCTCGCGCAGCGGGGAGAATCCGGCACCCCTGAAGGAAGACTGTCACTTGCGATTCTGATCTTTCAGGACCTGGCAATCGTGATCATGGTGTTGTTGGTACCGTTGCTTGCAGGAGAAGGTGCGACAGTGGTCGAGGTGCTGGCGGTCCTTGGAAAGGCAACTTTGTTGATTGCAAGTGTGCTGTTTCTTGCCCGTCGGGTTGTGCCGTGGATACTGGAAAAGGTTGCACAGACCGGAAGACCGGAGCTGTTTCTTCTGACCGTAGTGGCGATTTGCCTCGGGACTGCAGCAGCATCAAGTTTTGCAGGTGTGAGCCTGGCTCTCGGCGGATTCATTGCAGGGCTTGTCGTCAGCGAAAGCAAATACAGTCATCACGCACTCAGTGAAATTCTTCCGTTGCGCACCATTTTCAGCGCTGTCTTTTTTGCATCGGTTGGAATGCTGCTGGATGCTTCTTTTTTATTCGACAACCTGGGCCTGGTGATCCTGGTATCCATAGCGGTTGTTTTGATCAAAGTATTGACGGCTTCCGGAAGCATTCTGGTTCTGCGTTACCCGGTTCGAATCGCGGCGGCGGCGGGATTGGGATTGGCCCAGATCGGCGAGTTTTCGTTCGTTCTTGAACGCGCCGGTCGTTCCGTGGGACTTACTCCGGCTGGCCTTGGTGAAACGGGCGTCCAGGTGTTTTTGGCTGCCACGGTTTTGTTGATGCTCCTGACACCATTTCAGGTTCAGGTTGCCCGGCGTTTTGGGAAGCTGATATCACGTGTGCCGCCCGGGGAAATAGACTCACTTTTCGCTGATTCATCTGACGACGTGACAGATCATGTCGAGGATCATGTAATCATCGTGGGATACGGACCGGCCGGCCGTCGTCTGGTTACTGTGCTTCAGGATCGAGGTATTCCGTTCATTGTGGTGGATATGAATGCAGCGATGGTCAAAGAAATGCAGCAACTGGGAATAAGGACAGTATTTGGTGACGCCTCGCGACCCCACATCATGGCGGAAGCCGGCATCAAGACAGCGAAAGTGCTGCTTCTCGTGATCAATGACCCTGCGATTGAACCTCGGATCATTGCTCAGGCAAGATATCTGAACCCAACCCTTCAGATCGTGGCGAGAACGCGATACCTGGAAAACACGCAGTCCTTGCACGGGGAGGGGGCGGATATCGTAATTCCCGAAGAAATGGAAACCACGGTTCGCATTTTTTCACATGTACTGGGTGCATACATGATTCCACCCGATGAGATCGAAAGACAGGTTCAGATTCTGAGATCTGAGGATTATGGCATCATGCGGGGCAGTATTCAGGAGGCTCATCTCATGGTGTTGCAGGGACTGGATGAAGATGGTCTCCACACCAGGGCCGTGGCAGTTCGATCAGGAGCGCCCGCCGAAGGGAAGACGCTTGAGGAATTGGCCTTGCGCCGGGATCACGGACTTACGGTGTTGGTGACCATCCGGGAAGGAAGGAAGATTTCCAGTCCTGCAGGAAGCTTTCGGGTACAAAGTGGAGACCGCTTGATTGTAATTGGAACGGCTGATCGTTTCGCAGATTGCGCCTATCTGTTTCGTACCCCGCCTTCTTGATGTCGGTTGTAACAGACCTATTATGTCCTGTCAGGATCCGAATTCGACGTAGAATTCCCGATCGTCTTCCAGGAAGTAATAGGACCATCTGTCCTCGGACGGGAAGTGTTGGAGTTGCAGGATGTTTTTCTGGTCGTCAAATGAATCGAGCAGGAGGGTGTTGGTCAGGCGAAGGCTCGATATGGTCTCAGGTGCTTGGTATTCAACCAGATACCACCACATCATTTCTTTGCCGAGGACTTCCTCGCCGCTCGCGGTAATACCTCCCGTAAGTCGCTGTTCGCCGCTTTCCAGTATGAAATGCGATGCGATGTAGGCCTGAAAGAGGGAGTCCGTAATCGGGGTGGCATCAATGAGAAGGCTTTCCGAGCCAGACAATTCCGCCAGTGCCACACCAAGGTCGTCCTTGAAAAAGCGCAGGCGAGCAACAACAATGTTGTCTTCGACAGCCACACGATTGTAACTGACATGAAACTTGTGTTCTGCGTCCCGGGGCGGAGTGAACAGCAAGGTCAGTAGTATGGCCCAGAGTATTGTCATAGCAAGTAAAAAGCCAGGACGGCATTTACACAAATCATCATGCCGCCCCGGCCGTTACAATTAATGCCCCCCGCCGGTTTCTTCCTGCTCAGATTCAACCTCTGGAGCGATCCATTCGTTGTCAGATGGATCGATATCGGCGTACGCCTGATAAGGGTCGAGTTCAACTTTCAAGACCTTCTTGTCGGAGAAGAAGCCCTTGGTAAAGGTCAGTTCATTGTTTCGCCAGACATCGGCAGGTATCGCCATGAACTCATCTGTACCATCATCATAGGTGATTTTCAGGTCGATTGGCATGATCTGCTGGCCTTCGTTGTCGACTTTGATTCGATAATAGTATGCGCCGTTGTTGGAGTGCCCGAGCAGAGAGTCTGCCGATTGTTCGGTCACAGCCGCCAGGGCTTGATCGTTGGCATACGTCGAATAGAACCAGCTCCTCCAGAACCAATTGAGGTTTTCTCCTGAAGCTTCCTCCATGGTCCGGAAAAAGTCGGCTGGTTGAGGATGCTTGAACGCCCATCGTTCGGAATACTCTCGGAAAGCGTCGTCGAACAGCTCCGGTCCCAGGATATGCTCGCGAAGCATGTACAGGCCTGCTGCGGGTTTGGCGTATCCGTTGTTGCCAAAGTTATTCTGGATCACGTCGGATTCGGTCATGATTGGGACCTGATTCGGGTCCTTCATGTAGGGGACAATCAAAGGTGCTGGTCCTCGGCGGGACTGGAAAGTACCATCGGTGGTCTGTGTCCAGATATCGGTGCCGTTAAACTTCTGTGCGTATAGTTGTTCGCCGTAATACTGGAGGAATGTATTCAGTCCTTCGTCCATCCAGGTCCATTTTCGCTCATCTGACGCAATGATCATCGGAACCCAGTTGTGCCCAACTTCATGAATCGTCACACCGATCAACGCGCGTTCAAGACCTTCGGAATAGGATCCGTCAGGAGCTGGCCGTGCACCACAAAATGCGATCATTGGATACTCCATTCCGAAAACCGGGCCGTGAATGTTAGAGGCTTTCGGATAAGGATACCTGAGAGACATGTCTCCATAGGACTGCAGAGTCACCACAGTGGCGCGTGTTGAAGCCTTGTCCCAGAGCGGAATGGCATCCGTCGGATACAGCGAGTGGACTTTGACGATTTCGCCACCGTCCTCGTAATCATATCCGGCGGCATCCCAGACATACGTTTTCGAGGAGACCCAAGCGAAGTCTCTGACGTCTTTCGCGATGAAGCGCCATGTCAGGTCTCCGCTGTGAACGGGCCGGCTCTCTGGTGAAAGAACCTCTTCCGGGGCCACGATAAATGTGGGCTCTTCGCTCTGGTAAGCGCGTTCCAATCTGTCTCGCTGCTCGCGGGTAAGTACCTCCGAGTCATTCTGAAGCTCGCCGGTGGCTTCAACGATGTGATTCCATGGAACAGTCAGAGATACATCATAGTCGCCGAAGTTCAAGTAGAATTCTCCGCGGCCGAAAAATTGCTCGGTCTGCCAACCATTCACATCGTCGTAGACTGACATGCGAGGAAACCACTGTGCCATTTCATACAGCCAGCCGTCGTTGACCAGCTCTTTGGCGCCGCGACCGTTGTCGGGAATCGGATAGGACCAATCAATTTCAAATGACATGCTCGAGCCTGATGCCAATGGTTCAGGTAGATCGACACGCATGATGGTGTTGCGAATCCTGTACTCGGCATCCACGAGAGCCCCATTCTCAGATACCAACTGAACCCGGGGGATGTCGTATCCGCCGTCGAATTGCTCCACGCCAACAAACTGGCGAAATTGAGGGCTGATTCGTTCCGGCAGTGCACCTGCTGTCTGGTAGGAACGGCTGTGTTCGCGCGAACGGACATTCTGATCCAACTGAACCCAGAGAAAGCCCAGATCGTCCGGCGAATTGTTGTGGTAGGTAATGCGCTCTGATCCGGTTATCGCGTGTCGGACAGTATCCAGTGATGCCTCAATCACATAGTCTGCCCGTTGTTGCCAGTACTTGTTGCCCGGCGCACCTGCGGCATTTCGGTATTCGGTGGGGTCCGGCCAGTCCTCGATGCTTCTGAACATCGAATGGTTTTTGGCCTTGATGTCGCCATCGATGTTACGCCAGTTCTGAGCGTTGGCATCGGAAAGAAGTATTCCTGCGACAAAAAGAGTCGCAAGAATCAGACAGTAAGTAGATTTTTTCATGGCAGCAGGCATTTTTTATGAACAAAATGTCGGCCACCTCTCGGGCGTCCTGACCTTGATTGAAAAAAACCAGGTCAAGACCAGATCATGGTAAGGGAAACTACGGCGATTACTACGGAAAGCAGTGCCGCCCAGTTGCGCTGGGTATTGTCCGTATTCTTTTCATATCGGCTTAAAACCATGTTTATAAGCTTGACGACAAGGCCGGACGCTATTAATGTAATGACAAGTATAACAAGTTGGCCCAACTCTAAACCAACATTGAATGAAAAGAGCGGCAACACAATGCTTTCCTCTCGGCCAAGGACGGCTCTGAGGTAGCTCGAAAAGCCCAGGCCGTGAATCAATCCGAAGCCAAGAGCCAGAATATATTTCATTCGCCAATCTCGCTGTAATGCTTCACCTGGATCGATCGCAAAACGCTCTGCCACATTTATGCTGGCGGTAATAAAGATGGTAACGGGGATCAGTTTTTCTATGAGGGCTGCATCCACATTCAGCCACCCCATGGTCGCAAGCCCCAGAGTCAGAGAATGGCCGATCGTAAATGCGGTCACAAGAACCAGCATGGAGCGCCACGCCCTGAGCGAGTAAACAGCAGCCAGAGCAATTACAAACAAGATGTGATCGTATCCGGCGAGATCCGAAATATGATCAAATCCAAGCCGAAGGTAGACGGAGAATTCGGACATCTGACCCGAAATTGTTTAATGGTCCAGTCTGTGTTGGGCACAAGGGAGTATCACAATCAAACTATCACCCGAGGGGACAAATGATGTAGGGTATTTCCTCGTTGCAATCCTACACGAGTCGTCGTTTCTTCCTCTCCGGACTCAACATCAGAGAAGCACCTCATGGCCAACGAACACTTTTATCCGGATATCGAGCCGTACGTAAGCGGCATGATGCCAGTTGATGACATCCACACCATTTACTGGGAAGAGTGCGGCAAACCGGACGGCGAGCCAGTCGTCTTTATTCACGGGGGGCCCGGCGCGGGCGCGACCTCGACCGACCGGCGCTTTTTTGATCCCGCCCACTTTCGGATCATCCTTTTCGATCAGAGAGGCACGGTGCGATCGACGCCGCAGGGAGAGACGAAAAACAACTCGATCGAAGACCTCGTCCGTGATATCGAACAATTGCGTGAAGAGCGTGGAATAGAAACATGGCACGTTTTCGGAGGCTCCTGGGGAAGCACACTGTCACTTTTTTATGCTCAGGAGTGTCCCTCCTCCTGCAGAACGTTGACCATTCGTGGCATTTGGCTTTTGAGGGATGAGGAGATTCAGTGGTGGCTCTATGGGATGCGATTGGTGCAGCCAGAACGCTGGAAAGTGTTTGCGGAACACCTTCCAGTTGAAGACAGAGACGATTTGTTGGAAGGGTACTGGAAGAAATTCCACAGCGACGACCGGGACGAAGCCAGGCAGGCTGCCAAGGTGTGGTCGGTGTACGAAGGTGCGTCCTGTACATTATTGCCGAATCCTGAATTTGAAGCCTTCTTTCACGACCTCGACAAGGCCTGGTGTACTGCGAGACTCGAAGCCCACTATTTTCGCAATGTCCGGCTCGACCCGGATGACCTGTTGCTGCGCCGGGTGGATACGGTCCGGCACATTCCGACCTTCATGGTTCACGGCCGATATGACATCGTATGTCCCGTGGCGAGCGCCGTCGATCTGCATGAACGCTGGCCAGAGTCAACCCTTGTAATTGTACCTGATGCCGGACATTCTTCTCATGAACCGGGGATAACCAAGGAATTAGTGGCCGCGACTGACAGGATCCGCGATACGGGCGTACCAACTCTGTAGTAGTGCCCTGCTCGAGCGCCTGTAGAGGGATGTCAGTCCTGGAAGCTGTCCAGTGCCACATTTCCGGTGCCATCAGACAGGGAAACGTTCCTGACTTGCCCGTGACCGCGGAATAGATATCTCAACCCTACGATATCACCGATTTCCTCTGAAAACGGGACTTGGTAGACCAATTCGCCGTCGATCTCCACAAACACGATCCTGTCTTTTACGCCTATCGTCACGGGTGTCCAGTCAGCAAGGTCGGTACCGAGGCTGCTGAGGTCGTTCGTTCTTCCGGATACTTCTTTGTCACCCGCTACCACATAAAGTTCGGCTACACATCCGGGAATGCTGAAAGGGATCGAAATGCGACCGTGTTGTCCGATCATTACGAGTACGGATTGCCTGCAAACCGAATACCCCGGGTCTACCTCGACCTTGATCTCGCTTCGAAAAACAACCGACGCGCTTCCGAGAGGTTCGAAGCTGCCCACGTTGAAATAGTTCAATCTATGAGCGCCTGAACCGAGGTCAGGTTCATTACTCTGGATCCAGTCCTCAGACACTCTCAGTTTGCCCGCATCTTCCAGATCAAGATATATAGGAATGGGTCCTTCCCGGTCTATCAAGCCGAGCCAGCCATCTGTAGGTACTATCAGCGGAAATTCCCGCACCACGGTATCGTTGGCAATGAGCTTTGCCCAGAAGTGCCCCGGATAGTAGTAGATGGATGTGAATTCCGTGTTCTCGTTCGAAATTCGATCCCGTAGGCGTGCATCCCATGACTGCTGAATAAAAAAGCTGTCGGCGTCGACTCCGGCCAGTTGATAGGTAAATACAACCGAATTCGGCAGACCGGTTGATACTGCTCGACTGGAGAACTGAACGTTAGCCAGTGTCGATTCAGCGATGACTGGATTCCCGTCATAATAAAAGCTGACGACGAACACGATGGCCAGCATCAGAGCCGCGATTCCACCCCATAGTCGCGGAGATGATTCTCTCTCGTCCGAGGCATCATTCGCAGAGTCCGTCGAAAGAACGGGAACGGATTCTTGCAAATATGGAGAGTTGGACTTGAACGACCTCCATGAAACAGCATCAACGTATTGAGCCAGGGTGTCCAGGGTGTGCTGGCTTGGACTGCTATCGTATCGCACCCGTCCCCAAACCCGTTTCAGAGTCGTGGCTCCGAGTGTTCGTCCGGTTTTTTCCGTTATGAGATCACTCAATTCCTCGAAGTCCTGAGTGCTCCAACCATCGGGCGACCCCCAATCGAGCTTTTCTTCGATCAGTTGTCGGCACCGCTCCAGATATGCGATCTCACGTGATTCCACGTCGATAATATCGGCTTTTTGTAGGAATGGAGGCGTGCGATTCTGTGCTTGAACCGATTTGAACAAACTTGCACAGCCCGTGAATTCCCATGTGCACGTCTGTTTTCTACCATGGTTGCACGAACAGTGGCGAGCTGATGCATTGGAGGACGCATCTAATCACCATTCATATGCTGACAGATCCAACATGACCAATCGAATCATTTTACTGATAGCAAGCCTGATGATCATCGTGAGCGGACAATCCTTTGCTCAAACGGCAGACGATGACGCCGAATTCAACACATCACCCCAGGTTGTTCGGCTGGGTCGTCTTTCGGGAGAAATCATCATAGACGGGTCGCCATCTGAATCCGGCTGGTCCTCGGTCGCACCTTTTCCGTTGACGGTCGTTCGGCCAGTGTATGGCGCACGGCCGAGTCAGAGAACTGAAATCAGGGTCGCATACGACGACGAATACCTGTATGCATCTGGGACGATGTACGAAACCGATCCGTCACTTATCAGAATGAATTCGTTGCAGCGCGATGTCTTCGCAGGAGACGATATGTTTCAACTGCATCTCGATACGTTCAACGACAATGAGAATTCATTCTGGTTCTGGGTAAGTCCCGCGGGGACGAAAGGAGAGATCGCCGTTACGAATGACGGTGAAGGACATTCCCGAAATGTCAGCTGGAATACCTACTGGGACGCGGCATCGGTTCGAAATACCGAAGGCTGGACTGTTGAAATGAGAATTCCTCTCAAGAATCTGCAATTCCAACCGTCTGAAGGAGTAGCTACTGTAGGGTTGACGGTCGGGCGCCGCATCGCCCGGACGAATGAGCTCATCAT
>CAZEHJ010000069.1:0-7925 GCA_964512485.1 uncultured Rhodothermales bacterium | reverse complement strand
CAGTTTTTCCAGGAGAGGGCCGGAATCTTCGACTTCTCGATGGCCCGTGGCAGCCGCCTGTTCCATGGGCGTCGAATCGGATTGGACAATTCCGGAACGCCTGTACCCATTTTGGCGGGTGCCAAACTTGTAGGACGAATCGGGGCCTGGGATGTTGGAGCATTCAATATCCAGACGGCTGAATCTGGCCCCACTGGTCCGGAAAACTTCGGTGTACTTCGACTGCGAAGAAAAGTGTTCAATCCATACTCAACCGTTGGGGTGTTGACGACATCCAGATTAAGCGAGGACGGCGTTTACAACGCGGCGTACGGACTGGACGGGTCGTTCAAACTGTTTGGTAATGATTACCTGACGTTGAAGTGGTCGCAAACTTCGGATCAGGATTCAGGAGGATTCCGAGCAGAGGCGTCGCAATCCTTTCTGTATTGGCAGCGTCGCTCCACCACCGGTCTTCAGTATTGGATACAGTTGGGTCGGGTCGGCAGTGAGTATAATCCCGGTGTCGGATGGGTAAATCAGAGAGACATCACGGTCGGTACGTCCGTCATTGCCTACAATATTCTGACTGACAATCACAGCTGGCTGAGAAGCTATCAGCCAAGCGTCGTTTTTATTCGCAAGTACCGGAACGACACCGGGGAGCTTGAACGCAATTATATCGGCCCATGGGTTGAATTCACGTCGAAACGTGGAGATTCCGGATATATTGAGCCTCGGTTCTACTTTTATGATCAGCAGTATGGCTTCCCGCTGTCAAAGGATGTGAGAATTGAACCGGGGAAATATACCTGGACCGATCTTCAGATCGTCTACGAAATGTCCAGTGCGCGAAAATTCAGAGCTGGATTCAACGTAGAGGTGGGTGGCTTCTGGGATGGCACGATGCGAAAGGTCACCGTCGGGCCAACCTGGAATGCTTCGCGCTTTTTTGAACTGGGAGGAGAGTACCAGTATGCGGATCTGGACTTCGCTGACCGCAATCTGAATCTTCGGACGCACCTGTTGAGACTCAAGGTCCGGGCGGCTTCGAATAATCACATGTCTCTCTCAGCGTTCGTCCAGTACAACTCCGTGGCGGAAGTGCTGGAAGGCAATATGCGATTCAGGTACAACTTCACGGATGGCCAGGATCTCTGGATCGTCTACAACGAAGGCCTGAATACACAGAGGACGAGTCATGGATTGGAGCCGGACCTGCCTCTGTCTGATGGGCGCACCATCATCTTCAAGTACACACACACTTTATCTATTTAACCCACCTAAATAACCTAACTGAGAAGACTCATGAAAAAGCTTTTCGCGTGCATTCTGATGGTTTTGGTAGGCCTTCCGGTCTGGGCGCAACAAACCACCAGTGTTCCATTTTCATCGTCGGAGTGGGAGCGGACCGGAAATGATCACGACCTCGTTCTATATAAAGGACAGGAGGCTCTTCGTCTTCAGGGAGCACAGGCCTGGTTGGAAGGTCCGGACTTCAAGACCGGCACCGTCGAATTTGACATCGCTTTTGCGGCGAATCGTGGATTTCAGGGTGTTCGCTGGCAGGTTGCAGACCGATCGAACTACGAAGAGTTTTACTTGAGGTCTCATCTTTCGGGAATGCCTGACGGTAACCAGTACACTCCCGTCATCGCCGGAAATTCAGGCTGGCAGTTGTATCACGGAGATGGATACAGCGCGCCCACCGAATACTCGGATGACTGGATGCATGTAAGAATCGTGCTTGATGGCGAAGGTGGCGATGTCTACATCAATTCAGATTCACCTGAATTCAGGTTCACCAGGAAAGGCCACGATGACGCCGGTGGATTCGGCGTGTACGCCAGCGCGCTCAACACAGCATACTTTGCCAACTTCTCCTATCGTACGGGCGAAGAAACGCTGCGTGGGACGCTCGTCGAATATGACGAGAATGTGCCGGGTACGGTAATGACATGGCAGGTATCGGATCCTTTCGACTCAGCAGCGTTGCCCCAAGGGGATGACCTGACAGGAGATGCTCTTGGCTCAAGAATGTGGCAAAAAGTGTGGGCTGAAGAGAAGGGAATCACCAATCTGGCTCGAGCCGCTGTCGGAAAAGAGGGGAGAAGTATTCTTGCCCGATTAAGCATTGGAGCAGATGAAGGCACCTCCTCTTCTGTTCGCTTTGGATACAGTGATCTCGTGTCGGTCTATCTGAATGGGCGTCTTCTTTACAAAGGAGACAACACCTATGTGACGCGGGACTACAGGTATCTCGGCACGATCGGGCAATTTGACGAAGTGCCACTTTGGTTGGAAGAGGGTAACAATGAGCTTGTTTTCGTCGTGAGCGAAGGATTCGGCGGCTGGGGCATCAGCGCTATGCTCACCGAGACGGAAGGATTGATCTTTGAGGAAGGCGTACTGAAGTAGTGTAGCAGTTGGGCGATGGCTGGCGGGGCACTCGCATGCGAGTGCCCCGCGCCCCCCTCAATTCAAGCGCTCAAGAGACGCCGAAATCGTTGCGTATCCGTTGATTTCGAATTGTTCGATCCTGATTTCATGGTTTCCGCCAAGCTGTAATTCAATTTGCTCAAACTTTGGCGGGTGGTACGTCCAATCATTGTGTATCACATGGCCGTCGAGCCACACTCGGACGCCGTCGTCACTGGTGAGATCAAGTCGGTAGAGGCCGTCCGGGACATTCAGCGTCCCGACAGACACGGAGGCAAAATGGTCTGCTCCGACACCTTCAGCGGGGCTTCGATACCACTGATATCCAAGATCGGTGGTCGTTTCGGAGTAAACGGGTTCACCAGCAATCAGCTCTCGAAACTCGAAATAGTTTGCGCGGGGATCAGTTTCTTCGGTGTAATTGAACCACGATACATTCCAGTGGATGGGCACAAAAAAATACTCGTAGCCAAATCTGAACGCTTCACCCATCGCTGTTTTCCGTCCAAATCGGTCGACGACCTCAGATCCTCGGTACTCGAGCTTGATATCAACATCTACTACATCATTTTGCGTCAACCAGGCAGCCAACCGACCGGGTACGGAGCCCGAGGCGACAGAGAATGAGTCGATTCCGGTAGACTCCAGCAATTGCCATTCGCCTTGAGGCCCGACGATCTCGAACTCCTGCATCACCTGCTTTCTTGGAGAACGTGGCCACAGAACGGGCGAACGAAAATCAACGGGTCCCCATTCATCGACCAGAATATACTCTCGAGTCTGTGGCCGATCATTGCCCATTCTGACGTTCATTGCTCCATCAATGGGCTGGGGAGCGAAATTCGGAGACACGCTCATGTGTGCTTCGAGACGCTTTTCGAAGCGGTTGTCATTCCAGCTTCCGACCGAACCTCCGATGGGGATTTCAGCTCCCGTCGAATAGTCAGGGAATCCATTTCCGGCGATGAGGACGGGCGCGGAGTCCACTACTTCGAGTTCCTTCATCCCGACAAATGTATTGGCGCTGATATCCAGCGAATCGGTCCTCCGAATTTGTAGCGGTTTGGAAACACCCGAGAAGATGTTGCCACGGATCTGAAAGTCCTGGCTTTTCACATCTCTGTGTTGGGCGTATCCCCAGTCCGCGGGTTGACTGTTCCGTTCCCAGCTGTATACACCGATATCGCCTCCTTCAAATTCGTTGCCTTCGATGGCGATATCCTGACCATGTTCGATGGCTATGTGTTCATCGTTGTCAGCGAAAAAGTTGTCGAGGATTTTCGTCTGCCATGAGTATCCGCCCCAGATGCCGTGCCAGCACCCCACCATGCGATTGCGCTCGATATGATTTCGGGAAAAGGTGACTTCAATTCCGTTCGTCGGGGCATATGAAAAGTCATTCGCGTAGATGACGTTGTCGTTGCATCCGCCTTCGCCCGTATCCATGGTCGTCTGCCCTGCCCACAGAAACAGGCCATCCCCTGAGTGTGTCGCGGAGTTGTAGGCGATCACATTCTCGTTGGATTGTTCGTAGACGAGAATGGCTGCCGAATCCTGCCCCCTGTTGTAAACACCGTGACTGTATCCACGAACGTTCCAGTCTAGTATGTTGTGCAGCAATCGATTGCGACTGCTTTTGTACATGCCGATGCCAAGAGAGGAGTTGTATGTGATGGTGTTATTGTAGAACAGGCCATCATTGACTTCCATGAGCAAGATGCCGTTCTGCCCGCCGGTAACAGTGATGTGGTCTACCTGGGCTCCATCCGCTCTTCGTAGATAGATGGCCGCGCCATAGCGGAGCCACTCATCGTTTTCGTTGTTGTGGTAGCTCATCCAGTCGTCGTTGTGCTCTCGTTCGATGACGCTCTTGAGACGCTGGCGCCAGTTGTAACTGAAGTTGCTCTTCGTGATGTGAATGCCGGGACTGTCGGTGGCGTGAAGTCCGACCTTGTAGCCCTTCACCACGGCGTTCTTGATCGTGATATTCGATCCACCTTCGACGCGGATTCCCGTGCCGGAAAACTCATCGGGCATCTGAGAGGTTCGGGCGCCGTCAAGGACGGCGCCCGAAAAGTCGATAACTATATCGCTTCCCCGGATATGGATAGCGCCCGTGCTGTCAGCAGGAATGAAGTAGTGTCCAGGTTCCACTACTACCGAATGATCAATCACCATTCCCGCCTGCAGGCGGACACTGTCCTGGGCCGAACTCACACGGGTGCCAGCCAGAAAGGAGAAGAAGAGGATGGGAAGAAAGGCGCGACTGAAGTGGCGGTTCATCTTATTCCGGAAGTGAGTGATGCTCCCGGAAAGTGTACCTCATTCAGAGCTCATTTTCTATCCTTTCATTCGGACCGAAGGGAATCGACCGCATCGGCACGGACCCCGCGAAACGACTGAGCCACGATTGTGAGCAAGGCGGAAGCCAGCACAATTCCGATTCCCAACAGATATACAAGCGGACCAACCTCGGTTTGAAAAGCGAATCCTGAAAGCCAGCGATCAGTGAATATGTAGGCCAGAGGAACTGCCAGCGCGGCTCCTATAAGAATAGTAAGTGCAAAATCCTTCGTGATCAGTCCGATAATTCCGTTCGTCGAGGCACCGAGTACCTTTCGAATACCAATTTCTTTGGTTCTGCTCTGAACAGAAAGCGATGTGAGACCGAGAAGACCGAGAAGAGCCAGGAAAATGGCAAATCCTGAAGCAATATTGATGATTCTGGCCCAACGCAGATCACGCGCATACACCCGCGCCATTCGGTCGTCAAGAAACTCGAACTGAAATGGGACATCCGCTGTGACAGCCTTCCAGGCATTATCCAGTTTAGCGATCGATCCTTCCATGTTTCCGGGCCCCAGGCGCACGTACATGTATCGATAGTCCTGGAACTCTTCCATGGTGATCATAAGCGGGCCGACGTTCTGATACAGGGATTGGTACTTGAAGTCAGGAGTGACACCAATCACGGTCGGTGCCTCTTCAGGAGGGAGTCCGGGCAGTACGTCGCCGATCGGATCGCTCATTGCGAAGCGATTGACGAATGCCTGATTGACGAGTGCTACACCCGAAGAATCCGCAGGGCGTTCGGCGTCGAACGACCTTCCCGAGTCCATTGAAATATCCATGACGTCGAGGAAAGAATGATCGATCCGAAGGACATCAATATTAACTTTTGAACCTTCGTGTGTGACGGCATATCCATTCGATCCGCGGTAGCCGAGAGAGCTGGAAGCAAGAGCAATTCCTGCGATGCCAGATTCCTGACGCAACTGCTCGGAAAATCGGCTCTTGGTTTCGCTACCATCCAGGCCGTTCAGGTTGACGATTACGATCTGATCCGTTTGAAATCCCCTGTCCTGATTGCGAAGAAAATCGACCTGATTTCTCATGACGAGTGTTCCGATTATCAAACACACTGATAGCGTGAACTGAAGCGTCACAAGACTTCGGGTAAACAGATTCGATCCAGATACTCTCAACCGGTTTTTGAGGACGTCGACCGGTCGGAACGACGAGAGGACCAGGGCGGGATAGCTTCCCGATATGAGGCCGGCAATCACGATGATGCCCAGAATACCGAGCGGAATAGACCAGTGATCCAGCAGACTCAGCGTCAGTTCTTTGCCTGTGATATCGTTGAAAATCGGTAGAGCATAAAAGGCCAGCAACAGACCGAGAACCGTGCTCAAAAACGTCATGAACAGAGCCTCACCCCAGAATTGCCCGATCAATTGTCCGCGGAGCGCTCCTACAGATTTTCTGATACCGACTTCCTTGCTTCGAGACAAGCTTCTCCCGATCGCAAGCGTCATGAAGTTGATACAAGCGATGAGAAGAATGGCCAAACCGATAGCTGAGAGGATGTACGAATAGGAGGGATCGCTGTATCTCGTGAGATAGACATCGGTGAGGGGCACCGCCCGATATGTGGCCGGCTGAAATCCGTCGGGGTATTCAGCCCGCTCGCGGAGGGTCTCGAGGTAGTCTCCGTTTTTGGATGCATAAAGCGCGTCGAACGATTCATTGAGATCCGCCATGTTCACATCGCTGCGCAGCTGAACGAATGTTTTCACGAGTGACCATCCGAATTGGCCGACAGCTTGCGGAAATTGAATCGGTATCCAGGTTTCGATTGGTGCCAGGATGGCGAACTGCAATGTGCTGTTACCCGGAGGATCGACAGCGACAGCCGCGACGTCGACCACCTGATAGTCAGTCCCGACCCGGATTTCGAGCGTCTCACCAACGGCATTACTTTTTCCAAAAAGGCGAAGTGCGGCGGATTCGGTCAATACGACATTGGACAGAGATGATAACGCGGTTTCGGCATCGCCGGCGATGAGCGGAAATGAGAAAATGTCCAGGAACGCGGGGTCGACAAACAGGGTCTCCTCGCGGAATACATCGGTACCGGTTCGAACGTAATAGTCGTCTGACCATATTCGGGTAAAGTCCTCTACGGCCCCCAGTTCGTCGGAAATGGTCTGACCCAGCGGAAGGGCTCCGTTCGAGTTTCCGCCGTTCGTCGATCCATCCGGCTGATACCGGAAATCCTGCATCTGGTAGATATTTTCATGACCTGCGTGAAATTGATCGTAGGTCATCTCATCGCGAACAAAAAGCATGATGAGGAGGCAGAGTGCGATTCCAATTGTCAGACCCGCAATATTTATTACGCCCTGCATTTTCTGCTTCGTGAGTGTGCGTATGGTCAGTTTGAGATAATTCTTGAGCATTGTGGATTTCCAGGCGAAAGATTGGAGAATGAATCGAGGAGCAGAAACAGATACTTGATACCAGAACCAGACATCAGCCGTTTTCGGGCCATGCTGAGAGTGAAAGCAGGTGTGCATTTCGGAGAGGTCGCCGATTACTTCATCCCGATCGGCCGGATGAACACAGGCACGAAGAATCCATATGGCGAAGCGTGGTGGAGAGCTCATGGTGCCAGCTTCAAGTTTGGAAGGCACGTCCACATCGCTTCATATTCCGATCTTGAGGTTTGAAGGGCGTTTACTCCTTTAGCCGTTAGCTCGTAGAGCCGCTTTCTTCTACCTCCACGTTCGCGAGTTGGCAGTCCGGTCGAAGACAGGAGAAGCCCTTTTCCCGCCATTCTCTTGAGTGGAGCATAAACACCGGCAATGGACCAGTCTTCGTTGGTGTTCTGTTGCAGAAAATCCAGGACGGATGCGCCATACGCATCGTCTTTCAGCTTCCACACTGCCAGCAGAATGAGTTCGTCGGAACGGCTAAGCATAACAATCCGATTTGGTTGTCAGATTTTTACGAGTATTACTTATGCCAGGCATAAGTAATAAGGTTACACAGGTATGACTGAAATATGCCCCACGGGGTCAGCTCGAGGACGAGCGACGCTTAGAACGAAATATTCCAGTCCAATCTGATTCTGGTGCCGGACTCAAGGGAAACCGCATTTGCAGCTTCCTTCTCAAGTCCGTCGACCATATAGAAACGGGCAACCAGGTTTTGGTTTACACCGA
>CAZEHJ010000068.1:0-19174 GCA_964512485.1 uncultured Rhodothermales bacterium | reverse complement strand
AGGTACGCATCGCCGCAGTCGCGCTCACAGCCGTGTTGGTGACGATTCTGGTCATGTTGGTTGTTCGTCCTGATGCAGAGTCCAACGATCAGCAATTTCGAAAACTTCCTTTGCACATCGAAGGGGTGGTGTCGATTGACAACCCGTCATTGTCCCCAGATCGAAACGGGATTTATTTCAGGGGCAGGGACTCAAGTGAATCATGGAAGGAATATCTGTTTGAATTTGAGGATCGCAGACTGATTGAAATCGCTGATCTAAAGCCGGGATGGGTTGCATTTTCCCGGGAAAGCCCTGACGGATTACACCTGGCTTATCAAAGCGCAGGGGGATTGTGGTTGAAGCCGTTACCCTTTGGCGAGCCCGAAGAGTTGGACCCTCTTGGGATATTCCCCATCTGGCTGGATGACAACACGATCGTCTATAAGCGAATCACCGGCTCAGGACTCCACGAGATTGATTTGGAGACGCGGCAGGTCAGCGAATTCATTGCTCCCGATACTACCGGTCAGACGGACTTCGAGCGCTTTATTTACCACTTCTATCCGGATCACGGTGCTGCTCTGGTCGGCAGGGAGTACGTGGACGGCCGGTTGGCAGATCTGTATTGGACCGAAATACCCGGAAGCCAGGAGACTTTGATTGGACCGGGTATGATCAACGCCTTTCTTTTGAATGACTCTCACCTGTTGTTTCAATCGGGGGACAACGACGATCCTTGGATGCTCCAACCGTTCAACCTGGACTCCAGAAAAACGATGGGCAGCCCCATCCAGGTATTTTCGGCGATTGATTGGCAAAAAATATGGGCCTCTACCACAGGTGACGTGTTGGTGGCAGAACCAGATCTCTGTCCGGCCTCGGCCGAACTCGTCGAGTTCGATCTGAATTCAGGGACCACCAGAAGCATTGTCCAATTGGCCGATGGCTGCTACAGACACTTGTCGATATCCGAAAATGGTAACAGCTTTGCTTTCACGTATTCTGAAATCTTTTCGTCCCTCAACTATGAGTTGGTTGTCGGTTCTGTCGTGGATGGTGAGTATGCGGTCGTACAGGATGATGACAGCCGCACGCACGCCGAATTTTCCCGGGATGGAAACCGGCTGATTGTTTCGATTCGGGATGGGGCAGGGCTGACCAACATCTACAGCGTGTCGACATCCGGGATGGGTACGCCCGAATTGGTTGTCGAGAACGGTTATGATCCCGATATAAGCCATCATGCGAATACGATGGCTTTCGGTCGGAGGGATGGAGATGTCAGGCAGGTTTGGGTGCTTAATCTCAATTCGGGAGAAGAGTCATTGCTTGACTCCAACACAACTTCCGCAGAAGCTTTGAGGATATCACCGGATGGCAGCAAGGTTATCTATGCCAGGGAGCAAGAAAGTGAATACTGGGTGGTGGATGTGGAAACGGGCATCAAAGAAATACTGTCGGACCACATGATCGATTCGTGGATGCCAGATTCGCGTTCCATAATGAGCCTGGAAGACAGTCGGCTTTACCGTCAGGCTGTATACCTTGAAAACGGGTCCTTCATCATTGGGCCGCGCGAGTACCTGGACAACGTGGATGCCTCGGATTGGCAGGAGTTCAGGATCTCGCCGAGCAGTGGCAAGCTGATTGTTTACCTCGGCGGAGATCCGTACGAAGGCAAGAACCACACCGTCCTGGAGTGGTGGCAGAATTTCGACACGCAGCTTGAACGCATTGCGCCAACGCCTGATCGATAACCGGCGGGGCCTTCTAACCGTGGCCGATTTCGCAGGTCATGTCGTCGCCGCAGCACATGGGAGATTTGACTTTGCCATGGCCTTCCGGGCATCTGGAGACTGCAACCTTGGCACCGGATCCGGTCGTAATTGTGTCGTGAATAAGCTCTTTTTCGCAGTGACCGCACGTCATTGATCCCACGCTCATTCCGCACTTGTTACAGGTATATGCCGCCATTTCTGATTCCTCGAAAAATATTATGGTGATTTGTGATCCGGGTTCGTAAAAATATACGTGTACCCGAGTACATTTAGACCCCTGGCACGAACATTTCCCGAGGAGCGATCGCAGTCCCCCGGGTCCATACACAGTGTGCACCATGGATTATTCTGACATCAGGAAACTGTTTCTGAAGGGTTTCCTCGGATTCCTCGTTCTGACCGCCTTGTTGGCCATTTATGCCATACTCACCGATTCATTTGGCGAGACGCAGGCCAAGATCCTGGGTACCAGTTCGATTATATCAGCGGCGAGCATCCTTTCTATGGCATGCGCTGCGTTTCTGGAGAGGAGAACGCAGCCCGCAATGGGCATGACCGGGATCGCATTGGCGGTTACGACGGCTGCCATGGGCATTTTCGCATTGTGGGCTGAATACGAAAATCAGACGTACATCAAAATCATGCTGATGCTCTTCGTAGGAGCAGTGGCCTTTGCGCACGCGTTTCTCTTGTTACTGCCGAAGCTCGACGACAATCAGAAATGGGTCCAACAGGCTTCATCCAGTTTGATCACCATCCTGGCCTTGATGCTCGTTGCGCTCATTTGGGGTGACTTTGAAAACGAGTGGTACTTCAGGATCCTGTCCGTCTTCTCAATCCTGGTTGGCCTCGTCACGTTGACCGTTCCGTTGATGATGAAGCTCAGAAAGGGAGAAGGCCAGACGACGGTGACGTTGCGTCTCGAGCAGGTCGAAGGAAACGTATTCGAAGATGCGGCCGGGAAACACTACACGGTCAACCCGAGGCCAGATTCCGACTCGTAATCAGGAGCGGAAGTCGTTCTGGTCGAGATCGCTGAAGCGCTTCTTGCCCCGCAGGAAGTAGTCAAAGACGACAGAGCGCCGATAGGGTAATGCCGCATGAGGGCCGGGGAGCCGCGCTTTCATTCGGTGAGCTGCTGCGTACGCTCTCATGATCGCCCACGTGTCTCGAGGCTTGAGGGTGAGAAGTGCTCGGAGGGCGGCGATGCCGTCCAGGCAGAGCCGCGCCATGAAGATTCGGCGCCAGTCTGCCGCTGGCAGATTCCGGTAGAGCATCAAAAGGTTGTTGCGGAAGTTGAGATACGTCTTGCGCGGGTCGCCAGCCGGCAGACTGGCGCCCCCAATGTGATATACGACAGACTCCGAAACGCACACGATGCGGTGTCCTGCAGAGCGCAGACGCCAGCAAAAATCGATCTCTTCCATATGCATGAAGAACGACTCCTCCAGTCCAGAAATGGCCTCCCAGAGGCTCCTGCGCACTACCAGGCAGGTCCCAGAGGCCCAGAATATTTCGGACGTACCATGATACACACCAGCTGCATTTTCATGGCCCCCGATTGGGCCATCATATTGACCTTCGTCTTTTTCCAGCGTGTCAAACATTCGCCCTCGGGCAAAGGGGTAGCCATATCGATCGAGAAAACCGCCCGCGGCGCCGGAATATTCGAAGTCTGAGCGACGGTCAAACTGATGCAGACGTGGTTGAGCAGCGCCGATTCCGGGATCAGCATCGAACGCGGACACGAGAGGGGAGAGCCAGTCGGAGGGGACTTCGACGTCATTGTTCAGAAGCACCAGGATCTCGCCCCGTGCATGACGCGCTGCCTCGTTATTGCCACGGGCGAAGCCCCAGTTTTCAGGATGACGGACGATGCGCACATCCGGGTAGTTAGCCTCGATCCAGTCGGAGCTGCCGTCGGTTGAGGCATTGTCTGCGAAAATGATTTCGAAAGCATCTCCTCCATCCAGGTCACGATAATCTGTCGCGACAACGCTGGGAAGGCACTTTTTCACTGTTTCGAGGGCATTCCAGGAGACGATGATGATGGAGACGCGGATATCACTCATTTCAACAACTTGAATGATTTCCGGTGATGCGCGGTTGGTCCATGCTTTCGCAGAGCGGTGTAGTGGGCCACGGTGGGATATCCCACATTGGTTTTCCAGCCATACTCGGGGTGCTGCGCGTGAAGCTCATGCATCAGTGCGTCGCGATGGGTCTTTGCCAGAATAGAGGCAGCGGCAATCGTGTGGCTGAGCGAATCTCCCTTGACGAGGGGTTGAGCTTCGATCTCCAGACGAGGAATCATCGTATTTCCATCGATCAGAACGTGCTCGACATCAGTGTCCAGTCCCGTGACGGCACGGCGCATGGCCTCCATCGAGGCCCAGAGAATGTTGAGTTGATCGATCTCGACGGGTGAACAGGACGCGACGCACCACGCATCGGCCGACTCCATGATCTCGGCGGCCAGTTCTTCGCGCACCTTTTCCGAGAGCGTCTTGCTGTCGGTGACGCCCTCAATCCTGAATTCGCGCGGCAGCACGACTGCTGCTGCTACGACAGGCCCCGCCAGACAACCGCGGCCGGCTTCATCCACGCCAGCGACTGTCGTCTTTCCAGCAGACCACAGCCGCCTTTCGAAGGCCAGGTCCGACTCGTCGACGACTTCATCGACGAACAGATTGTGTTGTTGTGATACACTCACGAGGAGCCCTTTTCAGTGAATTGGTCTGGCAAATCATTTTCGAACAGTACGATATCTCCCGAACCAAGGTTGGCAGCGATCCAATCTTGCGCTTCGAAAAGTGTCGTGCAAGCAATGATGTTTTCAGATGACCAGCCCTCTTCGATGAGGCCTTCCGCAATCGGCCGTGTGCGTTCGGGCCCGACGAGCAACGCCACATCTGCTCCTCTTCCAATCTGGCGCCCAAATGCTCGATTCAGGTTTTTCTCTTCTTCGCCCAGTTCGATCATACCAGGAGTGACAATCACGCGTCGGCCGGTCGTGAACTGTCCAAGCACCTCCACGGCGTTTTCCGCACCTACCGGATTGGAGTTG
Source organism: uncultured Rhodothermales bacterium (assembly GCA_964512485.1). Lineage (GTDB taxonomy): Bacteria > Bacteroidota > Rhodothermia > Rhodothermales > UBA10348 > CAZEHJ01. Next base: position 14,347 of record CAZEHJ010000068.1, on the reverse strand, counting down.
AATGCATCGTCGAGGACAATGAGTCCGCTTTCCGCTCTCATGGCCAGGCGATGTGGAACAGGATCCAGGCGCTCGACCGCTTGCCTCATCTGCCGGAGGCTCAAGCCCGAGCGAAGCCCGACTCCCAGCGCCAACAGGATGTTTGAAATATTGTGTTTACCGAGTAGACGGGTTGAAAAGGAGGCAGAGTCTCCCTCAGAAGTGTGTGCTTCAAAACGAGCGCCGTCAGGTCCGTAGGAAATATCTGTCGCCCAGAGATCAACATCGTTCCTCGCCACACTGACGACGAATTGATCGAGGTCCATTTCGGCCGCTCCGGCCATGATTCGTTCGTCGTCTCCGTTCAGGACAGCTAGCCCATCTTCGGGCAGGAAGTTCAGCAGTGACAGCTTTTCCTTCGCGATGGCCTCAATGGAGCCCATGTATTCCAGATGGGCGCCTCCGATGGAAGTAATGACGGCGATGTCGGGGGCAGCAATTTCTGCGAGCTCGGCGATGTCGCCTGGATGTCGCATACCCATTTCAAGGACCAGAAATCGGTGATCATCACTGAGGTCGGTGTTCACAACCTTGCTGATGCCCATGGGCGTATTGTAGGAGCCGGGGGTCGCGAGCGTCGGGTAGCGCTGTTTCAGTACTTCGGCGACGGCAAATTTGACGGATGTCTTGCCGTACGAGCCGGTGATGGCGACGGTATCCAGATCTGGACGCGCAGAAAGGCGTTCGCGGGCCTGGGACTTGAACCCTTCATGGATGCGTGATTCATTTCCGGCCAGAAGCCGAGCCGCCCCGTACACAAAAATGGGAGACAGGAAATCGGCCGTCCAGAGTCCGGAGAGCAGGAAGAGCGCTTCCGCGTATCCAGTCGCCGAAAATGCCATCCACGTGCCCAACAACAGAGGAATCAACGTGAGGATTGCTGATCCGCCAGCCAGGCGCTTCATTCGCGCTGTCCAGACGAGTGGTTTCTTTGGTCGATCTCTACGATATCTTCTGGAAGAGGCGAACGAGATGGCCCAGGAGAAATACAAGCCTCCGATCCAGATCGCGGATGCTGGCTTCAGAAGCAGGACCAGAGCCAGCAACAACAACCCCAGGCTGTGGGAGACACGAAGCATCACGTCCGTGCCTCGTTCCGCCAGCCACTTCCAGTATGGCGATGTTTTGTAGCCGTGGAGTTGGATCATGTGGAGCGAAAAGCGCAACCGGCGCCCAATTCTCCAGAGACTGAATCCGACAGCCAGAACAAGTGCGATATTTGCCAGAACACTCATTCGGCGGCTAACTCCCTGATAGCATTCAGGACTACACCAGGTTGGTCGATGTGCGCATAGTGGCCTGCGCCATCAATTTCAAACACACCCGCATCGGGAAGAAGGCCGGCCATCTTTTGAATCTGTTCTGCTGTAATCGCGTCGTCGTCCGTTCCCCGGATCAACAACACCGGGCAGGAGACCGAGGGCAGCACATCGTCCAGATAATGATTCACCGTCAGAACAAATGTCTCCCTCATCACGCCATCGAGCGCCTGATAGTCGGATGATCCCAGAAGTTTCCACACGAGAGAATGGCGCAGCCAGTCAAGGCAGAATTCTCTCGGAGCCGAGGGCAAAATCATGAATGGCGCCTTCATCACACGGGCAGTCCAGGATTTCAGATAGAATGAAGCCGTTCGTTTTCTGCGGATCCCCGATGGTGAGACCAACGCCAGAAATGTCGGCTCGACGCCCGATTCGGATCTCGAGGAGAGTTCGAGCGCGACGCGTCCACCATTTGAATGCCCTACGATTCCGAAAGACGTCATCGCGAATGAGGCTGCGACCTGAAGGACGATCTGGACCTGATCCTCTACGCTCAGAGCTACAGGAGGCTCAGGAGAGGCACCACTTCCCGGAAAATCGAAGGCCACGACGTGAAAGTCATTCGACAAACGAGACGTCAACGAACCCATCAAAGCAGACGAGCTGCCCCATCCATGAAGAACCAACAGGTCCGGCGAGTCGCTCGATCCTGCCTCATAGGCACAGACCTGGATTGACTGCCCCCGAATCTCCATTCGGAGATTTCTTCCTGATTCTGAACCTGAATTTCGTCGTCCCAACTGCTGGTATCGTTGTTGGCGGGGCTATTTCCCGCTATATTAGGGTGTATCGTACCTCTGGAAGCCGTTCGGCTAGCGAGATACGTCGCAATTGAACTTTCTTCTTTCGCCCCATTACTCGCGGCGATGAAGATAATGATCGTGGTACTCTTATCCCTTTCATGGCCAGATGAAACGCGTCAGTTGTGCGTTCCATTCAACGGATAGGAATTAATTTATAACTCCATGCCCAACACACCGTTCAGCGGAATCCTTGAATTGATCGGGGACAAAAAATTCGGTTTCATTCGCGAATTTCGTCACGACGTTCCCAAAGGAAAAAAAGACCCATTCGTCTCACCGGCTCTTATCAAGCGTCACAAACTCCGGGACGGAGTGGTGATGGAAGGCACGCTGCGTCGAGGACGCAAAGGAGATTTGCAGGTCCACCATATTGATTCCATAATGGGATTGACATTGGATCAGTGGGTAAAAACAGATGATTTTGATTCAGGTCACACCATCTATCCGGATGAGAAATTCAACCTCATCACCTCTCCGACAAATCTGACGACGCGAATCATCGATCTGACCGCACCCATCGGAAAGGGACAGAGGGCGCTCATCACAGCACCGCCGAGAACCGGCAAGACGATCATTCTCAAGGAAATCGCATCCGCGATCACGGCCAACCATCCTGAAGTAGCTCTCGTTGGACTTCTTGTAGATGAACGTCCGGAAGAGGTCACAGACTTCAAGCGCACGACATCGGCGACGCTGTTCGCATCGTCCAATGACCGAGATGAAGACAATCATGTTCGCGTGTCGCAGTTGTCGCTCCAATATGCCAAGCGTCTCGTGGAGATGGGCAAAGATGTTGTCATCCTCCTGGACTCGTTGACCAGATTGGGTCGCAATTACAATCTCTATCAGCAAGGAAGTGGTCGGACGATGTCAGGTGGTCTCGACGCACGGGCCATGAACATCCCAAGGAAGATTTTTGGAGCGGCACGGAATATCGAAAACGGTGGATCCCTTACGATCATCGCCACAGCCCTCATCGATACGGGAAGTCGAATGGACGAAGTCATCTTTGAGGAATTCAAGGGCACCGGTAATTCAGAACTCGTTCTGGATCGGGAGTTGGCCGACAAACGCATCTATCCCGCGATCAATCTTCGCAAGAGCGGAACGCGAAATGAAGAGTTACTGATCGGAGACGAATGGATCAATCAACACAACCGTCTGTTCCGGGCGCTCAACAGTCGCTCGCCGGTGGATGCCATGATCGCACTGCAGCGCCATATGCAGCAGACGCAAACCAACGAAGACCTTCTCAACGGTTTGATCAGTCGCGACTGAGGCATGTTTGGGCGACAGGTTACGGGAATCGATACTCGGGGTCTGGATTGTAGCCATCGATTCCCAAGGTCGACCCTGCACGAATGTCCCCCAACTCACTTCAACAATTTCCACGCGAGAAACTGTTCAATCACGGAACGGAGATTCTCTCTGACGTGGAGCTTCTCGCCCTCATCATCGGAACGGGCGCCAGGAATCGAAGCGCGACGCAGGTAGGTGAATCGTTTTTGCGTTCCTATCCTTCGATACGCGAGATGGCTTCGCGAGGAGTCCGCGACTTTCTGAGTCACGAGGGAATCGGTCCCACCAAAGCCGCGCGTCTTGCAGCCACCTTTGAATTGGGCCGCCGCCTCTCGCGGATCCCGCGAGAGGCGGCGGCCTCCTTTCGCAGCCCTGCAGACGTATTCAGGGAATACGGCCCGTTTCTGAAAGACCTCAAGCGAGAAGTTTTCAAGGTCATATTGCTCAACACGGCACACGTCAGAATCGCTGACTTCACAGCCAGCGAAGGGGGGTTGGCATCCAGTATTGTTGAGCCTCGACTCATATTCAGGCGGGCCATTCTCGAACACGCCGCCGCCGTCATCTGTATCCACAACCACCCATCCGGAAATCCGGAGCCCAGCAAGGAGGACAGGCTCGTGACGCGCCAGCTCGTGGAAGCCGGAAGAGTTGTGGGAATTCCAGTGCGGGATCACGTCATCATTGCCGGAGACACGTACACGTCGCTTGCCGAGCGGGGTATGACAGCAATAACCCCCCTCAATACGATGAGTTGAAGTCGCCAGCCGAAATGAGATATTCATAGAGAACTTCCATCCATCATGGGGTGTCAGGACGGCTGGCATCGTAAATTCCGTGCTTCATGATTATTCATCACCGCCCCATTCGGCATGTCAGATCTCTTTGAGAAAATTGTCTCGTTGTCAAAGCGACGCGGATTCATCTTCCAGTCATCGGAAATCTATGGTGGGCTTTCTGCCACATATGATTACGGACCTCTAGGCGTTGAACTGAAACGCAATGTCACGCAGCGCTGGTGGAAAGCGATGGTGCAGAAGCACCAGAACGTGTCGGGGCTGGACGCGGCGATCATGATGCACCCCACAACCTGGAAAGCCTCGGGCCACGTTGATGCATTCAATGATCCTCTCATCGACGACAAAACGTCGAAGATGCGCTATCGTGCTGATCAACTCATCGAAGGCCACATCGACCGGTTGAGACGCAAAGGAAAGGACGATCAGGCGGACAAGGTCTACGCTGACCTCGTTGCGGCACTCAATGCCGACGACGCCGCGAAGGCGCTCTACGACGTCATCATGTCTGAAGAAATCCGCTCTCCAGACTCGGGGATGTTTGACTGGACAGAAGTGCGCCAATTCAACCTCATGTTTGATACGCACATTGGTCCGGTGTCGAATAGTGACAACAAAATCTACCTCCGCCCGGAAACGGCCCAGGGAATTTTTGTCAACTTCCACAACGTACGCGAAACGGGGCGCCATCAGGTACCATTTGGCATCGCCCAGATCGGTAAGGCATTCAGAAATGAAATTGTAGCGCGTCAGTTCATCTTTCGCATGCGCGAATTTGAACAGATGGAGATGCAGTACTTCGTCAAGCCAGGCTCGCAGATGGAAGCGTTTGAAGCATGGCGCGAAGAGCGAATGCAGTGGCACGTGGACAACGGGATTCGCGAATCGAAGCTGCGCTGGCATGAGCATGAAAAGCTGGCTCACTATGCCGACGCTGCGTACGACATCCAGTACGAGTTTCCGATCGGTTGGCAGGAAGTGGAGGGAATCCACAGCCGTACAGACTTCGACCTGAAGGCCCACCAGGAACACTCAGGTAAAAAGTTGGAGTACTTCGACCAGCAGGCGAACGAGAAATACATCCCGTACGTGGTCGAGACATCTGCCGGTCTGGACCGAACGATCCTGACGCTGCTGTGCGAGGCCTATCGCGAAGAGGAAGTCGGTGGGGACACGCGCTCACTGATGAAATTCCATCCGAGACTGGCTCCGATTACCGTTGCCCTGTTCCCTCTGGTCAAGAAGGATGGCATGCCCGAGCTCGCGCATTCAATTGAAGATGGACTCAGAGAACACTTCGCGACATCCTACGATGAGAAGGGAGCAATCGGTCGACGATACCGCAGAATGGATGAAGTCGGTACGCCGTTCTGCATTACGATCGATGGAGAATCGGTCGAGGAGAAGACGGTAACGGTGCGTCACCGTGATTCCATGGAGCAGGCCCGGATACCGGTTGACAACCTTGTGGCCTACCTCAACGATCAGATCGCGTCCTGGAAAGCGTCCTGACCGAAGGTCTGGATGATCCATGCATCGATTTCGTCGCGAGTTCGCCGAAACGCAGCAATCCGTTCTTCCTCTGTCGACCCTTCATTTGAGGGGTCGGCAAATGAACGGTGTATGGTCTTTTCGCGGCCCGGATAGAACGGACAGTTTTCCCGTGCATCATCGCAGACGGTAACAACGAAGTCAGTGACGAGTCCGCCCAGGTCATTCGTCGTTTTTGAGGTCTGGGCACTCGCATCTATATCCCATTCTTTCAGAACAGTCAGAACGGGCGGCTTTACAAATGTTGCCTCGGTCCCGGCACTGTAGACGTCGAATCGATCGGCGAAGCGATTGCGCATCAACGCCTCCGCGAGCTGGGATCTCGCGCTGTTGTGTGTGCAGAGGAATAAAATGCTCTTTCTGTCCATCGTCTGAGTTTCTGACAAGCGTTGAGTTTAAAATCTGGTTCTGAGGCCTATCAGCGGATCAAATCGTCTCTGGACCGAATAATACTCTGCCTCTCCGTCCCGCAGTACAGACCGATAGGTGTAATGCGCATCGAACTGAGCCCACAGCCGGGAGAACAACCGGAGATCAAATTCGAACCGCATTCGATTTTCGTCACCCAGTTCGCGGAACAGCGATGCGAATCCTTTGAGACCACGTCGATCCTGGCCGATGGCCAGTACGATTCTGGGTGACCTGAAGAACAGACGAACATGATATTCGCTGAGTTTCTGGACTCCATGGTATCGCATGAATGCGTACCAGAGCTCGAATCGTTCGAATATCAGAATTCTGAGTTCTGTGTTGACTGCGTTTCCCCGTTCAATCGATCTGAGAGGAATATCCGACCTGCGTGTTTCGTTCTCGGAAATGATCGACGATGACGGGCTGCTCACGGGATAGAAGCTGCCGAAGATACCGGGCCTGAAATCTGAGCTGTTGTATTGAAGTGCCAGTCTGAAGTGCACTCTCGCCAGATCAATAAAATTGTCATTCTCCAGATCTGCCCCGAAAAGGAGACCCTGACCGAATGAATTCAGTCGCGCAAAACTCACGAAAGGTACGAACTCGAAGCTCCCACTGCGATAGACTCGCACTCTGAGATCCGTTTCAAAACCCTGGAATCTGTCGCCATTTTTCAGGTCAATGCTGAAATCGCGAACCAGAGACGCTCCGAGCGTCAAAGACCGTCCTCGTCCGGCGGGCGTCGAAAAGGGTGTGATCGAAAGCCGGGCTCCTGCCAGCGACGCACGTGCCACGTCTGATGAGAATGCCTCCAAAGTGAAAATGCGACCAACAACCCGACCCTCCGCACCGACTGTTCTGTCATCCCAGCTTGTCTGCGAAGAAAGGAAGTTCACGAGTTGCCCTTGCCCCAGCCGGGTTCGATCAAGCGGCCCCAGCCGCAGATATTTGTTTCCGCTCACAGGTCGGAAGCGCGCATACTCCACGAGGCGAAGCAGGTCGTACCGCTCATCGGTGTCGGGTTCGTATCGCCCGTATATGCCGGCCCGCAGGGTGGTACCGATACGAAATGCCGTGTTTTCCTGGCGGGAAGCGGCGTCGATATGAAGAGCGCTCCTCCACTGCGGGCCGATAAGAGAGACACCTCCAGCAATCTGAACGTCCGTATGTGACTCCCACCAGGCGACGTTGGACTGTTCTGCCGGGTTGTCTACGGACCCGAACGTCCAGTTCTGTGCTGAAGCCAGATGCGCCGAAACCAGGAGGAGGGCAAACAGGAGCAGCGCTGAAGCCATCAAAGAGGCGCAAACGACCCCGCTGCGAAACAGAATCGTTGCGCTGGCGGAACACCTTGAGCCGATTCTACCTGTATGTCTATTGATCTGATTCAATCGATTTTCTGATCCGCCAAAGGCGGTGTAAAATTCCAGGATCATGAAAAATACGTGTTGTATCCTTCTGACGGCACATCCCGTTCTCGGATGGGTATTATCCCCGTCAGCCATTCGCCCAGCACCTCGTTTCAACTGATTACGGGCGATAAGAATCCCATATATTTTCCTTCATGCAGCTCGATTCCCTTCCACTTTTTCCGCTCGAAGTCGTCCTCTATCCGGACGAAGTGTTGCCGCTTCATATTTTTGAAGACAAGTATATAGATATGATCGGGGATTGCCTGGATCAGGACGCACCTTTCGGGGTGGTGTTGAGTTCAGAGGGCAAAATGAAAGAAATTGGGTGCACGGCCAAGGTCAGCAAGATCACGGAAACCTTCGAAGATGGATCAAAAAATATCATTGTGACGGGTTTGGAGCGTTTTCGCATCATTCAGGTCCACCACAAGAGATCCTATTTGACGGCGGAATTTGAGACGGTGATCGACGCAATCAGTCAACCCAATTCAAAACTGATAGACAGATTGATTGCGCAGCACATCAAGCTGCTCGAACTGGCTGGCCGCACGCCGTCACCGTCGCAATACGAAAACCGCGACCGGCTTTCATTTTTCGTAGCCCACAACGCGGGCCTGACGTTGGACCAGAAACAGGATGTTCTCGAGGCCAGCGATGAGCCGGACAGAGTGGAGTACCTGATTTCCCATCTGGAGCAGTTTATTCCGGCTGTCGAAGAAGCCGAAGAGATCCACCAGAAGATCCGTTCGAACGGGCACTTCAAGGATTTCCCGCCCGAAGAGTAGGCATCGATGGCATGAATGTTGGGGTAGGGTAGGTATTCTTATTAACCATCCTTCCCATTGCCGTGAATCGAACAACCGCCGTTCGGCTCGGAATTCCTGTGCGGAGCCTCACGCTTCGTATAGTTCTACCTCTCGGAGCGTTGCTGCTGATCGCCGCATTCCTGCTCTCGTTCAGGCAACTGAACAGATTGGAAAACGCCTCGAAGATGGAGCAGCAGGCAACCGTGAGAACTGTTTTCGAAACCAGCCTTGCAGTCAATTCTGGCCGCAACGGATTTTCTGTTTTAAGCCAAAACAGGGGCTACGAGCGTGTTTGGGTGCTTAGTGCCACCGGAGACATCCTGGAATCGAATCAGGAACACGATGTGGGTCAGCGGCTCGACGACAGATGGTGGCGCCTGTTGGAAGGCCGCCCTCCGGGCCTCATTCAGGAGCAAGTCCAATTTGGGAGTCAGCAGTTGTCCATGACCGCGATTCACAATCTGGAGCTGGGACGGTGGGTCGTCATCATTTCGAGGCCTTCGTCTGCCATGGGACAGGCCTTCATTTACTTCGCCATCATTCTCGGCCTGAGTCTCATACTGTGGATTCTCGTCTCGCTGCTGATTTCAGCGACCCTTACAAGAAAAATATCGGCTCCGATCAAAAAGCTCGATGACCGGACCCATCAACTGGTGAAAGGACGCGCTCTGTCCGAGGCAGCTCTCGAACGATTGTGGGCCGAAACGGCACCCGCCCTGGGGGGTCACGCAGACTGCGTTGTCGATCTGGCAAGACGCCTTCAAGAGAACGAAAGGCGCCTCGTCGAGTCACGCGCCAGATTCAGGAGTGTCTTCGATTCGATTCATGCCTTCGCCTTCATTCGTGCAGGGGATGCCCGAATTGTGGACTGCAATCAGGCCCTTTCAGAAGAACTGGATCTCGATCGTCGCTGGATTTCGGGGCGGGACGTGACACTGTTCAATGATGTATTGCCGATAACGGCTCTGGAACGCTGGTTTTCGAAAGCAGCCTCCTCTAAAGTCGGTGTTCGGAGAATGGAACTATATCCGGACGAAAAAACGCACCTGGAGCGTCCTCTGGCCATAACAATTTGTCCGATCCTGCATCACGATTCCCCGGCCCACCTGGTGATTGCAGAACTACTCGATCAAAGGGAAAGCATCGTAGAGCAAGGTTTTGATGGTGAAGTAGATGCGAGTAGAAGTGATTCAGCTGATTCAAAAACATCTGATTCCCTTATTTCGGGTGATGGGGCAGTCCTCGACATCGAAGAGCCGACGGCGCATCGTAAAACTTCAATAAACGATGAACTGCTGAACGGGATCATGGAAGCGACCGGGCAATTCGTTGTCGCCTTCAATGAAGAGGCGGAGACCATTTTCTTCTCGCCCGCCGCGAGCCTCATAACCGGATTCCTCAAACGAGACGTGGACGATCTGAAGACCTTCACCGAAGCACTCTTTTCAAACCCGGATGAACGTCTTCTTTTCAGGTCCTGGCTGGACGGGAATCCCGAAGACAGAAGTCAGGAATTGAACATCAACACGAAGGTAGGAACGGTATCGAGCAGATGGTATGCTTCGGAGCTCGACATCGACGGCCATGGATCGGTCGGTGTCCTCTGGGCCAGTCTGGATTCAACGGTCATGCGAAAGTCCCCTGAAACCGGGGAACCGGCTCCATAACAAGTGAATTCATAGGGCGTAATGACACCAACGGAATCCATCATCAGAAAGGACCTACTCGAAAAGCTGGAGCAGATCAGGCATCAGCTTTCGAGGGCGCACCATGATATCAATAATCCGCTGGCTGTCATTTCGGGAAACGTGGAATTGCTCAATGAGCTGACCAAGGCTCTGGGTGTCGACGAAGAACTGAACGGACCTTTGACCGACATTGAAAAGGCTGTTGAGCTGCTGACTGAAAATGTGGATCGCCTCATGGTTGTGAGAAAGATCCTGACGGATTTGTCCGATCAGCTGTCGGAATCGTAATAACTGTTTAATCGCTGAAAAACCTATCGCATTTCTGATACTAATTGCATCAATCCGACACCAAGCTGTTAAGTAGCAAAGGGCTATTGAATGGTAGAAGCTATTTTGTAGTCGTGTCGAACCTCTGTAAACCAGTGTATTCTGAATATGCGATCCCTACCCGGTCGTTTCAGCAAGGCGATTAAAGCATCAACAGGAGCCCTTTTCCTGGTGTTGTTGACCGCTTCGACGGCGTCTGCCCAGCTTCAGATAGCAGAACTCTCCCGGGATGGAGACCAGATAACCCTCGAATATTCATTTGATTGGGACACCTCTCTACGGGAGTTCGTTGACAGTTCAAGTGTTCAATCCTGGGACTATCCTCGGATCGATGCTCTGACGGGTGGATTGCTTTTCGTCTCTCACACGCTTGAACTCTCGTCCTACGCTCTTCCCGGAGTGCGGATTGTCAGCCAGGATTTTGACGAGGTGCAGGTTGACGTTACCGCCGTGCTGGATGAAGACATAGAAAGCAGACCCGAAGTTTGGGCCGCCGGTCTCGGTCTTCAGAGAAAACAGCCACACGTGAATATTGTCGCTCTCTCGCACCGTCTGGATCGTTCTACTTCTACTCTTCGTCGAGTTCGGCGCATGGTCGTAGTCATTTCGTTGGGAAGGGACGAAGGACCGTTCGCGGGCGAGCTACTGGCCAATAAAGAGGCGCAAGCCAACAGCCGAGTAGTGGAAAGCGCCCTTTCGAGCGGCCAAATATTCAGGGTTTCAATCACAAGCGCCGGCGTGTATCGCATTGACAGGGCGTTGCTGCAGTCGCTGGGTCTTACCCCGGACACGATCGATCCCTCATCCGTGCAGGTGTATGGAAACGGAGGACGGCCTCTGGAGGCACTTGCGGGGACGAACCGAATCGACGACCTGTTTGAACTCCCGGTCGAACGGAGCGGAGCTGGAGATGGCAGATTCGATTCTGCGGACTTCGTGCTTTTCTATGCGAGCAAACCATCCGGGTGGGGATACGAAGATGGATCGTTTGAGCATTTCGTACACCCGTTTTCGAACGACAACGCTGTTTTTCTGAAGATTGGATCCACAGGACGGGACATAAACGAAAGCCCCGCTCCCGGAGCATCATCGGCGCCCATATTCACTTCCACCGAGGGACGTCATTTTGTAGACTTGGAAGAGTTTCTCTGGAGTCGGGAGCACGGAAGCGGACACGACTGGATGAGTCGCACGATCCCGGCGGGTGGGCAGCGGAGTATTTATTCTGACCTGACGCTGCCAGGAATGATGGCAGGCACTATTCAATTTGATGCCAGGGTGGCGATCGCTTCCAATCCCCGGGCCACTGTGGCCATGATCTCGGATGGAGTAGTACTGGGCCAGCGCACAGCGCCAAATCCAACCCAGAAGGGAAGCGAGTTCAATTCTGCGTCCGTTACAACATTTTCGTTCCTTCAGCCAGTGACTGGAGGACAGTCATTGAATCTGACGATGCAATTGCTGAATCAGTCCAACGATCCTGAGGCTGCTCTGGATTGGGTCCGAATAACGTACGAGCAGAATCTGGTTGCAAGCGAGGATCTGCTTCAGTTCTCCACGAGACCAAACCAGACTTCAGAGCAGAGATTTCAGCTTGACGGATTCAATTCCGAGCCGAGAGTCTGGGACGTTACGGGCGGTTTGACTCATCATGCCTACCAGACACAGGCCTCTTCCGGGGATTACATCATCCATGTACCGGTCATAGACGGTGGCTCACAGCCTCGCGACATCATCGCTTTCGCTGAGGACGCAATCCTGTCACTCGAATCGGGCCAGATCCGTCCTGTTCTGAATCAGAATCTGCACGGGCTATCCAATTTTCCAGACTTCGTGATTGTCACGAACGAAGAATTCCTGAACGCCGCGAACCGGCTTGCAGCACACAGAACCAGTGATGGTCTGGATGTAGTCGTGGTAACACAGGAGCAGGTGTTCAACGAGTTTTCGGGGGGTGTTCCAGATGTCAGAGCAATCCGCGACTACATGAAGTTTCTTTATGACAGGGGCGGCACCAACGCGCAACGTCCGGACTATCTGCTTCTGTTTGGTGATGGTCATTATGACTATCGAAGGTTGTCCGGATTCCAGAATCCGCTGGGGAACTGGATATTTCCCTTCGAAACAGAAGCGACGACGACAACGCCGGCCTCCTACACTTCTGATGACTATTTCGGCCTTTTGGATGATGACGAAGGCATGTGGCCCTTCATATCCATTTTCTCGGAATCGGAAGAACGATTGGACATCGGGATCGGCCGCTTTCCGGTTCAGAGTGCCTCAGAGGCCGAATTGATGGTTGACAAGGTCATCGCATATGACGACCCGTCCACCTATGGCTCATGGCGTACGAACTACATGGCGATTGCGGATGACGGTCCGACCGGACTGGCCGGAACTGAGCAGCAGGACGATCTGCATCTGACGAATATTGACCAGGTCACCGAACTGATAACCGACCAGGTCTACCCTCAGATCAACATGCAGAAGATTTATGGGGAGACATATGATCGAGTCTTCCTGAACGGGTTCAGACAGCCGGACGCTCGAAAGGCCATTTTGGACGGTATCGATCGGGGAGTCCTCATATTCAATTACAGCGGCCACGGAGGACCAAATGGACTGGCTCAGGAAGCCATCTTTACACGCGATGATGCGGGACAGCTGACAAACGGAGACATGCTGCCGATCGTGATTACAGCGACCTGTTCTTTTGGATGGTGGGATCTGGAGGATGAACAGAGCGGGGCTGAAGTCATGCTGCTCAATCCTAACGGGGGAGCGATTGCCCTTTTTACGGCCGTGAGATTGGCCTACACTTCGAGTTCGCCCACATCTTTGAATGCGGGATTGAACAGGGCTCTGAACGAGAAGCTGTTCGCCCCTGACGCTGGTGGGCTCCCGAAACGATTGGGGGACGTTCTGCGCGAAACCAAAAATACCAATGTCGGCCTACAGGGAAACAGCAGAAAGTTCAATCTGCTGGGAGATCCGAGTATGCGAATCGGTATTCCGCCGCGGCCAGCGTCCGTTGATCTTTTAAAAGATGTCTCCCTTTCAAGCAATACCGGTCAGATGAAGGCCCTCGACCGGGTCACCATCGACGGGTCGATCAAGACGAGCACGGGTGTGACGGACGTAAATTTTAATGGGACAGTGAGTGTGGCGGTCTTTGATGCTGAACGACAGGTACCGCTTCTCGTGAAACGCTTCAGTCCCAAACCCTATTTCCGGCAACGGGAAGATCTGTTGTGGCGGGGAGACGTGAAAGCGACAGCCGGCCAGTTCAGAGCCGAATTCGTGGTGCCGAAGGATATCAGTTATTCCGATGAGCCTGGTCGAATCGCGGTTTATGCTCAGAACAACACATACCACGCAACTGGGTTTTCCGAGAATTTCCTGGTGGGGGGGACATCGGACAATCCACCTGATGATGCTGCCGGGCCTGACATTCGACTGTTTTTGAATGATTCAACTTTCGTTGATGGCGGTGCGGTTGATGGCGATCCCGAACTGATCGTCAAACTATTCGATGAATCGGGTATCAATACGGTTGGAACAGGTGTTGGACACGAAATGCTTCTGTCGCTGGACGAGGAGGACCAGAGCGCAGTTGACATAGGAAGTGCCTTCGTTGCCGAGGAGAATTCGTTCCAACGAGGAGAAATCAGATGGAATTTGAGTGATTTGGAGGCTGGATCGCATAGCTTGAGTGTGAGGGCTTGGGACGTTCTTAATAATTCGAATACGGCTGAACTTTCATTTTCCGTCGCGAACGATGAGGTATTGAACGTTACTAATGTGTATAACTACCCGAATCCCATGAATCGGGAAACCCGATTCATATTCGAGCATAATCAGCCCCCAGGGACCGAAGCAGAGGTCCAAATAC
>CAZEHJ010000067.1:4577-19785 GCA_964512485.1 uncultured Rhodothermales bacterium | reverse complement strand
AACCATGAACAGCCCGGAAATAATAATGCGCCTCTTAGTTGCTCTCTTCCTGTCTTTGCTTCTGCTTCCGGGAGCCGTATCCGCTCAGGATGCCAATCCCGAAGACGTTGCCTCCATCGAATCCATCATCGCAGCGACGTATGAGTCCATCAATCGTGCACCAGGTGAGAACTTCCAGTGGGATAGATTCCGTTCACTTTTCATCCGCCAGGCCGTTCTGATTCCAAACACAGAGCAGCGCCAGGGCGAATTCGATATCCAGACACCCGAAGATTTTATCGAGTGGATCGATTCGGTGACGCCCATCGGAGGGCCCAATGACAGGGGCTTTGCGGAAGAGGGCTATCACAATCAAATCGATCAGTACGGAGACGTTGCCAATGTGATGAGCTCTTATCAGAAGCACTTCTGGGGAGACACCCGAATTCTTGGTCGAGGTGTCAATTCCTTCCAGCTTGTTCGAAACAACAACCGCTGGTGGATTACGGGTATTGCCTGGGATGAAAACTATGCTGCCGGGCCGGTCCCCGACCGATTCGGCGGCGAACCGGAGCCACCAGATCCTCGCTGACGCGAGCCTGTACAGATTCCAGCAATCCGAAGAGAATTGAGAGGTATAACAATCCAGTAGTTGGCGAGCTATATGGCTAGGGCTATTTTGAAGCCCATCATACCCCGAGATTTATGAAGGCAACGGTATACATGGCCGCGAGCCTCGACGGATTCATAGCACGTGAGAACGGAGACCTGGACTGGCTCCCGCAATTTGGAGCCAACGATGAAGACTATGGCTACCATGAGTTTATGGACACCGTGGACGCGCTGATCATGGGAAGAGCGACCTTCGAAAAGGTCCTCACATTCGGAGATACATGGCCCTACGGTGACAAGCCCGTTGTGGTATTGAGCAGCAATCCGGTGAGCTTCCCTGCCCACGTCCCCGCTTCGGTTCAAAACCTCAGTGGCCCCTTTGACGAGACTCTGCAGGGGCTATTGCAACTCGGGTACGGCCATATTTACCTGGATGGTGGGAAGACCGTACAACGATTTCTTGAGGCGGGCATGGTCGATCGATACATCATCACCGTCATCCCGGTCTTGATCGGCACGGGCATTCCGCTTTTTGGCCCGCTCGAGGAAGACGTACATCTCGAGCTGGCCGCTACCAAGTCGTGGCCCAGTGGAATTGCTCAATACACGTACGAGGTCGCCCGCGGGGCTACCGCACCTGACTGAATTTACAAGCGGCTCCCATCAGAAGGTGAAGCCAAGCCCTGTGCCCAGGAATGTCTCTTCTTCCGAGATATTCATGGAGATCTGCAGCAACGCCATATCAAAGAAGTTGAACCAGACACCGCCGCCGACACCCTGATGCCATGAGCCAGCATCATCTGCATCAGAATACACGCGTCCATTGTCCAGATAAGCGTTCACTCCTCCCCTTCCAATGGCGAGCATCGTCGAAAATGTAAACAGCTCTCGGCGCACTTCTACGTTCTGATAAACGGCCGTATTCCCCGAAAAACGATCGTTTCTCCACCCTCTCAGCCCTGAATCTGCGCCGAGGGAGGAGGATCGGAAGTAAGGAAAATCGCCTGTTGTATGAGACACACCGAATCGTGTGGCGAACGTCGTCTTCCTTCCCAGGCCTGGCGTGTAATAGAGTGACAATTTGGAAGCCATCGAAGTATAGTCGCCGGCCTCATCTCCTATTCCGATTCTCGACCTGGCCGATGCTTCCCAGCGAAATCCAGACAACGGATAAACGTGGTTGTCACGTCGATCCAGTTCCAACCGAGCGGATACGCCGATATGAGATTGGTCTGCGAAGTCACCGACAGGGAGAGCGGCCTCGGCAAGCGTCGCAAATCCACCCTTGGACTGATCTACATCGGCGAACTCATAGAAAGATGTCAGTTCGGAATGAACGCCCGAATCCCAGTCCCTGAAAAATCCAAGATCGAAATGGTAATCTTCCATCGTGGATTCGTAGTAAGATGATCTCGAGACCGGTGTCTTGGTATTGGAACCGAAGCCATAGAAGTTTTGAATATTTCCCTGTGTTTTGGCTCGCGCCTTGGCCATCAAACCCCAGGGGCCGAATCGCTGATTGAACCACCCATCGTACTTGAACGTGAAGGCCCTCGAACGAGTGCCGATGCTGGCACTGACTGTGTGTGTCGTTGAAAAAGGATCGCGATGATAAACGTATGAGGTGTGCGTCCCACCACCCCCGAGAATAAGCCCATCTTCCTGACTTGAAGCGAAAACGATGGACGGGAGGAATACCTCAAACCAGTACGTGTAGGGGCTATATGCGTGAATTGTGGGGTCGGAAGTCAACTGGTTTCGGGTCGAAGCGCCATACTGGATGGTGGACTCGGTCGGGGTGTCTCGAACGAACCAATTCTGCCGTACTACATTCTGCGTAGTGCGGTCCTCGAAAATGTCTTCTCCCGTTCCTCCTATCGCATAAATCCTGATCGGGAAAGTCGACGTCCCTCGTAAACTGAACCGATCGTTTCCTCCCATTCCGTAAAGCCTGATTTCTTCCGTTTCGTCGGCATAAAACGTTCTCCTGTCCAGGTCCTGGAGCACCTCTCCCTTTTTGTTGATCTTCGTCATGGTCACGATGACGCTGTCTCGCGAAGCCACGACGGTGAACATCTCATGTTTGTCCGAACCGACGAGATCGACCAGTTTTGCCAGAATGCGATAGTACTCTGAAGCAACCTCGGGAAGCTCATTCATTCTCGACTTCATGGTGGAGGCGAAGTCGGCCTCGTACAACGGTTTGATCTCATTGGGAAGCCCATCAACGGCTTCCTGCAATGCATCGTCACCGATGGAAGCAGAAACATCCTCCGCCAGTGCGACCCATTGATCCTCAGAAAGGAAGGAAAGAAAGCGACGATCCTGTGGCATCCCATTTCCGTTCAAGCCAGGAATAAATCCAAACTTTGGCCGGAAGTCCTGGAATCGAGGAATCACAAATTGCGACTTGATGATGCTGGGAAAGAAGCCATTCATCCGGTTGAATGCCCAGTCTCTGTCACGCGGAATGGGGCGATACAGATCACCCTTCCCGTCAGGATCATCGAATGTGGACCATCTCCATTGATCTTGATGCCTGTCCCAGTCGCTCAACAACATATCGAAGAGTCTTGAACGAGCGAAGAACACTCCATCCACCCGATTATCATTGTCATCGAGCAGTTCGCGGAACATCTTTCCGGCAGAAATCACTTTTTCAGAATTCCCGTATTGCGGAAACGCCGACATATCGTCGTCAGGGCGCTGCTCAAACAACATCACCTGATCTGCAACGAGATCAGCAAATTGTTCGAAGCCCGGATCGAAAGGCACATAATACAATTTGGGGATGCTGTAGTAGATTCCCGCCGCTTTCGCGAGTGGGGGCACCATCAGTGCAGAAAAAGGCAGCAGAACACTCGTCTGATCTTTGATGATGGTCTGTGCGATCGTCTTCTGAAACTCTACAGGGATTGATTTGGATGGATCTTTCTCCACCGATCGCACCACGTACTGATACCCGTCGGAATCGAGTAAGCGGACCGACGTTGTCTGAAGGCCCCCTCCTCTTTTGAGCGGTTTCAATCCACCGAACAGGGAGTCGATCTCAAACACCTCGGTTGACACGGGAGTGATCCAGGCGTCTCGGTGGTGATTACCCCAAAAAGCTCTTTTGAACCCGGAGGCCGCAAATGAGGGTACGACCGCAACAGTAACCGAATCGGATGTGACACTTCGTTCTCTGGCTGCTGCACCGGGTTCGGCTTCTTCTACCAGCGTGTTTGACGCTCGAAACAGATCCGCCCGGTGCAATTCATCTCCCATTGAATTGACGGCCCGCAATCGAACGCTCCCGTCATTGAAGTATTCGAGCACCATAAATCCTTCTTCGCTGCTCGTAAAAGCAGAGTTGGTTTCGCTCACCCAGGCCGGTCTCGATCCCGAACCACTGATCAAATGATGCGCCTTCCCGATTGCGACATGCTGCAGACTGTGCTCATGACCGGAGGCGTAAATCAGATTTCCGGGATGAGACGAAAACAATGGAATGAGCGACTCGGAGAGCGTGCGATACGTTTGATTGACCAGATCCTGCCTTCCCCCGAACAAGCTTCGCGCGACCGGATACAGAGACCCGATTCCCGGAAGCGGAATCCAGGCGTTTTCATTGAGGTTTGTGAGCGGAAAGAGATGGTCTTTCAGGGAAAACCGCCCGCCATGTTCGCCAAAAGAAACAAGCGGGTGATGGCCCACTACCAGGACCTGTTCGTCATCCCGTTTGGCAAGCAGGTCGCGGAGTTCGAGCAGGAAATCGCCCTTTTCTTCCAATTCGTAGTCACCCGTGTCCCCGAACGGCTGGTCGTCCAGAAGCCACCACTGGGTGTCGATCACGATCAGCCTGATTTCATCGGTTAGCTTCACTTCGATTGGGCCGGGATAGCCATCTCTGGGCAGAAATGACCCTTCGCCCAGTCGGTCATCGACATATTCCTGCTGCCGACGCAACTTTTCACGCGAATAGTCCCCGGCATCTCCCCAGTCATGATTACCCGGAATGAAATACGTCTCTCCCGCAAAATCTTCGACGGCCATGAGAGCTTCGTCAATTCTCATTTCAGCCTGGCTTCGCTTCTCCGAAGCCGAGTCGGGCATACCACAACAGTAAATGTTGTCTCCTAGAAAGACCGCCGCTGACGACTCCCCTTCAGCGGAAAGCACGGTTTTGAGATGTTGAAGCGCCGGGGCGTCACCCGGGAAATTGGTACCTCCCGTATCTCCGATCAGATAGACGCGGTACACAACATCGAGTTGTTGCGCGTGTGATCGTGAAGGCAGAATCCACAGAACGAGAAAAAGGGGGACTATGACAAGGCGCATTTTCATCGATCAGATTCCGGGCTGGCCTCAAGTGGATCAAAACGAAACAGCCGCGCCTTCTTGCTTCTGCCTTCCGTCAAGATGTAAAGCCTGTTTTCGCCATCAAAGGCAATGCCTTCGGGTTGCGGCATGTGCTTGATATCCAAACGAATCAAGGTATTGTGTTGGCTCGACATGATCAGCAAGTTTTCCCCAACTGCGGAGAGAATGAATAGGTCGCCCGTTGAGGGCTGAACAGCAATGGCCGAAGGCTGAAACCGACCGATGGAAATATCGCACTCCCCGCATGCACTTCGCAAAAGCGTCCGATCAATAAACACAGCCGGAAACTCAGATATTCTCGCCCCAGCCTCATCGAACGCGAATACTGATCGTCCTTTGCGGCCGCGAATTCCATCGCCAACCTTACATCCAACCAAAATGCGTTCATTCGCGTTGTCGTATCCGATCGCCTCCGCGTCACAGGTGCCCGGCAGATCCAGCCGCAACCTCTTTCTCGTGTTTCGTGATTTCGCATGCGGATCTGTGAAGTAGAGATGGCCGGAAGAGCGTAAAACGTGCGCAATTCCCGAAATAAGTTCGACTCCCTCGTAGTCACCATCGGAGGCAAACAATTTTCGGTTCAGGATCTTTCCTGTCGATGCATCCAGGGAATAGAGAACTCCGTTTTCATCCTCGACGGCATACAAAACGCCTTCCTCACCCATGCTGAGTCCCGAAGCTTCCTTCAGGATTTGCGGAAGGACGAGTTCACTGGACGGCTTCGAATAGTCATACGTCACCGCATCCTGAGCATGAATCGGCATCGCAAGCAGGAGTAAACCCGACAAACATGGTGCTGCGTAAGGCCATGATATGTAGTTTCGTGAGTTCATCCTGGGTGTGAAAACGATCAAACTGCCTTCGATTCTTTGTACTTTGTGTGATCGAACTGTTTCATTCTTCAGATTTGCGCATCATAGCACAAATGAGCAGTCAAAACCATGCCCTCTGATCAATCAGATAATACGAGTAGCCAAGAGATGGAAGGCGATAATCTTGAATCACATCCGAAGAATGAAAGCAGCGCGGTGAGAGGCGAACCTGCATCGGTCGCACCGGCCAAGTCCGATAAGCCTGCCAAGGCGAAAAAGGAAAAGCTGGGCAGCCGTCGCGGAGTCGAAACCATGTTCAGGACCTCCTACAGGGTTCACATGGACCTTTCTTCGCTCGCCGATACGAAAGCAAACATCATGATTTCGATCAACGGAATCATCATATCGATCATCATCGCATCGATATCTCCCAAGATCGACACCAATCCCTGGCTTCTTCTCCCCACGAGTGTGATGCTGCTTTCATGTCTCGTCTCAATCGTCTACGCCGTGCTCTCTGCTCGACCCCGTGTCAGTTCTTCGGCCGTCAATCTGGAAGATTTCCGCAGTAAACGGTCCAATATTCTGTTTTTCGGACACTACGTCTCGATGCCTGAGGACGACTACGTAACTGAAATGACGGACCTGATGAACGATCAAACGTCGCTGTATCAGAATATGATCAGGGACATCTATGGACTGGGCAAGGTGCTATCGACAAAATTCGCTCTGCTGCGAAAATCGTACACGGCGTTCATGATCGGACTGATTCTGGGAATCGCTCTTTTCATTGGAGTCTACGTGTGGGTCGTCC
Source organism: uncultured Rhodothermales bacterium (assembly GCA_964512485.1). GTDB lineage: Bacteria > Bacteroidota > Rhodothermia > Rhodothermales > UBA10348 > CAZEHJ01. The sequence goes on along the minus strand of CAZEHJ010000067.1, from coordinate 13,206 downwards.
TCTTCATGGACCCCGACGCTATAGCCTTACTGGACGCCTCAGGCCTCCACAGTCTCCGAGTCTGAGTCGAGCTCTTTATCTGTTCGCTGACTGGCCGGATCCGGAATGGGAAACGTTGACAGTCCCGGTTGGTCATCTGCAACGGTAACGCGCATGGCTTTGAGCCCGGTGACACCTGGCAGATCACTCAGATCGAATATCTCAATTTCACCCGTGAAGTACCCTGCAGCGAACAGATAGTCCAGATACCGTCGGTATTCGACTTCTTCTTCTTCGTGAGAATACACGAGAGCGAGCGTTCCCGGTTGGGTCAGTCGTTCGTCCGTTCCTTTTACCGTCGCCTTGTCGATCCGCTTTTTGACGATCTCATAACGGATGTTATAAGCGCCCGCAACATCAAACTTCTTCTCGTCTACCCGGAAGTGGATATCCACCGGGGCCGACTGAATCAGAACGAGCTGCGCCGTCTCAAGTGTCACGGGTAGTGACGGAGCAAGACGCTTGGTCTGCATCGCGACACCCGCCATCGTGATCAATTGCCAGAGTCTGAGATTCTTGAGATCCAGTTCGTTGAACTCGGAATTGCTCAGCAGCGACTCGCCGGCGTACATGTTGTACTCGACCCCGTCGGTGCGGTACATCTCGAAGTAGTGAGGAACCATTGCCTGCGCTTCTTCCTGCCGGTGGTTGACATACTGGCCGATCGTGTCGTTGATGATCGCGATCGATTCGTCGAAGTCCCGGCGTTTGTTGTAAAGCACACCCAGCTCTGAATCGAGGGCCTCAAAATACCGATCCACCTGCTTCGCCACATCCGGCGAATACTTCTTGAACTCGCCAAACAGGGGCTCGACTTCGGTTCGGAGGAAGTTTGTGAAGGTCAACTCATCACCCGAATGAACGCGCGAGAGGACCTTTTCAATATTGTTGCTCAGCCGGTATCCGAGTTCATCAAGCGACGGACGAGGACGCACGGTGCTCGCCGCAATGACGACGGCCAGTGCGAGACCCAACTGTTCTGCGAGATCCTGCTGAATGGCTGCTCCGCGGTGAACGGACGAGCCACGAACATCACTTGTGCCATACAATGAGTGCACAGCCTTGAACTTGATGTTCTCTGCCTTGGTGGCGCTGCCATCCGTAATGTTTTCGAGAGCCACTCTTCGGAATTTCCACTCTACTACCGGGTGGATGGCGGTAAACTTGCGCTTGATCCACGCCTGGACGCGGTCTTCCTGTTCTTCAATGCTCCGCTTGAGAGCCGTAGAAAACAGGGATGACACCTCGTTCAGCAATGAATCGAGATTGGGGGAAATGGGCTTTCCTTGCGGAGAACCGATTTCGATAATCCCGATGGGCATTTCACGGCTCATCAAGGGAGCCAGAAAAAGGCTGTCAATGTTTTTGTCCAGAAGTGCTTTCTGGAATTCTGTTGGTGACTCAATCTTGCCGAGTTCGTTCACCAGGACACTGGTTCTCTCAAAGAACACCTTGTGATACAAGGTCTCTTTCGGGTTGTGGCACATCGGCATCCCATCCTCAAGAAGAAGACTGCGACCGATCTTGCGTGCGCCGCTTACTTCACCCGTATCACACCTGTCGAGGCCGATGACTCCGAGTCGCGCGTCGGGATTCGAAATCAGGGAGCGGACCCGGCGCTCGAGTTTGTCCAGACTGTCGGGGCAGACAAGAGCATCTTTCGCCAGCAAGTCCTGCTTGATTTTCGATATCACCTCACTCCGGGTCACATCGACGGCACGCATGATCGAAAAACCCTGAAACTCGAACCGGTCTGCAGGAATCGCTGACTGAAGCAATTCCAGATCGTTGGGATTGTCGAGCAATTGCTGGATCTGATCCTCGGTGAGATCAGGCTTGTCTCCAAGGACGGCGATACGGATGAACTGCGTATCCATCACAACCCGCAGATAGCGGTCGAGGCCGGTCTCCGGATCTATTGACCTCACGGCGTACGACGTCTCTACCGTATTGGACGCACCATATATCTCATGAAGAATGACGTGGTACGCTGCCAGCGCCTTTTGCCGTTCAATCTGCTCACGCATCGATGAGCGGATGGACTCGGAATATGAACCATTGTCCTGATCCAGCATCCGAAGCTTGAGAAACGGCTCGGTCGCAAATATGGGAGAAATACTGAAAGGCACGAACGCAGCAGAGAGCTGGGTATTTCTTGCAGAGGTAGGGATGACGGCCGTCATCAACAGGTCGATCAATTCCGCATATTCGTGACTGTCATCAACGCTCACTTCAACGGCTCTCAGCGGATGATCTTCTGGAATATATTCGAAAACCTGACGCGCAATCGCTCTCCTGGCCGGCGACTCACTTTCGAGCTCGCGGGTCCAAAAATCGATCAAATGGACGAAACTGAGCTTGGTAGAAAATATAAAATCTCTATTTCCGTCATTATTTGTGCTACTATTTGTAACAACTTTTACCATCAATTAATACTCTTATGTAACTGTTTATTATATCCGTGATCAGATGTTTTTATGTTGCGTATTTACAGGCATACTTGCTCCTGTATTAACGACCATACTCGTAATGTTTATAGACTGCTTTAGAGATTGTATTCATAACATACTCGTTACGAGCGCGTTTTAACCCCTTCTGGTCTCGTCGCTTTGACGTAATCGTTGGTATTCAGTTTCTCTTGAGCTCGACACGTTACAGGCATTTGTCATTGATTCATGCGAGCGTGCCGTTCATCCTACATGACGGACTTTTTGACACTTTTCCCCAATCACCGCTTCAGATGTTCCGGATTAGGGCATTTATTGAGGAGATTTCAGTATTTTCGGGACCGCCATCCACCGACAGAGACTCAGCACTCAATACACATGAACCTGATCAGTACACACGACCTCAAGGAAAAAATTGACAGTGGTATTTCCTTCAAACTTGTGATGGTGCTGGATGCCTGGCAATTCGACGCCAAACACATTCCCGGCTCGATCAATATTTCTTCGCCAGCCGCCGCGAAGAAGGCTGATTTTGATCAACGCGAGGATATTGTCGTGTACTGCTCCTCCGATTCATGTCCAGCCAGCATCATCGCGTACAAGGCTCTGGAAGCCGCGGGATTCATCAATGTGGCCCGGTATTCAGGCGGTCTGTCTGAATGGGAAAATGCAGGTCTCCCACTCGTAGGAGAAATGGTCTGACGCCTAACCGGTCTGGATCAGTCAATAACGCCCGCTCAATCAAAAACAATCGTCCGATTGTTGTAGACCATGATCTTGTCTTCGATGTGGGCTTTCACAGCACGAGCCAGCACCTGCTTCTCGACATCACGGCCCAGACGCAGCATGTCTTCCGCGCTGTGTGAGTGGTCTACGTGAACAGTTTCCTGGGCGATGATAGGGCCCATATCCAGGTCTTCCGTCGCATAGTGACTCGTGGCCCCGATGATCTTGACGCCCTTCTCATACGCCTGGTGGTATGGGCGGGCGCCCTTGAACGCCGGCAGGAATCCATGGTGGATGTTGATAATCCGATTGGGATAAGCTTTCAAAAATCGGGGCGTCAGAATCTGCATATATCGGGCAAGGACGACAAAGTCGATGTCGTAGTCGTCAAACAGGCTGAGGGTCCTTATCTCAGATTCAGCCTTGGTCTCCTTGCTCACGGGAATATGCTGAAACTCTGCGTCGAAACGCTCTGAAATCTCCCTCAAGTCTGGATGATTGCTCACCACCAACGGTATGTCCGCACCCAGTTCGCCATACTGATGCCGAAAGAACAGATCGTGCAGGCAGTGATCATACTTGGATACCATAATCGCCATCCGCTTGCGTGTGGTCGAGTAGGTGAACTCGTACACCATCTCCAGCTCCCGGGCGATCTCAGCAAAGTCAGCCTCGAGTTTCGGGCGGCCTGCGTCGAGCTCCGGTAGACTGAAATGCACGCGCATGAACAGGCGGTCGCCCAGCTGCTCGATGTGCTGATGCGAGGCAATGATATTACCGCCATGCTCGAACACGAACCCGGACACACGCGCCACGAGTCCCCCCCGGTCGGGACAGTGCAGTTTCAGTACGGCTGTTTCCATGCGTTGCGGTCTTCTCTCTGTGCGTTTTCGCTATGCGGTCTCTCTGTGCGGTTGATCAGCCCTTCACGGCCAGTTTGGCTTCTGATGAATCGTCTCCCTGACTCAGCGTGACCATGTATTTACCCGCGTCGACTCGTGAATCGTCATCGTTCATCAGATTCCAGTCGACGGCGTTCATCCCGGCATTCGCATTTACCCAGATAGTTTTGACCACGTTTCCTTCCGAGTCGGTGATGGCGATGGTTGCTTCACCTGCGCTTGGCGCCGTGAAGTAAAACATGGCGTTCAGCGCAGGAGCACGGAAGCCGCGAGGAAGCTGGGCGGCTTCGGGTGCGAGCAGATTCAGGGATCCATCGCCTTCGCTGGCTCTGAGGAGCGGGCGAACGTCCATCACGTAGATGCCCCGGCCGTGCGTCGATGCCACCAGAATATCTTCTGTCGGATGAACCGACAGATCACTCACAAACGTTGTGGGAAGACCTGTTGGTAGCGCGGACCAGCTCGCGCCTGCATCAGTGGATACGTAGGCGCCCAGATCCGTCCCTACATACAGCACATTGGCGTTGTTGGGATCTTCCGTGATCACGTTGACCGGGCCCGACGGAATACCGGCTGCGATATCCTGCCACGTTTCGCCGTGATCGGTCGACTTCCACACGTACGGCGTGAAATCTTCGTCCCGCTTGCCATTCTGGGCCAGATAAACGGTGCCGCGAGTATGCTGAGAAGCCTCAATCTTGGCGATCCAACGCTGTTTGGGGAATTTCGACGTCAGTTCTGTCCAGTCTGCGCCCGAGTTGTGGGTCACATGCACGCGCCCATCATCCGTACCGACATAGATCTCTCCGAACTTGAAAGGCGATTCTGAAATCGAGAAGATGGTCTGATACTGGATATCCCCGAGCTCGTCCAGATTGTTCGTCGTCAGGTCGCCGCTGATGGCTTCCCATGATTCTCCCCTGTTCATCGAACGGAAGAGATAGTTCATTCCGTGATAGATGATGCGCGGATTGTGCGGCGAAATAATGAACTTGGCCAGCCACTGTCCGCGCAGCGGTTGATCCGGATTAACGCGAGCCGGCATGATGGACTCACGCGTTCCCTCGTCGATGTCCGAGCGGGAAATCGTGCCGTAGAATCCGGCCGAGTAGACGACCGATGGATCGGTCGGATCGATGGCGTGGCGGCTACCCTCGCCACCGGGTGCTCCCGTGAAGTCTACGGCCGGGATGTTATGACGGCCGCGGCTCAGATCGATGGCGCCACTGTAGCTGCCGTGATCCTGCACCGAGCCATAGACGTTGAACGGTTCGTCCATGTCGTGCGTCACGTTGAAGAACTGCACCAGCGGCAGGCCGTCTTTGACCTCATTCCAGTTCTCTCCGCGGTCGTAGGAAATGGCGAGTCCCCCGTCATTCACGTTGACGAGATAGTTCGAGTTGTCGGGATCGATCCACAGGCCGTGATGATCTCCGTGCATACCGCGAAGGCGACGGAATGTCTTACCTGCATCGTCGGATACATTCAGGGCGAGTCCCATCACGTAGACACGGTCTTCGTCATTCGGGTCAACGCGCATCTGACCAAATACCCAGCCATAGGTCGATGAGAGGCCTTCCATGTACGAATCTTGCTCGCTCACGCGACGCCATGACCCTCCACGGTTGTCACTCCTGTAAAGCGTAGCGCCGTAAATGATTGGACCCTTAGGACGTCCATAAGAATCAGTCTCTTCGTCCCCGGCTTCACGCGCCGCTTCGTAGTTGTCGACAAAGGCATACACGACATCCGGATTGGAGACTGATACGTCGATTCCGATGCGTCCGCGATAGCGTGCTCCGGGCAGGCCTTCGTTGATGGCCGTCCATGTTGCGCCCGCATCATCGGAGCGGTAAATGGCGCTCTCCGTGTAGTCTGCTTCATTGCGAGGATCGTTCCACTTCTCGCGCACACGCTGCCACATGGAAGCGTAAACGACGTCCGGATTGTCAGGTGAGAATACCAGGTCGTTGGCCGCAGTTTCCGGGCCCTTGTACAGGATGTTGGTCCAGGTATCACCGCCATCGGTGGATTTGAATACGCCACGCTCGTCGTTGTGGCCCCATTCGTGCCCCGAACCTGCTACATACACGATGTCAGGATTGGTCGGGTGAATCAGAATGCGAGCAATCGTGTGTGTATCTGCCAGTCCCTTGAATTCCCAGGTCTCCCCTGCATCGGTGGACTTGAATACGCCTGCTCCCGCCATGGAGCTGCGGAATATGTTGGCCTCACCCGTTCCGATCCAGACGATGTCCGGATTCGATGGAGCGATCGTGACATCCCCGATCGAAGTTGACGGTCCGTGCTCAAACACCGGATCCCAGGTCGTGCCTTCGTTGTCGGTTTTCCATACGCCGCCGGATGCGCCCGCTACATACATCGTGTAATTCTCCCCTCGCGGAGCGACAACAGCAACGTCGGTCATGCGACCCGATATGTTGGTCGGGCCCACGAACTGCCAGTTGAGGGCAGACCAGGGCGAAGACTCGCTCATGGCGACATGGCGCTCGTAGCGCTCGAGGCGTTCTTCAGCCGAGGTTGCCTGTGCAAAAACGGCGCTCGTCAGGATGAACGATAGTGCGACAAAAAACAGGGTTTTTGAACCAGAAAGAGACATGGTGGGTGGCCTCCGAAGCCAGTAAGTAGTGCAGATTCATCTCACATCCCGTGAATGTAGACCTGCAATCGTTCCCGCGCCACCGGGGAGAATCTACTTTTCTGCTTTTTCCGCTCCTGAAGAGGGTTTTCCACCGTATACGACGAGCATGGCGACGGCTGTCACCATAATGGCGGCAGCCGTTAGAATCCGGGCATTGATCAACTCATCGGCCAGCCACCATCCCAGAAAGATGGCCACAACAGGATTGACGAACGCGTACGATGCGAGCTGCTTAGGAGGCGCATGGGCCAGCAGCCAGACATAGGCCGTGAAAGCCCCGAAGGATCCAAACACAACCAGATATGCCCAGGACCAGGCCGACAGTTCGGTCACGCCCGAGAGCTCAAAGCCGTTCAGTTCACCGAGCGCGATGCCCAACAGGCTGACGACCGCTCCTCCTACCGCCATCTGAACAGCCGAAGACATGAACAGATTGGTGGGCATCTCAACCATCTTGCTTCGCAGCGATCCGAATGACCAGAACATGGTGGCGACGATGACCAGAATGACAGCCAGCCCGTTTGAACTCGTTGCGCCGGAGATCACATCGGGCCCTACCAGCACAGCAATCCCGATGAAGCCCAGTACCAGGCCGATGATCACCTGCTTCGAGGGCGCACCACCCTTGAGCATCTTCCAATCGAGGAGCACCAGCCACAAGGGCACAACCGTGATTATGAGGGCCGCAAATCCGGAGTCGATGTACTGCTCGGCCCACGCCACCAGGCCTGTCGCAATCCCAAGTGTGAGGGTGCCGATGATGGATGCATTCTTAGCGTGCGTCCGGCTGGGCGCGGGGAATCCCTTGAGTCTCAGAAAACCGTAGAGCACTGTCCCGGCAACAAAAAACCGCGTCCCAATGGTCAGAAACGGCGGTATTGTGTCCACCGCCCAGGCAATAGCCAGATACGTCGACCCCCAGATGAAGTAAACGGCGGCGAAGGCGAAGAGAGTTTTCATTGTCAGCTGCGATTTCACCTAAAGAGACACTCTATTCTTGGCCATGAATTCAGGTCGCTCACCGGTAAGCAGTCCTCACGTTTGTCACATAATGGTCGGCAGTTGAAGGTAGTAATTACCACTCGTACTCCTTTCTCAGTCGTGAACAGAAACGAAAATCCGTTTTTATTGATAGGAGAATGACGAGCCGGGATTGTCATCCTTCTCCCCGAGCACCTCCCCTCGGTTGCAAAATAGGCGCTTTTAAAAAATCGTGTTGCGTTTTGCGGTCAATTGTGCTCTAGAAAACAGGCCCCACCTCGTAAACCCCTGTTTGTTATGAAAACGCTCGTCCTTTCGACTTTGGCGATGGCATTGGCCGGATCCATCGTCTTTGTCCTTCTCGCGACGCCCGAATCCCCTAAGAACGTCCTCACTTCCGAGGTTCTTTTTGGAGCTTTTGAATATCTCGAAGCTGCAAGAGAGGCTCGCAATTCCGTCGAATACAGTGAGGCGAATTCTCATTTTGGTCAAGCATTGAGACTCGTCTCTCCGTCCGATCAGGACAACCTGGAGGGAGTGATTAGGCTCGAATATTCTTCCTTCATGATTGAACGTGGAGAGTATGATCGAGCATTATCGATGCTTAATGATCTAGGGAAGGAATCCACGTCGTCACCGTATTCTCCGCTGCAGAACGGCTGGAAGATCTGTACTGAAACCGAAGCTCTCATCCGATCCGGTCGGTACGAAAAGGCTGCTGAGGGCGTGAGGGATTGCCTTCACGAGGAAATAAGACTCCATTCCCGGTCAGCTCCCCTTGAGGCCTATGGAGAGCACCTGAAAGGATTCCTCTATCACGTTCAGGGGCACTATGCCCTTGCCTTGGATCACTATCAATCTGCTCTTTCGAC
>CAZEHJ010000067.1:1173-4477 GCA_964512485.1 uncultured Rhodothermales bacterium | reverse complement strand
ACGTTCAGGGGCACTATGCCCTTGCCTTGGATCACTATCAATCTGCTCTTTCGACGAAGCGAGATGTCTACGGAATTGAAAGTCTCGAATACTCAAATACTCTCAATAACATTGCCAACGTGGGTTATAGCCTTGGAACGTTTGAGAAGTCGCTAGTTCAGCATAAAGAAGTATTGGCAATACGAGAAGCTTTACTTCCACTTAATCACCCCAAAATAGGTGGTTCGCTGGGTAATATTGGAAACATATATACGGCAGTTGGCGGATACTCAAAAGCTTTGGAGTATCACTTCAGAGCTCTTGCAATTTGGTCAAATCTATTTGACCCGAAACATCCTCAAAAAAGCTTCACTCTCAATAATATTGGTATTGTCTACAATGAATTGGGCAACTATGAAGAGGCCAGCAAATATCTCACCCGGTCACTAACCGCCAAGCAAGAAAGTCTCGGAAACGAACATTCTCACGTCGCAACTACCCTTCTGCATCTTGCGACATCGCAATTGAATTTGGGGAGGACTAGTGCAGCATTTAGTAGCATCAATGAAGCAATTCACATTTTCAAATTGCACAATATGACGCACCACCCTAAGTACGATCTGGCCCTCCGAGTTCTAGCAAATATTCAGGTCGAATTTGGTCAATCGTCGGATGCGATCAGAATCCTGAACGACTCAATAGATCAAAGCAAATATTTCAATTATTCGCTCACCTCTCTACTGCTCAATGATCTTGCTGAAATCTACCTTGAAAAAAAGGATTATCGACATGCGAGATCGCTTGCCCAACAGTCAATAGAGCTAAACACAGGTACGAACACCTCGCAACCTAGCTTCCCCAATCCCAGTGTTTCAACGGGTCGAGATGTGCAGGAATTGATCAGGGCTCTGAAGATCAAAGCAGATTCCTATTTGATTGAACATCACTTTGTTCGAACTGACGAACTGTTGCTGCTTTCCCTTGATGCCATGGACCGCGCTATCGAACTAGTTTCAAGTATGCGCAGACATGAGTCAAGTATCCGAAGACACGATGATGCTTCCCATCTAGAAATGTCTCTGACCGAGAGGGCATTGAAAACCGTCTTTAGCTTCGATGACCTTTCCGGCAACTCCAGAATCCTCGAAAGAGGATTTCAATGGGTTGACCAACAAAAAAGCGGGCGGTTGCTAAATGCGATGACCGATTCCCAGGCCAAGGCCAGAGCCCTTATACCTGACTCTCTTCTTGCTGCCGAAGTTCAGATACATGACGAAATTCGAAATACTGAACGTAGAATTCGCTCACAATCAAACTCAAGAGGCGTAGAAAACGCGACGCTATCATCTCTGAGGCACTCGCTGTTCAAACTCAGAAAACAGCTAGACGACCTGATCGAGTTCGAAGAACGCGCCTACCCAAAATACTATGCGTTGAAGCACGGAGTAAGACATGCCAACCTGGAGGATGTTCAATCCAAACTACTTGACGAAAGGACTTCACTAGTAGAATATTTCGACGCGGGAGACTCTACCTACGCCTTCATCATCACCGATAATGACATATCGCTTGCTACGATTGCCAGCATGAAGGATCTAAAAAATGTTGTTGATTCCCTTAATACAGGGTATAAACAGCATATGGCGAATAATATACTCACGTATTCTAACAATTTATACGACATTATTATTGGTTCTATTATGGAGTATATAAATAATGATAATATGATAGTTATTCCTAACAATATATTGTCGTCTATTTCGTTTGAATCATTGACCTTATATCCTTTAGACACCAGTGAAGGACCTGTCGCATATCACAAGTTTCCATATCTGATCCATGAAAGAATGATCAGTTACGGCTTTTCAGCGTCCCTGTTGCTCCAACAACAAGAGTATCAACAGCCATCATTTTCCAAAGACATTCTGGCGTTCGCACCGGTATTCGATGGATCAGAATCATATTCAGGAGAAGTCTCACAATTCCTGCGGCATCACATGGATGTCGACGAGTCTGTAGATCCCAGATTGGCCAAGTTGCCAGGATCTGCGAGAGAGGTAAGAGAAATAGCAGCGCTTCTTAAAAACAGGAACGGCTGGTGGAGCTCTTGGAGGGCCAAGGAAAGCGATGTTCTCCTGAGGTCTCGATCGAGCGAACATCATCTAAAAACTGTCGATTTAAGTTCATACAGATACATTCATTTTGCTACACATGGATTTTCGGATCCCGATGACCCGGGTTCTTCGGGCATCATATTGCAGACAAAAGGAGACAAAGGTGAAGACGGGATTCTGTATGCAAGCGAGCTTTTCGGGCTAAGCCTGAATGCAGAGTTAGTTGTTCTCAGTTCGTGTGACACGGCGAAAGGAAGCAATATGGATGTCGGCGGTCTAGCTGGATTCGCTCGGGGATTCATCTACGCGGGTGCGCAAAATCTTGTGGCTTCTCTTTGGCCAAGTGATGACGTCGCGACTCAGTTGCTCATGGAACAGTTCTACAACGAGTTGGCGCAAGGACATGCGACTGACACAGCGTTGAGAAACGCCAAGCTGCATCTGTTACGCTCCAAAGGCCCTATCGCAAAACCTCACTACTGGTCAGGATTCATTCACATAGGAGTGCCATCCAAACAACCACCTGTCCGAAATACGGCCGACTGATCCATAAACCTAGCCTTTCTGAAGAACAGGATCTCAACTGTTCTCCACAATACATACTTTGTTGATCAATGAATCTGAATAATTTATTGGCCTTATGTTCAGAATTAAGCCTTCATTCTGTGTAGTCTTCCTGTCAATGCTAACAAGCCTGTCAAGCACAAGCACAGCACAGGAGGTAACCCCTGCCGGTCACACACCGGACAACAAGCTGTCGGGAATGGAGATGGTGGAAGGACCGCTTCCAGGGTCGATTGAGGCGTTTGCGATCGAGGAGTCGTCGGTTGAATTAGAGAGGTTGGCGCAGCCGGATACGTATCTGGATAAGACGGGGCGCAAGTTTGCGTTGTTGGGTACGGAGTCGGGTCGGTTTGAGGGATGGGCGTGGCCGCTCAAGCTGTTTACGGGGTTTCGGTTGTCCTTCTTTGTGAGTGAGAGTACGACGCCCATTGCGGCGCGGGACATCGTGCAGCGGGTTGAGGTGGGGCCTGCCGTCACTACTATCACCTATGTGTATCAGTCATTCACGGTGCAGGCGCATGTGATTACGGGCATCGACGAGCCGGGGGCGGTGATTCTACTGGATGTGGATGCCAATCATCCTCTGAGTGTCGTTGTCGGGTTCATACCGACGATGCAGCCCATGTGGCCCGCAGGACTTGGTGGGC
>CAZEHJ010000067.1:0-1073 GCA_964512485.1 uncultured Rhodothermales bacterium | reverse complement strand
GTTGTCGGGTTCATACCGACGATGCAGCCCATGTGGCCCGCAGGACTTGGTGGGCAGTTTGCCCGGTGGTATGAGGATATTCCAGCATACCTGATTTCGGAGTCGTCCGGTGGAAATCACGGCTATGTAGGCTCCCCTGCTGGACGAGGCATGTCGTACACACCGGCGCATATGCTGGGCGAGGATCCCAACGAGTTTCGCATCGACATTGCTGATCCGGCGTCTGTTGAGGGTCGGTTTATTCCGATTGTGTTTGCAGGTGGAAAGGGTGTCCGAGATGATGTGCGGGCGGCCTATGATCGGATTGCTTCGAATCCAGAGCGGCTGTATGTGGACGCGCGCGCTCACTATGAAGAGCTATTGGAAGAGTCGATGTCGATCAACACGCCCGAACCCAAGCTGGACCTGGCGTTTGAGTGGGCCAAGATCAGTTATGACAACTTGATGGCCGATAATCCTGACTTTGAGGGCGTTGGGTTGATGGCAGGGTTGGATCAAGCAGGAGGAGGTGGACGGCCCGGATTTGGGTGGTTTTTTGGCGGAGACACGTATGTCAACACGTTGAGCCTCAATGCGATAGGCATGCATGAGGTGTCGCAGCAGAGTCTTTCGTTCATGACGCAGTTTCAGCGCGACGACGGCAAGATGGCACATGAAGTGACGCAGGCCTGGGAGTACGTAGACTGGTTCGGGGATTATCCCTATGCCTACATCCATGCCGATACATCGCCGTGGTATATCGTGGCGGTGCACGATCATTTTGCTGCGACGGGCGATCGGGCGTTTTTGGAGCGCGAGTGGCCGTCGATTCTTCGGGCGTATGCCTGGTGCCTGACGACGGATGTCGACGGTGACGGGTTGATGGACAACGAGGCGGCGGGTTTGGGAGCGCTGGAGTTTGGAGCCATGACGGGTATTCGGACGGACATCTATCTGGGCGCGATATGGACACGAGCGCTCCAGGTGCTTTCCCAGCTGGCAGATGAAATGGATGATGCCGACCTGGCGAGTGAAAGCGCAGAGCGCGCCGGCGTGGCGCGTGAGGCGTTTGAGAAGTTCTGGGATGAAGAGAC
>CAZEHJ010000066.1:0-19838 GCA_964512485.1 uncultured Rhodothermales bacterium | reverse complement strand
GCCAGCTGTCATTTTCTTTTGGTTGATGGAACGGGCATTCTCCTGGATGCCGGAGCCGATCCTGAACGGGAGGGCTCCGCAAGCATGCCGGATCTTTCCCGAATTCATGAACGGACCGACTGGCACATTGACCATGCCATCGTAACTCACGCTCATCACGATCATTTGGGTTCTCTTCCCATGGTCGTGAAAGAGTTTCCTCACGTCACGGTTCACATGTCGGCGGCCACGCGTCAGTTGGCCTCGATATTGTTGCCGGCTTCTGCTCGGCTTCAGCGGCGAAAATTGAAGGAAGGATCGACGTCAGTCGACCCGCTGTTCAGCGAAGAAGATGTCGAGGCGAGTTCCTACCTCTACCTGGCCCACGAATTGGAGACCGAGTTTGATCTGACCGGAATACGAGGCGGGTTCGAGGTATCGGGTGAGTTCTTCGATGCGGGTCACGTTCTGGGTTCTTTGGGCGTCATGATCCGATGTGTAGACAATTCGGAACAGCGTCGCATCTTCTATACGGGTGACACAGGCCTGACAGCGCAGACCATCATTCCGGGAGCCATGTATCCGGATGAAAAAATCGACGTGTTGTTGCTGGAGAGTACTCTCGGCGCCGATCCCCTGGCGGAGACATTCACCAGGCGTTCAGAGGAAAAAAGACTGGGCGAATCCATTGCCAAGGTCTTGAAAAAGGGTGGTTCGGTCCTTCTTCCGGTGTTTGCGCTGGGCAGGGGGCAGGAAATGATCGCCTTGATTGATCGATACAAGTCGCGTGGCATCATCGACGAAGATGTGCCGCTCTACACAGCAGGGATGATGCGTGCCATTTCCGATGTGTATGACAAGACCCGTTTTTCCACTCCACGACTGAACGATGAGTTTCAGGTCTACGGAGTGTCGCAGTCCAGACTTCCCCGTTCGCAAGGTGGCCTGAACGAGGTGCTCAATCAACAGGGAATATTTCTGGTTGGCAGCGGGATGATGTTTGAGCGGACCATCTCAAACAAGATTGCCCAGCAACTCATCGGAAACGAAAAAAACGGAGTGTTTCTGGTCGGGTTTGCGCGCGAGGACTCACCTGCGGCCAACCTGCTTGAAGCACGTGAAAAGGGTAAAGGGACTGAAGTCGTATTGAATCCGGCTCGCGGACCTCAAAAAGCAGAGTGCGATGTCGATCGATTCCGCTTCAGCGGCCACAGTCATAGAAGAGACCTTCTAAAACTGGTCGAACACTTCGATCCGGATAAAGTGGTCCTCGTGCACGGCGAAAGGAAGGCAAAGGAATGGATGGCGGACAACATCCGCTACTTCCATCCAGACAAGGAAATACTGATTCCAGAAAACGGCGAAGTTCTGGAGCTTTGAGCTTCGAAGATGACTGCCTTCGATCCCGATTGGATCAACGACCCATGTTTACGATGGGCATCACTCGGAATCGGTCCTTGTTTTTGGCAATATTGATCAGCCCGACCTGAACACCACTGAGGTTTCTGGCCCAGTTGACGATTCCAACCGTGAAGCCTTTCTGTTCTCCCTTGATTCGGTTGAAGGCAGAGATCGACAACCCACGCTGTACGCCGTCTTCCTCAATCGTAAAGTATCCAGGAGCGAAACTGAATGCGTGTACGTCCTGGCCTCCAGCAGCGAATCCGGAAATCATGACCCCTCTGACGGTCTTGCCGCCAACGGCGATTCCAGCCACGTGAAGTCCCTTCAGCGTTCCGCCGGCACCGCTCGCGATGCCGCTGACAGATATGCCTGTAAAGTCTCTGCCGGCTCCCGATCCGATGCCACTCATCGCAATTCCGGTGAAGTCTCTGCCGGCCCCGGCCCCGAGACCTCCAAAGACAATTCCCTTCATGTCCTGGCCAGCTCCGGCTCCGAGTCCGCCGAAAACGATACCGGTCATGTCCTCACCGGCGCCAGCCCCCAGGCCTCCGAAGGCAATTCCTTTCATGTCTCGACCGGCTCCAGCACCGAGGCCACCAAACATGATTCCGGTCACATCCTGACCGGCTCCGACTCCCAGACCACCGAACGCAATTCCATTCAGGTCTTTACCGGCACCCGCTCCAAGTCCACCGAACATGATTCCGCGCGCAGTATCATTGGCACCCACACCAAGAAGTCCGTAACCGATTCCACTGATGTTTTCGCCGCCGGTGAGAGGCAGGCCGAGTGCGATTCCCTTGATGTCTCCGCCGCGCTCATCGTAAGGCATCCAGATTGTCGCGTTGATACCGGTAACCCGACGAAGTTCTCGATCCCGGAAATTCAGCCGGATTCCAGTTACTTCTTCTGAGTCTCCAATCGAGAGACCAACCCCATCAATCATCAGGTCCAGGCTTTTCTGGCCGAAAACGGAGTTGGGGAGAAGAAAAACCAGAAGTAATAGTAGACGAATCGATCGCATGGGAATTCAACACTATGTTGTGACAGTTACCGGACGATAGACGGACAAGACCGGCATAGAGTTACAGCGAAACGGCTGGAACGCCCGTTCTTACACACTCTTCAAAATCGCCAGGTAATCCACAGCTTTCATTTCCTTCAAATTCGACGGATTGGACCCATTGGTTGCCGCTCTTTCGGCAATCATCGGATAAAGCTCCGGGTCGACCTGAAGGTCACCCCAGGACTCCAGAGGGAAGTTTCGAATCATTACTTCGAGTCTGTCGATAAAACTTTCAGGCCGGGGGGCGCCCAACGACGCGGACAGCGGTTTCAATTTCTCCCGAATGGAATCGAGCTCATACCGAAGTACCGGTACAAGGAGCAGCGTATTCAGGAGTCCGTGGGGATGATCCAATAACCCTCCAATAGCTTCGGATAGACAATGAACTGCTCCGACGTCAGAATTTCCGAACGACATTCCGGCAAGGGTCGATGCGTGCATCACAGCCGCTCGATGTTCGTGATTGCCCGGATTTCTTACACACGGCCCCAGATGACGAATAAGCATGCGTACGGCCTGTGTGGAAAGCGCGTCTGAGGCCGGATTCGAGTGACGTGAGACCATCGACTCCACAGCGTGAGTCATGGCGTCCATCCCTGTAGACGCGAGTAGAGATGGTGGCAACGAGCGGATGACATCGGCATCAACGAAAGCGGCCAGAGGAAACATTCCGTCTCCTTTGATACTGATTTTCGTACCCTTGTTCTGAACGCTGACGACGCTGACCCAGGTGACCTCAGATCCTGTACCACAGGTGGTCGGAACGGCCACAAAAGGAGCAGAAGGAACGGGAAACCTGTTTTTCCCTTCGAAATCTTCGATTGATCCTTCATTTCGAAGGAGCATGGCTACTGCTTTTCCTGCGTCCAGGACGCTTCCACCTCCAATAGCAAGAACAGCGTCCAGGTTTTGGCCTCGGAATCGGGAAGCTATTTGATCGATATTCGAAGCCCTCGGGTTGGGCTGAATGTCGTCAACAATAGAGACCTCAGAACCAAGCGAGGGCAGAACATCGTTAAACCAGCCAAGTCCCCTGACTCCGCTGTCCGTTATCAACAGAAGACTGGATAGCTCGTTCGACTGCAAAAAGGAAGAAAGTTCTTCAAGGCAGCCGGGGTGCATAACCACCCGCGTTGGGATCCGAAACACGCGTCAGCCCTCGGAAGTGCTGCTATCGAGGGTTCCATTCTCTGCCAGTGAAACGGCATGATTCCAGAAATCGAGAGCGGACTCGATCATGGGGTCGATCGTGTTGAAAACAGGATACCACGCCTCACTGCGATACAGTCGCTGTGCAATTCGGGCTTTAAGAATTACTTCCAGAATGGGGCGCGATGCTTCCAGATCAGAGCTGGAGAATGATTCCGAATCAGCATCTGAGTTGATTGTCAACCCGTTTTTCGTTGCGTGTTCAACAAAAGCGCTCCAATGTGCGTCATCAACGGAAAATGTAGTCATGAAGCCGCTCTGGTCCTGGGCCCATTTCTGTCTCATGGCCAGCCCGTCAGTGTCCATGATGTGGCGCGCGTACAGAAATGGATACCCATTTTGTATGGCTGTCTGCACCAGAGGCGCATTCAGATCAGATGTCGAATCCGGCGCGATTACGATGTCAGGCATAACACCTCCACCACCAAAGACGTCTCTGCCGCCGGATGTCTGGAATCGAAGTGAATCCGGTATGTCTGCCAGATATTCAGCCGGGTGATAGGTGGCGTTTTCGTAATCCGAAAACTTGTCTTTGTAGTAATCCTGCTGTTCGCCGACCTCATAGGGTGTCTGAATCAACCTTCCGCTCGGCATGAAATAGCGTGCCACAGTCATTTGTACGACGCTTCCGTCGCGCAACTGGAAGGGGCGTTGTACCAGGCCTTTTCCGAAGGTCCTTCGTCCCACGATAAGCGCCCGATCATGATCCTGAAGAGCTCCAGCAACTATTTCGCTTCCAGATGCCGTACTCTCATCAACGAGAACGATCACCGGTTCTTTCGTTAGAATTCCGCCTGGCTTGACTCTGTTGATGACGTTTTCTCCGGGATTTCTGCCTTCCGTGGTCACGATAATACCGGTGCCACCGAGCATTTCATCTGCGATTTCTACTGCTGTATCCTTAATCCCCCCGGGATTTCCCCGCAGATCGATAATCAAGCGTTCGAGGCCCTGGGATTTCAGTCTGGTCACATGCTCGACAAATTCCTGATGCGTGGTCATCGCAAATCGGCCAATTCGGACGTATCCCGTGTTGTCCGTCATCATGTAACTCGAATCCACCGAATAGAGGGGAATCGTCGCCCGCGTGATCTCGAAATCGATTGGCGTGCTGACGCGAGGTCGCTTTATCGTAATCGTGACTTTCGTTCCGATGGGCCCCTTGATCAAGTCCTGGATGTCGGTCGATCCCATTCCCACGATACTTTCGTCATCCACGGCAATCATACGATCACCCGCCATCAGGCCAACCGTTTCGCTGGGGCCATCCGGAATGGTGGAAGTTACTTTGGCCGTGTCGGCGGTGGGGGCTTCGAACCATATCCCGATTCCACCAAACGTTCCTCTGTAGTCTTCATTCACCCTCTTCATCGTCTCGCTGTCGATGTAGGCGGAGTGCGGATCGAGTTCTTTTAGCATCGCAAGGATCGCTTCCTGAGCCAGTTCCTTGGCGTCGACTTCCTCTACATAATTTCTGTTGATAAGAAGAAAGGCATCTTCCAGTTTTTGCAGTTGCTCAAAGGTGTCATCGGACGAGAACAATCCATCCATGGAAACACCCAGGCCGGCTCCCATGACGAGCACGACCAGGAATGTGATGATGGATCTGCGACTGAGAATATTCATGGTCTGAAACGTTCGATGAGAATGACTCGATCACCGGTCGAACCGGTGTCTCACAACTCATTCGACCGAGACTTCTTTTTGTTTCATGCGGCTTATCATGAACAGAGTCCATTTGTAACCTTTTTAAGGACACATCCGTTTTGGATTCGGACACGACAATCCACCAGGATCAACCGCCACACGCGTGAATCCCACACAGTTCAATCAGTGCGTTAACACACACCGAAACAGGGTTTACAGCTTTGTCTTCCACATGTTGGGAGATCCGGCTGCAAGCGCTGACGTGACGCAGGATGTATTCATCCGGCTGTGGGAACACCGCGATGCGCTCGAAGAGGAGCGCATATTGGGTTGGTTGTTGCGGGTCGCTCGAAATGCATGCATTGATGCGATCAGGAAAAGGAATGTTCGGAGGAGTGTTGACGAGACGGAGGATTTTACTATCGACTCGTTGCCTTCGGCGACACCTTTGCCGGATCGCGAAACCAGCGCATCGCTTTTCAGGGAGCGATTGGCGGAAGCGCTCGATGCGCTCGGTGAGCCCCACCGATCCATCGTTGTGCTGCGTGAAATCCAGGAATACAAATACGAGGAGATCAGCGAGGTGCTGAATCTTCCACTGAATACGGTAAAAGTCTATTTGCACAGGGCTCGAAAGACGCTGCGCAAAGAACTCGGTGAGGTGCTCAGACATGACTACGCTTGACAGAAATAACCGAGAATGGTTCGATGATCACATCGAAGCATTTCTGGACGGCGATCTGAAACCAGAGGATGCCAATCGTTTCGACGATATCGCGTTGATGGACGAAGATTTGCAACGCGAACTGAAAGTCGCGAGGTCTATTTCGACTTCACTTGGATCCATGCCCGACATGGATTGCCCGGACGAAGTTGTAAAGGCAGTGATGAGCCACGTACGTCGTGACGTGAGGGGCTCTTTTGTCGCCGATATGAAGTCCCGGTTGCAGAATCTTGCATCATTTCAGCTGAAACCGGCACTGGCGGTGGCTCTTCTGGTCATTGTAGTGGTGTCGTCCAGCCTAATCGGCCGTCGGGGACCAACAACCGATCCAGAAGTGACACAGGCCCTCGCAGATGTCAAAATGGCGCTCGCGTATCTGTCTAACGCTGGCCGAACTACGGGCACAACCGTGCGGCAGGACGTTGTCCCGCTCGTCGTGGGTCCCGTGTCCAGAAGTATGAATGAACTTATCGAAAACTGATTGCGCCCAATGAAACCGAATATGAAACGCGGATATCAGATTGTTCTCAGTTTCCTGCTGCTGGCAGGTATAACCTTGCTGCCGGCTTCGGGCCAGCGGTTGAATGAAGGCCATCCAGGTTATGTGGATCTGGAGCGGATCGGGGATCTGGACGACTTTTTCGACGACGATGACCCCAGGGAGGTCAATGTTGAAGGACCGTTGATGCGCCTTGTGGCAGAGGCATCCAGATTCGAAGATCCTGAACTGGCAGATCTTCTTTTGACCCTGGACGGCGTCTATGTATTGGGATACCCACTTGATTCAGGGGATCTGGACGATTTCAACGACCGAGCGTCCATGATCGGACGAGAACTTGAGGACAGGGGATGGACGGTTGTGGTCAAGTATCGTGATGAAGACGAAAATGTGCGTTTGTACGTCAAGATGGATGGCGTTCAGGTTTCGGGAATGGTCGTGATGTCCGTAGAGAAAGGCTCAAGAGAGTCTGTTTTTGTGAACATTGTAGGGGACATCGATCCGGAAAAAATTGGCCGGATCGGACAGAAATTCAACATCGGTGGAATGAAAGACCTCTAGATCATTTTGTCCTGAATGAGTGAATATGTCCCTGACCTATCTACCACTCCGTGCACCGAGAGAAACCCGGCCGACTCCCTTCCGTATGCTTGGCTGTTGAGCGGAATTCAGATCTACAAGCCCCCCGGGGCGAAACGAATCCGTTCTCTGAATACAGTCTAATCAACGGAATTCGAATTATGAGACCTGCCCTCGTTGTTGTTGGTGTTTTTTTACTGATTGTCGGAATTGCAGTGTTTTCCGGCTTCGGGACATACAATTCTCTGGTGGACTATGACGAATCGGTGACGCAGTCGTGGGCCGACGTCGAAACGCAGTATCAGCGCCGTGCCGACTTGATCCCGAATCTGGTTCGCACCGTGAGCGGAGCTGCTGATTTTGAGCAGGAAACGTTGCAGGCAGTAACCGAAGCACGAGCCCGAGCTACGTCAATAAATATCTCGGCGGACGATTTGAATGATCCCGAAAAAATGGAAGCATTCATGGCGGCACAGCAATCGTTGTCGGGAGCACTTGGAAGGCTGCTTGTTGTATCTGAAAATTATCCCCAGCTTAGAGCCACAGATGGTTTTCGCGATCTGCAGGTGCAGTTGGAAGGGACCGAAAACAGAATTACGGTGGCCAGAAGGGACTACAATGATACCGTGGCTGACTATAACAGGAGGGTCCGCCAATTCCCGGGTTCCATCGTCGCTTCTATGACCGGTTTTGAAAGAAAAACACCATTTGAAGCCTCTCAAGGGGCGGAAAACGCACCTGAAGTAGATTTCAACTGACCTCGATGGCGCGTCGCAGTGCAGACGCGACGATCGGAATTTGACCTTATCGAAGACTGGAATGACCGGGTTTATGCAGCATCTCAGAAGGATCTTTGTTTCTCTGTGTCTCGCGTCGGTGTTTCTATCCATCGCTTCTGTGGGTTCAGCTTCGGCCCAGCGGGTCGTAGAATCAAAGGGGCGGTGGGTCACCGACCAGGGTGACTTTCTGGACTCGACAGAAGAGCGGGCGTTGGAACGAAAACTCTCGGCCTACCATGACACAACTTCTACGCAGATCGTCGTGGTGACAGTGCAGGACCTGGGTGGGTACGCCCCGCAAGAATATGCCCTCGAAATCGGGCGTCAGTGGGAAGTTGGGCAGTCTGGTTTGAACAATGGCGTGGTTCTGCTCGTCTCGCGCAAAGAACGTCAAATGAGAATCGAAACTGGCTACGGCATGGAGGGCGTGTTGCCCGATGCCCTTGCCGGTCGGATTGTACGCGACGTTATGACTCCGGCCTTCAAGAACGGTCAGTTCTTTTACGGAATTAATACAGCGGTGGATGTGATCATTGCGGCTGCGTCGGGAGAGTTTGAAGACCTGGTGGCAGAAAGTTCAGGAAGACGACGAAGTATGAATCCGATGGTATTCTATTTGATCATAATGTTCGCCTACTTCCTGATATCAGCCGCGCGGAATAGAGGTAAAGGTGGCGGAGGTAGCGGATACAGACGCAATCGCCACAATGCTCTGCCGATGATTTTCTGGGGAGGAGGATTCGGATCACACGGTCATGGATCGCGTGGCGGCTTTGGCGGCGGCGGTGGTTTCGGAGGAGGTGGATTTGGTGGTTTCGGTGGTGGAGGCGGCGGTTTCGGCGGCGGTGGTGCCGGCGGAGGCTGGTAGATGAACGCATCAAGACTCGATCAGCTGCTGGCATTTCACGAAGAAGATCCCTCGGACTCATTCGTTCGTTTCGCTCTGGCGAGTGAATATGGCAAGCTGGGTGAGTTGGAAGCGGCCCGAGATCATTTCGAAGCCCTGCGAGATCACGATCCTGATTACGTCGGACTGTATTACCACCTCGGTAAATTGCTTGAGCGCATGGATCAATTGGCCGGAGCGATGGATGTTTATCGATCAGGCATTGCCCGAGCGAATCGGATCTCAGATTCGCACGCCAGATCCGAGCTGCAATCGGCCCTGTTGGAAGCTGAAATGAGCGAGTTCGAATGAAACGATTCGGAGCAATACTTTGTCTGGGATTCATCCTGGCAACCCTGGTGCCATCGTCGCAGGCTCAGGACACCTCTATTTACACTGTCAAGCCTGGCGATACGCTGTTCAGCATTGCTCGAGCTCACGACATTTCGGTCCAGGACCTGAGAATCTGGAATGATCTGGAAGGCGCGGTACTTCGTGCGGGCGTTGTTCTCAGAGTTAAGGAGCCCGTGAGCGAATCTACTGGTGAAGAATCTGATCTCCAGAATCCCGGGGTCGACTCAACATCGGTTGCTCCCGCGGATTCGCTCGAAAACGTCACGACCCCGATTTCTTCAGGCAGCAGCCTTCCGGTAGGCACGGTGACTCAGCTGGAAAATGGATTGGTATCCGTAGTCATCGGAGCAGGAGAGACGCTTTATTCGTTAGCGCAGCAGTTTTCGATTCATCCGGATACGCTGATAACGCTTAATCCACATTTTGGCAATATGCTGCATGAAGGTGAGCAGGTGATTATTCCGGCAGACCGGACGATCACCTACTATGTGGTAAAACGGGGAGATACGTTGTTCGGTATATCCTCTTCGACAGGAGCCGGCGTATCTGCGATTCGAGAAATCAACGACATGTCGGGATCCGGAATCAGGATCGGGCAGCGACTCAGGATTCCGTCCGCCGTTGTTGGCAAAACTGGGGGGGATCTTGGTGTCGACGGAGAATTGTACGCAGTAGTGTATCCTGAATTGCTTTCCGGACGTATGCTCTCGGGTGGGCGTCGTTACGACCCTCAGGCATTCGTGGTCGGCCACCCGGAACTGGAAGCCGGCTCCGTTCTGCTTCTAACGAATCAGGACGGATCAAGGGAGACTTTTGCCCTCGTTTCGGACAGATCGTTGTCTATCGATCCACCGGTTTTGAATGTCTCGGATGCGGTGGCGAGGGCGCTCGGAATCAGCGAGGCCGGGGAGAAAATCTTGATTCATGTCGTGCACTGATGGGGTAGAACACAATGTGGGAAATGACCAGTACCAAGAGAGCTTAGCGACGAACAGAAAGTAGGAGAGAATCGAATGCAAGGAACAACAGACGAAGCAATGGAAGCCCCTAAGGAATCAGGTTATTTTCAGATTTCGAGGACCGGCACCTACGGTTTTCTGGCTGCGCTGCCGCTGTTTGTGTTGTATGAATCCCTGATTCTGTCTGTCAACGGAGATTCTGTCTCGCAGGTCAGGGTTGGCGCCGATTTATGGATCAAGCAGGCTTTGGCGGCGCTGGGGGGCAACGGAATGTTGGCCCTCGGAATACTGGTTCTGGCTATTGGCATTTTCGTATTCGTCAAAGAGCGAAACGTTGATACGCCAATAAGAGTAAACTATTTCGGCCTTATGATTGCCGAAAGCACGGTCTATGCTATCGTCGTTGCTCTGCTGGTATCGACCATGGTAAGCCTCATATTTACGGTCGCCCCTGCTATGGCACCGGCAATCATGCAGGACGCGTCCGAGAAACTCGGGTCGGGCATGATGGTGGTTCTTTCAATCGGAGCCGGCCTGTACGAGGAGCTGATCTTTCGCGTCGTGCTAGTTGGAGGACTGTTTCTGGTTTTTCGTTCGGTGATGGGCAAAAAGAAATCTGCATACATTGCGGCAGCGATCGTCGGAGCATTGATATTCAGTGGCGTGCATTATATCGGAGCGCTGGGTGATGTTTTCACGCTGCCCTCTTTTACGTTCCGATTCCTCTTCGGTCTGGTGCTCAACGGGATTTTCCTGGTTCGGGGCTTCGGTGTTGCCGCCTGGACCCACGCGATCTACGATGTACTCGTCGTGACACAAATTCTCGGATGATCCCGTATAGCTGGATTCATCGGTCGATCTAATACTCCAATTTATGAATGCAATGCGGACAGCCGCTTTGATGGCGGCGTTGATAGTACTGTTTGGCCTGCTTGGCGGGGCGGTTGGGGGCGAATCAGGAATGATGATCGCTTTCGGCTTTGCTGTGCTTCTGAATTTCGGCAGCTATTGGTTCAGTGCGTCCATCGTGCTGAAGATGTACCGTGCAAAAGAAGTCACTGCTTCTGAGGCACCGGAATTATTCGAGATGATCGACAGACTGAGACAAAAGGCTGAACTGCCGATGCCGCGTGTCTACGTAATTGCATCAGATCAGCCGAATGCGTTTGCGACCGGCAGAAATCCGGAGAACGCAGCAGTTGCCGTTACAAACGGAATCGTGCGGCTGCTGTCACCTGATGAATTGGAAGGGGTGATAGCGCACGAACTGGCACACATTAAGCATCGTGATATCCTAACCGGATCGATTGCGGCAACGATTGCTGCGGCCATCACGTTGCTGGCCAGGACGGCTTTGTTTTTTGGTGGGGGACGCGACCGAGACAATGTTCTCACTTCATTGCTGATGCTAATTCTGGCGCCATTGGCAGCGATGATGATCCAAATGGCAATATCCCGCTCTCGGGAGTTCGCAGCCGATCGCGGTGGTGCAGAAATTTGTGGCAAACCTGAAGCTCTCGCCAGCGCATTACAACGTCTGCAATCAGGCGCGGAGCGTATTCCGATGAATGCCAATCCAGCAACTGCACACATGTTTATCGTAAACCCCTTCGCAGGAATGGGAGGGGGAATCAGAAATCTGTTCTCAACGCATCCGCAGACCGAATTACGGATCGAGCGACTGATGTCGATGAGGACACACTAACAGAATCACTGGGAAAACTAAAGTGAAATCGACACTCAAATTTGGATCCGTCAGCGGCATCGGCCTATTTGTTCACTGGACTTTTCTGGTGATGTTGGCGGGAATTTTTGGATTCTACGTGTATCAGGGATTGACCGTCCTCGTGGCTCTGATGGGCGTTGGCCTCATTTTGGCTGTATTCGGGTGTGTTGTGCTGCATGAGCTCGGTCACGCATTTATGGCCAGGCATTATGGCATTCCGACACTTGATATCACGATGTATCCCATCGGCGGTGTCGCCCGACTTCAACGCATGCCTCGCGAACCCAAACAGGAGTTCATGATTGCCATTGCCGGTCCCGCCGTGAATCTGGGAATCGCTGGCGTTCTGTATTTGGTCACCACGGTCATGGGCTCTCCAACGTCTATGATTGAAGCGATGACGCCTCAAGGAAATGTGCTCACGATGCTGATGTGGGTGAATCTTGCGCTGGTTGTTTTCAATCTTCTACCTGCATTTCCGATGGATGGAGGACGCGTGCTCCGGGCTGGGCTGGCTACACAAATGGACTACAGAAATGCTACCCACGTAGCGAGCCTGATCGGTCAGGGAATGGCGTTCCTGTTTGCCATCTACGGTTTGTTTACCGGTCTCTGGACGCTTCCTCTCGTGGCAGTGTTCGTGTTCATGGCTGCCAGGCAGGAAGTAGCTCATGTGATGGAACGAGGCTGAGACGAAATCGTCTCACGAGCACTCTGGGCTTGCCTTTCAGCGGTTCGATCGTGGCGAGGCCCATATTCCGATACACGTTTTTTCCAGCACAAACGTGCAGGTTTTCTGGCATGCAGGGTTATTGGGACGTCGTCATATTGTCATTCATCGGGTTCGTAATTCTGGCGGCTATTCTGCTGGTTCCGGTGTGGAGATTTCTGTCCAGAGAAGAAGAAGCGGCTGATCGCTTTAATCAAGACCTGGATCAATCCGATGATGGAGAGTCTGCCCCATAGTGTAGCCCTCAGCTGGTCGAATCAGACGGGCGTCTCCCATCGAAGTATCAATCGTATCCACTCGCGCCCCGAGCGAATCCGGGTCCGTCAACGTGATGAGAGGCAACAACTGTTCAAGAGTCCTTGCTCCGATTCCTTTCACGTTGATCAGGTCATTGACGTCTGAAAACGGACCGTTTGTTGACCTAAATTGAATTATGCGATCTGCCATACTGGGGCCAATCCGAGGGAGAGCCTGCAAGAGGCGGGCGTCCGCCCCGTTAATATTGATTGGAAACGAAGCTTGAGGTTTCGCGAGCGTGTCGACAAAGACCCACATCTGAGTTTCAGTGTCTTGATCACTGAGATCGCTCAGGTCACTTCCGAATCCAACGTGAAGCGTATCAATTGCATCCAGCGAATCGGCTCGGTGAGATAGAAGCTGAAAGAGACTGTCGCTTTCGGCGTAATAGGCGTCATCGAAGCGGGACCGATTGTGTCGCCAGATTTGAAAAAAATTCCCGAGGATGATACACAGAAGCAGTGAAACGAGGATTTTGGCCTCTTTCTCTGTACAGTAGAGCCGTTCCTGGATCAGAAAGATCAGACGGGAGAACTGCTTGCGCCGTGGGGACAGGCTGAGTTTTTTTCGTGGCATATTTGGATCGGTAACTGTACTCCGGATTG
This sequence comes from uncultured Rhodothermales bacterium, assembly GCA_964512485.1. GTDB lineage: Bacteria > Bacteroidota > Rhodothermia > Rhodothermales > UBA10348 > CAZEHJ01. Next base: position 6,395 of record CAZEHJ010000066.1, on the reverse strand, counting down.
ACACGGATCGGGTCAAGCTGTAACGTGCAGTTGAATCTCTTCTCTTCCCGATTCAATACGCACAGACCAACCCAACTTTCGTTCATGGGCCTTCCCAATATTCTCCATACCGAAGCCGTTGTTTTGCGCTCAATAGACTTCAGCGAGACAAGCCGGATTGTTACGCTGTTCACGAGGCAGAAAGGGAAGATGGGTGTAATCGCGAAAGGTGCCAGAGCGGCCAAGTCCAGATTCGGTTCAACATTGGAGCCGATGAATCAGATCTCAACCGTGATTCACTGCAAGACCGGTCGAGAGCTTCAGATTTTGTCTGAAGCATCTCACGTTAAACATCACGATACACTTCGCTCATCCATCGAACGGATGGAGACTGGTCTGCGGATCATCGAGCTCGTCAATGCACTCATGCAGAATGATCAGAAGAATGAGCGGGTTTACGGATTGTTGATGGCCTCACTGATTGCACTCGAAGAAGCGCCGGGCAGAACGGGAAATCTATGGCCCTTCTTCCAACTCAGACTGGCTTCCATCCTCGGCTTCGAACCGACGTTTGAGAAAGATGTGGTAAACGAAATTGACTCTGACGATGCGGTGCTCGACTTGAATTCAGGCCAGATCAGCCTCGTTGCCGAGCCGGGGTATGTATCTGTTTCTTCCTCCAGGAAGACCCTCCGGGCATTTGCCGTGCTGGCACGCGCAGAGCTTTCGGATGTCATGCGAATGGAACTGGATTCTGAGACGGCTGCCAGTGTCGAGCATCTGGTCGCATCCTATCTGCGGCATCATGTCGACGACCAATATCCGACACGAAGCGCCCGTGTGTTTGCACAACTGTCGGCCAGGAGTTGACATAGGTCGATTATATGTTTATTATATGTGTCCAGATGGATAGATGTGAGCTGGATATAGGTATAATAACCAGTGTAATAACAAGGTAATGATATGCCACGCAGAGGGTTAACAGAAAAACAAGATTCATTTCTCGTATTCCTGAGAAATTATGTTCAGGAAGAAGGGGACTGGCCCACATACCGGGAAATCACCGAGCAATTCGGATTCCGGTCACCAAACAGTGTCACGCAGAATCTGCAGGCGCTGCAGAAAAAGGGGTACATCGTAAAAGAACAAGATGGGTTTTTCTTTCCCGACGAACGAGATTCTGAACCTGTTATGGCCGGTATTCCCGTGATGGGCATTATTACTGCAGGTAAATTGCAAGAAGCGGTAGAAGAACACCTGGGCACGATCACACTGGAGACGCTCTTCCCCAATCTGGATCAGATATTTGCAATCAGGGTTTCTGGAAATTCCATGATTGGCGCTGACATCAATGACGGCGATTACGTTCTTTTGATGGACGATGATATTCCCAATGGAGGAATTGGAGCGATTCTCTACGATGGAGAGACGTCGCTGAAAAAGGTTTTCTACGACGAAAAAGGACTTCGTCTTGAGCCGGCAAACGAAGAGTACGAAGACATTCACATTCGTCCAGATGTATTCGAGGAAGTCAGGGTACTTGGTCGCTACGTCGGACACATGAACCACACGGGGATATTCAGTTCGTCCCGCAAAGCTGTAGCATAAAAGAAGCTCATCTCAGAAGACTCGGGCAAAATTGCATGCAGTAACTGAAGGGAAGAGTGGAATGCCTTACCTTGGGTCGATTCTATAACCCCATCATCATTCCGCGCGATCCATGCACTCAAGCCGGCTGGCAGCAATCTTCATCCTGCTGCTCGTTCCTTCAGTTCATGCTCAGGAGTTCGAATTCTCCTGGGATCAGGCAACCACTTACCGAATCGTCACCGATCGTTTCTCCAATGGAGACAGTTCGAACGATTTTGCGTACGGACGCGGCTTGGACGGGAATGGTAATTCGTACGAAACAGATTCCACAGGCCACTTTCTGGGAGGTGATTTCGCGGGTATTACGGGATGGATCGAAGACGGATACTTCGCAGACTTAGGAATCAATGTGCTGAGACTATCAGCTCCCTATGAGCAGGTTCACGGTTGGGTCGGTGGAGGAGATGGAGATTTCCAGCAGTACGCCTACGACGGTATGTGGCCTCTCGATTTTACGGAGAGCGATCGCGCATTCGGATCCAAGGCTGATTTTCAATTGCTTGTCGACACAGCTCATGCCCACGGAATGCGCGTGGTAGTCGATGTCAACCTCAGCTACGTCGGGCCTGCAACCATGCATGACATGGCTGCTTTCGGCTTTGGCGGCCTCACTTCTGACGGATGGAGATCCTGGACTCCGTCCAGCCGTGTGGGATGGCAGTCATACCAGAGAGAATATGTGACCTATACAGATTCTCTCGATTCGTGGAGCAGGTGGTGGGGATCGGAGTGGGTAAAAGCCGGAATCGCTGGATATGAATCCTGTGCCTCAGAAGAAGGATCAACATGTAACGATATTCTTCCCGCTCTGCGATCGGATGTCGATGTATCACAGATTCCTCATTTCCTTCAACTGAAATGGGGTGAAGAGAAGGCGAGTGCGCAGGCCGTGGAACTCGAATCATTTTTTGACCGAACCGGTGCCCGAAGATCCGCCGCCAATCACGTTGTAAAATGGATGACGGATTGGGTAGGAGAATTTGGTATCGACGGATTTCATCTTTCTGAGGCCGATCAGGTCGATCCTTCCGTCTCCTCGTTTCTAAAACAGGAAGCAACGGCGGCATTGGCACGATGGAAATCGGCCAATCCGCAAAAATCGCTGGACGATCGGGAGTTCTGGATGACAGGCAGCTCGTCGGTAACGGACTCACAGAGCAGTTTATACGGCTTTGATGCTGTTCATCGGCAAGTGAAATCAGTCGCGGCTGACAATGAGATGTCCACGTATTTCGAGGACCTGGTAGCCAGGGCCGGCGAAGAGGCTACGAGTTACGTCACTCACCTGTCGGCTGATGACGCGTCCCTGTTTGACAGGATGTCATTGCAGGACGCGGGCACGAAGTTTCTTCTCGCACCTGGAGCAGTTTCCATTTTTTATGGGGATGAATCTGCACGGAGGCCGGGCTCGGACGTATCGGATCCCTCGCACGCTGCGAATTCATTCATGAACTGGGCGGACGCGGATGAAGAGATTCTTTCTCACTGGCAAAAAATCGGAGCCTTCCGCGCGGCCCATCCCGCAGTCGCTACCGGCGGTTACGATATGGTTCAGGAATCGCCCTACGCGTTTCATCGCGGAATGAGGCAGGGCGCGGACACCGATCAAGTCGTAATCGTTCTTGGGGCCGAAGGCAAGACGAGAGTAAAGGTGTCCATCGTGTGGCCAGACGATACGATTCTACGTGATGCCTACACTGGAAATGTTTCTATCGTGTCTTTTGGCCAGGTCACCTTCGACGCCGCCCCGTCAGGACTGATGTTGCTTGAAGAGATGCCGATGGAGTGATACACCAGACTGATAGACGTGTCAAAATGCAAAGAGGGGGGCCAGCGAAGCTGGCCCCCCTCTTTTTTTGTAGCCCAGTAACGCGCTTCAGGCCTCAATATTCGAGGTATTGAGGAAGTCACGAAGAACGTAGTGGAGAATGCCTCCGTGTCTGTAGTACTCCACTTCAACAGGAGTATCCAGGCGGCAGTCAGCATCAAACTCTACGATCGTTCCATCAGTCTTCGTGGCCGTGACCCTGATCTGACTGAGAGCTTTCACATCATTCGTGACGGCGATGGAAAATGATTCCGTTCCATCGAGTCCCAGTGAGTCGGCCGTGTGACCTTCGGGATACTGCAGTGGAAGCACGCCCATGCCGATCAGATTGGATCGGTGAATACGCTCGTAACTTTCGGCGATCACAGCACTCACGCCGAGTAGCAGCGTTCCTTTAGCCGCCCAGTCACGACTGGAGCCCATACCGTAGTCTTTTCCGGAGAGCACTACCAGTGGGGTGCCGGCATCCTGATACTTCAGCGAAGCGTCGAAAATTGACATCGTTTCGTCTGTCGGGAAGTAGCGAGTCACACCACCTTCGATTCCGGGAACGAGATGATTCTTGATGCGGATATTTGCGAACGTTCCGCGCATCATCACCTGATGATTTCCGCGTCGCGAGCCGTACGAATTGAAATCCAGATACTCGACTTCATTGGCGAGAAGATAGTCTGCAGCCGGACTGTCTGGTGCAATCGCTCCGGCAGGAGAGATATGGTCCGTCGTAGTAGAGTCTCCAACTTTGGCAAGAACGCGCGCACCGCTGATTCCGGAAATTGAAGGCGTCTCAGCAGTCATTTCCATGAAAAACGGCGGTTCTTGTACGTACGTCGACGTATCGCTCCAGTCATAGATGGAGCCCTCCGGGATGGAAATGGCGTTCCAGAGCTCATTTGAGTCTTCGATGCCGTCATATTCCTTCCTGAACATCTCAGGTGTCACGCACCGATTAACCAGGTCGCGGACTTCTGCAGACGTTGGCCAGATGTCTTTCAAATAAACATCGTTGCCCGCGGAATCCTGTCCGATGGCATCGCTTGACAGATCGATATCGACCGTCCCTGCGATGGCATATGCCACGACGAGAGGAGGGGAGGCCAGATAGTTGGCCTGAACCAACTGGTGAATACGTCCCTCAAAGTTCCTGTTGCCAGATAGGACACCACTGACGATGAGATCACCTTCCCCGATAGCATTGGCAGTCGCCTCAGGCAGCGGACCTGAATTCCCGATACACGTCGTACACCCGTATCCAACCAGATTGAACCCCATCGCGTCCAGATACGGCCAAAGGTCGGCCTCTTCCAGATAATCGGTCACCACTTTCGAACCCGGTGCAAGACTGGTCTTAACATAAGGTGGCACTTTGAGTCCTCGTTCGACCGCCTTTTTGGCGACCAAACCTGCCCCGATCATGACCGAGGGATTGGACGTGTTGGTACAACTCGTAATCGCGGCAATGGTCACGTCACCGTGGTTCATATCGAGTTCGTTCGAGCGATCATCGCTGTAACTTCCCGTGCGTTCGAGTCGGTCGGCATCCAGACCAAAACCACGAGGTCCTGCCGGGCGAGAGAGTGACTGATGAAATTCAGACTGCATGTCTGGCAGCTCAATCCGGTCCTGCGGTCGTTTCGGCCCCGAAAGGCTCGGGACGATCGTTGACAGGTCCAGTTCGAGTACATCGATGAACTCCGGATCTGCAGAGTCGTCCGTGCGGAAAAGGCCCTGTGCTTTCGTATATCGACCAACTGTCTCAACGAGCTCTTCGTCCCGGCCGGTCCGGCTCAAGAAATCCAACGTTTCCTGGTCGATGGGGAAGAAGCCCATCGTGGCGCCGTATTCAGGTGCCATATTGGCGATAGTGGCTCGGTCGGGAATCGTCATATTTGACACGCCAGGACCGAAAAACTCTACGAATTTGCCGACAACGCCGTATTCGCGCAGCATCTGGGTAACTGTCAGGACGAGATCGGTAGCTGTGGCTCCCTCGGGCATTTCTCCTGATAGTTTAAATCCTACTACTTCCGGCATCAGCATATAAATGGGCTGACCCAGCATAACAGCTTCCGCTTCGATTCCTCCAACACCCCAACCGACCACGCCGAGGCCGTCGATCATGGTAGTGTGACTGTCGGTTCCCACGAGCGAGTCAGGGTAGTAGACGGACGTCCCGTCATTTTCTTCCTTGCTCCAGACTCCTCGTCCGATGTATTCGAGGTTGACCTGGTGGCAAATCCCTGATCCCGGAGGCACCACAGAGAAATTGTCGAATGCGCTTTTTCCCCATCGCAGAAACTCATATCGCTCCGCATTGCGTTCGAACTCGCGTTTCTCATTGATCATGAGTGCCTGGTCCTGGCCAAAAGAGTCTACCTGAACAGAGTGGTCTATGACGAGGTGAACGGGAACGCGGGGATTGATTTCTTCCGGGTCGCCGCCGAGTCTGGCCATGGCGCTCCTAAGTGCAGCCAGGTCTACCACAGCCGGGACGCCCGTGAAGTCCTGAAGCAGGACACGCGCAGGCATGAATGGAATCTCGACCTGATCTGGATTGGCCGGATTGTAGTTGGCCAGTTTTTCTACGTCTGCTTTTTCTACAAGGAATCCATCACAGTTTCTGAGCGCGCATTCGAGCAGCACTTTGATGGAGAACGGAAGCCTGTCAATTCCTTCATATCCTTGATCACGCAAGGCGGCGAGGCTGTACAGAAAGCCAGTGCCTGATCCTGTGTCAAATGATTGGCGGGTGCCGAAAAGATCTGTTTTGGTGTCGGGAGCGTTGCTCATGACTTGTATCGGTTGGACCCCGAGGGGCCGGTTAAACGAACCTTAAAGATACCCATTTCCCGCGTGGCATTTTTGCTCAAAAACGACCAGTAAAGCCTATAAGCATTGATTCTGATGAATATAAAATGAAGCATAAATCATCCGATTC
>CAZEHJ010000065.1:9377-20822 GCA_964512485.1 uncultured Rhodothermales bacterium | reverse complement strand
GCGGGAGCCGCAGGGTTGGAGCCGCAGGGTTGGAGCGGCAGGGTTGGAGCGGCAGTCCCCTGAAGGACTGGAGCAGCTGTTCGTCGGTAACTTAGAATGAAGGGTTGATTCTGAACCATATTGATGGTTCGTAGCCTGTTCCCAGGTCGCGGAGCGGCCAGGAGACTTCAAGGCGCACGGTTCGGTCGTCGAAGGAGATACCGAACCCGGCGGATGAAAAGACATCGTCCATGGAAAACTCGTTCTGACCTGCCACCGAATTCGTCCAGCCGGCATCGAATGTGCCGAAGATCGCGAAGTCATTCATCAACCAATCCAGCACGTCTGGCTCGTAGAGAGTCAGTTCCGCGTTGGCAAGCATCATACGCGTCCCGAGGAATTCATTCTGACGGTAGCCTCGAACGGACCCGATTCCACCCAGGGTGAACGTCTTCTGGATCGGCACGCTCCCTTCGGTAAAGCCGCCTCGGAAACGAAGATTCAGTCCCGAATGCCGTGTGAGGCGGGCATATGTACGTAGGTCACCCAGGTATCGGGAATAGTCAAAATCGCCACCCAGACCCTGTCCAACTTCCGCCTCAAGCCTGAACGCAGCTCCACTTGGACGATGGTTGAAGGATTTGACCTTTCCGCCCTCCAGAGCAAATACGAAGGAACGCATATCACCTTCATTGATCGCCGGATTGAGTCTGAAATCATCACCACCGAAAAGCGACCAATTCGTTTCATTTTCGAGGCTCGTGTACTCATCTGCCCTGAAACCGGCACTCAACTGTGCGTATGGTGTCACTCGAGCGACGAGGTAGGCGGTCCAGCCTTCGGTCTGATAGTAGTCAAAGAAATCGTGTTTGAATAAAGCTGCGGCACTGGTGTTTTCGGCCCACGAGCTCTTCCAGAGATCATTGGTTTCAGTATTCAGGTGATACTCGCCACCCAGCTTGACGTCGAAATTCTGGTTTCTGCTGTAGCTGCCCAAGCGCGTTTCAACGCCAACATTGTATCGCCAATCTTCAAGGCCAAAGGCATATCCTGCCTGGCCGTAAATACGTCCTCGGTCCCAACTCGACCATTCCAGCGGAGCTCTCGCAAAACCCAGCACGAGGCCTTCGACCCTGTTGAATCGGGAGGCGGGGATGCTGTTGTAGATGCCGTTGCTCTGGTAGGGCCACCGATGCGTAAGTTCACCGACAAATGCGTATGATCCAGAACGGCTCCAGTTGTGCCGGTTCGGCCGGTAGTCTTCCCATCTCCGGTCACGTGCACGGTTTCTTTTTTCCCATTTATCATCGTCGTCCCACCAGTCATCATCGCGCGTATTGATGGTCACGCGCTCATGCCCTTTGCGAATCTCATAACGCCGTGAATTTGAGCGACGAATGCGGATATCCTCATCTGCCTCTTCCATAGCCTCTTCAACGGCCTCTTCAAGATCATCCAAAACGCTTGCGAGGCGTCTGGAGAGGTCATCTTCTCCATGTCTGTCCAGAGCTCGGACAATACTTTCCAGTTCCCGTTCGATGTCCTGAAGCATTTCGATGAGGTCTTCATCGGGCACGGTGCTTCGAAAACCACCTGTCACAGGGCCGGTCATCGTCAGTCGATCGCTGATCGAGAGAATCTGGTCTGAGATGGGCTCTGTAGCATGTCTCTGAGTTACGTCCTGCAACAGACCCATAACCTTCTGAACGGCGGATACTACGGACTCATATTCTTCAGGTACTTTATTCGATACCCGCTCCTGGGCCCACGCAGAAGTGATGCCTGAACAGAGAAACAGAACCAGGAATGAGAAAGCTGTAAGTCGTGTTTTCATGTCTAAAAATGTGATCCCTCAAGTTGCTGGCCAGAAATGGCCTGGCTCATGCGGACTGTGTAGATCATCATCACCCTCATTCTCATGCTGAACTCGGGCCGAATTCCAGTTGTGTCCGTGAGCCTGTTTCCGCGAATACGTTTCAGTCGCGAAAACGGTTACAAGCTTAAATCGCTGTTCTGGTGGTTTGAAAAGCGAAGGAGCAAAAAGGTTTGCCGATCTGCCGACGCTCATTCACAACATAAGCCACCATGTGGCTCTGGAAAGTCACACCGATAGAGGATCGTTGTTTGGGCGACGCGCCCTCAATCTGTCGGGATAGGCATTCCAGGAGTAGAGATTGTCTTGGTGAGGACAATCCAGAACAGGAGTCCGATCACAACCTGGGTGGCAACTGTCGCGACCGCGGCCCCCGGTGCCGACCAGGACGGAATCAGAAAAAAGTTCAATCCGATGTTGAAAGCCGCCGCGAATGCGAGAATACCGGCGAGAACATTCTGTCTGTTAGTTGCCGTCAGATGGGTGATCATCATCTGGTTCACAGCGCTCAGTGCAAAAGCGATGACCAGAATACGCAGCAGAGCGATCGCAGGAACCGCCTCAATGCTAGAATCAATAAGCGGGATAATCACAGGGGCGAGGGCATAAACTGCCAGACTGGCAAGCAAGGCCGCTGCTCCCATTCCGAGCATCCCCTTTCGAAACATCTTGTTGAACTGCCGACCATCGGAATCGTGCAATGCGGAAAGTCTGGGAAGAAGGACAGAGGTTACGATATAGGGCAGGAGTACCATGGCCTCCGTTATTCTGAATGCGATCCCGTACTGCCCGGTGACGAGCTCACCTTCAAACGCTTCAATCATTATGCTGTCAGTACGATAGTAGAGAAGCACAAATATGCTCGACAGTCCCAATGGCACTGCTTTCGGCATCACCTTGCGAAAGAAATTCAGGGAGATCAGCTTCAGATCAAATCGTGCGATGCGACGCAGCACCCATCCCAGATTCAAAACAAATGTGATGAACATCCCGGTACTCATTCCCAGCAGAGCTGAGGATGCGGTCGGGACCTTCAGCAGGGCGTACGTTCCGAATCCGATAACCAGAACTTTTTCCAGAATCGTTGAATACGCCTCATACTTGAACACTTCACGGGCCCGATACAGAGCTCGGCAATATTCGAGCACGTTTCGTGCGAACACGTAAGTGCCGGCGAAGATCACAACTTCGATTCCGGAATTTCCGCTGATGAACATTCGGATGACCAATCCGAGACCAACGGCAATCAGTGAAAAGAAAATCCTCGAAACCAGGAAGTTGGAGAAAAACAGATTCGTGTTGGTCTCGTCCCGCGACAATTCCCGAGTCGTAAAATCGGATGAGCCCAGGGTAAGTGAACCATCGCAGATGCCCATCAGGGCCAGAGCTGCCGTCATGGCCCCGTATTGCTCCAGACCCATGTACCGAATGCAGACGTACGTGATGAACACAAACCAGAGCGGCTTTACAGAGACGCTCGAAAAGGTCATCCAGGATATGTTTTTGGCGATCCTGTTCATTCGCTGGTTTTTGGGTTCTGGTATACTTCTTCGATCAGACGTATCCATTTATCCCGTACTGACGCAACATCGAATCGGCTGGAATATATCTGACGGGCTTTCCGCGAACACTCTTGCCAGATAGCTGGGTCACTCAATTCCTCTACAGCGATGCAAATGGCCTCTGGATTCTGCGCCGGAATCACGCGCCCCGCCCTTCCATTTTCTATCATCGCAGGCATTCCGCCGTCATCGGCAACGATGGACGGAGTCCCGGTGCTGAGCGCCTCTGCGATCGCCAGCGGTTGAGATTCGCGCAGGTATGAGGGCAACACAAATATGTCGGATGTGAGAAAGAGGTGTTTGACGTGCGATCGATCCGAGACGATCCCCACATTCCGCACTGATTCCGATGCGTTTCGATCTTGAATCAATGCTTCGAACTCCATCTTGTCCGATTCATTTTGCCAGGCACCGGCAAACGTAGCATGTACCTCCACGCCCTTCTGGTTCAGCAGAAAAACCGCTTCCAGGACGTCCATGTACCCCTTTTCCCGAATCATATTGCTCAAAAACAGTAATCGGACGGGCTTGTGAGGCCGTTCCGCGAGCGAGTGCTCCATGTCGTGGAGTGTTGCAGCTATTTCGGGATCAACCGAGTTCGGGATGACGGCTCGGTGCCGGGGGCTCAGCCATGGATCACACGCTTCGGCGAGAGATGGATCCGTAAAGACGACCTTGTTGAGAGCCGTGATATTGTGGCTCGCCGTCAAGCTTGTAAGTCGGTTGGTGAACACGGAGGCGAACTTACCCCAATGGGCAACAGCGATGGTGTTGTGATCCTTGAGCACAGGGAAAATGGTCATCAGATCTCTGAAATGGCCTACCGTTTCAGGAGATATAGACTGCCATATCACCAGCGCATCCGGGTGACTCTCGAGCGCCGAGCGCAATTTCTGACCTGACTTGCGATACGATCGAACTTTGGCCACTACTGAAGCCGAGGCAGCGATCATCGTGTTGATGGGTATGATCTCATAGGTACCTTTGAGGTTTTCTACGAAGCGAGCCGTTGCAATCGCCTGTCCGTCGTTGGGGGGCGGAAAGCGACCGATGACAATCAGTGTTCTTTTTTCCTCGCGTGAGTTGCTGGAAGGACTCATTTCGATGACGTCCCCCTCGCAGATTTCGCACTCGTTTCTGCGAACGCTATAGCCTGTTCCAGTCCGTCAACCATTCTCTCGAGACTCAACTCGGAGCGGGAGAACGCGGCAGCTGAACGTGAATATCGACCCTGGTCGCAGAGCACCTTCAGCGTCGAAGCACTCAGATCTTCAATGGAATCCGACGCAGCGAATTCACCTGTCTCTCCCGGTGAGACATAGGCCCACTCCGGGCTGTGTCCTCTGACATCAGATGTCGTTGTGCGCGGTGCGACGACAGGCACTCCAAGACTGAAAGCGTGATTGACAGACAGCCCCAAATACCCTGGATTGAGAAGCACGTCAGACGCGGCAATGTAGGGTGCGCTTTCTTTCAGGTCGGCGATCGCCCCCGTGAAAAGGGCAGATATATTCAGATCTGCAGCCAGTTTCTCCAGATTCGTTCGTTCAGGACCATCTCCGATAACAATGACAGACACTTTTTCGCCACCCAGTTTGGAAGCAACTTCGAGGACGCGCTCTACACCTTTTTCCTTGATTAGCCGGCCGATAAACAACAGTGTCGGTCTGTCGGCGATTCCGAGGCGCTGCCGGATGGAGAGCTTTCCTTCGGCAGACAAACGGTCATGCTCTGCAAACAGGATGCTCGTGTCCAGGGTGTTTCTGGCGACAAAGATATTGTCCTGTCCGAGTCGGGTCCGAAGATCTGAAGCTATTTCATCTGTGTAGCAAATCAGGGTGTCTGCGCTCCTGGCGAGGTTCATTCTTCTGCTGTCTCTGAAATCACCCGAGCCCAGTGGCCGATTATTCGAGGAAAAGTGCCCCCACAACGCCGTCGCCATTTTTCTCTTCCTGGCAGCGCGCATCAAAAAGGGAAGAGACACGGAGCGAGGAGACTCTTCAATCAAAAGCGCGGAGGCATCGTGGTATTCTTTGAGAGCCCCACTCCAGGATTGCCAGTGGATTTTCTCTCCGCCGAGCCAGCGATTCTTCAAATGAAAGCGTCTGGGCCCCGTGCTCTGGCTGGATTCAGAAATCAGGGATGTCAACGAAGAGGATTCTGGAGGATCCCCGGAGCAGATGACCAGGCGGCCGCCGAGACGTTCGTCAAGGGCACGGAAAATCGGTAGGCGATAGTCCGGTACAAATCGTGAAAAATAAAGTACGGTTGGTTTAATGGCCGTCACCGGTGGGGTTCATCCCGACACTCGTTGCTGAATCGCTGTTCTGCGAGCCCGAATTCCTCCAGCAATACCCCACAATGACGCATATATAAACATCAAATCGTTCTGGTAAAATGGATTCGCTGTAGTGGCATTCACCGATAGGGCAAGCAGACCTGCCGCCACGGAAAGCGAGATCAATCGCGGAAGTAGCTGGTCATGGCGTTTTTTCCAGTTCTGAAACGCTGTGACGAAGAAGCGAACCATCATGAAGAGCATCATGCCCAGGCCCCAGACGCCGAATTTGAACAACAGGGCTACATATCCATTGTGGACGAAGGTTTTGATTTCTGAATACTCGAACGTGATGTTGTAGAATCGGTACGGAACTCCCATACCATAGCCAAGAATAGGGTTTACCTTGATATGCTCCCAGACGCCCTGAGTCTCGAGAAATCTATTGATCAGAGATACGTCCTTGCTGACAGCCGATTGCAACGTCAGAAAACGGTCCAGAAGTCCGGAGAGTACCAGCATCAGATAATCGCCTAAAATCACATAAGCCAAGGTGCCTATTCCAACGGCAGACACGATACCCACGGAGAGTATTCGAATTTTGTCTTTGCCCGATACAAACATGAAAATAAATCCGGTACCCAGGAAAAACGTCACCCAGTAGGCTCGACTCTGGGTCAGAATGAGACCGGCAAACATGCCCAGAACTGTTGCCAGCAGCAGCATTCTTCCCGGAAAAGACCGGGTACGCAGATAGAGAACAATGCAAAAGAAAGCCGGAATCATCAACAAGCTTTCATTTGTGATCGCTCGACTGCTTGCGATTTGCCAAAGTTGCTCCGCATTGGACAGGTCACTCTGATATTCCAGCAAATTTCTGACCAGAACGAACAGCCCCACAACGATCAGAGACCCCACAACAACCTTCAGGCCGCGTTCATCCTTTTCGATCGCCTCTTTGATCGGCCAGTAGAATCCCAGCATTGTGAAGCTGAGCCATTCTCCAAAGATCATGTCGGGCCAGCCGTCAAATGCCACCGACAGCGGAACGGTAAGGGTAACCAGGACCAGAAAAATCAACAGCGTTCGCTCTTCCGGTCTGTTGCAGATCACCTGCCGCTGCAGATACGATCGCGTGAAAAACCAGTAACCGAGGAAACTGAGATAGTAGAGACCATACAAAATCTCTTCCGCTTGAAGACCAGCCTTGAAACCAACGATGAGCGAGAATCCGCTCAATACCACGGCAAGATTCAACAAGGGCCGTTTGAATAGATAAAATGCTGCGGCAGGAGCGAGTAGAACGATGGGTACAAACGGAAGAATCCAATAGGCTGCCCAGGTGAGATAGAGCAGTAATAACAGAATGAATCCGAAGGCGCTCCACAGGATGAATGCGCCCCATTTCAGGAGCCATCGGTCACTCGGACCTGCGGGTGATATCGTCAGAGTGGAGTCCACAGTTAGATCTGACACTCAGGATAGAACCGATGCTTCGCGCAGTCTTTCGGCGAAGTATGCGTTTTTGCGCTTCCACCAGTCCATCACGAGCGAGAAGAGAAGGGCCAGAATAAATCCGGAAAGTGTAGCAGCAATACAGATGATGCTGCGTTTCGGTTTAAACTTCTTTCCCGGCGCCACTGCCGCGTCGACAATCTGAAGCGCTTCTGCTGTTCGTTCTTCCTCGAACCGCGCCTGCTCCAGCATAGGGGCGACCAATTCAAGAATTCGTTCCTGAATCGTGCGCTCCAACATCAAGTCCAGATATTGTTGGACCATTTCGGGCGCTTGCTCCTGTGAAACAGGCAGTACGGCCTCACTCCCGGCCAGCGCATCCTCGTACGTTTTCTGGGCGGCATCGACTACGGCCTGGAGGCTCTGTGCCTGACGGTTGTCTTCACCAAACTGGGCCTTCAGAGCTGCCATCTGGATCTCGACCTGCATGGCGTCTGCTCGTAACTCAGCCAGTTGAGTGAAGTATGCCTCAGTCTGCGCCTCCAGGTCGATCACGCCATAACGGCGTTGAAATTCTGCGAGCGAGTCCAGCATTGCTTCCCGTTCCAGAGCAGCCAGGTCGTATCGTGATTCGACGTATATCCTGAAATTTCCGGCAGTTTGCCTGGACAGGCGGTTGTTTACCTCATCGAGCTTCTCGAGGAAGAAATTGGACATATCAGCCGCTCTCTGAGGATCCTTGTCCAATACTTCAACCGACATGAAGTCGAATTCCTGATCCACGACAAAGTCCACATTGTCCGAAAGGGACTCTCGCGTTTCTTCACGGGGAAATTCTTCGTCCTCTTGTTCGTACACCGTGATGAGATCAAACCGGTCGATTACATCGTCGAGAACACTTCGGCTGTTCAGGATGGCCATGTAGCGTACATAGTCACCCCCACCGCCACCAAGTAGCGACTGGGCGGCAGAGGAAATGTCGCCCAGAAGCGCACCTGCGATGCCGCCTGAAGATGATGTCGGGAGGAGTAGTCGGGAACTGGCCTTGAACCAGTTTGGAAGCAGCAGACTGATTACCACTGAAGCCACGGCAACGATGCTTGTGACAATCGTGATGAAGCGCCGCCATCTATAAAGTACACCCAGCAGATTCCACCAGGCTTGAACGGATGCTTCATCGCTCATCGCTTTACGCATCGTGGATTCCTGATTGGCGGATTCCTGATTCGCAGATTTCTGAGTCTCGGATTGTTGCATGGTCGTCAGAGCGTTCAGCTAGTTTCTTCGAATACTGATGACGAGAGCGACCACAGAGGCAAGCGTACCAACACTCTGCAGGATCGTCTGCATTGTCCGTATACGTGCATCAGATTTGAGACGGTCGGCCTCGATTACCAGTCGTTGCATTTCAGGCGAATCTGCCAGATCGACTACGCGATCGATGAACAGGATGTCTCCGGACTCGAGTGTCTGAGAAAGATTCTCCGTAAAGCGTCCGGTCGAGGGATTGATGATCAATACCTGATTGGCGTTTTCCGCGCGCCCACCCGCTTTCATGATGTAGTACTCGGCATTTTCGCCGGGACTGAGTGGGATATAGCCGGGTTGATTGACCTGGCCGAAAATATAAACCGTGTTCATGTCCCGGGGGACCACCAACCGATCACCTGATCTCAGATAGACCGGGTCAGCACTTCCGTCGAGCGTCGATTCAATATCCAGACTCACCCGGTTCTGAATTCTCAGTTCCTGTGCGAAATAGGCTCGACTCAAGAAATCGAGGTCAGTGAGACGCAGACGCTGGAGAATGGCGGTCGTGTCTGCGGCGAGAACCTGTTCGTAGGCCAGAGTCTGATCTTCAAATCTGTTTGCTGCGAACAAATCGATCGGATCGGGGAGTGAGCGTCTTTCGAGGTAGATCCCACGAGCGAGGGCGTCGTCCTGCAATCCACCCGCAGCGTTGAGCAGGTCTCTCAGCGTAGAGACTCCGTCGACGATCGGATACGTGCCGGGGAACTCTACACGTCCATCCACGCTGATCAGGCCTCGTTCACTGACTTTTTCCATAACCGAGATCACGTCAAGAGCGGCGATTTCGAACATCGATCCCTGACTGCCTGTGGCTTCCGCGATCGAAAACGAAAACGTTTGCACTCCAGCATCAGTTGTTCGCGAGACCCGAACACGATCGGCGCCATCTACCGAACCCGAGGTGCCGGCGACATCCAGGATATGATCAAGCCGATCTCCCTCGCGAAAGTCGTATGTGCCTGGATACGGGACATATCCACCAACCGAAATACTCGTGTATTCCGGATTGTGCGCCGGAACGTAGACTACATCGCCGTCCTGCAGATACGGATTGGAATCCTTGTTTCCGGTCGAGAAATATCGAACCAGGTCCACCTTGGATATCGAGCCGTCCGAATGCTGGACCTCGATGTTTCTCAGCGAGGGTTGAAAGGATGAGTTGGTGACCGGAAGAGAAGTGGTATCTGCGAAGGCGTATTCAACTGCATTGGAAACGCGCGCGACTGGAAGGGCGAGGTATCGGCCTGGAAGGGGAACGGCGCCCGCGACGTGGACATAAAACTGTCTCGAAAGAACCAGCGAAATGTCAATGTCACTCTGAGCAAACGACCTGCTCAGAGCTGAAATCATGGACGCGCGAGCTTCGACGAGAGTCAACCCACCGACGTCGATCAGTCCAGCATCCGGCAATGCGATTCTGCCGTCTGCGCCTACAGCTGAAGGAGCGCCCGTGATATCCTGTCCATTGATGGAAAAAATGAATGAATCCCCAGGACCGATGGTGTATTCTTCTTCGTCAACGGCTCCTTCGAACGGAATTCCGGGGGCTGCGAGCGAACTCTGGCTCAAGCGCTGCCTCAACAACAGCATCGGATTTACCTGAGTCGGATCAAAAATCTGATTTGATCCATCTCCTGAGATCTGAGCTCGTGAAACGGGTACGGCAACGATGGCACACACCGCCACCAAGAGTGCGATCAACAACGAACGCACGACGCGGGTGTTGGACATTATAAAGGGATTCAATCTCAAACTAACGGCTTTGCTGCTACAGAAAAGGATGTGGTAGCGGAAGATAAATAGGCGGTGGCCGATAGGAGCTAACGAGAAAAAGGGTCTGTTTTGCAGTAAACTACTGCATCTTTGCTGTCTACGCAATGCTAGGGAAACTGCTCCCGATATAGATAATTTGGATAATTGAGCTGTTTTAGACGGAATTGCGGCCATTTACCAACATCTTTGCCTTCACGAACAGGATTTGGACCCAACCATGACTACAAAAGCGTTCGCCAAATTGAACCTGGGTCTGCACGTCCTTCGGAAGCGAAATGACGGTTTTCACGACATAGAGACGGTTTTTCTGCGTATTGGGTGGCATGATGAACTGATTGTGAGCCCTTTGACTGCAAAATCACCTGATGGGCCATCTGTCATGGCGCCATATTCCGGGCCATCTGTCATGGCGCGGCCTTCCGAGCCATCCGCCATGGCGCGGCCTTCCGGGCCATCTGCAGTCGAAATGACGTGTTCAGACCCTTTGTTGCCTACCGATGAGAGAAATCTGTGTGTCAGGGCGGCTCTCGCTCTTGGAGGCGGTGTATCCATTCACCTACAGAAGCAGATTCCTTATGGAGCTGGGCTGGGGGGGGGCTCCAGCGACGCTGCCGCAACGCTTCAGATGATGAATATCCACCGGGAGGTACCGCTATCGGACGAAGAATTAATGCACGTTGCGGCAGACCTGGGCTCGGATGTTCCGTTTTTCCTCGGTGAAGGAATGGCCTATGGCTGCGGGCGGGGAGAAGTGCTCGAGTCCTTGTCCGGTATTTTGGCCCTTCGGGGGATGCATCTGGCGATCATCGTTCCGGACATATCGGTTTCCACGGCAGACGCATACGCTGGCGTCGTTCCTTCGGATACCGAACGTGCAGATGTGCGGTCACTCGTGGCCAAGGGATCTCTGGACGATTGGTGCGCCCGCCTCGTGAACGATTTCGAGGCCAGCGTCATGCAGAACAATCCGGTGATCGCGGACCTCAAACGATCCTTTTACGATGCGGGCGCACGCTACGCTTCCATGAGCGGCTCAGGATCGGCTGTTTTCGGTGTGTTCGATTCCGAAAGTGGTGCCCTCGCACTCGTCGCCTCGATGCCCGACACGTATTCAGCCTGGACGGGTCGAGCTTTATAATTTGAGCGGGCCGTCTGCAGGGGCGTCTGCAGCGGCGTCTACCAGTCGATTCGTCCGCTTCGAGACTGTTGTTCTC
>CAZEHJ010000065.1:0-9277 GCA_964512485.1 uncultured Rhodothermales bacterium | reverse complement strand
CGTCTACCAGTCGATTCGTCCGCTTCGAGACTGTTGTTCTCCTGAATTCAGACTGTCTGTTAATGACGGGTCCAATTCCAGATTTGCTCCGAAACGGCTCGGGGCCGGGAAACGGGCATCTTTTGACACAAACGTCTCTTCTTCGTCCGTCACCTTTTTCAGAAATGAACCGATGAGATGCAGAGCCGTGTGAGCTCCCTGTCCCCACTCCTCCGTACGAAATCGAAAACTTGGATCATTGAAACCAACCCAGGCACCCATCACAAGGTCTGGATGCATCAACATGAACCAATTGTCGGCGCTGTACTGCGTCGTTCCAGTCTTTCCAGCCAGGTCGTATTCCTGCATTTGATATTGTGCATGCATTCGGATTCCGGTCCCAGATTGAATAACGGCGCGGAGCATGTCCACCATGGTATAGGCAGTTGCCTCTGACAACGCTTCTTTCGGGGCAGGATCCGCTTCGTAGAGTACGTTTCCCGAGCGGTCCTCAATTCTCCAGATCAGTGTGGGCTCGTAGAGCAATCCACCGTTCGCGAACGTTGAGTACGCGGAAGTCATCTCGAGAAGCTTCACGTCGCTCGTGCCCAATGCCAGCGCCGGTACTTCATAAAGAGGACTTGTGATTCCCAACCTGCGGGCATAGAACGCGACTGTTGGAGCTCCAATCTCCAGTATCAGCCTGGCAGTGATCGTGTTTTTCGATTGTGCCAGTCCCTGTTTCAGGGTTATGGGTTCGCGAAGCATATCAGCTCCCGAATTACCGGGAGACCATTCGTTGCCCAGATCGTCTACGTAAAAAAGTGAATCATCCATCAATGTGTAATACGGAGACCAGCCATTGTCGATGGCAGCAGTGTACACGAACGGTTTGAACGTGGACCCAGGTTGACGTTCAGCTATCGATACATGGTCGTACCATTCGCTGTCCAGCTTTCTGCCGCCAATCCAGACCTTTACAAAGCCAGTTTGAGGATCCAGAGCGACAAATCCTGTTTCCAGGCGCGTTTTTTCTGCCTTCAGGGAATCCATGAAGGCCTCGTCTGCCATGAGCGTGCGTACCAATTCGTCGCGATCTTCACCACGTCTGGATGGTGCACGATATCGTTCAGTGCTCCTGACACTGTTGCGAAGAATGGTAGGCTGATCTTTCCAGAATTGCCCCCACGGCTCAACGCCCCTTCGCTCCGAGAGTCCGAGATGATCGCAGGGCGTCGTGCTCCAAACGCGTTCATCCGTCCCTTCTTCGCTCCATTCCCAGTCAGCCACACCCTCCAGGCATGGCATGAGAGAGTCCACCGCAGCCTGAGCCATGGCCTGCATTCTCGAATCGAGTGTAGTGTATGCAATCAGCCCGTCATCGTAGATGTCAAATCCATTCTGTTTCGCCCAGCGATCCAGATCCTTTCTTACCTGCTCGGCAAAATGAGGTGCAAGACTCTGTGTGATCGCCGCAGATCGATACTCTGCGTTTACTGAGTCGGCGCGGTGTGTATCGAGAAAGGCTTCGTCCAATAGATCTCGCTTGATCATCTGGGCCAGAACTACATTGCGTCTCTGCCTTGCACGCTCCGGATTACGAATTGGATTGTAGATGGTCGTGCCCTTGAGCATTCCAATCAGCGTCGCACTTTCAAGCTCATCAAGATCAATCGGATCTTTTCCATAAAAAGTGTGCGCCGCAGCCTCGATTCCATACGCATTGTACGGAAACTCAACTGTGTTCAGGTACATCTCGATTATCTCGTTCTTGGTGTATCGGCGTTCCAATTGAACGGCCGTCACCCACTCCTTCATCTTACGTCCGACGGTCTGTTCACGACCGATCTGTTTGTTGTAAAGATTTCGGGCGAGCTGTTGAGATATTGTCGAGCCGCCCTGCGTGTCGAACGGGAATCCGAACTTTCCGAGTATCGTTTTTGCAACCGCCGACACGGTTCGAAAAACATCGATTCCCCAGTGATCATAGAATCGGTGATCTTCCGTCGCCCACAGAGCATTGATGGCGTGTGGGGAAATATTATCGTAGTAGACCCAGGACCTGTTCTGGCGTGCATATCTTGCTAATTCCTGCCCATCCGCCGTGTAGGCGATGGTAGCGAGCTGAAATTCCGGATTTTCAATCGCGGTCAGCGGTGGCAGTTCATCGACGAGAGACAGGAAGTAGCCCCCCATGAAGGTCAGGCAGACAACGCCGAGCAAAAGGAGGTGCGAAATAAACGAAGCTGCTTTGGCTTTTCGGCCGTCGCCCAGGCGTGTCTTCCAGTATTTCAAAATGTATCCACCGAATACGCCGCGAGATTTGCGTGAGTCGGGGTTTTTGAAATAATTCTGTAGCTCCTCGTCGGAGTATGACCAATCTTCTGACATAACCGTGTCTGGATTCCCTCTCAGGGGTACAACGTCTAATCAGGGAAATTTGTTGTCAGGAAGCCGAAAAAACCTCTTCAGCCAAAATCTCAGCTCCAGAACCACTCCATTTGCTCAAAGAAAGCCTCGGGAAGTCACCCGATTCCAAGAGCACAAATGTTCTGCTTTCAACCCAATCGCCCGTATTGATGTAGATCCCATTTTCGGATCGGGAGAAAGAAGCGCGGTGGCAATGACCCATCACGACGACATTGCAGTCGTCAGACTGCAGCACATTTGCTGCATGATCTTCGAGCGCTGACACTGTTTTATCATCAGGGGCACCACCCGCATATTTGTTCGATACCAGTGCCGCTAGTTTCTGCAATCCGCCAAACGGTAGCAAAAGAGTGCATATTCGAAAGATAAAGGGACTGTCAGAAAACCGTCTTGCCAACCTTACTACGGCAGAGACTCGTTCGGCGGCGTCACCGTGTTCCAGCGAAACCCTGTGCGGGCCGTATCGCAAAATGAATGCTTCGCGTTTGACTTTATTTCTGATCAAGTTTTGGATGTAGCCGCGGTGCCAGCGGTCGTGATTGCCAGCCACATAAGTCACTTTCAATTCCTCGTTCTGAAGTTTTCTGACGAGTTCGGCCCACGACCTAACAAATGAGGGGATGTAATTTGGATATTCCACGAACGCATCGAACGTGTCGCCCAGGAAAATTACGTGTTCCAGGTCCGGGAGGTGATGGCGGATACAAGCCATCAGGTCAGTCAGGCTCGCTGCGTCGCTACGACCTGTTTTTCCGAGATGAAGGTCAGCAACGACAAGAATCACGAGCGGGGTCTCAGAGGTTTGGGGAGAGGGGCAGGAAGAGCTCGATCTTTAGCAGACAGACCGGGCGCAATTTGACGAGGTGCCAGTCTGCTTGGAGCGATTCTATCTGGTGCCAAGCTACCCGGTTCCAGATCAGCCGGAAATGCGTTGTCGATCACATATTCATCTTCTCTCTGCTCGTTGCCGGGGAACGAATACGATGGAACGGTAGGGTATCTATACCCATCGGGAACTTCGAATCTGTTCTTGCTCAGGTATGAACCTGGGCCACGCGTCGCATTTCTCAGAAAATCTCCGACAAGTAGAAGAGCATTGTGACCTCCCTGGCCCCAGTAATCTGACTGGAACGTGATGCGCTGATCGTTGAATCCGACCCATGCACCTACCACGAGATTGGGATGCATGGCGATAAACCATCCATCTGCATTGTTCTGCGTCGTTCCCGTTTTTCCGGCCAGGTCGCCTTTTACGCCGAAACGGGTTCGAATAAATGAGCCCGTGCCTCCGTCGATGACCTGACGCATCATGTTGATCAGTGTGTAAGATGTCTGAGCAGAAAGCGCCCGCTCAGGTTCAGAAGGGAAGGTTGCCAGAACATTTCCGTGTCGATCGGTGATGGAGGTAATCGCGGTCGGATTTCTGTTGGTACCGAGATCTGCGATCGTGGAATACGCGTTGACCATTTCCAACAAGGTCGTTTCACTGGTACCCAGAGATAGGGACGGAACGGGAAGCATGGGCGATTCAATTCCCATGTCCTTCGCCAGATCGACAACAGACTGCGGACCCACCTTGTGAATTAAATGAACAGAGACCGTGTTTTTCGACCCTGCAAGGCCTTGTTGTAACGTTACCAGACGACCGCTGGCCCCACCACCCGAATTGGTCGGTGTCCACCTGCCACCGCGCGAATTTGTCACAAACGTCCTGATTCGATCTTCCACCATGTAATAAGGGGAATAACCGCTGTCGATAGCCTTCGCGTAAACGATTGGCTTGAAAACTGAACCAGGCTGACGCCGTGCCGAAGCGACTTTGTCGAACTGATCATTTCGGTAGTCTCTACCGCCCACCCAGGCCTTGATCTGCCCCGAATGAGGGTCCATGGCAACCATTCCAGACTGGAGTTCAGCGGCATCCTGGCGAAGCGAGTTCACGAATGCAGGATCGGATCGAAGCGCGAGGATGGCATCGTAGTCTGTTCTTCCAGCGCTAGCGAGAGTTTGATAGGCTTTAGTTCGTCTCAGCAGATCTTCTTCTACCTTTCGCCTTGTTCGCCAGAAGCGCTCGTTACGGCTGGATCCGGGTCGCCCGAATTCCCGGAGTACTTCTTCTTGAAGGACCTCAGTCTGTTGCTCAAGCGCCTCAGTAGCCATTCTTTGAGCTTCGGGGTCGAGGGAGGTGTGAATAATGAGGCCATCCTGTTTGAGGTCATAACCCTCTTCAGCGGCCCAATTCTGTGCTTCCCGTTTTACGAAATCCACAAAATGAGGAGCGATCGAATCCGCAGGGTCTGAAATCGTTGGCTGAAGTCGCAAGGGCTCAGTAGAGGCAGATTTGGCAGCAGAGTCTGATACATATCCGAGTGCTGCCATTCGGGCCAGAACCAGATTTCGGCGTTCTCGGGCGTTTTCGGATCGATTTATCGGATCATATCGGGAAGGGCCTTTCAGAATTCCGACGAGCAACGCCGCTTGAGCAAGCGTCAGTTCGTCTGCTGTCGTCGAGTAGAACCGAAGTGCGGCGGCCTGAATCCCAAAACTGTTGTGTCCAAATGCCACCGTATTGAGATACCAC
This sequence comes from uncultured Rhodothermales bacterium, assembly GCA_964512485.1. GTDB lineage: Bacteria > Bacteroidota > Rhodothermia > Rhodothermales > UBA10348 > CAZEHJ01. The sequence continues at coordinate 4,287 of CAZEHJ010000065.1, read as the reverse complement.
TGCAGCGTTTCGTCTTTCGTGAACCCAGAGTTGATTCGACGAGCGAGCAGGATCTCTTCCATCTTGCGATCACTTATCGAATGTTGTTTGATGGCAGGATAGAAGTTGCGAGCCAATTGCATCGGGATTGTAGAGGCACCCTCAGGATCGCCCCTGACAGTTTTCCAGAACGCGCCCGCAAGTCTTCGATAATCGACTCCAGCATGTTCGCGGAATCGGTGATCTTCCACGGCGATAAGAGCATCAACAACAAGAGGGGAAATCTCATCCAGGTCGACCCACGTTCTTCGTTCTCCGAACATGGTTCCGATTTCACTGCCATCTGAGGCCAGAATGAAGGTCGTCTGTGCAAGCGCCAAAGCTGGATTCTCGGGTAGTACAGGTAACCCAGCTTCCAGATCGGCGACGTACCTATAAGTCCGGTATGACATTGCCAGTGTTGCCAACACCAGGATGGACAAAAGAGCCGAGACGATCCTACGCTTTTTCGATTTCGAGTCAGTCTGAGGCATGGCGCACGTTTGTGCGCTTGCAGCGCCAGGATGTCTCGAAGAAGATGGGGTATCTGGATTGAGATAAGTAGCGAGAGGTTGAAACGTGGTTTCCGTTTCGAGATCGGTAGCTCTTTGTGATGGAGATTGGCCTTGCCAGTGACTCGGGTGTCGTTGACCGGATGGTAGTAACACATGAGTCGCCTGAATTGGTCTTCGACGAGAGGGGCGGGCCTGAAAGATCGAAGCTTGAGGACTGGGTCGTTCCTCGCTTCTCGCGGCGCGAGTTGATGACAGGTCGATACCCGATCTAGGGTGGACCAGATCTTTTCCCGGTGTCTGCTCATTCCGAGCCAATATGTATCTGCTTCTTTCCAATTTGATCTGACGCAATAATTGCGATCTCTCGACGCGTCTCTCATCCCACAAACGGCGAGGATTTGTCCAGGTATCCAGGGTATTCCAGACCGGCCAGGCACGAACATCACCACGTACAACACGTTGATGCACGCGACGACCCGGATCGACCCGAGGGACGACCTGTTTTGGTCCAGAAACAGGAGTAATCTCCTTGATATTCTGTACGGAGGGATTCAAGAATTTTGCGGCTTGTCTTGGTCGAATCTAGTCAAATTGGAGTCCAAATGCGGGAGTATTCAAGGGGCCCGGAGTTGAAACCAACCCGGTGCTTTTTCGCTATACAGATAGCTGTCCGAAGCCGTTAGGCGCGCTTGGGCAATGAGAGTGCGGTTTTCACGAGCGCGGGTGAGAACTATTCACGCGGATCTAGGTATCCGCTGCTTCCCGCGCAACAGAGGGTTGGATGATTGTCAAGAAGCTCTTATTAGAGAATTCGGAGATAAATTCAACCTGAATCGCATCCAGGACATCATATATGTATCAAGGCACCTATCAGCCTCCCACGTCATTCTCGGTATTTCCTCCGGTAATCAAGAATCTCTTGATTCTCAACGGACTGGTTTTTCTTGCGCAAATAGTACCTCAGACGAATGCGACGCTGATTACCTGGTTCGGACTCTGGCCGCTTGGAGGCTCGCCCGTCATCGGTCTTGGCGATTTCTGGCCCTGGCAGCTGGTTACGTACGGATTCCTGCATGGAGGGATGAGTCACATCTTGTTCAATATGTTCGCCCTCTGGATGTTTGGCGTTCAAATTGAAAACACGTGGGGCTCAGGTCGATTCGCCGTGTTTTATTTCGTCTGCGTAGTTGGAGCGGCCCTGATACAACTTCCGGTTATAACAGCTGATTTTATCACTCATGGTGGTGATCCCAGGTGGTGGGTACCAACGATAGGAGCCTCTGGAGGCGTATTTGGACTCCTTCTGGCCTTTGGCATGATGTTTCCAGAGCAGCCAATCTATTTATATTTCTTGTTCCCCGTCAAAGCCAAGTGGTTTGTGATCGGTTATGGAATGATTGAACTGTTTGCCGGAGTCAGCGGATCGAGTACCGTTGCGCACTTCGCCCATCTGGGTGGCATGTTGTTCGGATTTCTGCTCATTCAGTACTGGAGAGGAAAGCTTCCGTGGAAGCCGGAGAGACGGATGTACTGGTAGCTTAGTATTATGGGTGTCCACGCATTGTTCACAGATGTGCTGTGACATGACTGTTGAACGGATTGATTTCCCAGATTTGAATCAGAACAGTTGAGCAAATTTAATCTCTGGTACGCGTCACAACCCAGGGCCCTGAGGCTCCTGCTGACCATCAATGTGGTTGCGTATGTCGTCTGGTTGGTGTTTCTGATTCATTTCAGACCGACAGCTGAATTCGTGTATCTCCACGTGGCGCTCAATCCAGGCCTTCCGAGAATTGCATTTGAGCCGTGGCAATTGTTGACGTACGCCTTTCTCCATCTGGGCACAGGTCTGGGCGGAATGCTTCACATCGGTTTTAATATGCTTTGGATGATGTGGATCGGGAAGGACTATGAAGCGCTTCATGGACCCGGACGGATTCTTGGCATATACGTATACGGTGCAGTCTCAGGAGCACTATTGACAGTCGCTCTGCATGCTGCATTTCCAGACGTCCAGTTGTTTTCTGGCATTGTGCATGGTGCTTCAGGTGCGGTGATGGCACTGATGGCCATGGTAGCCATTCATCATCCTCAGCAGAGAATCGGGCTGATGTTTATTGGCGTTGTTCGATTGATTCACGTTGTCATAGGCTTCATGGTCCTGGATATTCTATTTCTTTCGGCGGGGGGCACTTCTGTTTCCGCACACCTCGGTGGAATCGCAGTCGGATTCGTTTGTGGCAAGATTGCGTTCAACGGTGGTGACCCGACACGTTGGGCGAATGTGTTTTTCTCGTCAGGGAGGCCAAGACGTAGAAGTTCTCGTTCTGGGGATGCTCAGGGCGGCTTTCTGAATCGGATGGAGGGGTGGCTTGCAGGAAGAGGAAAGAAAGGGGATGGACAAGCGAAGATTCATCGGATGCAGCCCAGCAAACGAAAAGAAGAGCATGATGGAACTGGCGAGGTAGACCGCATCCTGGACAAAATCAGCGAAAAAGGATATGACGCGCTTTCCGAGCGGGAGAAGAAGATTCTGTTGAATGCAGGCGGAAAAGGCGAAGCGTAGTATAAGATTCAATTGTGGGCAATTGGTGTTCACTCAACAGGACGTAAAACAGACTCATGGAACGACCCAGAAGGCAATCACGACAGGTTCACGTTGGCAATGTCGCCATTGGAGGTGGTGCGCCAATTTCCGTCCAGTCGATGACGACATCAAAGACACATGATGTTGAGAAATCCCTGAATGAGATCGAGACCCTTGCAGAAGCCGGCGCTGACATCGTTCGGGTTGCTGTGCCTCGGCCGGAAGACGCCGCCGCCCTTGGAGAAATTGTATCTGGAGCATCGGTGCCGATTGTCGCCGACATACACTTCAATCACAAGTACGCGCTCCAAGCCATCGAGGCTGGTGTAGCGAAGGTTAGGATTAATCCCGGTAACATCGGAAAGCACGAGTGGGAAGCGGAGGTTCTGCATGCCGCACGCGATGCTGGCATTCCAATCCGGATCGGGGTGAACTCAGGCTCACTGGAGAAGGATATTTTGGACAAATATGGATATCCGCAGCCAGAAGCGTTGTACGAAAGTGCAATGCGGCATGTGGAGATTTGTGCGTCTTGCGACTTTGAAGACGTCGTCATATCGGTGAAGCACTCTGACGTGTTCTATATGATTCAGTCCTACAAACTTCTCGCCGAACGAACGGACTTCCCGCTGCATCTGGGCGTTACAGAATCCGGGTCGAAAGAAACTGGTACTGTGAAAAGTTCGATCGGTATCGGGGCGCTGCTGGCGGAGGGAATTGGAGATACAATTCGTGTGTCGTTGGCTGCGGACTCTGTGCACGAAGTCGACGCAGGTCATCAGATTCTGAAGTCGCTCAGACTCGGCCGCCCTGGAGTGAATATTATCGCTTGCCCTACGTGTGGCAGACTGACCGGAGATTTGTTTACGATAGTGCAGGAGGTGGAAGCGGCGGTCAAGGCTCGCAAGTTTGAGAAAGACCTAAATGTGGCTTTGATGGGCTGCGCTGTGAACGGTCCTGGTGAAGCGGCGGGAGCCGACCTGGGCGTTTCGCTGGGAAGAGGCCGAGCTCACCTGTTCAAAAAAGGTGAAATGCTTCGCACCGTTCCCGAAGACGGAATTGTGGATGCTGTCATCCAGGCCATCGAAGAATTTTAGACCATCTGACTCTACCTATTGCCTAAAACAAATGAGCGCCTGCGACCGATGGTCGCAGGCGCTCGTTCGT
>CAZEHJ010000064.1:15122-21208 GCA_964512485.1 uncultured Rhodothermales bacterium | reverse complement strand
GCCCTGATATTGCTCTGTTTGAGTTGGTTGGTGCGTTCTGCTAGCGGTTTCATGCGTTATGGCTGTGAAAGAAAACTGGAATACTGAGGGTGGGAGTCGAAGCAATTGGTCAAGATGAGCCGCCCTGTTTTGTCACAGCTCGCTTGATGAGTGAACGCCAGGATTCAAACTCCGTCTGGTAGGAGACACCGACTCCGGCCGTGTTGGTCAATTCGGTAGTGTCCAGAATATCTCCTTCTCTACGGAAAAACACCTCAACCGAAACCCGGGGGCCGACCCGTATTTCTACCACGAATTCTCCCTGCAGCCCTTCATTGGTTCGAACGTTGTCGGTTCGATTGCCTTGATACACGCCTTCCCCGCGAATGATGAGGCGATCATTCAAAAACCTCATGGCCACCCCATATGTCACGTCCAGATCCTGTGCATTTTCTCCCTGAAGCCCAAACGAGAAATCAACATTGGGAAGGGCTTCATTCAGGAACCGGTTCAGTTGCGCAGAGACAAGCTGGGATACGCTGTTGAACGCCAGCTGGCCGCCGGAATCCGTGGTAATATTTTCGGTCGTGAGCTGAAATGAATTCAGAATCAGAACGCTTGTGGCGTACTCGGTGGCTCTGTCCGGCTGATTCAGCTGAGCTTCGAAAGCCTGATAATTTCCAAGCACATTCTGATTTGTCCGGTCAACACTCAAGGAAAGGCCAATTTCAGGCGAGAAAACGGTTCCATCGATCTGAAGATTGACAATGAGGGGTATTAACCCGCCTCGCTCACCTTCGATGCCGGGTAGTCCAGTGCGGGAGGCTCTCGTTCGGTAGGAGGCGGGAATGTCGAGCTTGGCGTTGACAGGATCACCCTCCCAAACGATTGATCCGCCTTCATTGATGAGGAAGGTGCGGATGAACAGTTCTCCGGCGGTGAACTGGTAGTCTCCGCTCGTGACTTCCAGTTGACCGAATGTCTGAAACTCACCGTTGCTCAGCAGCAGTTGCACATTACCCGTACTGACGGCGTTGATCACGTCACCAAGCAGCGGATCGATGACCAAATGAACCGTAGATCCCGGAGGAGCAAATATGTTGAGATCAAGGTTCAGACCATCCAGAAACTGACGCTCGGCGGTAGGACGTCTTGCGAGGAAGAAAGGCCGTTCTGCCAATTTGTCGAAGTCGGGTATGTAACCAAGAGAATCTGAATAGTGGATAAAGGCTTCATCTGCCTCCGTCGTTTCCTCAACAATGGGTATGAACAGCTCCGAGTCTGCTCTCGTCACGGCGTTTGATGACGTCAGGGAAGCATTGAAAAGAGGGCCCGTCAGGTTCAGATCTCCGGACGCCCGAAGGAAACCATAGAACGGTAGTTCATCTGAGTGATCTACGTTCATGATGAGCAGCTCATCGAGGTTTCCAGTCATATCCAGCGTGAAGGCAGTGTAGTTGTTAAACAACAGGCGCCCATTCAGTTGTGCCGACCCATTCGTGTGATCAACGAGATTGAGAGGGTCGAAGTGGATTGCTTCTTCGTCGATTCGAACCGATCCGTCGAGCGAATATCTGGCCTGCGTCAAGGGTATATCGAAATACCCGTCGAGGATGCCCATATTCATGTCGAAAATGGGGTGCAAGAGTTCGCCGGTGATTCTCCCACTACCGGTGGCGAACCCGGAGACACTTCCCAATGCTTCCTGGAAAATGTACTTGAAGAAAAAGAGGTCCAGCCGATCCACATTCATGTCCAGATCCAGAGCGCCTCTGTCACCCGGGTCATCGCCGGGTAGTCGGATAATTCCCTGGATTCGCAGATCATTTTCAACCCAGACTGCAGGTAGCACCGTCCCGAAGAGCCGCGGTATTCCAGAAGAATCTGAAGGCGTGATGCTCAGGTCTACCTCAACATCGGGCGATCCGGATATGTAGTCGCTCGACAATGCGACGTTGCCGAGGAGCTTTTCGTCAAGAGAAAGTGAGAGCACTTCCGCGGCGCCTGCAATCCGCGGTAGATTTCGTCCACCAGATATGACGAATTCAGAATTGAGCTGGCCCCCCAGAGTCCTACGCAGGTTCATGAACTGGGAGAAGGGACGAAGCAGCAGATCGTTCATCGCAAACACAACGCTGTCCGATGGAGCAGAAGACAGTACTCCGGAAGCCCTCAACGACTGATTGGTTCGAAGTCCATCGTCAATGAAGCGAAGACTGGCCTGATCCAGGGAAGTGGCGTCTCCGTAGAATGAAAACGTCGCGGGTTCTTCCAAAATCCAGCTTCCCGTACCCGTGTCCATCAGAATCTCTCTGAGCACCACGGAATTTGTAAATTCCGTGGTCAGCAGGTCGGCAGAAATCATCAGACTGTCAATGCTCGTCGTACCGGAGTTGGAGGCTAGAAAGGATCCTGATCCTTGTGTGAGGTCGATCAGCACGTCCTGATTGGCAAAGACAAATCCACCTGCGTGGAGGGTGTCAATATCTATTTTTGATGCTACTGAGGCTGTTTCGATCAAGCCTGAGATGCGATTCAGCCCCAATTCGACCGTACCGCCCAGATTGTCGACCTGAACTCCGGGAAGGGAGAGATGCGGAGTAGAAAGATCAAGACGTGCAGTCAGATCGTCGGGCGACCAGACCAGATCGGCCGAAATATTAGCATATCCCTCCAAGTCAGGAAATGTTGGCGAGAGTTGTGCCAAAAGGTCCGCGTCAAGAAGGTTGAACTCAACGGTCGAACGCAGAGAAGACTGATCCTGGGTCATCCTCTGATAGGCTCTGTCGACGGCAAGCATTTCATTCAACACTAGCGTGGCCGACACTTCATCGAGTCCAAGATCCGCGTAAAGCGTCTTGTTCAACTCGTTGTCGACAGCGGATCGAAAGCTTGCAATCCACGATTGAGTCAGGGCAACCATGGTAGGAAGTGCACCATCTGATTCGATCCGCATTTCGAACATGTCCGACGAAAAATCGAACACTGGGTCGTCGGTCGATGGTGGTCGAACAGTTCCACTCATTGTGTGCGGTGGAACTACAGCTGTACTGTCTCCGATTGTGATACGTGACAGTCCGACGTCTGCTGATAAATCTCCGCTGAAGCCTTCATTCCATTGAAGGGAAGAATACGTCGAAACTTGCGCGTTAATCGAAGAGGACAGTTCGGAAATGCCCAGAACGGGACCTACATCTGCGTTTACAAGCGATATACTGGTTCGAAGTCTCCGTTCGTTGGCCAGAATCAATGCCCACGCGACATCGAGACTCCCTGCCCCTTCCGTCAGTCGGGCGGTACCGAACAGTGAGTCAGGAGAGACGGATAAATCAAGATCCACAGCTTCGGCGCTGTGCGAAGCAAGTGACAGGTTACTGAGATCGGCGGTCATCGAAGCATATATCGAGTCAGGGCCCATCGAGAAACCGTTCGACTGAAATACGCCGGAGAGGCTGCTCTGTAGTCTAGCGCGGTTGGTCCATTCGTAAAGATCGACGTTTTGGATTCTGATGGTTGCGGAATGGGCGAGTGAATCCAGAGTGGATCCGTCGAGTGACAAGGATCCGGATATCATCCCCCCATCGGAATTGAGATCGAAAGTGCTTCTCGAGTCTATGTATACCGTCTCGTCGTTCAGTCCGCTGATCGTACCGCTGGCATACATCTGGAAGTTGACCGTGTCGACGCGTAAATCTTGTGCCCATCCAGCGCCGGGCAATAGTTGCCTCACGTCATCGGAAGCAACTTGTGTGTTGGCAATTGAGAGATCCATCTGAAGTGAATCCGGATATCCGGCCACCGTCCCCGACAACTCGACGGTGGATTCGCCTTTCTCCAAATTCAACCAAGATAGGGTCATGTCCGACACAGGGCCTTCGATATGGGCATTCAGACCAGCCGATCCGGCGAGGGGTGATTGTGGTATAAACGGGCTGAACTCGTCGAAATCAATGGTTGAACCCTCAATATCCAGTTGAAAGCCTGCATCGATCCACGAATAAGCCGGGTCAAGATGATCGCTGAATCCGCTCAGGGAAAATCTGGATCTGTCGGTTCGGAGTTCAGCACGATTCAGAGTCACCTTCCCATCCTGATAGAGGATCTGACTGATTCCGCTGACGAGATTCAATTCAGGTCGATCCAGATGAGCGGTCATCTGAAGCAAATCAATTTGTTTTTCAGCACTCGACCAGTCAATCTGGGCGATGATGTTGATACGCTCGAGAAGAGCATTTCGAATGTCCAGATCGCTCCGAAAATCCGATGATCCCGAAGAGTCAATGGTTTGTACTGAAGCGTCTTCCACGAAAATGGAGGCACTCTGAAAAGTCCATGCCCGGTTGGAGTCTGCTTCGGCCACCGCCCGTGGAATCATCGCCTTCTCGAGCGAGGTGTTGCCGAGGCTGTCATATGTGATTACGATCTGCGGGCGGTAAAGGCTTATCTCGTGGACGGAAAATGATTTGCGCAGGAGGGGTCCCCATTTCGGGCGAACTACAACTGAATCAATCCGCACCACTTCTGTACCATTTTCATCTCTGATCACGATATCGGAGGCATAGAGATTGGCCAGAACGTTTCCAGTGAGCTTGCCAATTGAAAGTGAACCGCGATAGGAACTGGCAAATCCGGCTTCAATCCGATTTCCGAGTTCGTCGCGACCGACCTGAGTACGGGTAACTGCAAAAAACGCAACCACAAGTAGAAATAGCACAGCCATTATGGTGTGCAGAGTGCGACGCGAAATATGTGTGAGGATGCGAAAAGACACGAATTGACAGTTAGTCCGGCTTGATTCCGTGGCTCAGTGAACGACATCGAAGCATGGAAGTGCCGTCTGAAGACTAAAATATGGCTTATGGTCGGCCGAGGGCATGGGCCCAGGCAGAGTCGATGTCTGAAGGGTTTACATCTGATGTGATGTAGGCCGATCCAAGCTTGTTCAACAGCACGAAATTGAGTCGATCAGCATTTCGTTTCTTGTCCGATTGCATGGCCTCTCGTACCGCCGGAATACCCAGCGATGAAGGAATGGCTGGAAGTGATATCTGATCGAGAACATGTTCGGCGCGCGACTGCTCGAGATGTCTATTGAATCTGCGGGACATGTGCAGCGCAGCCTTCATGCCTATGATGACCGCCTCTCCATGCGTAAATGTACCATAGCCAAGTGCTTTTTCCAGCGCGTGTCCAAAAGTGTGTCCGAAATTGAGCAGTGCCCGTTTTCCTTTTTCCAGTTCGTCTTCACTCACGATGCGGGCCTTGATGAGAGCGGCGCGGTAGACCAGGTCCGGCACTACCGCAGGATCTCTCGCCAAAATCTGGCTCAGTTGGGATTCGATCCATGCGAAGAACGCATCATCCTGTATCAGTGCGTGCTTGATGACTTCGCCCAACCCACTTAGCCACTCTCTCCGGGGTAGCGTAAACAGAAGAGTCGTATCGACGAATACGAGGCGAGGCTGGTAGAAGGCTCCGATGAGGTTTTTTCCCTCTTCGTGATTGATTCCCGTCTTTCCTCCCAGTGCGCTGTCAACCTGTGCGATCAGGGAGGTTGGCACCTGAACAAACGGGACTCCTCTCAAAAGAGTAGCAGCAGCCATCCCGGCGAGATCGCCGATGACGCCGCCTCCGAGAGCGATCACAGGAGTCTGACGATCAATTCTCCAGGCAAGTGCAGCATCATAAATGGCCTGGAGATGCTTGGGCGATTTGGTGCTTTCTCCCGCCGGAAGTGTCAGAATGAGCGGATCCCATCCATCTGTCTTAAGATCTGTGTCGATTCTTGTGCGGTAGTGCTTTGCGACGTTTGAATCGGTGACAATCAGGCATTTGCCAGGTCTCAGGCCAGCAGTACGCAGATTATCAGGGAGCTTTTCGAATGAGTTAAACACCGCTTCGTAGGATCGGTTACGATCCATTTCGATGCGGATGGGTTGTTCCAGATCCTGCAACAGCATGCAAGCGCGAGAATTGAGTGAGTCGATGTGGGCTTTTACAAGATAACAATCCGACAAGGCCCATCCGCCATCGATTCCGAATTGATTCGTTGATCGGGTTGGTTGCCGAATCAAAGGTCAGGAAAAGAGGTTAATGGAGGAAAAGAG
>CAZEHJ010000064.1:0-15022 GCA_964512485.1 uncultured Rhodothermales bacterium | reverse complement strand
TCTCCTGATACAGAAAGCAACAGATATCGTCCATTTGATTCTCGCCGACATCGTCTCGCCAGGAGACACAGTCGTTGACGCTACGTGTGGAAATGGTCACGACAGCTTGTTTCTCGCCTCCTTGATCGGCGCCGAAGGACGCCTGATCTCGATGGATGTTCAGGACGGAGCGGTAGCAGCTACCAGCGCCGGACTGGCATCGGGATCCATTGTGCCGCGCTATCAGGTCATTTTGACATCCCATGAACGCCTTTCCGAAGTAGTCGATCAAGACGGCAAAGTATCCGCTGTTGTGTTCAATCTCGGATATCTTCCGGGCGGCGACAAAAGTCTGATTACGCGAGCAGAGTCTACCGTTAACGGCCTAATGCAGGCAACTGAGCTCATTCGGCCATCTGGCGCAGTTTTGGTCACGGTGTATGCTGGCCACGATGGAGGCCGGGATGAAGCAGAGGCGGTGGATCAATTCATATCAAGCCTTAATCCGAAACGTTTTTCGATTGCGCGTCACCAATGGCTCAGTCGATCGTCAAAATCACCCTACGTGTTGATCATTCAGCGCAAGGGCTGATATTGATTCCAACCAATTTTCTAGACCTCTCTGGATTTTTCATGTGTCTGATCCTTTTCTCTTACGATCCCGGTACGAGTCGGCCTCTGACGGTCCTCGCGAATCGTGATGAATTCTATGACCGTGCGACAGATCAAGCCGATTTCTGGTCCGATAAGCCCGGCATTCTGGCGGGCAGGGATCTGGTGGCAGGAGGGACCTGGCTGGGTGTGAATACAAAGGGCCGGTTTGCGGCGGTAACGAATTATCGGGATCTGTCCAATATCAACCTGAATGCAAGGTCGAGAGGGGAGCTGACGACCGAATTCTTGAGTGGAAACGAGAGTGCCGACGACTATCTGTCAAGAATCGAAACGAGAGGCGGAGACTACAATGGGTTCAATCTCCTGGTTTTTGATTCGAATAACCTCGCCTATTACTCCAACATGTCAGAAGCCCCACCATCTGTTTTGAATCCGGGGATATACGGCTTGAGCAATCATCTTCTCGACACGCCGTGGCCGAAGGTGGTTTCGGGTAAGGAGGCGATGAAAGTCGAACTTGAGTCAGGTCCGGGCGATGATGATTCGCTTCTGAGCGTGTTGGCTGATACTACCGTCGCGGCTGATCCGGACCTCCCCGACACTGGAGTGGGCATCGAGAGGGAGAGGGCGCTTTCAGCACGCTGTATTGTTTCTCCGGGATACGGGACGCGATGTTCGACTCTGGTGTCGTTTGCTGCCGACGGAAGAATCAAGCTGAAGGAGAGAACGATCGTTCCTCCGGACCTTCTTCCCCACACCGTATCGTTTGAGATCGAAACAGCTTGATCAGAGCGACATGAGGTCGATGACAGGCGATACACCTAAACCAGGAAGATCTGGAAGGGTGATCCATCCGCGGTCGAATCCAATGCCTGTAAACGGATCTGCTGCCAGATGCATCTGACCATCCAGGTCCAGAAAATCAACCAGAGCAGCGATGTGCGCAGCTGCGGTGAGGGCGACGGAGCTTTCTATCATGCATCCCAGCATGACCGAGAGATCCAGGCTGCGGGCCACGGCAATCATTTTTCTGGCCGGATGAAGTCCACCACATTTGGCAAGTTTGATATTGATTCCGTCTGCGGCACCGGCAAGGGCGATAATGTCGTTTTCATCCTGGACACTTTCATCGGCGATCAGTTTCGGGGATTCTGAGGGGAGAAGGCGTCTCAACAGATGCCAATCGTCAATATCATCCGAGGGAATGGGCTGCTCCACAAAATCAAGATCGCATTTAGAGAGCCGCTGAATCATTGAGACGGCCGTATCGATGGTCCAACCAGAATTGACATCGACACAGAGTCTCCCGGAAAATCGTTCCCTTGTCCGGCGTACGATGGCTTCGTCGAAATCGGTGTTTCCGGAGCCAATCTTGAGCTTCAGAAACGGAAATCCACGTGCTCCCTCAAGGAAGGCGTCCAGTTCGTCCAGATCCGCGGGAATGGGAAGGGCATAGCTGCTGACGGGAATATGCTGCGGATCCAACCCAAAGAGTTTATAGAGCGGAGATCCGAGGCGTTGTCCCCAGATATCATGGAGCGCCATATCAAGGGCTGCAATTGCCGGCGAAGGTCCATCCGGTACGCGGTCCAGGTGGGATGAAATGGGTATATCTTTCTGGATAATCACATCCTCGATCCAATCTGACTGACTCGCAATCCAATCAGAGACGTCCTCAAGCGAAGTGGGGTAGTAAGGCGGAAGGGCGGCTTCACCAAAGCCAGTACCCAGTCGGAGGAGAGCATTGGTTCGCCGGGTGCTTGCACCGTGAGCGATCCTGAAAACATGCTTGAGATCGAGTGGAAGGGGTGCAACCTGAGCTTTCATCGGTTTCAGGAACGTGGAAAGTCGATATGGATTCCGGCCTGGATCCCTGTTTGAGAAAAGGCGCTGAGCCGCTCACTCAGGAATGCGGCAAGATCGGAGGGGTCGTAGCCTGAAGGAACAGAAACTTTGTTTCTGAACGGACCTACCGGGGGCAAGCCGTCAATCGAAAGACGATGAGATGCGGCTCCTGAAGAGTTGATGTCACGCAGGGAAGCCTGTTCCGTTGACGTCGTAGTGAATTCATGGGCCGCCATCGATATGTCGTGTCCACGCACCAGCGCAGTCTGTTGAAGTGCGTCCGAAAAGGACGCAGCAAAGTTCAAATCGGAGGATTCTTCTGCGAGAGCGCATACGAAGTCCTGATCAGGGTGAACCCTGAGGTCGAATGCTCTTCTGTCGCAGCCGTTTACAAATACGGTGCATTGTGGACTTCCGTGTCCTCTCAAATGCTGTGATTTGTTGTGGATGCAGGCGGCGAGAGCAAGTCCATGGACAATGTCCGGGTCGAATCCATTTTCTTTGGTACCTATCTGCACCATGGGCCGAAGGGCCGGACTGATTGCCAGCAATTCGGGCAACACGCTCATGTATTTCGAGTTCTGCTCAAGTGCCAGATCGAGGAATGGCCCGCGGATTATCGAGACTCCTGTATCAATCGCAGCCTGTGACATGGCCTCTGCAACCGAAAGCAGCTCGCCACTGTCATGGCCATACAGTAGAGATGACGAATCGCGGACGTTCAATTCCATATGGGGCATGCTGACGGCCAATTCCTTCGCCACATCCTGAACCAGCAACTTCAAAGAGCTGGCGGCCAGGCGAATGCGGTCATATACCCTTGCGCGCTGTGTTGGACTTCGTCTGCTACTACAGTCTGCTACAGAAACTGAAATCCGGATCCAGATGAGTGGAGTGCCCGTTGCGGGAGACACCATCGCTTCCAGAACCTGGGACGCTGCTGTTTCTACGTCGCTCGCAGTTGCGCGGCCACCGAGGGAGGCCAGCACCGATTCGACAACTCTATCTACGTCTGTGGGATTCATGCGTCAATTGTGTGTGAGCGTCTTCAACATACTGCTCTGCGACGAATGACTCCACTGCTTCTGTATGGCAATGCTGCAAAAATCGAAGCCAATTCACGTCGACTCCAGAAAGTGAGCTGCGTACAGAAAAATAGAAATGCCTGAACGTGTGAGAGGCGCGCGAGAAAAGGGCCAAAGCCCTTTCTCGCGCGCCTCATCGAGTATCCAAACGATTCAATATTGAATCAGATGGCACCCGCACCGCCACATATCAATTACAAAACGCGCGGACGGGGAAAATATTGTGCCGGAGGTGAATTCTTGAGTCAGAGGTGAATTCTTGTTTTGGAAGTGGGTTCAGATCAGGATCGCTCGCTGAGCTCGGCGAGCAGCTTTTCATGCAGGTTGCCGAATCCGCCATTACTCATGATCAATGCGACGTCACCGGCTTGCAGCTCACTCTCGAGCAAAGGCAGAAGATTGTCGGCACCTTCAGCAGAATCTGCAACAGCACCTGATTCTCGAATTCGTTGGATCACTACGTCGACGTCCATGAAGTCTTCTTTCCTGTCGTTGTGCCTGAAAGGGGGACGGCTGAGGAAGACCGCGCCCGCTTGTCCGAATGAAGTCGCGTACCCCTCTTCAAAAACCTTACGCCGACTGGAATTGGATCTGGGCTCGAACACAGCAACGATCCGCCGGTCCGGCCATCGCTCCGACGTTGCCTGCACAGTGGCCTTGACGGCAGTTGGATGGTGCGCAAAATCATCCAGAACGATAACACCTGCTTCTTCACCTCGAATCTGCTGGCGTCGCTGAATACCCAGAAAAGAGCCAATGCCTTCTCGTATTTCTTCGATGCGTAACCCTTCGTCAAGCGCGATCGACGCGACGGCAAGCGCATTCAATAGATTGTGACGTCCGCTTAGTGGCAACCAGAGACGTCCGAGTACGGATCCATCGACCATGAGGTCGAATCGTTGGCCATCCGAGCCGGTGTTGATTCTGACGGCCGTAACATCAAGGTCCGGACCATCCAGGCCGTAGGTTGACGTGCGCGATATTGCCGCTCCTGCGAGACGCCGAACTTCCGGGTCATCTGCGCAAAGAACGAGAAGTCCCGATTCGGGAAGGGAGGAGGCGAAAGCGCTGAAGGCCTCCCTGTAATCCTCCATCGAGGAATAAATGTCTGCGTGGTCGAATTCAACTGACGTGACGATCGCGGACGTCGGCCGATAGTGCATGAACTTGGGCTGCTTGTCGAAATAGGCCGTATCGTATTCGTCTCCCTCGACGATGAAGTGATCTCCGGTACCCACAGCGTAGCTGACATCACCATTGTTCATCACTCCACCGACAAGAAATCCTGGATCTTTTCCTGCTGTTCGGAAAACATGCGCCAGGAGAGAAGTCGTTGTCGTTTTTCCATGCGTTCCTGTTACGACCAGAGACCGACGATCTCCGATGAAAAAATGTGCGACTGCCTCGGGCAGAGACTGTTGAACGAGCTCCGATTCGCGCACAAATGCTGCTTCTACATGGGTGGGCGTGCAGGCATTTCCGACAATGACGAGGTCGGCTTCCGGTTGAAGATTGGAGGCACTGTATCCTTCATTGACGGCGATACCCATCGCATCCAGCCTCTCACTCATAGGAGGCCATGTAGCTGAATCAGACCCGCGAACTTCGTATCCCGCGTCGTGAAAGAGGCCGGCAAGAGCGCCCATTCCTGTTCCACAGATGCCGATGAGGTAGACAGATTGAATCTCGCTCGCATCAGGGACGCGAGGCCTTTCAAAAATTCTCAGATGAGCGTCAGGAAAATCTTCCAGTGACCGCATTATCAGTCGAGGGGTTTATTCAGGAATTATCCGCTGCGCGTTCGCTCTACGCGCGTGCACCCGCATCTTCTTGGTTTCTGAAGACAAACTGCATTCTGGTTGCCAGAGAATCAAAGACCGAGTACATGACGGGAACGATGACCAGTGTGAGGAACGTCGCGAATGTGAGGCCAGAGATGATTGCCGTCCCCATCGGGCCCCAGAACTGCGTGTTTTCAGACCCAAACTGGACATTTGGATCGAGGTTCGTCAGAAGACCGACAAAATCGATATTGAAACCGAAGGTCAGTGGAATGAGACCCAGAACCGTCGTCATGGCGGTCAGGAGGACCGGTCTGAGACGAGTGGCTCCGGCTTCAATAATTGCATCGTGTTTGTCCACCCCTCGATCTCTTAACTGCATGGTGTAGTCGATGAGCACAATGTTGTTGTTGACCACAATCCCCGCCAACGAAATCACCCCGATAAACGTCATGAGGCCGAAGGGCGTCCGCGTCAGAATCAATCCGAGAACCACACCGATAAGGCTGAATCCTACCGCCACCATGATGATGAATGGTGAGGATACGTGATTGAACTGCGCAATCATGATCATAAAGATCAGCGAGATTCCCACGAGGAGTACCACTGAAAGAAAACCGAAGCTTTCAGCCTGTTCTTCGTTTTCCCCCGTGTAAGAAAGCAAATATCCCACCGGCATTTCAGCTTCGTACGGAGCCAGCAGTTCCTGAACTTGTCCCAGGATCTCAGCACTGTTGTACCCCGGCGCGGCATCTCCGGTAATGACGGCTACTCGCTCCAGATCGAGCCGGGTCACGCTGCCCAGTCCACCGCTGACCTCGAGGTCTGCCACCGATACAAGTGGTATTTGTGTTCCTTCCTCAAGAATGGTCAAGTTTCTGAGACTTTCCAGTGAGGCCCTATCTTCTTCTCGCAGCCGCACGATGATATCATATTCATCATCGCCTTCCCGATATTTTCCGGCTTCTATACCATTGATGGCCGATCTGACCGTAGAAGCGACCTTTCGCGTCGACAGATCAAACCGGGCGGCTCTTTGCCGATCGATATGGACCTTAAGTTCGGGGCGCCCTGCATCGAGATTGTCCTGGATATCTACCAGTCCCGGCACCATCTGTGTATCTGAAGCTTCAGTAAGAATTTCTTTTACGTCCGCGGCGATGTCCGAGATGATTCCGAAATCTGTGCCAGTGATCTCAATATTGACCGGAGCTCCGGTTGCTGGACCATCCTGATCCTTATCAAACTTGATCTCGGTTCCGGGGATACCCTGTAATTGAGAGCGGATCTTCTCCATGGTATCGAAGCTGTCTTCCTTTCTGTCAGGATAATCGACAAGATTCATGGTGATCCTTGATCGCTCCGGACTTGAAGCCGTACTTCCGAAAGCCGCGTCGGAACTCACGCCGACATTTACCATCATGTTTTTCACATTTTCACGCGAAGTGTCCTCGCCCTCGAGAAGAGATTCGAGACGTCGCCTGGCCTCTTCGGCGATTTCGTTTGAGGAATCCAGATTCATTCCCAGAGGCCCCTCGGCCGTGATCATTATCTGACGGGGAGACGTATTGGGAAAGAATTCGACGCCGGTTGGCGCGACGATGAACATGAATATGATCAGGAAGAGGGCACCCACCGAACCATTGAGGAGAAGGGAACGATTGTCCGTCAGAATCAGATGGTGTCCCTTTACGACGAATCTGCCGATGAATCCAGTCACAATGATCAACAGCGGGAATACAGCCAGATTCATTGCCGTGGTTGCGTCAACATCTTTTTCCATGAAAGCCATCAAGCCAAGGAAAGATGCCGATACGATTCCGAATATGATTCCGACTTTTACGCTACCGGATTTCCCAAGTAGAATGGCTTCGAACGTGTGTACCATGATGCCCACTATTCCGACGACTGCAGCGACGCTACCCGGAATCAGCAGTACCATACCTGCAGTTTCACCCATCGCCCCCGAAACAAACAAACCCAGTAGACTCAAAACGAAACCGACTGTGAATAGGCCCAGTGATAACGTGTTTTTCAAGAGTGCACGATTGCTTGAATAATCTCGTTCGAGCATCCAGTTCAATACGACGCGGTATCTGTCAATGAACCGAGGAAGACTTGTCCTGACAAACTTGTCTCCGACGGGCTTGAATACTGTACGGTGAAGGAAGATCACTAAGGGGATGGCTACCGTCAAAACAAGAAGTGTTCGCCAGTTCGCGAGTCCGAGCGTAAGAGCGATGACCGCAATCACGCCGGTCATAATGCGCCTTGCCATGACAGGTCGTTTCTGTGATTCTTCTCCTTCTAGCCGAACAAAAATTCCCGTGATCACCGGATTGATGATGATCGCCACAAAAAGAGAGCAGAGAAGAGTAACAATCAGAGTCAATGGCATCCAACTCATGAATTCACCGATCATGCCCGGCCAGAACAACATCGGTACGAAGACAGCGACTGTTGTGGCAGTGGAAGCGATGACGGCTCCAGCCACTTCGGCAGTACCCTTTTTCGCCGCATCAAATCTGGAATACCCCTCCTCTCGGAACCGGTATATGTTTTCCACGATCACAATGGCATTATCGACCAGCATACCCAGAGCGATGATCATCGAAAAGAGGATGATGAAATTCAGCGTGTAGCCCAATGCCTGGAAAACGGAAAAAGAGATGAACATTGAGAGTGGAATCGCGATGCCGACCAGGGTGGCATTCCGAGCGCCAAGGAAAAAAAGCAGCACTGCGATTACGAAAATGAGACCACTGATGATATTGTTCTCGAGATCAGTGATTAGGTCTTCCACGAAAACTGACTGATCGCCGGTGATGATTATCTGAGTTCCAGACGGGAGAGCAAATTCATCGAGGACGGCGCCGACTTCATCTACCGTCTCCAGAATATTGTCTCCTGAGCGTTTTTTGACGTTCAGACTGATAACCTGATTGATTCCCTGCATTTCTTTCGGAAGGTCATACAGATCGTCATTCGAATCGGTCTCC
Organism: uncultured Rhodothermales bacterium; assembly: GCA_964512485.1. Classification (GTDB taxonomy): domain Bacteria; phylum Bacteroidota; class Rhodothermia; order Rhodothermales; family UBA10348; genus CAZEHJ01. The sequence continues at coordinate 6,718 of CAZEHJ010000064.1, read as the reverse complement.
TTGAAGATGGCCAATCTGGAATAGGACACTCTTTCCTTGAATCCGAAATCGACGGTAGCGACATCGCGTACATATACGGGTATACCTCCCGGAGCCTTGATAACCATGTCGCCCAATTCATCAGGGTTTTCGATTTCACCATCAATCCGAACGAGGTAATTCAACTCGTCGACATCGATCGAACCACCCGGGACGTTGGTGTTTTCGTCAAAAATGGTGTTGACGAGGTCGATAAAGGTCAGATTGTATCCTTGCAGTCTGGCGAGGTCAACGTTTATCTGCACCTCGCGATCGAGGCCACCGATGATGTCCACGGCGAGGACACTGGAAATGGCTTCAAGTTCATCCTCCAGATCTTCGGCCACCCTCTTCAGGCGAGTCAACGGATAGGCGGCAGACAGGTTGATTGTGAGGATCGGGAATTCTGAAAGGTCGATCTCATTTACCATCGGTTCCTCAACGTCCGAAGGAAGATCTGCCTTGGCAACGTCAACTTTGTCCCGCACTTTTGAAAATGCTTCGTCAATCGAAATGTCGGGTTCAAACTCAACAACTACGCTTGAAACGCCCTCGGTCGACGTAGATCGGATTTCCTTGATGCCATTGATCCCCTGGATTTCGCTCTCGATTTCCTGGGTTATCAGGGTCTCAACATCGTTAGGTGCAGCACCCGGATAGATCGTCGTGACGACGATATTGGGAATTTCAATCGAGGGATTGGACTCCTTGGGGATCGTTACGTAACTGTATATCCCGCCAAGCGTGAGAACCGCCGTAAGGACCAGAATCGTGGTCCTGTATTTGATGGCAGTATCTGTAATTTTCATGACTTCTCAGTTTGAAGTGTATTTCTCAGACGCGTTCATCGACATATCGGTCGATTGAAAGCCCACTAGGGGGCATTGATGATTTCCACCTGATCATCTTCAGCGACCATGGTCTGGCCAGTCGAAATGACTTCATCGCCAGCTGTGAGTCCTGCTTCAATTACGGTCTGGCCACCAAATGATGGTCCCAACTCAATTGACTTGCGTTCTGCCGTTGTTCGAGAAGCATTTTTGTTGACGATATATACACTGGACCCATTTTCATCTCTCAGAATCGCAGTCTGAGGAAGAACGAGTACATCCTGAAGGACTCGTCTGGTGATCTGGACATCGGCAATCATCTCTGGTTTAAGAACGAGGTCTCCGTTTTCAACCTCCACTTCGATGTTGAAGGTTCGATTCTGAGGATGAATTACTCCAGCGACGAAGGTGACGTTGGATTCTCGTGACGATCCCTCATAAGCACGGAAGGAGATGCGGACGGTATTTCCAGATTTGATGTCAGCCGCGTAACGCTCCGGGACGCCGGCCTGCAGTTTCAGCATGCTGGTGTCGACAACGCGCGCAATCGGGAGGCCTGGGGCAACCTGTTCACCTTTCTCGGCGAATCGTTCTTCCACGCCACCATCGAAAGGAGCTCGCACGTAGGTGTATTCAAACTGCTGCTCAGCCTGTACAACGGTCGCCTGAGCCTGTGAAAGAGCTGCGTTGGCCTGATTCAGCGCGGTTCTCACATTCTCAAATTCGATGGCTGAAATGATGGAATCAGCGAACAGTGGCTCTTGTCTTCTGTAGGTATCCTGTGCCAGGCGTGCTTGGGCCTCGACAGATTCAAAATTGGCCCTTGCCTGATCCAGCGCAGCCCGAATGAGGCGGTCGTCCAGTCTGGCCACCACGTCACCTTCTTTCACACGGGTGCCGATCTCCACCATCTCCACGATGGTACCGGAGGTCTGAGCTGAAAGCGAGGCATCGTTCGGCGCAAACAGCGTTCCTGTGAGAGGGATGATCTCTTCGAATGAACCGGGAGCCATTGTAATTGTGTTTACTCGGACTGTCCGTACAATCGCGGTTGCCGATGCTTCTTCAATTGCTTGTTCTCCGTTTGCCGCGGAATCACCACATCCTGTGGTCAGAATAGATACTGACAGGAAGAGGCCGACCAAAAGTGAGTATGTTGTTTTTCGGTACATGATTGTTTGATTTATCAGCCGACAAACGCCGGGAATGATCAATTTGATTGGTCTGATTATCTGTTCGTTGAATTGAGTGCTTCGACAGAAACACCGGTTGATGTTTCGTAAGCAGTTTGGGCTATCAAGAAATCGTGGACAGCCTGCAGGTAGTTCAACCTTGTCTGATCGAGTTGAGAGGATGCTTCCCGCACTTCCAGTGGCGTTGCGATGCCTTCCTTCAATCGCGCTTCGGCGTACTCAAAGTTGAGTTCTGCCGTATCCACATTCTTCTGCTGCCCCGTCATTCTGGTATGGGCTGCGCGCACATTTCTCAGTGCTTGCTCCACCTCCAGACGAATCGAGCGATTCAGGAATTCGACATCGTTCTCGGCCTTCTGCACAGCGATTCTTCGTTGCTGAATTCGTCGGTGGGATGCGAGGCCATTGAAAATATTCCAGGAGAGCCTGAAACCGACACTCACTCCTCGATCCCAGTACGAGTCATCGAAGTACGTACGATTGGAGGAAGTGAATGAGAAGGGATCCCCATCGACACTGGAAATGACCTGTCTGTTGTCCGGCACATTCCCCAGCCAGTTGAAATTTGCGAAAGCATCCAGATTCGGAAGGTATTCTGATTTAGCGACCTGTAGCTGAATCTCTTCGAGTTTGATTCCAATTTGCGCCTGCTCCAGATCTGGGCGCCTGTTCAGGGCCGTGAAGGCTGCGTCTTCTTTCGAGATGGTTAAAAATCTGTCGTTGAGATCGGATTCAAGGTTGCCTCGAAGTTGAATGCTTTTCTCCGTTGGTATGCCAAGGAGGAGTCTGAGGTTGTCGACCACCGCATCCGCGTTGACTCTGGCCTGAACCAGAGCGGTCTCCAGATTGGATAGTTCGACTTCCGCTGAAAGACGCTGGAATTTCGGTGCCGTACCCTGTTCGACCTGGCGGGAAACCTCCTCGTGTGTTCGCCGCGCTCTGACCACGCTCTGTTCGGAGACACGCACCTGTTCCTCGGCGAGAAGGGAGGCATACCAGGCAGACTTCACATTCTGAACGAGAACTTGTTCCTCTCTAGTAATCGCACTTTCATTGAAGGGTTGGAGCCATTTCGATGCCCCAACCGCGCCGAAAATGAGTCGTCCGTCAAACAGTTTCTGCGATATGGACAACCCTGCAGAGTAGACGTTGGGTACGCTGAACGGATTGTCTCCGAGGTCTCGATTGATTCCCGCATTCTGATAGCCTCTGGCCTGACGGAAAAAGAATTCTTCAACCGAGATTGGATCAGTTCCGGCATCTGAATCGGTTCGGGCCTGTTCATTGAAAGCGAGCCAGTCAATGAAACCAAAAGATTCAAAGAAGCTGCCGGCTTCCGATCCTGCAAAAGGGTTTGGAGACTTCACGTTACGCGTGTAGGATGAATTCAGATCAACCTGTGGAAACAGTTCGGCCCAACCTTCCCTGACCAATGCTTGCGCATTTTCGAGATCAAGCTTTACGTTTTTGAGTGCCAGGTTTTCAATCAGTGAGATCTGTATAGCTTCATCAAGCGTGATCACGACAGAAGTATCGTCAGAAGCGCCAGGAATTACCGCATCCTGGGCTCGAAGCGGATTGGCCGAAACAAAGATGACGAGTAGAGCGATTGCCGTCGCTCTGAAAAGTTCGGATGGATTCATCGATTTAAAGACTCGTTGGTTCAAGAGGCGAATCATGCGGTCACCTCGTGCATTTTCATTCCGTCGTAGACGAGGGAGGTGAGGAATTGCGCCATTTCTTCCGCCGAATCTGGCATGTCCTGATGGATTGAAGACGCCGCACCACACGCTCTCATCTGGCAGCCATTGATGTTGATCAGAATCATGTGCGCGAGGAATCGTGGAGATGCTTCGCGCAACTCACCATTCTTCATGGCCCGCTCGAGTGGAAGAGCCAGGGCGGTTAGGGCTCTTGCTCTCTGGGACTCGAAGAATTGCCGAGGCTTCGGGTCATCAGAAAATCCAATTCGGTGTGCTTCCCGCAGCAACGTGACGAACAGATCAATTCGGTCAAGAAAGAAGCGGAACGTATGCTCGAAAAACGTGTTCAGCTGCGCCCTGAAAGGGATCGTGGAACCCGGTGAAAACGTCGTGGCAATCAGCTCACACAACTCGTCGTAAAAATGCCCGAAGATGGAAAGCAGGATTTCCTGTTTTCCTCCGGGGAAGTAGTTGTACAATGTGCCTTTACCATACTCGGCGCGTGCTGCAATCTCTTCCAGTGTGGCGTCGGTATATCCTTTCTCCGCGATGACCTCTTGGGCGGCAGCGAGCATTTCATTGCGTCGCGCCAGCCGTTCTCGATCTTTTCGCGAGAGTCTTTCTGAAACCTGTTCCATGATCGGGTTCGCTACTTAGTAGGACAACGTGTGACCAGTGGTTCATAAGATGACCAGTCAGTCACGAAACGACCCGTACGTCACAAACCCTGTTCGGATGCAGGAAAGAGTATTAAGAAATGAGGAAGTCTATCAGACGTACTCTTCGAGCTGGTGAGTGTAGAGATAGTCTACTACGTTTTTCACCCTTTGAGATGAATTTCTGTGACACACCAGAAGCGCATCTTCGGTGTCGACCACGATGAGGTCGTTCACCCCGATCACAGCAATCAGCCGGTCTCCTGATTGAACGAGACAGCGGCTCGAGTCGTGGAGAATGGCATTTCCTTCGATGACGTTTCCGGCGTTGCCTTTCTGGGCCAGCTCGTAAACAGCAGTCCAGTCTCCTACGTCGCTCCAATCGAATGATCCTGGCACAACATATACTTTAGCGGCCCGTTCCATGACACCATAATCGATGGAGATTGAAGGACAACTCCTGAAAGCTCTCAGCACGGCCTCAGCTTCCTTGTCGTCAGGAATCTGCTCCTCGAAGGCTTCGAACGCACGATGAACGTCCGGAAGATGCTGTTCGATGGCCTGCAGAATGGAATCCACACGCCAGATAAACATTCCACTGTTCCACAGGAAGTCACCAGAATCGAGGAATCGTTCCGCGGTCTCAAGATTGGGCTTCTCGGCGAATGTCTTTACGAAGAGCGCACTCAATTCGTCTGGAGGAGAAGGATCTTCCGGATCAAATTGAATATATCCGTATCCCGTTGCGGGATGAGTTGGTTCGATGCCGATCGTCACAAGCGATCGTTCTTCCCTGGCTTTTTCAATTCCAACCTGCAGAGTTTCCTGAAACAGCTTCACATTTTTTATGACGTGGTCGGCTGGCAGGACCACCATGATGGCGTCTGGATCCTTTTGGTGAATCTTGAGGGCGGCATAGGTAATACATGGTGCGGTATTTCGACTGATGGGCTCGGCAAGAATGTTTTCGCGAGGTATAGCAGGAAGCTGCTCGTGGGTCTGTTCCACGTATCGCTCATGAGTTACCACATGGCAATTCTCAATCGGAATGATACCCGTCAATCTTGCGACAGTATTCTGAATCAGCGTGTCCTCACCCACGACCGAGAGAAACTGTTTGGGACGTTTCTTTCTACTCTGTGGCCAGAAGCGGCTACCAATGCCGCCCGCCATTACAACGGCATGAATCATGATTTCGAGGTTGGTGCAGCCTGTATTCCCGGCAGGTATCCGGATACCGTTCCGGAGTCTGGAAACTTACCCTGAAAAGGTCTGAGAGTTTCGCTGAATCTCAGGTACGACACATCGATCCGAAGATGCATTCAGCGTACAGTCCCATGAGTCAGTGTATACTTATAAGTACACCAGTCCGAATGCAAATCCCCCCGTATGGGCAAAAAAGAACGATTGTCCATAATCAGGCAAGTCGGCTCGACGTTTGGAATACCTCCGCTGAACTCAACAACGAGCTCCAGAATGGTGCGGAGGTGCACTCATGAAAAACAAACTTACTTACTTGTTCTTATTTACTCTAATTTTAGGCAGCACCGGCTGCGTCATTGAAGAAAGCGTAGGACCAGAAGGACCTCAAGGGCCTCCAGGAAACGCAAACGTTTTCACGCTGAACTTCGATTTTTTGATGGCAGATGCGGTGGTGAATGGAGCCGTCGCTTCGGTTCAGTTCGATGCTTCTGATATTACCGCGAATGTCGTTGATGAAGGAGCCGTTCTGATGTTCTTCCGCGACCAGGGGACCTGGACGGCCATGCCATATACATTTGGAGTTGAGTCACAGGATCTTCCTGCCGTCGACTACACAATATCTCTTGGTTTCGGATATGAATTCGGTTTTCTGGAGGTCTTCTACGAAGCCTCAACTGATGCGGTGGACCTGTTCGGGCTGCCTGATCGTGAAATGAAAGCTGTTATCATTGATGGATTCTATTTCGGAAAGACCGAGCTTGATCTGACCAATTGGGAAGAAGTCAAAGCTGCTTTCGACTTGACGGACTGACCCGGATTCAATTTGGCCGGATCACATGTTAAAGATGTTTTGGAACGAGACGATAATGGGAGCAACGCAATCATCCGTTCCTATTGACTCCAGACATCCCCATGAAGGACCTCAACTTTGATAGAAAAACATCTACCCGTCGGGCGAATACCGCTTCCATGCGAAAAATCGTTGCAGGGTTCTGCAGAACGGCGATGGATGACTATCGACAGGCCGGGTTTCCTTTTGGAAAGACGATGGAAGGCATGTTGATCTGGTTTGAATACGGACAGTTCACCAGCGAAAACTGACCGAACTGGTGACT
>CAZEHJ010000063.1:0-21837 GCA_964512485.1 uncultured Rhodothermales bacterium | reverse complement strand
CCTTTTAATTCGATATGCTCGCATCCCCTTACCACCGGATTACTACTTCGAACTCTGTTCGCGGAGTGATTCTCTGGATGATCACGTGTTTTACAGTATTCTATGTGATCAATGGCCTGGCAACCATGCCCATGCCGGTCGAAATTGAATCATTCCGGAAAGTCGGAATGAACGACGAACAAGTCCTGGCAATGGCCTTGCAGGAAGCCAACGAATCCCGAAGGGTCAGTTGGTGGATCAATGACCGCGAAACCTATCTCGTATTCGATTCGACCCGCAACTACAGCATCAGCGATGCGACCTACGCCGCTTTTGATCTGAAACTTGACCAGCGTTCAGCATTCGGTGAAGAACGCACGACTCCCATCGCCGTATTTGAACAGAAAGCTGCTGGAGTCCAGGTCCCGTAGGCACAGATCTCTCTCAAGGGTGCGGGCCGGTTGAAGCATCAGGCCCGTCCAACGGCGAGAGCTCAGACAGCCACAGACCCTCCTTTTATATAGACTTTGTCCTGCTTGCAGGAATCTTCGGTTAAAGATAAAGCGCGTCTGCCCTCAGGCAGACGCGCTTATTTTTTGGTCCTCTTTGGACCACATCCAAATTCTGCTGTTCGGCCGAATCGTCTACTCGACAGTAACACTCTTGGCCAGATTCCTTGGCTGATCCACATCACATCCTCGAAGAACGGCTATATAATATGAGAGCAGTTGCAGAGGAATGACTGTCAGCAACGGGCTGAGAAGCTCCTTCGTTTGGGGAACGCGGATAACGTGCTCGCACAGATCATCGAGTTCACCATTCCCTTCGTCAGTGATCGCTATTACGATACCGCTTCGGGCAACCGTTTCTTCGATGTTTGAAATCACCTTCTCGTACGTGCTGTCTTTCGTCGCAATGAATACGACGGGCATGAACTGGTCGATCAATGCGATCGGGCCATGCTTCATTTCGGCTGCCGGATATCCTTCAGCGTGTATGTAGGAAATCTCCTTCAGCTTGAGAGCGCCTTCGAGCGCTACCGGAAAGTTGGGGCCGCGGCCCAGGTAGAGAAAATTGGACGCGTATCGATAAACCTGTGCGATCTTTTCAATGGATTCGGCTGAAGCCAACACCTGTTCGATCTTCGCCGGAATCGCCTTCAATTCCTCGGCATATTCCCGTGTCGTTGCCTCGTCCATCGTATTGCAACAGGCCAGCTTCAGCGCGAGTTGCGCCAGAACATTGACCTGAGCGGTAAACGCTTTTGTGGAGGCGACACCGATTTCAGGACCCGCATGCAGATAGACGCCTGCGTCTGTTTCTCTGGCAATCGTCGATCCAACGGTATTGCAGATTCCAAATACCGGCACATTCTGGTTCTGAGCCTCCCGCACCGCTGCCAGTGTATCCGCGGTTTCTCCACTCTGGGAGATTACGACGACTGCATCGTCTTTGCGAAGTATCGGGTTGCGATACCTGAATTCGGACGCATATTCGACCTCTACGGGGATGCGAGCTAAACTCTCGATCAGGTATTCGCCAACAAGTGCGGCATGCCAGGACGTGCCACAAGCACAGAGGATGATGCGAGAGGCATCTTTCAGTCGGTCGATCGAATCCATCAATCCACCGAGTTGAATAAAGGGCTCAACATCGAGCACGCGACCACGCATGGAGTTTTCCAGAGCGGTCGGCTGCTCCATGATCTCTTTCAGCATGAAGTGCTCATATCCGCCCTTCTCAATCTGCTCAAGATCCCATTCCAGTTTATGGACGGTCTTGTCCAGCGTAACATTGTCTACCGAAAACACTTTGAATCCGCCACGCCGGACGATCACAAGTTCGCCATCGTTCAGATATACAACCTTGCGGGTGTACTCGACAATTGGAGCGGCATCCGAGCCAAGAAAATATTCGCCGTCACCAATACCCAGGATCAGAGGAGAGCCTTTACGCGCAGCGATGAGCATATCCGGATCTTCACTCGTAACAAGCGCAATGCCGTACGTACCGTGAACCTGACTCAAAGCCTGCCGAACTGCTTTTCCGAGCGAAAGACCTGTGCTTTTTTGAACATCCTCGATCAGCCGAACGAGGACTTCAGTATCAGTCTGGCTGTTAAATTTGTAACCCCTCGATGCCAGGCTTTCCCGCAACGCGGTGTAATTTTCGATTATCCCGTTGTGCACCAGGGCAAATTTGCCATCTGTGCTTTCGTGGGGATGGGCGTTGATATCGTTCGGTACGCCGTGCGTGGCCCAACGGGTATGGCCGATTCCAATGCGGCCCGAAAGTCCATTGTTGGCCAAATCGCCGGAAAGATGCGCAATTTTGCCCTTTTTCTTTCGAACTTCCAGGTGGCCGTTCACAACGGCTACGCCCGCAGAGTCGTATCCACGATACTCAAGTCGAGACAATCCCTTGATCAGGACGTCTGTTGCCTCTCTTTCGCCTATGTATCCAACGATGCCGCACATAGTATCTAAGTAGAATCCAAGCTCATAAAGTGGGATTACAGCTCAGTTCGGCGCATTTTCGATCGAAATACCGAAATTCGCTCCGAAAGCCTCTTCCAAACCGACAAAAACCCTGCCGGTTTCCAAAAATCTCGAATTGAAATCGCCCAATATCGGATCGAAAATCAGTTTATCGATCGGCCGATGGCTGTTGCGATTTGTCTGATTTGAACCATCAACTCGTCGAACTGATAGAAATGCAATGACTGGGGGCCGTCGCTGAGTGCTTCTTCCGGATTCGGATGGACTTCAATCATGAGGCCGTCCGCTCCCGCCGCAACGCCAGCACGGGCCATGGGCAACACCTTATTTCGAATACCCGTCCCATGACTCGGATCGACCACGATAGGCAGGTGACTCTTCGCCTTGATGACCGGGACTGCAGAAAGGTCCAGCGTGTTTCGGGTGTACGTTTCGAACGTCCGAATCCCTCGCTCACACAGCACAACATTGGGATTGTCTTCGGCCAGTATGTACTCGGCACTCATCAACCATTCTTGGATCGTTGCCGACAGTCCTCTTTTCAAAAAGACCGGAAGCCCGGTTCTTCCAGCCGCGCGCAGCAAAGAATAGTTCTGCATGTTGCGTGCACCGATCTGGAGCATATCAACATGCTTGACCATCAGGTCAGCTTGTGATGGCTCCATAATCTCCGAGACTACAGCGAGACCATTCGCGTCGGCAGCATCACGCATCATGATCAACGCTCTTTCACCCAAACCCTGAAAAGCATAGGGCGATGAGCGCGGTTTGAAAGCTCCACCTCTCAGGATGCGGGCACCTGCAGCGGCAACATGCTTCGCACAATCGTGGATCTGTTCTTCGGATTCAACCGAACATGGACCTGCCATCACGATGATTTCCTCACCACCTATCATCACGTCGCCTACTTTTGCCTGGGTCGGTTCCGTCTTCCAAGATCGACTGGCAAACTTGTAGGGTTCAGAAACGCGATGCACGTTGGAGACGCCGTCGAGCAACTGGAGATGACGAGGATCAAATTCCGGTCTGACTCCGACTGCTCCGAGAACGGTGCGCTCGCTGCCACTGGACCGATGCACATCAAATCCGTGATCATTCAGAGTTGAAATAACAGATTCAATCTGCGTTTCACTGGCACCGACTCGCATTACGATAATCATGCCCGATTCTCCTCCCCGATCTGAACTAGATGGAAGGTCTTTTTGCCTTTGCGCAAAACAATGAGCTCGTTTTCGATACTGTCCCCGATCGTAAGGCGTCGATTCTCGTCTTCACTACGGGTGTTATTGACGAAAAGGCCACCTTGCCGGATGAGTCTGCGCGCTTCGCCATTCGAGGCCGTAATACCCGTCCTGCTGCAAAGATCCAGCACTCCTATACCCTCTCCTTCAAACTCGGAACCAGATATCACTGTTGAAGGAACGTCTTCGAAAATATCCTTCAGATCGCCCACGCCTAGGTCTTCCAGTGCTCCTCCGAAGAGCACCTTCGAGGCTGCTTCAGCTTTTTCCAGCTCTGACTCACCGTGCAGCATGGACGTGACCAGACGTGCGAGCGTCTTCTGAGCTGATCGAGCGCCCGGGCGTTCCGCGACTTCTTTGCCCAGCCCCTCGATTTCGTCTCTGTTCAACCAGGTAAATGCCTTCAGGTAGTGAATTACATCCCGATCGTCGGTGTTCAGCCAGAACTGATAGAATTTGTACGGGGATGTCCGCTCCGGATCCAGCCAGACCGTCCCAGATTCAGTTTTTCCGAACTTGGTGCCCGAAGAGTTGGTGACCAGCGGAAAAACGAGTCCGTGTGCCTTTTTTCCGTTCACGCGACGAATCAGATCTGCACCAGCCAGAATATTTCCCCACTGATCGCTTCCTCCCAGCTGTAAAATGCAATTCTGACGCTGATTCAGCTCCAGAAAGTCGTACGCCTGAAGCATCATGTACGTGAACTCAGTGTAGGAGATACCGTCTTCTGACTCGATACGCCTCTTGACTGATTCCTTCGACAGCATGTAGTTGACAGTGAAGTGCTTTCCCACATCACGAAGAAAATCGATCAGTTGGAGCTGCCCGAGCCAATCCAGATTGTTGACCATTTTGGCCGGATTCTCGCTCGACTCAAAGTCTAGAAAGTGGGATAACTGGCTCTTTATCCCTTCGAGGTTTTCCTGGACCTTTTCTGGTGTCAGCAGTTGTCGCTCTGCAGTCTTTCCGCTTGGATCCCCAATCAACCCCGTACCGCCGCCTACCAATGCGATGGGCGTATGCCCGAATCGCTGCAGCCTCGCCAAACCCATGATGGGCAGCAGGGAACCAACGTGAAGACTCGATGCCGTCGGATCAAATCCGATGTATGCATTCACGGATTCCTTGGCCAGGATCTCTTTCAGTCCTGGCGTGGCATCGTAGAGCAGACCACGCCATTCAAATTCGTCGTAAATGTTGCCCTGGGAGCTCATTTGGTCGGGATTGTCAGCAGCTTTTCGATGTCGTCGTGGCCGCAATAAATGTGATTCGCGTTCAGCGATTAAAAAGGGCCTTGTAGACCCGTGGAATAGGGGGCTGTTCCTTATTGATACCTTTCCAGCTTGAACTTCTCGCCCAGATACCTTCGGCGCACCTCTGGATCTGAGGCCAGAGATTCGGCCGATCCCTGCTTCAGAATCATGCCTTCATACAAGAGATAGGCGCGATCAGTGATGGCCAGTGTCTCGTGAACATTGTGATCCGTTATCAAAACACCGATGCCTCTTTGCTTCAGTCGAGCGACAATCGTCTGTATGTCTTCAACGGCGATGGGATCGACTCCGGCAAACGGCTCATCAAGAAGAAAAAAGGATGGTTTTGTTGCCAGTGCCCTGGCAATTTCGGTTCTGCGTCGCTCGCCGCCCGATAGCGTATATCCCTTGGAACGACGAACTTTTTCGAGCCGAAATTCAGCGATCAGTTCTTCGACCCTTTCCCTTCGCTCGGTCCGGGAAATGGGCTGATACTCGAGAACTGCAGATAGATTTTCCTCCACGCTGAGGTGGGAGAAGATGGAGGCTTCCTGAGCCAGATAGCCAATACCCTTTCGCGCGCGTTCGTACATGGGCAGCTTTGTAATGTCCTCGTCTCCCAGTATGACCTTACCTCCATCAGGGCGAATCATTCCGACGATCATGTAAAATGTCGTGGTTTTCCCAGCACCGTTGGGGCCTAACAGTCCGACAATTTCACCCTGTCGCACATTCAGCTCGACGGCCTTCACGACTGAGCGTTTCTTGTAGCGCTTGACCAATCCTTCGGTCTTCAGAACCAGGCCGCCCGTTTGGACCGGCTGTTCTGGCGTAACCACTTCTTCTTCCGCGCCCGTCGCTTTTCTGACGACTTCGTCCATGAACGCGTCGACGTCTTCCTCGTCAGCCAACGGTAACAATGGGCTATTTGGAATCATTCGATACGCATCGCGCCACGCCTGAATGGCTTTCGCTTCCTGAAGATCGGCTTCGTAGGCCTGAGCGAGAAGAACATGCGCGATTACGTATGTAGGCACCGACTCGACGATACTCTCAAGAAGAGGAATCGCCTGTTCAGGTTGTCCTTCCTTGAAGAACTCAAGTGCCTGCTCTATCTCCTGAAGTGCCATGAATTCTGGTTATCGGTCCGTTGATTCATTTCCCGACGACGGGACAATCGCTCTTCCGTATTCAGACCAGAAGTTGAATGCCATTTCAAAGCGAGAAGGACGAGTGTCGGGCTCGTAAATATAACCCGCAAGATTCAAGAGTTGGTCAAGGAGATGCCCGGCATAATACGTCCCTTCGACACCCTCATAAAATCCAACCCTGTCGATGGCTCCCGACTGGAAATCGAACGTCATTCCATCTCCCGAACCGCGGAAACCAACGGTATCTCCTCCTTCTTCCTGCTGAAAAAACATCACTGCCTCCGCGTTGCCCTCGACCTGAATCGTCCTGACTGAATCCTGCACGATCGTAATCTTCAGGTTTTCACCCTTGAGTTGGTTTACGCGTGCCGTGACTGAATCCATCGTGGCCACGAACACTTCCTGTTCGCCGAACAAGGAATCGGCCTCGGAGGCGGCAACCAGCTTCAGATATCCTGCCACGATCTGCGACTGTTCTACCCAGGCCATCGGATTCCCTCTTATTTCGCTCACCCGGAATCCATCGGGCCCTTCATATGTGTGGAGGGAATCACCCATGATGTCGTATGTCGTAGACGAAACAATCACCGAGTCTGTGGCTGTCATATGGTCGTCTTTCTGCAGCACAATTCTGCGGGCACTTACAAATACGGTGTCTGCCTCTTCCGGGTCGATCATGGCCATCCGTGCGCGTCCTGAAACGGCGATGGAGTCTCGGGCCGCGTCTCGAAACAGGCTGTCAGCGAGAATGTGAGTCAGAGATGAGTCGAGGGAGTCGATTCGCGTGACAAGGATTCCACCCCAGGCGCGTGAAATTTCTTGATCTCGAAAATAGCTGAGCGAATCAGCCTGCATGGTCAATCCTTCCTGTTTCAGCACCACGTGTTGGCTGAATTCCGCCTGATTGGTCTCCGATCGATACACAGCCTGATCAGCAACCAAAACCGTCGTACTGTCGGAATATTCGACCCCCTCTTCGAACTGCGTCAGATCGTCATCTGAATAATGCGTCGCACTGGGAGAACGAAGCTGAACGGACCCATCGGTCATCAGGACATTGCCTTCGGCAAACCCGACTTTGGTGTCTTTGTGATACCGGAGCCTGTCTGTCCAGATAGTGTCCTCTTTCTCAACGATTCTCACATTGCCCCAAAACCGAACGTATCCGTTTCCTTCATCCAAGCCGTTATTCGCGGTCAGCTGAGTATCCTCATGCAGAAATACCGGTCTCAACCACTCGGAAACAGAACGGCCGTCGATGGTTGTTGCGGAAAGCGAATCGAACGATACCTGAATCTCTCGTGTCTCCTGCGCGTCCTGTGCGTTAACACTTCCAACCCCAAGCATCAGAAAAACGAAAAGAAAAAATACTCTACTCATCTTCCACCATAACTACCCCGCTCACACGGGCAAGACTGAAATCCTGAAGATCCTCGTCGGCATCGAGGCCATAGCCCGATAGTGTCTCGGAAGGGGTCTGTATCGTTGCAAATCCGGGAGTTCGAACTCTGGAGTTAATTTCTGTCCAAGCCAGATGCTCGCTGAACAACCATCTGTCGTTCTGCGCTTGTACTACTACTCCTCCTTCGGCCACAAACCTGCGTGCCCGTTCGAAATACGTTATTCGATCCGAGGTCACAACGGCTGACGAATCTCCTTCGGAATCAAAAATGGATACGCGTACCCGCTTGGATGCACCATCCAATGCCGTCATTATCATGTAGGTACTGTCGGGAGTCTCGTACCGCGCCATGTAGTCTGCTTTCATGTGAAGCCGAGGCAGTCCATTCTCGGAAATGTGCATATTCGGCGACCAGCTTTCTGAGGTCGGAGCTTCTTCGTCGAGCAATGTCTGAACCGTGACACCAGATTCATGCATCTGACACCCGGTCGCAGCGACGGCCAGGACGATAATAAGAAAGAGAACGCGTTGACTAACGAGGCTCATCAGACAGGCTCTTCAGACAGGATTGTGACGGCTGTTCAATGATACGCGAGTTCCGGGAATAATATGGTACCCCCTCAGAAGCTCGTCGTCTCTCCAGAGAATATGATTGAATGATCGACCGACGCCTCTGGATCCGTAGACGCCAGCAAGCGCGCAAAGTCATGACACACTTCTTTCAGCGATAGATCAGGACCATCCGCGAGAGGCGCATAAATGGCCGCTGCCACATGCGAAGTATCGGAATCAGTTTTTGTTATCATCGAATCTTTCACCGCATTTACAACCGGTGATGTGGATCCGTCTGAACGAAATACACATCCAACTATCAGGTCCTTCAGTGAAATAGACTGTCCCGCATGGTTGAAGACGTATTCTTCACCTTCATATCCCAGTCGAAACGTAAAAACAGAAGAGTTTGCTTTGTCGAGATCGAAGATTGAAATGGGCAGCAGACTGGCCATACTGAGGTAATTACAGCAATCTACCAGCGTATTTATCCTGGGAAACCTGGATTCCGAAGCAGCACGAAGCAGATACTCACTTGCTGGTTTGGCCCGTCCAGTCGGTTTGTACGAGCCATTTCTGAAGACATCCCTCACGTGGGTCCTGTATTCGTCCTGAATCGCGCTTAATCCACCCTCGAGGGACGTCAGCCGGGCTGAAATCAGTTCCTCAAGCTCATTCGACGGATTGTTGGCATTCACATTGCGCGCTACAACAAGCCCAAGCCTCAATTCTGAAGGGCCCTCGTGTTTGAATTCCATTCATTCGGGAGTGTTTATATTCCAAACAGTTCTGAAGGTGCACCAGTGGCCCTTCACGTATGTCCGGATAACCGGCATTTAGGCCGAGATTATCGCTTTAGTTTGTATACGTAGCGCCGATAAAGCAATGGAGTGCACCATGTAATTGCATCAGGTGCCCCTTCACTACGTGTATAAACAACACATAACTGGTCATGCAAGCGACATCAATGAATTTTCTCATCGAACCGGTCACACACGACAGTGTCGTGATCAGGATCGGAAAGGCATTGGATTTCCGCAACGCCGCCGATTTCAAGGCGGTATCTCAGGAACAGGTTCGTTCCGGGATTCGCAGCTTCATCCTTGACTTCACCGACACGGGTATCCTCGACTCTACGGGTCTTGGTTCCATCTTTTCTCTGTACCGTCAGGTCTCTCCCATGAGTGGCCAGGTGGTCTTTGCATCGGTTTCCCGTCCGGTACAGGTCGTAGTACAGCTGACTCGCACCTATAAGGTGTTCCGTCAGTTCCCTACGGTTGACGCTGCACGCGATAGCCTCCGATAACTAGATCATCCAAACGGATTCCTTTGCGGAAGACGTTTTCTCAACCGAGATATGGAAATCACCCGTCAAAGCTTTACCCGGCTTGAAATCGTAATCGATGAGCTGCATGGTATGTTCGAGGAATGGGAGCGCGAAGGTGCGCTTCTGTCTCACCTCGATCCTGATACCATTCAGCTTTTTCGTCTTGCGGTTCATGAGTGGGTTGCCAATCTGGTTCAGCACGCCGACTTCGCCGAGCGGAATCCGATTGTAGTGATGGACGTCATCCCGAACGGGAGACGCGTCCGCTGCGTAATTGAAGACAACTCTGACGGATTTGCATTTCCTGAGCAGATCGACGTTCAACGAAACGCCCTCACGCCCTTCCCAGAACGTGGAATGGGACTCCTCATGCTCAACGCGGCAACCGAGTACTTTGAGTACTCCCTGACCGAACAAGGTCACCGTCGCTTAGAGTTCACCGTGTCCGCTGACTCAGACAAATGGCTCAACATTCCATTCTCATAGTAGAAGATGAGCATACCCTGCGTCGGCTCTTGGAATACCGACTGGGGAAGCAGTACAACGTTCGCACCGCTGCGAATGGCGAGGAAGCCCTTGAACGGGTAGCCGAGGAAGTACCGAATCTTATCATTTCCGACATCATGATGCCGAAAATGGATGGATTCGCCCTGCAGGCATCTCTCCAGGACACGCCGGAGACGAAGGCAATTCCTTTCATCTTTCTCACGGCCAAAGCTGATGAGTCGAGCAGACTCAAAGGACGGCGCACCGGTGTTGATGACTACATCACAAAACCTTTTGACATTGACCAGTTGCTCTCAAGGGTAGATCGTCTTCTAGAACGCACGGCGCTTTTCCAGACTCAGTTGGACTCCAAAATTGGGCAGGACTTCTCCCAGAAGCTCATGCCGAAGAAACTCCCTGACGTTCAAGGCTACCGAACCTTCTTCCACAGCAATCCGCGTGAACACGGTGGCGGTGACATCTTTGACTGGACAGAGCCACGTCCAGGCACCTATTTCATCACCGTGGGTGACGTCATGGGTAAAGGACTTCAGGCCAAGTTTTACGCCTTCAGCTTCCTTGGATACATCCGTAGCGCGTTACACACCTTGCTGCGCACGACAACGTCTCCTGCAGAAATAATGAGCAGCGTCAATCAGGTCTTGATGGACGATCCTTCTCTCGAAGACACCTTTGCTTCGCTTCTATTAATACGTTGGGAGCCTGAAAAGAACCTTGTGACGTATGCAAATGCCGGTCACTGTCGCCCTGTCCTGGTCGGTTCTCGCGGTGCTGAAGTGGTCTCGTATTCGGATCTGATTCTGGGACTCGATGAGTCAGCGGAATTCAAGGATACCTCCATCTCCCTCACACCGGGCACGGCCCTGGTATCCTACACCGACGGTCTGCTCGAGCAGCAGATGAATTCTGGTGCCCAACTGGGAGAAGATGGCGTTCTGGAGAATGTCAAAGGTGTTTATGGGACGGCGGATCCGATCGATTCGCTGATCACCAACGTTCTCGATGAGAGTGAAAAACCTGAATTCGGAGATGATATTCTCCTCTTCTGGATGGAACGCGAAACAGCACGTGATCGCCAGGCACCGAGATGGTTCTCTCCGTTCGGCGAAGGATCAGAGTCCGGAAACAGCGCTGTATAAACGGGTAGATCCCAGATCTGAACGCTGTTCGGCATTGGAGCCGAGCAGGCTAGGCAACTTCCAATGAGTCAAGCGACTCGAAGAATCGCCCAATATCCAGTTCGTCATTGTATCCGTGTGCTGAAATTCTGAGACCACCGTCTCTGGCCGTTGTCCAAACCCCCTTTTTCCTGAGTTCGGCGCACACAAATGCCGCGTCCTCAAAATCGGCCAGAACAATCCCGGATCGATGTTCTATTTCTGCATGGGAGCGGATGGATATGTTTCGTTCGGTCAAGCCATCCCAGAGTCGATTCATGATAGACCCAATCCGGAGCGACATGTTCTCGGGTCCAATCTCACCGAGAAGCCGAACAGCCTCTCCCATCGCGAAAATGCCCGGGAAGGCAGGGTGCCCCATCTCGTGTCCGATACCTGAGGGCAATAGATCGAGTCGATCATTTTCGAGAGCGTACGCATTTCGGGCACTGCGCCAGCCAATGAGTGGTGGATCATTTTCCGGCCATTGATCTCCGGTGACCAGAACCGCAACGCCGTAGCCTGCGGTTGCCCATTTGTACCCGCTGAAGACGATGGCATCTATGTAGTCCTTTTCAATATCGACGGGAAAGGCGCCGATGGACTGCGTCGCATCAACGATGAACAGAATTCCGTTTTCTCGACACATTTTGCCTATCTGGCGCAGATTTGCCCGGAATCCGTTGGCGAACTGGACGGAGCTCAGGACGAACGCTTTGCTGCCCGAGTCGAGATGGGTGCGAACCAGGTCGGCATCAACATATCCATCTGCATTTGTAGACATGAATTTCACCTCGCATCCAATACGCAGGAATGGGGTCGTGCAACTGGGAAATTCCTGGTCGACAGCCAGGATGCGAGACCCTGTGGCCAGTGATCGCGCAAGGATGTTTACTCCCAACGAAGCGTTGGGCAGAAAGGCTACTCTGTCTTCAGTTCCACCGACGAAACGAGCCACGTCTCGTCGCGCCTCATCGCTTCGTTCGACCCAGGGGTCCCACCCGATGTCGCCCAGCGATTCAGATTCATCGTAGTATTTCCTTCCTGCCGCTGCCACGCGAGTCGACATGACGCCACCGCCAGCCGTGTTCAGGTAGGTGTTTTTAGCCAGCGCGGGAAACTGGGATCGAAATCGTGTCCAGTCGGTCATCATCTTGAGATTAGATGCAAGCCGGAATTAACATCAGAATCCGATCAATGACCAATCTGGTCGACACTGCCGGCGCGAGCACCGTTGAAACCGGCCATTCGACACTTGGAGAAGGTTTTGAGGCGGTATGGAGAACATCCTTGCCTGCGCGTCCAGAATTCGTTTTAATTAAGGTTGAAAGATTTTGTTGATCGAAACAGATACTTGACCTGAGACGAAGCTTTTCATGCGCAAGCAGCTTTCATATCTGATACTGATTGCCGGACTCGTTTTTACCGGGTGCCAGAGGGATTTCTCAGTCAACTCGGATGGAGATTCAGGGCCGGGAAGAGATGGCTCAGTTGGTATCGTTCAGCAGGGCGTGCCCTTCGAAATTGGTGTAGGTCGAGCTGTCTTTCTGGACAATGCCGAGCTGACCATCGAGTTTTCCCTGGTAACCGAAGACAGCCGATGCGCTTCAAACGTTGATTGCGTGCATCCCGGAAGAGCGGGTGTCCTCCTGACTCTGACGGATCACCAGAACGTCAAACACCAGATCATCACCCATATTCCTGGATTGGTTTCAACTCCGTATCGATTCAACGATATCATTCAATTCCAGAACCAGCGCTTCCGTCTTTTGAGGCTCAATCCCTATCCGAAAGCTGGAAGCGCGACAGATTTCGAAGACTATCTCGCTTTGATCGAAGTTGAGGCCCTTTAGCGTCTGCATATTCGGTGTATGCTGAACATCGTGATTCACGCCTTCTTCCCTTCTGAAACGATCCTCCAGGTGCAGAAAGACCGTATTTTTGGAGCCTTGATCTAATTATCCATACACCTACACTCCGGACTCATGGCTCTCGAGCGTACCCTGGCAATACTCAAACCGGACTGCGTCCGTAAAAATTTGATCGGCGAAGTCATTCGCAGAATGCAAGAGGCAGGCTTTACTGTCCGCGCTCTCAAGATGATCAACCTTTCCAAGAAAGAAGCAGAAGGCTTCTATGCGGTTCATCGTGAACGCCCGTTTTTTGGCGAGCTGACCGACTTCATGTCGTCTGGTCCCTGCGTGCCGATCGTTCTCGAAAAAGACAATGCCGTTGCCGACTTCCGAACGCTCATCGGTGCGACGGATCCTGCAGAGGCCGATGAGGGTACGATTCGCAAAGACTTTGCTGACAACAAAGGACAGAACATTGTACACGGATCTGATTCTGTGGAGAATGGCGTCCTGGAATCGAACTACTACTTCCCTGAAGTCGAAATCGTCAATAACGCAGGCTAACGCAATTTCAGTTGTGAGAACGACTCTGGCAGCAGTTTTGTTGTTTGTCGTTTCTGCTTGTGGCGAATCCAATGGGCGGGGTGATCTTGAGATCACCCCGCCCATTGCCGTTTCTACCGGCGCCGACCTGTTGGTGAAGTCCGGCTTCGAGGCTATTGACGGCCAACGTGTGGGGTTGGTCGTGAACCATACCGCTACCTCAGGAGGACGACATCTGCTTGATCTGGTTCATGAAGCGGAAAATGTGCAACTGGCAGCTCTTTTTGGACCCGAACATGGAATTCGTGGCGATGAAGATGCCGGTGCCCATATCGAGGACGGCATCGACGATGTGACAGGAGTTCCGGTGTACAGCCTGTATGGATCGAACCGGCGGCCGACAGCTGAAATGCTGGAAGGAGTGGATGTGCTGGTCTTTGACATTCAGGATGTGGGTGCGCGGTTCTACACGTTCATTTATACCATGGGCCTGTCCATGCAATCCGCCGCCGAAGCCGGCATTCCATTTGTTGTCCTGGATCGGCCCAACCCTCTGGGGGGAAGAAGAATCGAAGGCTTCGTCAGGGATTCAGTTCTCGTTTCGTTTGTCTCCCTCTACCCCATTCCCGTGCGGCATGGCCTCACCGTTGGCGAACTCGCGAAAATGGTCCAAGGCGAAGAGTGGTTGCCGGGCCTCGAAAATCTGGACCTTCGCGTCATTGAAATGGAGGGATGGAATCGAGATATGTACTGGCCTGAAACTGGACTCGACTGGGTCCCTACCAGTCCCAACATTCCAACCTTCGAAACCGCTCTGGTATACGCCGGGACCTGTTTCTTCGAAGCAACCACTGCCAGCGAAGGCCGTGGCACCTCTTCTCCTTTTCTGACCGTCGGTGCACCATGGCTAGATGCGACAGCCCTTGTCGAGAACCTTGAGAAATGGGAGGTTGCAGGAGTGGAGTTTGCAGCAGGCCGGACAACCCCCGTCAGTATTCCTGGTGCATCAACAAATCCGAAGCTGGAAGATGTGCCAATCCAGACGCTGAACATCACAGTGACCGAGCCCGACTCTGTCCGCGCTGTTTCACTGGGTCTGGATCTGGTGGCCCGTTTTTATGATGCTGCGCCCGACTCTGTCAAAGATTCCTTCTTCAATGAGCGTTGGTTGAGGCTCCTTTCGGGATCAGCACAAACCCTGGACTTACTGAAAGGCGGAATGGACCAGGCCGCTTTCGAATGGAAGTGGGAAGAAGAGATTGAAGCGTTCGCGCAACTAAGAAAATCGTACCTGCTGTACGATTGAGGCACCTCAGATAATGGGTCAGGGCTGAAGCCCTTCCAGTTTCACGAGATCATCCTCGTCCCTGTCGACCTGAGCGAACACGGCAAACGTCCCATCGGGGGAAAGATCTGCGACCGAACAATCGATGAGAGGGCTTGGAAGAGTCAACGAGATTTCGCTCACTCCCGAGGCCAGATCGAATCTCACGATTTCCGGTCTCTCCCCCCTGCGCAGATATGTCACCGCTTCACCGTCCAGCCTCCAGGATCTGAAATCGTCCGGTGAAAGGTCCTCAATAATCTGAATGGGCTGCGAAGCTTCTCCACCAAGCGGAAGACTCCATAGTCCGGGCATATCGGGCCGTACATAAAGAAGGGACGATCCGTCAGAAGTCTCCTGAGCGATACTGCCTGCCGTAGCAGTTATCAACTCAGGTTCTCCGCCGGAAAGAGACACCGCCCAAATTTGTTTGATGCCATTGCGGTCTGAACTGAAATAGAGTGTTTCGCTATCAGCTGACCACCCCGGAGACCACTCCCTCGAATCGGCATGGGTCAGATTCCGTGTGAGCCCTCCCACGGTCGAAGCCACAAAAACATCCCAGACACCGTCAACCCCGGCTTCAAATGCAATCATCCGACTATCCGGTGACCATCTCGGAGTTCTGAGATCAAAACAATTGATATTGAAGCTGGCTACCGCGATCTCGTTGGATCCATCCCGGTCGGCGGCGTAAACACTGCATTCTCCGGCTCGGTCCGATATGAAAGCGATGCGATTCCCATCTGGTGAAATTCTGGGATCGTTATCGACCCGCGTGGAAGCCAGCAGGACTCCGCCCTGATCCGACTGATCCTGAACGTCGATCGACCAAATATTGACGTCATACAGGGACTGCACGAATATCACACTTCCATCCGAAGGATTGACGACCGGCTGAACGATGTCGATACCAGGTGCTGCGAGCCAGGATTTACCACCGTACATGGCGTCCAGCCTCCAAAGCGCGCCCTGAGATGCCGCAATGAGCGCTTCACCTTCTGGAGTCCAGTCGAATCCCGAGGCATCAACATCTGCGCTTGTGATCTGAAAAGGCTCGGCATTTCCGGGTCCGCTGACTAAAATATCAACTCCCGAATCGATCCCTGAACGACCTCTGGTAAACGCAATCCGCTCACCATCGGGTGCAAAACGCGGAAACCGGTCCACGATGTCTTCTCCCGGAAACGTGCGCTGCGCGAGGGCACCCGACGTCACGTCAACGGTCCAGATGGACGTTGCGTTTTCAGCAGCAACAAAACGTGAGAAAGCAATCAGATCCTGCGTTGGAGACCAGTTGATCTGCGGCACCGCCATACAGTGTTCGACGTCGAGCGCGAGTACGGTCTGTGGTGATGCTTCTCCAATTGTGGCCTTACTGAAAATGGACGCATCACCCGTTGAAGGGTTACAGCTCACATAAGCGAGATACCGACCATCCGGAGACCATGTCGGACTTGATTCTAAAGCAGTGCTGTTCACGAACGGAATAGCCGTACCGCCATCGGTCGGAGAAATGAATACGTCTGCACCTGTTTCAGACTCATCGATGCGCGCAAATGCCACCCTATCTCCGCTTGGCGAAACTGAGGGGTCAAATTCTTCTCCCGACAGGCTTGTGACGGGAGCCAAACGAAGCGGTTCACGCGGTATGTCATCTACTGCAACGGCACCACGAGAGGTCAGATACCAGACCGCGATCAGAACCGTCGCCAGTAGCCCGAGAGGCCAGGCTTGAGCAAGCGAAAGGGCCCTTGACGATGTCTCGGTCCCGGACGCGAATTCAGTCTCGTCTTCATCCGCGTCCGAACCAGTGAAGGTGGATTTCACCTGCTCGCCTTCAGCCGTAACGGGAAGAAGGAGCCTGTATCCGATCGTAGGAATCGTCTCAATTGACTGATCGGCGTTCCCGTCGGATCCCAGCACTTTTCTCAGCTCCGAGACCGCTCTTGTCAGAACCGCCTCGCCCACAACGGTGTCCGGCCAGACGGCATCCATCAACTCCTCACGCGTCACCGTACTGGCTCGGGCTCGAGCAAGAACCATGAGTACCTGCATGAATTTGGGAGGCAACCGATGCTCGATTTCGTGTCCGTCCGCTGTCGTACGAATACGATTTTGACGTGGAATGACCTCCCATCGGCCTACCATAAGACGCTCTGATGCGCTGTTTTCCACGTTTTTAGCCGATCTGGGGTCTGTTAGATAAATGTGTGACGAACGTTAGCAAACTGTCAGGTATACCCGTTCGGTGCTTCAGAGTTTTGGGTTCATCGGTCAAAAGACGTGCCCCGAATCTTTAAGACCCCATCCGACAAACGTTCCATCATCTATGCACACCGTACGGTATTTCTCAAGCTCATTATTCCTGGCACTTGCCTGCCTGGTCCTGGCGTCCGATGCCAGCGCGAGCATTGTACCCGCTACAATCGAGTCTGGTCTTTCACAAGACGAGGAACAAAAGCTGGTGCTCACCAGACTGAACGGGCCAATCAAATTGGACGGAATCGGCAACGATGACGCCTGGAGCTCCGTGGTTCCGGTTGATGTAACCATGTATCAGCCTACTTACGAGGGGGCGCTTACAGAACGCACCGAAATCCGAATCGGGTATGACTCCGAATATCTGTACGTCCTCGCCCAGTTGTACGACTCTGAGCCATCTGGCATCATGTCGAGCACGATGTATCGGGATGGGGGCTCGTTCGCAGACGACTACTTGAACGTCGTCATCGATCCGTTCAATGACAATGAAAATGCGCTCTGGTTTTACACCACTCCCGCTGGTATTCGAGGTGATGCGGCGCTCAGCAACGATGCGATCAATTTCCAGAGCATGAACAGTTCCTGGGACGGATTCTGGGATGTAGAAGTCCGGACGACGGATGAAGGTTGGTTCGCCGAGATGCGAATACCCTTCACCACCCTCGGTTTTCAGAGCTCTCAAGAGTCGACCGTAATGGGAATTGCCATCTCGCGCGTCATTTCCCGAAAGAACGAACGACACGTTTTTCCAAGCATTCCCCCCAACTGGAATCTGGGATTCGCCAAGCCATCATTGATGCAGGATGTTGAACTGCAGCAAGTGCGTGGAAAGAAAGCTGTCTATGTAACTCCTTACGCTCGCTCCGGGCTTGAAAGAACTCCGAGTCTGAATGCAGACCAGACTCGCTTCCGTTCACAGAACGATGCTTCTCAGGATTTGGGACTGGATATCCGGTATAACCTGACAGGCAACCTCATCGCTGATTTGACGGTAAACACCGACTTCGCTCAGGCGGAGGCCGATGATCAACAGATTAATCTCGGTCGATTTTCCCTCTTTTTTCCAGAGAAACGGCAGTTTTTCCAGGAACGTGCCGGACTATTCGATTACTCTCTCGGATTTCAGGATCGCATGTTCCACTCTCGGCAGATCGGCCTGACGAACGGTGAGCCGACCCGCGTATTTGGTGGCGGAAGACTGGTGGGAAGGGTTCAGAATTGGGATGTAGGAATCATGAGTTTGCAGACAGAGGCAGGCGGAAATTTCTCATCGGAAAACTTCACCGTCCTCCGAACCCGGAAGCGGGTATTGAACGACAATTCGTGGGCCGGTGGAATGCTCACCAGCCGTATTGGAGAAGACGGTACATACAACGTCGCGCTCGGACTTGACGGTGTCGTCAGGGTGGTGGGCGACGAATACCTCACGGTCCGAGTAGCTCAGACTTCAGACGATAAGCGCACTTCGACCGTGGGATCCGGCTTCGACAAAAATGGATTCGTGCAGGTGCAGTGGCAACGTCGTCGCGAGCTCGGATTCAATTACATGGTGTGGTTGACACGCTGGGAAGAAGACTTCGTACCTCGCGCTGGCTTTTTTCGGTTGACGGATTTCACTCAGACACTCGGTCGGTTTGCCTACAACTGGCTTCCTGGAGAAAATTCCAGATGGCGTACGATTGAAACAGCATTCTTCGGAAACATCAACTTTGCCAACAGAGACGGTGATTTAGAAACAGCCATCTGGGGCAACTCGACGGCGCTGGAGACCAAAAGGGGAGCCGAAGTTGAGCTCGAGATTCTCGGGAATCACGAACGCTTGACCGAAGAGCTGTTTTTCCCGGATGGAGCGCGTGTTGGTGTTGGAGAGCACACGTACTGGAGTACCAATCTCGCCGTGCGATCAGCACAGGGTCGCAGATTTCGAGTTGGCGGAAGCGTGGGAGCCGGTCAATTTTTCGACGGTAACAACTTCAATATCGATTTTTTCCCGAGCTGGAACGCCTCCAAGCATTTTGAACTGGGTGCGGCCTACATCTTCAATCGTGTGCGATTCAGTGATCGCGATCAGGGTTTTGATGCCCACATTGCACGTGTGAAGGTAGCGGTGGCTGCAAACAGCAAGCTGTCTGCTTCTTCCTTTGTGCAATACAACAGTGCGGCAGATATGGTCGCCATGAACGTCCGATTCCGCTACAACTTCAGTGAGCGCAACGACCTGTGGATAGTATTCAATGACGGACTGAACACAGAACGCAGGGCGTTTTCGCCTGTGCTTCCAGTATCCGCAGGTCGTGTGCTCCTCCTCAAATACACCTACACATTTACGGTCTGATCAATGAAAAAGCTATTTCTCATCGCCGCATTTACTCTCGGCCTTGGCGTATCGACGCTATCCGCGGCTGTACTTCCAGAACCAGATCGCTCAGGAAACGCCTTCGCGGACGATGATCTGAAAGATGAAGCGGCAGCACGAGCCCTCGTAGATGAGGTCATTGCAAATCACGGTGGCATGGACCTCTGGACGGCATCATCGGCCGTACGGTTTACGCACATCTCGCATATGCCCCAGATGTCTTCTCAACTGGACTGGATGGTCGGGCACGAACATGTCGAACATTCAACGCTGCGCGCCTATGCCGATCATCCTTTATGGGACTCCAGAATTGCAAAAGACGAAAACGGGGCCTGGGGGGTGAATTGGCTTTTCCCTAATTCACCAAAGGGAATGAGCACGATCCACTATTACATGGCCTTTATGCCATGGCTATCTCAGGACGAAGACGTACGATTCGGTGAACTGGGCGAGGATATGCTACCGGGCGATATGCAGACCAACTATATCACCGTTCCGTTCTGGTACACAGATGAAGGCGGAGACAAGGTCGGAAACACGTGGATCCTGTACGTCGACCCTGATACCAGAATGCTGGGCGGTTTCAGTATTGATTTCGGTAGTGCCCAAGCGTTTCATCGAATCGAAGGACTCAGTGAAACCAGTGGCCTGGTTCTGCCAGCGGACTGGATTACCTATGCCGGACCACAACTTCAGATCATTGGATACCACTCAATGGTGGATGTCGATCTGAATCTGGAATTTGACGAACGTAGGCTGGTGATGCCTGCCGGCGCAGACACGTACTGAAAATTACATGGTGGCCTGTGGCACCATTTAGGCAGAACTGTCTTCGTTTTCTGCAGGGCGCCACATTATGGCGTAGATAACACCCAGATATCCGGCCAGCAGAACCAGTGGCGCGACGTAGAGGGAAATGAATCCATCTACCTCATTTTCCATGCGCATGATCACATAACCAACGGTGATCAGAGCCAGGCAGGCTACCAACAGCGTATAATTTTTGCGCTGAAATACCATGACTCCCCGTTTTCGGCTCTGCCGGGAGCGGGGAGACTTCTTTCTGGCCGAATTCTGATTTTTCTTTGCTGCCATTATGCAGGTAACAACGATTATTGAACCGGGTGCCGTTTCTGAGTCGGTCAACGGCGGTTCGGTCGGGACGAGAAAAGCTCACCCTCCGAACACACGCCGATAATGCAGGTTCCTCTGCCGAATTTCGTTTTTCAACGATCCCACGCTTCGTAGATTGATCGCTCAATAAATCGATCGCATGCCGGCACTTCTTCGCACATTTCTGATTGGACTCGGAGTCTTTCTTCTCCAGTGGCTCATGCTGGGACGGCTGACCCTCTGGGGAGCGTATCCCGACGCGGTCCTGCTTTTTGTCGCATGGCTCGGCGTACGCAAGGGACGACAGTGGGGCGCTGTAGGTGGATTCTTCTTTGGCTTCCTGATGGACGCCGTCTACAGTACATGGGGAATGCACATGCTGGTCAAGACCCTGCTCGGATTCCTGCTTGGCCTCTTCCCCAGCTCCGAACGGGAAGGCCTTCTGATTCTGCCGCGTCAGGCACTGCTTGGTGGGCTCGTTGTGGCATTGGTTCACAACGGAATATTCGTGACCATGCTCGCCCTGCAGGCGGGAGCCCGTAACTCGTTTCTCGTGACCGGCCTGTGGATCGGAAGCGCACTCTATACCGCGTTTCTGGGCACGTTTACTTCGCTGTTCAGCTACCGCTGAGCCTGGCTACACCCTTTCGGGACCCTGAATGCCCCACCAGAGACGCCAGACCTCCATTTCTTATGAATTGATGGTGGATCGAGCATCGATATGCCGCACTTTTGTTGCTTGCCCATCAATAAACACCGTATTTTCGGCCCTCGCTCCCGCGATTGTGGATCGGGAGCATGCAAGGCGGGGCTATAGCTCAGTTGGTAGAGCGCTTGAATGGCATTCAAGAGGTCAGGAGTTCGACTCTCCTTAGCTCCACACTTCTTCCAATCATGTCCGTCCCGACATGTCCCAAAAAACCCGACCACGTATTGCGTGATCGGGTTTTTTGATTAGGATCATTCATTCTCCGAGATGAGGATGTGTTTCGGATTTGCTGCTGCGTAACCCTGTCAGGAGAAAGGCGTACCCGAGATTCGACCAATCCCTCCCAGACCCATGCGCATACTGATCTTCGTTTTAGCCATGCTTCCGCTGTCTGCATGCACCACAGGATCCCTCCCTTCGTTTTCTCCCTCGACTACACTTCCAGATGTCGCATTCAGGACATCTGCTCAACATGACAGCGTGATGGCGGACAAGGAATGGCCCTATGTGCTTGAACTCGGAAACGAAGATACAGGACTACTCTATTATGGCTCATGGCACACCAATGATGCCGACGATCCCCAGATCGCCGATATTGAAACCAGAT
>CAZEHJ010000062.1:0-22617 GCA_964512485.1 uncultured Rhodothermales bacterium | reverse complement strand
GGCGCGTCATGGTACATATATCGCACTGTTTGTGCAATCCCTTAAATGCCGGATTATCTTGGCGCACACCGCTCTTTTCCAATTCAACGATTCTACTTCTTTCAGAGTTCTGGAAGAAGGAGGATTGTAAACGATTTGAATACGCTGGAACGCTTTCCTGAGTCATTCCCGGTCCCGTTCATAGAACGTTATCAGGCATTGTTTAACGACACGGACTTCTCTCGTATTGTGGACGGTTTTTCAGCCCCCAGACAGGCCTGGTTCCGCTTGAATCCACTGTTGCCATCATCGGGCAATTCGTTCGAATCCGTTGCTGCACAAAACATTGAGGTCTTCCGATCCGGCGATTGGCCCGATTCCGGGTGGGTGGAGCCGGAAAACAGGCAAAAACTACTCGAATCAGAGGAATATCTATCAGGCGGGCTCTATTTGCAGGGTTTTGCGAGTCAGTTACCCGTTCGAATGCTGGATCCTCAACAGGGCGAGCGAATTCTCGATCTGACCGCAGCTCCGGGCAGCAAGACACTGCAGATCGCGGCCATGGCGCCGGAAGCGGAAATTGCTGCGGTAGAGCTCGTCAGAAAGCGAAAATTCAAACTTCAGGACAATTTGAAGCGACACGGAGCTTCGTTTGTGAAGGTATTTCTGCAGGACGGCACGAAAGTGTGGCGATATCGCCCCGAGCATTTTGATCGGGTGTTACTGGACGCTCCGTGTTCGAGCGAGGGCAGATTCCAATTCAGCGATCCCCATTCATGGTCATTCTGGACAACCGGAAAATCGAAAGAGATGGTTCGCAAGCAACGTAGACTTCTCTTCTCGGCTGTGCACTCCCTCAAACCCGGAGGAACTCTTGTCTATTCGACCTGCGCGATCTCTCCGGATGAAAACGAAGGCGCGATCCAGCACATGCTGGATACCTTCGGCTATTGCATGGACATCGAACCCATCTCCGAACAATTTGAAGAGCGCATTCCCGTTGTTCGGAGTTGGAGAAAGAACGAGGTCGAAGAACGGGTCGAAGGAGCCTGTCGTCTCCTGCCCTCGCATCGAATGGAGGGTTTTTTCGTTTGTCGCTTCAGGAAAACAGGGCCCTCAGAAGTGCCGGTTATGGGCGGGAGTAAAAAGCGATCCTGATTTGTGTGCGGACTGGTGTCGCTCAGCAACGATTTATCGACTGGTTACGTCTTCGCCGTACTTCGCCACCAGAAACCGTTCCCGATACAGGAAGTGCGCCGTGTTGCAGACTTTGGTCGTGTACAGGTAATTCAACCCACCTCCCAGCAGGGCACCGGTTACAGGCACCATCTGCGCCAGTTTTTTCTCGGTGAGATTCATGCCCAGGCGCTTGGCAATGGCTTCGATCGCATTCCCGACACCCACCTGTTCCATGAGTTGGGAGCCTTGCTGGCGAGCCACGCGTGAAGCTGTTCTCACCGCAGGAGACAGCGTCACGTCTTTCTGGTTGGTACTCGGTTGCGCGACTTTGTCGAGGAGTTCGAGAGCGTACAATCGTTCGAGATCATGTGTGATGTCGAACCCGCAGTAGGAAGCGTATTCGCCCGCGGCTCTGAGGTTGATTGATACCAGAGCGATAAGATCGGGTACGATTCCAGCAGCTCCCGCGGCGCCAGTGGCGACTCCTTCGACCGAGGCCAGGCCGATGTACTTCTTGTCGAGACCTGACAACACAAGATCTACTTCTTCGAGGTCCAGTTCATGAACATCAGAGAGATGGGAAATCTCGTGCCCCTTGCTGTGAAAGTCCTTGATTACGGCTTCAGTCCAGACGGAGTCCTGAGTAATTTCGTTGGTCAGTTCGAGGACGCCAGAAATGACGTTTTCCATGGCCCAATCCACTCCCGGAATCTTGTGCACCATGTCCGTGACGGCATTCCATGATTCGGAAGCCTTCAGTTTCGCGCGTGTCATCCAGGTTTCAGGAGGATTCTTCCATGAATGGAGTTCCTCCAGTGCCCGTAGTTCGTAAGCGGACAGGCTATATGATGTCGTATTCGCCATTCTGATCGCTTATACGGACATATCGAAAAATGTTGTGCACTGGATGCGCTCGCACGTGAGCGGAAACGGTTTATTCAATTCATTATAGGCCAGTAGACACCGAAACGCGTGCGTTGACGGGGCAGAGGGTAGTCAGGAACGATCAAATTTCCGACCTGCGTCGTTGTACCGGAAAAGACGTTTTCATACGAAAGAAAGATGGTTGCGCCGCGAACACCGGCTTCGGCGACGACATCGATGAGCCAGTTCGACTCCAGACTCTGCGATGTGGCGCTCGGTAGCGCAAGAAGACCCGTAGCGGGGTGAAGACGCAGGCCATCCATGGTTCCCCAGTATCGGGCGCGCACATAGGTATCGAGGTCCAGATCGTCCTCGAAAAGATGGGCTCGCAGACCCAACCTGGCAGAAGACCACGTCTGTGGTGTGGATCTTCGCCACGATCGAGCTACAACAGTTTCGGACTCGGTACTCCGGTTGGAAAACACGGGATTCAGCAAGGCATAAACCCCCCGATCGGCCAGGTCTCTGAATCCAATTTCGATTGAGAGACCCTGAGCGTCGGCGGATCCACTCAAAACCTGGACAGCAATTGCGCCGTCGACCTCGTCATAAACAGCTTGCACCGGATCCGTGTACCTTGCCCTCCACGCCTGGGCGCGCAGCGAAAGCCATGACGATTGCCACGTCAGGCCCAGACTACCTCGAGAAAGAGAGGGATCAGCTGCTTCCGGCAGCGGAAAGACAGCCGCGCCAAACCCGGTCACTTCGTGATTCGCGAGGGGCAGGCCTGTAGCCAGGAATTGGCCGGTCGCCAAAAAACGCCCTGCCTGTTTTTGAATCAATCCTGACATGTGAAACCAGGATCGGGTGTCTTCTTTCTCCGGACCCAGTTCGACGCGGTATCCGAATCCGGCTCCATTTCCCTGAACGCGAGCCACCATCGAAAGAAATGATCTTGCATCTGGCTTGGGTTCATAGACGTTTCCGCCGGTAAAACGATCGCTGAAGCCACGGAGTCTCACATCCGCGTGGCTGCGACGAATCATGCGGGAAACAGATAGATCGACGCCCATCCTTTCGGCCACACCCTTCAGGTTGAAAGATTCCCCCGAAAAATCCAGCGTTTGCACCGTCCAGTATATTTTCGACAGGGCCTGATTGCCCGCGATTCTGGTCGTGCCACTCAGAACCAGATCATTTCGAATCGTCCGGCGTCGGGCCTCGCTATCTCCAACCGTCGCCCCCAGTCGTTGGTAGATGGACTCATAGCTCGCTCCGCTTAATGGTATGACGCCTGTGTGCGCGCCGACGCTTCGTCGGCGCGCCATATCCAAAAATTCCACGCTCCAGCGTGGTGTTTCATATCTCAGCCGGATTGTCACTTCCCTGGCTCGTTTCAGTCGGGAGCCATCATATTCGCCTCTCGCACCCGCTCCACTGTATCCGAAGAGCGCCTGAAACTTGCGCGTGGTTGAATCTGGAGCCATGAAAACCCGATTCTGAACATGTACGGATTGAACGGCTTGCATGGCGTCCCCGGCCGATTGATAACGCACGATCGTAAGTGGCGCGGGTTGACTCAGTGAGTCCGATACCAGATCAATTCCTGTGGAAGGATCCATGTTCAATGATCGGACGAGGGCCGCAGGAGCGAGGTCGTATCGAGGTCGTCCTGTCAGGAGATCATTCATTGACAAGCCGTCCATCCTGAGGGGAACACGATTGGGATTTGCCCCATAGGGAGCGACACCGTCGGGCCATCCCGCCGAGCCGAACGTGTAGGCAAACACGCCGGGAACCCACGTCAGAATGGCGGCCGGATCGGAGTCATTTTCCTGGAGAGGCGGACGGCTCGTTTCGAATCCTCCAAGGAGAGGGGAGGCATCGATGCTATGGTTCCGCCCCGCAGGCGAGTCTGTCGCATGGACATCGCTCACCCGACTCGAATCAGCCGATTGTGAGTCAGCCGATTGTGAATCAGCCGATCGTGAATCAGCCGATTGTGAATATGCCGGATTCGCGCACCATGGCAACACACAGAGGGGCGCCGACAGCGCGACCACACAAAACAGTTTGGCGAAAAAGCGATCTGGTTTCACACTACTCGGGGAATAATCCAAACAGTCGAGCTTCAACCTGAGAGATAATTCTGGATTGATCTTCTTCTTCGTTCACGAAATCCATTTCATCAACGTCGATGATGATCTTCGGTCCCAGATCGTAGCGGCCCACCCAGTCTTCGTAGTGCTTGTTGAGTCGCTCCAGATATTCAATTCGGATCGTCGACTCGAACTCGCGGCCCCTCGACTGAATGTGACTGACCAACGTAGGAGTGGAGGCTCTCAGATACACCAGCAGATCCGGAGCTTTCAGATACGAGGTCATGACCTTGAACAGGTCCGTATAGTTTTCGTAGTCGCGAGCGGCCATGAGGCCCATGTCATGAAGATTACGGGCGAAAATTTCCGCGTCTTCATAGATGGACCTGTCCTGAACAACGCTGTGGGGGGTGTCCTCGATTAAACGCTGGTGTTCAAATCGACTCGACAAGAAAAAGACCTGCAGGTTAAATGACCAGCGATGCATGTCTTCGTAGAAGTCCGACAGGTACGGATTGTCATCTACCCGCTCGAAATACGCTTCCCATTTAAAATAATCCGACAAAATGCGAGTGAGGGAGCTCTTGCCTGCGCCGATATTACCGGCGATGGCTACATACTTTTTTCCAGACTGTGGCAAGGATCAGAACGTGTTGATTCGTGGACACTCAAAGCTAATGTAATCTTGATCCAGATGTATCGTCCACTCACGTACCGGATTCAGTTCAGGCAGTTTTATTCCTGTTTTTTGCGCAGTACGGCACGATGATACTCGCTGATCACCTGTCCGGGTCGAATGAAGGCCACAATGGCGCCCGAATCGTCGGTTACCGGAATTTCGGGGTACTCATACTTTTCAAACACCGCCTGCACCTGGTCCAGCGTATCGTTTAAATTCACCGCGACAAAATCATCCATGAGGTCCGAAGCACTCATCGTGTCACGCACATCTTCATCCGAACGGAAGAATGGCTGAATACTGTCCAGCAGGACAAGGCCACAATATTCTTCGGGCACACCCTCCGATTCCGGTGAACTCACAACAGGGAGGACAACCTCTCGAGTTCTGGTGAAAACGCTTTCTATTTCGTCAAGGGTATGATCAGGGACGAGCGTGTGGTAATAGATCGGATGCTTGACAATGGAACCGACCTGAATCTGGCCGAGCAATTCAGGCGTGAGTTCATGCCGATGAGCCGGAGACTCATTGTGATTTCTGACCTGCTGGGTGTAAAGACTCCATCGTTTGGCCAGCAGATGCGCAATTACTCCCGCGAAAATGAGTGGTACAAGCAGACTGTAGCTGCCAGTCATCTCGGAAATCATGATCGTCATAGCAATCGGGATATTGGCGACTCCGACGAAAAAGGTGGCCATGCCGATCAGAACGTACGCTTCCGGCTGATTGACCAGATTCGGTGCAATGGATTGAAGAAACACTCCGTATACACCACCGAGCATGCCACCGATGACCAGTGAAGGCGCGAAAACCCCACCAGATCCCCCCGAACCGATTGTAAAAGAGGTAGCGACCATTTTGGCCACAACCAATATCAGCATGAAATACAGGGGCAGATTTCCGTTGATGGCTTCCTGAAGCCAACCGTAACTCGATCCGAGAATGGCGGGAAAGAAAAACGCAATCCCTCCAATAACCAGCCCACCAATCGCGGGTTTTAAGAAGGCAGGCATGTTGATTCGGTTGGCGAAAAGATTTCGAACACCGTAAAACATCTTCGTATAGTAAATTCCTGCCACGGCGCACACCACCGCGAACACGATCAGCGGAAGCAGTTCGATCGGATGAAGAAAGTTGAACGAAGGAGTCGAAAAAACGGTATGAGTGCCCTCAATCATACTGTAGACAGAATACCCGATGATCGCTGCGATCATGGCGGGCATGATCCCCTCGCTTTCTATATCCTCTCGATACAGCACTTCTACCGCAAAAAAGGCGCCACCAAGCGGTGATTGAAAAATTGCTCCGATTCCAGCCGCCACACCCGCAATCAAAAGGAGACGTTTCTCGTGTGGGGCGAGATTGAATCGTCTGCCCAGATAGGATCCGATAGCAGATGCAATCTGAGCGATGGGCCCCTCTTTACCGGCACTTCCACCTGTTCCAATTGTGATACTCGAGGCCAGCGTCTTAATCAGCGCGACTCGAGGTCGAACCTCTCCGTTTTCCCGGTGAAAAGCCTTGATAACTGCGTCCGTTCCATGTCCTTCCGCCTCAGGAGCATATGTGAAGACCAGCCATCCCGATATCAGACCACCTACCGCAGGAATCAGTAGAATCAGCCATCTGCGTGAAAGTGAGAGCGACGTACCAAGATCGAAATGTGCCGTTGCTTCGATCTGATCACTGACGAGTGGAGGATGGTACCCGATAAGGTATTGCAAGGCGCCATCGTCAACCCAGTGCACCAGATTGGCGAAAAGGACTGCACCCAGAGCACCGAGCACACCGATGACGGATGAATAAAACATCCAGCGGCCCGTGATTTTCCAGTCGAAACTTCGATCGAAAAGTCGCCGTTGTTTGAGGTAGTGAACTCGTAGATATCGGAGAGGGGTCTGCGTGTCCATCATTCGGGTTTATTCAAGAGTTGGCGGGTCTTGAACAGTAGAACAGAACACGATGCTCTCCGCAAAAGCTTTTCGGCGACACTTCCCAGCGTAAAAGCCGTGTTGTTGGTCAGGCCGTGGGACGAAACAAGGACGAGATCAATTCCTTCAGATTCAATGAAGTCGAGGATCTGAGCGGATACATGCCCCAATCGGACATGATTGATCCATGTTGACGTTGGACCGTCCAATTCGTCCTGAAACACCGCCAGCGATGATTTGATTTTTGCCACCGTTTTATCGTAGTGCAAGGTACCAATTTCAAACTCCTTTTTCTGCGGCAGGAGCCGGGGGCGCGCTCGCTGTTCCACGACATTCAGGCAGTGAATCTCGGCTCCGAATGAGTGTGCCAAACCGGCGCCGACCTGGAGCAGAGCAGATATCGGGTCCGAAAAATCCGTAACCACGAGTATTTTCGAAAAGCCGATGTCTCCTCCAACTGGCTGATTTTTTCTGACCGTGAGCACGGGACATTTGGCCCAGCGAACCACCTCCTCGGCAACTCCACCAAAAACGGTTTTTCCGAGGGTTTGATGTCCGTGTGTTTCCAGAAGGATGAGATCAATTTCTTGCTCGACCGAAAAACTCAATAGTTCCGACGCAACCTGAATGCCATCGAGATGATGATGGGTCACACTCGGAAAAAACGCAGGTTCCACTTCACCTCGCCGATCGGCAGGCCTGTTTGCGTCTTCGTCTTCAGCCATCAACCAAAGTAGTTTTTGCCTGAAATCTGACTTGTCGTAAATATTTTTGTAGACCAGAAGTAAATCTGAATTGAATATTCGCGCCGTTTCTTTTGCCTGGTCCAGGATGCGTTCATGCGGTGGAGTTGAGGTCAGCGGAACCATTATTCGCCTCCACTGCAGCCGATTATTTCCCATGATGAATGTCAACTGATGACGGGTACTTCAACAAACCGAATGTGCCAATCTAACGCCAAATTCGCGCTGAAAAAGAAGAATCCGGCTCGCAGGCTCGTATATTTTCAAATTCTTTTAAATCGATTTTCAATCCTCCACATTTTCAGAATCCATGGCGCCGGAAGCCACCTCAATATCTCCCTCCAGCCGAGGCAAATACGATCCTGCCAGTCTCGAGCGAAAGTGGTACGCGTACTGGGAAGACAATAAACTTTTCAGCACCGATGCGACGTCCGAAAAAGAGCCGCATGTGATCATCATGCCGCCCCCGAATGTGACAGGTCGTCTTCATATGGGACACGCTCTTCAGGACACCGTCCAGGATGCACTGACCCGAATGCGCCGAATGCAGGGAATGGAAGCTCTCTGGGTGCCGGGCATGGATCATGCGGGAATAGCGACTCAAAATGTTGTCGAGAAGACCATAAAAAAGGATGAAGGACGTAATCGACATGATTATGGTCGGGAAGCATTTATCGACAAAGTCTGGGACTGGAAGGAAGAATACGGCGGAATCATTCTTGAACAGAAGCGTCGGTTGGGAGATTCAAGTGATTGGTCCATGGAGTACTTCACGATGGATGAAGGCTTCTCCCGTGCTGTCCAGGAAGTATTCGTTCGGCTCTACAACGACGGCCTGATTTACCGGGGCTCGTACCTGATCAACTGGTGCCCGATAGACATGACTGCCCTCTCTGATGAGGAAGTCGACAATGTGGAGCGCAAAGGACATTTGTGGTACATCAAGTATCCGATTGTCGATTCTGACGCCTATATCGAAATCGCTACAACGCGTCCTGAGACAATGCTGGGTGACTCAGCTATCGCTGTCCATCCCGAAGATGAGCGCTACACCCATCTTGTTGGGAAAAAAGTCAAGTTGCCCTTAACGGATCGTGAGATTCCGATCATCGCCGACGACTACGTGAAAAGCGAATTCGGCGCAGGCGCCCTGAAAGTGACTCCCGCGCACGACAAGAATGACTTTGAAATCGGGCGGAAACACGGTCTCGAGACCATCAACATCATGAATCTGGATGCCACCCTGAACGAAAACGGTGGTGCGTACGAGGGGATGGATCGTTTTGAGGCTCGCAAGAAAGTGGTAGCGGACCTCGAAGAGCAGGAGCTCCTCGTAAAGATCGAGGACTATGCCTCCACGGTTCCGATTTCACACCGCTCCAAAGCAGTGATTGAACCGCTGATTTCCCGCCAGTGGTTTGTGAGCATGAAACAGCTCGCCGAACCGGCGCTCGAAGCTGTTCGCGATGGGCAGATTCGATTCCACCCGAAACGCTGGGAAAACGAGTACTATCGCTGGTTGGAAAACATTCGGGACTGGACGATTTCCCGGCAGCTCTGGTGGGGCCACCGCATCCCGGTTTGGTACCACCTGGACGCTGATGGCGAAATCGATGAATCCAGAGATTTCGTCGTCTCGATTGAGCAGCCGGCAGAGGGAATGGTTCAGGACGAAGACGTTCTGGATACCTGGTTTTCGTCCTGGTTGTGTCCTTTCGCGGCGCTGGGATGGCCTGATGAAACGGACGCATTGAAAAAATTCTACCCAGGCAGCGTGCTGGTATCAGGGTACGACATCCTCTTTTTCTGGATTGCCCGGATGATAATGGCCGGGATGTACTTCATGGGAGACATTCCTTACCGGGATATTTTCATCACCGGGATGATCAAGGACAAACAGGGTCGCTGGATGTCCAAGTCTCTTGGCAACGGAATCGATCCACTGGATATGACGGATGAATATGGAGCGGATGCCGTTCGATTCAGTCTGACGATCCTGTGTGCTCAGGGCCAGGACATCAAACTGGATCCCACGAAGTTTGAAATGGGTCGCAACTTCGCGAACAAGATCTGGAACGCGTTCAACGTGTTCGGACAGTTCATGAAGGAGGGCCAAGACTACCGTCGAATTCGTTCGTTCAACGAACTGGATTTCGCCGAGAAATGGATGCTGACTCGCCTGAATCAGACCATTTCGGAAGTGGAAGAAGATCTGGCCCGGTATCGACTCAACGAAGCCGTAACGAAGATCTACACGCTGTTCTGGGGGGATTACTGCGATTGGTACCTCGAGCTGATCAAGCCGAAATCGGGCGAGGTCATGTCCGAAGACACGATCGCGTTGGCCGCCGAGTTGTTCGAGACCATGCTCCAGTTGCTTCATCCGTTCATGCCGTTCATCACGGAAGAATTGTGGACTCACGTCCGTCCTCGCGAAACGGGTGATATCTGCATGACGAGTTCGTGGCCTGTTGCGAACCAGAATGAAATGGACACGGAGCTGGCAGGTCATTTCTCTACCATGCAGGAAATGATCTCGGGCATTCGCAATGTAAAAGCGCAATACAGCGTGTCACCTGGGCAGGAAATATCGGTTCTGCTACATCTTGAGCCGGCGCTTGTCGAGCCAGTGGAATCGCACCGTGATTACTTTGCCAAGCTGGCCAAAGCCACCGAACTGGAAGTCTCGACCGGATCATCTCGTCCTCCGGCATCGGCGTCAATTGTCGTCGGGCGCAATCAGGTTTTCATCCCACTCGAGGGGATGATTGATCTGGAGATTGAACGAGAACGCATTCGCAAGGACATCGCCGAAAAGGATCGATTCTTGAAAAGCATCGAAGGCAAGCTCGCCAACGAAAACTTTGTGTCGCGTGCGCCGGCCGAGGTCGTGGAAAAAGAACGTGCGAAAGCAGTCGAAGCGAAAGAGGAACTGGAACGCCTGACGTCCAGCCTCGATGAGTTGGGTTGAGGAATGTTCGAACAAGGCTCAGGGCCGGAAAAAGGATGAAAATTGCTGGACTCGTTTTGTCGGGCCGCGTCTCGTCAAGGCTTGCCTTGGTGGTATTCAGCCTGATGGTGTTAGGCCTGCTCGTTATTGCCACGGGGTGTTCCGAGAGCACTTCGGATGAGTTGGAGCGTGTCCGTGTAGAAGACATTGAGTATCAGTTGCTGCAAGGCGGGGCTCGCATCTTAACGGGGAGTGTCGTCAATACCTCGGACGCCCACATTCCGATCGCGCAGATCCGCGTAACGCTCTTCGACGAATACAATCGGTCCGTTGACCAGATGATGATCGTAGTACGGGATATTCCCGTAGGCGAGGAAATTCGCTTCAGGGAGGCAGTTCGCAGCGATTTCGACATCAGGGGAGCGCGTGCTCGATCGGTGCTGATTCCTTGATTCCTATGAGAATCCTGCTTCCCGCTTGATCTTTTACGAATTCGGGGTTTTCAGACGTACCTGTAAACGGCTATCACCCCTATTTCGAAAGGGGCCCACGCAGGTGCGCGAAGCGTGTACTTATTCCAAAGACAATGCCCGACCAGACAATCATAGCGACTCCTCCAGTTGCCACGAAAGTTACCGTGGAAAGCATGGGGTTGGACCCGACGGTCCAGGTCCCTGCACCTGCGGCACCGATTGCGTATACCTCCTCGGGAATAGCTGTTCCAGTTTCGGAACAGCGTGTTGAGGCAAGATCTACGTTGCTGCCCGAAGTCAGGATGGAGCGCACCTTTCAGATTCCGGTCGTTGCCACAATCGTCTTCGTTATTACCATGATCGCCATTTTTTATCTGGGGCGGACAGTTTCCGGATACTACGAACCTGTCATCGTAGACGGCACGGTAGAATTTCAGGGTCGTTCGTAGAGCGATTCCTGCGGTTTTTTCTGTGGAAGATTGGTGTGGAAGATTGGTGTGGAATAACGGCTTATTTCTGCTACATTTCGGGGTCCACACATCTATCCCGTGATCCCCATGTATTCGCGCCGACGTTTCCTCCGCAATGCTTCTGCTCTCCCAGCTGCTGCTTCAATGGCTGCAGCCGCGTTCAATCCTATTTCGCTCCCACATTTTGTCGAGAACCTGGCATCTTTTTCAGGATCTCCTGATCAGATTGCGGGGGATGAGGAGTTTTGGAATGAAGTGCAGCAGGCCTTTACCGTGGACCGCTCGCTGGTAAACCTGAACAACGGAGGTGTCAGTCCGGCACCGGCAATCGTACAGCAGGCCATGAAGGCGCATCTGGATTACATGAACCAGGCACCCGTCTACACGATGTGGCAAATCCTTCAGCCACAAGCAGAAGGCGTGCGCCAGCGGTTGGCCCGCGAGTTCGGTGCATCGGCTGAAGAAATCGCCCTCACACGCAACGCTTCAGAGGGTCTGCAGATCTGCCAGAATGGTCTGGATTTCGAGCCCGGGGATGAAGTCCTGACGACGACCCAGGACTACGGAAGGATGATCAACACGTTCAAACAGCGTGAGCGCCGGGACGGTATCGTTCTCAAACAATTCCAGATTCCGATTCCGGCTGAGGATCCGGACGAAATTGTGCGACTCTTTGAGCAGAACATCACGCCGAAGACGAAAGCCATTCTGATGTGCCACATCATCAACATCACCGGGCAGATTCTGCCGGTGAAAGGAGTGGTTCAGATGGCGCGCAAGCGAGGAATTCCGGTTATCGTCGACGGGGCGCATTCTTTTGCTCACTTTGAGTTCAAACACGAAGATCTGGATTGCGACTATTTTGCTACCAGTCTGCACAAATGGTTGTTGGCTCCTATCGGGACGGGTATGCTTTATGTGCGCAAGAACAAGATCAAGGACCTGTGGCCCATGCAGGCTGCTACGGAAGCCAGGGACGAGGACATCCGTAAGTTTGAAGAGATCGGGACTCACCCCGAGGCCAATCAGATTGCCATATCTGAAGCGCTGACGTTTCATCAGGGTATTGGCGCGGCACGCAAAGAGGCACGCCTTCGTTATCTGCGCGACTACTGGGCAAAACGACTGCTGGAGCATGACCGCATCACGCTCAACACAAGCCTCAAACCAGAGTTTTCCTGCTGTATCGGGAATGTTGATATCGATGGAATTGATACGCAGGCAGTCGGTCGCTATATGTGGGATCAGCATCGCATCATCATCACGCCGATCAAACACAAAGAGTTTGAAGGCGCTCGCGTGACGGCAAACGTATACACGACCATGGAAGAACTTGAGCGATTCTGTGATGCTATGGAATTCCTGGCCGACAACGGTCTGCCTTCCAAATACATTACTGAAGGATAGGCGCGTACAGATTCAGGTTGGTGCCGCATGAGTGAGGCCGGAAGCGTCGCATTGATAGGAGGGGGTCTCGTGGGTCTCGCCACCGCGTATGCGATCTCAAAACGATGGCCCGGGGTCTCGATTGAGATTCTCGAAAAAGAAAACCGCGTAGCTGCGCATCAATCCGGTCGCAATTCAGGCGTTATCCACTCCGGTATTTATTACACACCGGGTTCACTGAAAGCCGAATTGTGCAGGGAAGGTCGTGCCCGGATGGTTGAGTTCTGCCAGACGGAACGAGTAGCCTTCGAAACGTGTGGGAAGGTCATCGTGGCTGTGAGCGAAACAGAGATGCCGCTTCTGCAAGCGATTCTTCGCAAGGGAAAGGACAATGGCATTCGCTGCGAAATGCTGACGCCCGATGAGCTGCAGGAAGTCGAACCCTACGCGAGGGGACTGGCCGCTATCAGCGTGCCCGATGCCGGAATCGCCGATTTTGCAGGTGTGGCCCGACGACTCGCTGAGATTCTGCGGGAAAGAGGCAATGTCGTGACCACTGAAGCAACGGTGACTCGTTTAGAGCAAGGCCCCGATCAGGTGGAGATAACAGCATCCGGAGAAAACAAACGCTTCGATCTGGTCATCAATTGTGCCGGCTTGTACTCGGACCGGATTGCGAGGATGGCGGGTGTCGATCCCGAGATGCAGATAGTCCCGTTCAGAGGCGTGTACTACGAGCTGAGAGAAGAAGCGAGATCTCTGTGCACGAATCTGATTTACCCCGTTCCCGATCCCGCATATCCGTTTCTGGGAGTCCATTTTACTCGGACCGTGGATGGCAGAGTCGAAGTGGGGCCCAACGCAGTTCTGGCTACAGGACGAGAAGGCTACTCGTTCAAAAACTGGAATCTGAAGGATCTGTTCGAAG
Source organism: uncultured Rhodothermales bacterium (assembly GCA_964512485.1). Classification (GTDB taxonomy): domain Bacteria; phylum Bacteroidota; class Rhodothermia; order Rhodothermales; family UBA10348; genus CAZEHJ01. The sequence continues at coordinate 8,936 of CAZEHJ010000062.1, read as the reverse complement.
CCTCCACATATTCTGGATTCAGACATCTCGCAGGCAAGCATTGGCGCACGGGTGCTCTCGAGTTGAGGCGAACGCTATTCAAGAATACCTACCTCAAGGCGCTTCAAAAAATGGTCCCTGAAGTAAAATCAAATGATCTGATTCCGTGTCGATCCGGAATACGAGCTCAGGCGTTGGCCAAGGATGGATCACTGGTGGACGATTTTGTGATCCTCGAGCAAAGGAACATCATCCATGTCTGCAATGCCCCATCTCCTGCCGCCACAGCCTGTCTCTCCATCGGCGCAAAGATTGCAGATCGGGCGGCGAGTCGACTGATATAGGAAGAGCCCGAAGCGGCATCCGCTTCGGGCTCTTAAACCCCCATAAGTATCAAGCTCGTCAGTCCGTTGACCTGGCGTCCATACTCATCGGACCAGCGCCGAAATGACTGATCAGCAGCGCTGCTCCTGCAAGTGACATGTCTTTCATGAAATTGCCCATTTCAACCATTCCGCCGTCGGCCAACTGAGGCATCCACGTCAAAAAGGCCGTTCCGAGCATCATGACACCCAGAGCCAGAGCTGCCTGTTTTGTACGATAGCCGAGCAGAACAGCCACTCCTCCGCCAACAATCACGATTCCGGTCAGATAAATGACCACTGTTTTCATCGGTAAGAAAGAAGGCACAGCTCCGCTTTCGAGCATCGTCTGGGTATCCGCAAAATGAGCGAGACCGAAGACAAGAAAGACAATGGAGAATAATACTCTTCCGAGCACAGGTACGTATTTCATTTTAATCTTTGGGGTAGAATTTTGGAGGCATTGCAGTTCGGCGATGGCCTGGAATTGACCCGGTTCCATAACGGGGCATCCACAAATGCTGCTGCACGTAACGAAAAATCAACTTCTTTATCTCAAAGAGGCGTTTTGGCCATTTACTGAGTTAGGTAGATGAATCCTCCGAAGAGTTACACAATGATCCAGTATCCCCGTTTTAAGGTGGAAAAGCAACGACCGGTTCTCGCGCTCCTGGTGATGTCGGTATTCATGGCCTTTTTCGCGCCGCCCGGTGCGAAGGGTCAACCCGCGCTGCTCGATCGCGACTGGAGGACCGATTATTCGAAGACGACGATTAACCTGAGCGAGCTTTCGGTCAACCTTCCCCGAGATGCGATCCGATCGATAGACAACCCTTCATTTGTATCTATCGATGACGCGGGGAAGTGGTTGAACAAGCGTGAACCTGTGGTCCTGGTTTCTGTGGCGGGAAAGGGGAGAGCGTATCCACTTCAGATTTTGACCTGGCATGAGATCGTCAATGACGAATTTGAGGGCGTTCCTCTGGTCGTCACCTTTTGTCCGCTGTGCTACAGCGCTCTCGTATTCGAAAGAAAAATAGAAGGCGACACCTACGAGTTCGGCGTATCCGGAATGCTTCGTCACTCAGATCTCGTAATGTTCGACCGGCAAACACATTCCTTATTTCAGCAGCTCAACGGTGAGGGAATCGTTGGCGTTATGGCCGGCCAGAAACTGACGTCTGTGGCGGCACAGATCATCTCGTTCGAGGAATTCCAGAGCGCGTTCCCATCGGGCGAAGTTCTTTCCAGAATCACGGGACACGTACGGCGCTATGGTCAAAATCCATATCCTGGCTACGATGACATCGACGAAAAGCCGTGGGCATTCACCGGAAAAGAAGACGGACGGCTTCCGCCCATGGAGCGCGTAGTGGCGGTCGATCTGGATGGGATGGCCAAGGCCTATCCACATTCGAGAACGAGGGCAGAACGTGTCATAAATGATACTCTGGCCGGAAAAGAAATCGTCATCTTGCACTCGAAGAGCGGCGCGGTATCGGCATTGGACAAAGCCAACATCGCCCGATCGAGGGTTCTCGGTTCAACGGGTGTATTTCGCAGGAGGCTCGGCGATTTCATCCTCACGTTTGAGAAAAAACGGGATCATTTTGTTGATGTGGAAACTGGATCCGAGTGGGATGTAACGGGCCTGAGCATCGGTGGCCCATTGACCGGAGAACGCCTGACACCGATTCCGCATTCAGACGTGTTTTCATTTGCCTGGTTCGTGGTATGGCCCGAAGGAGTACTCTACCAATAGGTATAATCTTCGCGTCTCAGACAAGGAATGATGATCAATCGCCGACATCGAAGAGCCTGAGAAGATCTTCGCCGGGTTGAAACGGGGCCTTGATTTGAAGGTGCTCGCCATGAATGGGGTGAGTCACGACAAGTTCTGTGGCAAACAACATCAATCGGTGCGAATGTAGATGTTGCTTAAAGAAGGCGTTGTGATCCCGGTCTCCAAACTTGCGGTCTCCGATGATGGGGTGGAAGATGTGCTTGAAATGGCGTCGGATCTGATTCTTTCGTCCCGTTTCAGGTGCGATCTCGACCATGGAATAACGAGCCGTTTCGTATCTACCGACCTCAGAATCAAGTTCGCATCGTGAGATCGTTTTATATCTGGAAATGGCTTCTTGGGCAGGCTTGTCAATCTCTTTGTCGCCGTCGGTCGTTCGGTCGCGAATGACTTTGAGTGGATAGTCGATGACTCCGATATCATCGGTCCAACCCCGCACTATGGCGATATATTTCTTGGTGACCCTTCTCTCGGAAAAGTCTGTACCGACTCGGGAGGCCGTTTCCGGGTCGAGCGCGAAGAGAAGCACCCCGGATGTAGGTTTGTCCAGTCGGTGTATTGGGTAGACGCGCCGCCCAAGCTGGTTTCGAAGCGTCTGCAGCACGAAAACTGACGATTGCACATCGATTCTTGAGCGATGCACCAATATGCCCGCAGGCTTATCTATTGCGACAAGGTGTTCGTCCTGAAAGAGTACGCTCAGTTGCATCTGGCCGGAAAACCCCGGGCGTTGACCTAGATGTCAACTTCCTTTTTCTTGAGAAGGAAGAGGCCGTAATGCCCGCCAGTCACGGCGATGACTCCGCTTTTGAAATAAGGATAATTACTCCAGGACACTCCACGTCCACCGACCGGTGACGTATCAAAAAATGCAGTTTCAAATGGGTTTTCAGGATCTGTTATATCCAGAATGCGGAGGCCAGCTCCGGTGTTGGACTGATACATGAGATTGCCTTTCACGTACAAATTGTGATCGGTCTCCGTTGTTGTGGCGATATGTTCACCGGCAAGAACGGGTTCGTCGAGGTCTTCAAGGTCCCAGATCAGGGTTCGTGTGCCTTCAACAAGATCTCCGGCTTCATCCAATTCATCATTCAGATAGAAGTAGCGGTGATCGTCTGTGAACCATCCTTGATGCGCGTAGGACACGCTCGGGTAACTGGCCATGGAAACGCCGACCGGATTCTCCTTGTCCGTCACGTCCGCGATAGAAATGGCCGTTTCATTTGCGCCTATGCAGATTTCATGGCCGGCATAATCCGCATCCGGACCCCGGTAGATGACACATTGGGCGTCGTGTGAGTATCCAGTACCGCGACGCCCGGACTCGCCATCCGAGAAACACCCGGCAAACACGGGATTGGCGGGTTCACGAATGTCGATCATATGGAGACCGCCTCCACACGTTTCGCCTCCTGCGCTGCTGCCGACCGAATAGGCAAACCCCGTCTCTTCGTTAATAACGATGTTGTGGGCGCTGAATATGCCTGGGTAGTGGGCGGTTTCTTCAAATGTAACCGGAGATGTTACATTCCTCAACTGGCGCAGGTCAAAAATCTGGATTCCATGCTCTCCAGCCCCGTCAGAGACGATATACGCGTGATCTTTGTACACCTTCATGTCCCTCCAGATGGCCATATTCGCGGTAGAGGGCATGTCCAGCTCTCCCAAATAGACCGGATTGCTCGCGTCCGTGATATCGACGAATGACGTCTGATTCACCAGCCCGACAATCGCGTATTCACGACCAGTTTCAGGGTCTTCCCATCCCCACAGGTCATTGGTTCTGATCCCTCGATCGGCACCCAGATCTTCCATGGAGACCAACGAGATCATATCGACATCCTTGCATGGGAAATCACCTGCCAGGGCTTCTTCGCACTCGATGGTGTCTCCAGAAACTGAATCATATCCAAACGCTACGTTCACGAGGGGCTGACTGAAGTCCCAGCCGCTTCCAGATCTGGAAGCCGCGAAGGCTGCGCCCGCTCTGAAGTCGTAACCGGGTGCTCCCAGAACAGCAATGTGACTGCTGGCCGCCAGCGATGCTCCGATCTGGCTGTTGTCCTGTACCTCTGGTATAGGGAAGAGGCTGCTTCCCGTGACGTCTCCGGACTCTTCATCAATCGAAAATCGGTACACGGCTCCCGATCCTCTGCGACCGCCATGTCCAGGTGCACCAACCCAGATTTCATCGCCGGTGAATGCGAGGGAGGTGCCGAACCGCTCGGCACGCACGGAGGAAAAGGGTGAGAGCCTATTGTCGAATGACCATCGGTTGTTTTCGTCTTCAAAGGAATAGATGGCCACGGTGCCCACCCGATTTGCGAAGCCCGGAGCGCCTAGTATCAGGCTGTGTTCGTCCATCCACAAGGCCGATCCGGCTTGAGAACCGGATTCATCGAAGGGCATGCCCACTCTTCCTGTCGAGTTCCAGCTCGCAGACGCTTCATCGTACTCGAAGGAGTACACGACACCGTTACCCCTCTGATCCGATGGTGCTGACACGGCCGCGAGCGTTCCATACAGCGCCAACGCCGATCCAAACTGGTCCGACGGTTCGCCTTCAGCTGTCTCATCTCCAAGCAGTTGTCCCTGGGACTCCCAAACACCGGCGGCATTGCGCTTATAGGTTGACACCATACCGGGGGAATCGTCCGAAGGGGGAGTTGTAACCAATAAATGATCTCCGCGCACGGCGACAGCTGACCCAAACTGTTCGTCTGCGCTATCCAACGTGGCGGATTGAGTCCAGCCCGAATCAGAACGCCAGGAATAAATATGAACCCGAGCAGTCTTCGCCACTCCGACGGCCAGGGTTTGGCCATCCAGCGAAAATACTCTGCCGAATCCATCACCTTTCTCGGCATACTCAGAGCCGTCGATGCGTGCTGTTTCCACCCAATCGTCGTTTTGGCCCCTTTCGAAAACATATATGAGGCCTGGCACGGTGGCCTGCCCGCCATCGCCAATCAGGACCTGCTGCTCGTTCACGGCAACAACGCTTCCAAACTGTTGGGCCATTGAGGGGAGAAAGGGAAAAAGCAGAAAGAGAAAAACGATGAGCGATCGACGCATGACGATGTGTTGACTGGTGAATGAATGCGCGGCCGGGAAATCCAACTCCGGGGTCCGAATCATAAAGAACGAGGCGGAAGATGCCAAGATCTAATTCGCGACATTCTTCCTTTCGGCCGGAATCTTTGATTTCGGGATTTTGAATCCAATGTATTGATCCCTCAATTGACGAACGTGCGTGTACTCAGATGAATCAGAATCTCAGTCGCTATGAAACGTTTTTTCGCTCTTCTGTTTGCCGCTTGCCTGACCACATTGCCTTCTTTTGGTCAGGACTTTCCACTTTTCTCCTATCGATATGGTGACCCAACGGGTCACGATTCAAATGGTAGAGTTGAACTCGTCGAGTATTCAGTGCGCGCGCCGTTGCCGGTCGTGAATGTGAGCAAAAAAACCACTCTCAAAGGATCGGCAGGATTTCACCACATATCTCTTCACCAACAGCACAGGTTCTGGCGGGAGTCTCCATACGATACGTTCAGGCTCGACGCAGCGGTTTCTCATTCGTTTTCCGATGAGTGGACTCTGCAAATGGGAGCATCCGAGCGGTTTGATCGAAATCTGTTCGGCGAAGGACAAACATCTCCCCGATTTTCACGTGTTGGCCTGATAGCAACGAGGAGCTTCAGAAGCGGGAATGAACTTTCGTTCGGAGCTGCTTATCGCACAGGTGTACCGACGAAAATCCTTCCCTTGGTGGGAATTGACACTGATTTTGCATCGAAAATGCGTATTGAAGCCCTGTTACCAAGTCGTGTTGTCATCTGGCGAAAATTCCCTCGTCGATCCAACCGAATCGGGGTCCATGCTCGATATACCACGACGCCCTACTTTGCCGCTGATAAATCGAACCAGAAGGTGCTCCACAAGATTGCACGCATCGGGCTTTCAGAAGAGTCGCGGTTGTCAGGAAATCTCTACGTCCGCGTCGACATATCGTGGACTATCAAGAACGAGCTGGAATTTGACAACGACCAGACCTCACTGGACCTGAATGTGAATCGAGCACCAATGATTGACATTTCGCTGAGATACAAACTGCCAACACGATGAAAGGATATAGAACTATTGTGGGGACGGGCCTTCTGGTTGTCTTTGCTTTGGCCACAGTATTTTTCGTCTATGCACCACGCATTGCTGCAGACAGATTCAATCCAGTCCTCAGCAGAGGTCCATATGCCGTTCCAGATTCCGTTCGCCAGTTTCACGAGTCGCTTCTGATCGTGGATCTGCATGCAGATCAGACGCTTTGGGACAGGGACGTTACAAAACGCAGTGATGTCGGTCACGTGGACCTTCCCAGGCTCCGAGAAGGCAACGTTGCCATTCAGGTTTTTTCCGCGGTCACGAAGTCACCTGTTGGACAGAACCACGAACGCAATGAAGGAGATACGGATCGCATCACGCGTCTGGTAGTGGGACAGTTGTGGCCTGTGCGGACCTGGAACAGTCTTTTGGAGAGAGCCCTGTATCAGGCCAAAAAGCTCCAAATTGCTGAGACGAAGGACGCGCTTTTCAGAATTCTGCGCTCCAAGCACGATCTGGATACATTTCTGAGGGACCGGAAGCAGAATCGTAAGTTGACGGCGGGAATTTTGGCGATCGAAGGAATGCACACGCTGGAGGCGGAGATTTCAAATTTTGCTCGGCTCGCCGACGCCGGATTCCGAATGATGGCCGCAACACACTTTTTCGACAACGAAGTTTCTGGATCAGCCCACGGACTGAGTGGCGAGGGCCTCTCGCCGCTGGGCAGACAGATGATCAAACGTCAGATTGCACAGGGTATCATGATCGATGTGGCCCACATTTCCCCCGCAGCCATCGATGATATTCTGGAGATGAGTGATGAGCCGCTCGTTTTTTCTCACGGAGGGGTGCAGGCAACCTGCCCCACTCCGCGCAATCTTTCGGACCGTCACATTAAAGCTATTGCCGAGAGCGGAGGGGTAATCGGAGTAGGGTACTGGGACACGGCTCTTTGCGGAGAAGGCGTTGATGCGATCATTCGTGCCATGTCCCATATACGGGAGTTGACAGGATCGACCGAAAACATTGCACTGGGGTCGGACTTTGACGGGACAGTCACGACCCCCTTTGATACCGCCGGCATCATAATGCTGACAGAAGGCCTGTTAAGTGCGGGTTACACTGAAACTGAAATCCGCCAGATCATGGGTGAAAACGCGCTCCGCGTATTTCTGCAAGTGTTGCCATTGTCGGATTGATGAATCGGGCCAAGCTCGTTCAGGGTTTTCCGCGGAACGTCTGCCTTTTTCGGCGTGCTGTCCTGTCACCGATCTAATTCCGCTCAGGGGCACCGTCCGTTGTCAGATATACCGACGCCCCGGCGGGCATTTCCATCTTGTCCCGGTCAATGCTGTCACCGATTGTGAATTCAGGGATGAGGTGATATCCACCGGCGTTGTATCCTGTGATCAAGCCAGCGGAAAGCGATACGTAAGAGCGTGGAACGAGCAATCCGTCAACTTTCGAATGAGATTCGAACAGGCGCATGGCGGTGTTTTGGGTCCGCCAATCGTATTCATTGAAATTCTCACCCGGAAGGACCGGATACATAGAGTTCGCCGAGTACGCCCTGACGATGTACGTCTCGGGATCGATCCACAGCTTGAATTCGCCAGTGTGCGTGATGGTGTTTGATTCAAATGTTACCGAAATGACATGATGGTCTCCGTAGCCCGGAAGGGATTTCATTTCATCGTATTCGAATCGGGACTCCGGGCCTTGAGCGAGGAAGGGCAGCATGACCATTGAATAGTGGTAATAGAGGAGCATGATCGGTGGGTCCTGGAATCCTGGATCGAATTCCACCGGCAATTTCCACATCGTCTTGCCATTGAATCCTGAAGTGGGGCCTTCAATATTCTCGTGGGGCATTTCTACGAATCCCCGGCTCGTACTGGGTTCAATTGTGACGCTGTACAGTCGCCAATTGTCGTGCCATGTACGCTCTCCCATCCCTTCAAGAGAATACAGGTACATGGCGAAGGTTGCTTCGATGGATGGCTTGCCGAGGAATTCCTCATACGATCCATGCGTCTCAGCCATCCGGTTGATGATGTTTTCGGTGCGCTGGGAATCATATCGATCGCTGGATTGCGCAAAGGCAGATGTTGAAGCTGCGATGCTCAGGATTGCGGCAGCGAGGATGATCTTTTTCATGAAAAGAGTCGTGTTGAACTTGGCTGTATGGGCGGGCGCGTTGTGCCGTTCTCGTGCACTGTGCGATTCGAAGCCAACCTACTTCTCCAAGCGTGCTGTCTGCCTAACTGTCGTCTAACAGTAATCACATTTTTGTCTAACGCTTTGGTCGGTCGCGTAAAAGGAGCTTTTGGAGATTCGACTGTAAGCACGGACCGCAACACGGTCTCGACACGAAGGGGAGAAGACTACAAATTGACCATAGAAAACATTGCGGATAAACATGTCTTAAAACATCATCTTTGGGGCCGTATGCATCCTGTCATGTTTTCAACCCCGACACCAGTCGTCAATCAGTGTAATTCCAGATGAGTACTTCTCTAAAATTTGTATTTGGTTGGGCGTTCGTCATGATCGCCTTCAGCATCATCCCGTACGTGACTTCCATTGTCTCCGAGCCCAGTCCACTATTGATGGTTGTTACACTCGGTGGAATCGGTCTGGTCGCGGCCTTCATCGGCAAACAGTTCGACGACAAATAGGACTGT
>CAZEHJ010000061.1:14595-23063 GCA_964512485.1 uncultured Rhodothermales bacterium | reverse complement strand
ATCGGTGGGACTGGAAAACGCCGACGATCTGGTAGCAGATCTTTCCCATGCTCTGGAACGGATCTGATTCACTGTAGGGAAAAGTACTCACTATCATGAGCTTGATGCCTACAATTGTGATAGATATGCCCTGTATACCTTCAGTCACCGATTGCAGGAAATTGGACTCGATGAATTACTACTGATCCGATCAGAGGTGAAGACATGTTTGATGATCATAACGATGAGATAATTCTTGAGCCGGGAAGCGTCCATCGCGGCGGGAAGCTGTTAAATGATCCAGTCAGGAATAAAGGGACCGCATTCACCGAGGAAGAACGATCGGTTCTGGGACTGAAAGGACTGCTGCCGCCGAGAATCAGTTCGGAAGAACTCCAGGTCTCGAGGGTGATGGAAAACATCCGCAATGCCAAGACCGATTTGGACCGGTACGTGCTCCTGGCCGCTCTTCAGGATCGAAATCAAACCCTTTTCTATCGGGTTGTAATTGATCACCTCAAGGAGCTGATGCCCATCATCTACACCCCGACCGTGGGAGAGGCCTGCCAGAAGTTCGCGCACATCTTCAGACGGCCACGCGGAATGTACCTGAGTGCGGATGACAGCGGGCATATCGAAAAAATCCTTCACAACTGGCCTCATCAGGACGTTCGGGTCATTGTGGTCACGGACGGCGAACGCATTCTGGGTCTGGGCGACCTCGGAGCAGACGGCATGGGCATTCCCATCGGGAAACTGGCGCTATACACCGCCTGTGCAGGCGTGCATCCCTCCAACTGCCTGCCCATCACGCTGGATGTTGGAACGGAGAACGAAGACCTGCTTCGGGATCCCCTCTATATCGGTCTACCCCGACGCAGATTGAGAGGTGCCCCTTACGACGAGTTCATCGATGAATTCATGGAATCCGTTTCGAACGTATTTCCGAGCGCCATCGTGCAGTTCGAGGATTTTGCGAATCGAAATGCCTTCAGGCTTTTGAGAAAGTACAGGGATCGGTATGCAACGTTCAACGATGATATCCAGGGCACGGCTTCGGTGACACTGGCTGGACTGTTCACATCGTTGCGCTTGACGGGTGGCGAGTTCGAAGATCAAACCATTCTGTTCCTCGGCGCCGGCGAAGCCGGAATCGGCATCGGCAACCTGTTCGGTTCGGCTCTCGTGCAGAGAGGTCTGGATCTTGACGAAGCCCGCTCCCACTGCTGGTTCTTTGATTCGACCGGGCTCGTCGTAGGTAGCCGGGACGACCTGGCCGATCACAAACTTCCGTTTGCACACGATGCAGACGAAACTTCCGATCTCCTCGAAGCAATCCGTCGACTGCGGCCCACTGCGCTTATCGGCGTATCCGGCCAGCCCGGATCGTTTACCCGCGAGGTCGTCGAATTGATGAGTGAAATCAATGATACACCCATCATTTTTGCTCTCTCCAACCCGACTTCGAAGGCCGAGTGCACGGCGCGCCAGGCCATTCGCTGGAGCGGGGGTCGCTGTGTATTTGCCAGCGGAAGCCCCTTCGATATGGTTGAGTATGCTGGCCGCACGTATGTGCCCGGCCAAGCCAACAACGCCTACATCTTCCCGGGACTGGGTTTGGGGCTGGTTATCAGCGAAGCCGACATCATACCCGATGAAATGTTCACCGTCGCCGCGAAAGCTCTGACCGAGATGGTGAGCGACCATGACCTGCAGATTGGTCGGATATTTCCTTCTCTGGCACGGATCAGGGAGGTATCTGCGCACATCGCCGTGCAGGTTGCGCGATATGTCTTTGATGAGGGATTGACCCGAAAACGCATGCCGGATGATCTGGAGTCCGAAATCAAGCAGGCCATGTTCGATCCGATGTATCCGGACTACGTGGAAACCATTCGAGAACTTCTCGCAGGGTGACCACAAACAGGACGGAACCCGTTTCGAAAAAATGTTCATCGCGCCGATCCCACGTCGGCGCGATGAACGACTCGCTTGATGACTACTTCAGGACGATGAGTGAGCGGGTTCGCACATCTTGGCCCGAGACTGTCCTGATAAAATAGATCCCCGCTGCCAGTCCCTCAGTGGCAATAGTTTGCGATCCGGTTTCGAGGCTGACGCTTCTGACGAGCCTGCCGCGTATGTCATAAACGTTAAGTTCTCCGTCTCCCGGCATCGAAACGCGCACAATGGACCCGGCTGAAACAGGATTGGGATATAGATTCAGCTCAGGTGACGTGGTTGGGATGACATCTTCCTCTACTGCCGTTGCCTGACCGGAGAAATATCGCTCTGCAAATGCGAAAGCTTCAACGCCGATCTCCTCGCCAATGATGCGCCCGAAGATGTCGTCGGCGGGTGGATGGATCCCTCCCCATATTCTGGATAGACTCGTCTGATCCGAGGCATCCCGGTAGGTCGCCCACTGAAGAACAACGTCAACGCTTGGTCCGTCCTCGAACACGAGGAACTCGTTTTTCGGCGCATGGAATTCACCCATGCCCCCGGGAAAATATTCGTCGCCCGTCAGGAGAGTCATGACCTCTGCGGCTGCTCGGGAATAGGTGGAATGGCCCGAGATATATCCGGCGAAGGGAGGCGTTACGAACGAAGGCCTCTGGTACGGCCACCAATTATCGGCCAAAATCCAGTCTACACCTCCTACCTCCGTTGCAGGATCAAATACAAACGCAGGACCGCGCCAAGCCTTCACTTTGATCTTGTCCACATGCTCGTTGAAATCGCCTGCGAGTGGATCTCCCTCGCCAACCATTTCGATGTAGCCCGGGATGAGCGAAATGCCAGCAGGATGATACCGGGGGAGACTCTGATCAGAGCTCTGTCCGAACTCTGCCATTCCCCGAATAGCAGAAATCGGCCGGATATAATCATACCACCCTTTGATTCCCCACGCTGTAATGGCAACGTCGTGCATCGTGCCTGCAAGAACGAAGTACGATTTGACGTCCCATTCTAGGTCGTCCAGGACATCACCCTGACCCCTGTATTTTTTGACAACCTGTGGATGATCGCTGACATAATTCAGGATCGTAAACCAGTGACCGGGCGGCGTTTCTGAATCCGGACCGTCAGCCCAGAATTCCGCCAGAACCCGTGCATAGTCCGCTCGGGGCACGATCTGTGCCCAGTATGGAGCCCCGGTGGCCGGATTTATGCGCCTGCCCCTGCTGGCGTCCCCCCCATTAAAGAGGTCGTAAAACTGATCGAAGGAGGCAAAATCTAGCGGCATCGAATCGATGTCGATATTTCCGATAACCGCTGGAGAAATGTCCCACATAACACCGTCGGCGGGATCCAACTGAGAGGACCATACCGATACAAGAGTGAATGTCCATTTATAGATATCCGACATGCCTGTGCCGTTCACAATATCCAGGTAAGGTGGTGGTCCGGGGTCGTGATACACCCAGTACTCGTTCCCGTCCCGCTCCAGAATTTTCAGATCGTCGCGCGAAAGCGAAAATGGCTCCACTCTTCCCCACTCTGGTCCGAGAAATTCGGGCGTTCCAGTGGGTATTTCCTGTCCTGATTGATCGATAAAAACGTCAAAAGACAGTGGCTGCCAACGATTCATATCCGCGATATGAGGATTCCCTGGAAGTGGCGGTGCCAGGGGTGGATTGACTGGACGATAAAACCGGTTGGAATACAGTTCTGCTTCGTTCGCTCCATCCTGCAGTCCAAACTCAATCATGCACTGAGCCAGATAGTTTCCGAGGGCGGCAGGCTCACCCGACGCATAATCTGTTCCTTCGAATGAGGTGTCGTATCCCAGATCAGCCATCAGAATATCGTATCGGGCCATCGCCGCAGCGGTGCCCGGAGAAACTGCGAAACGGTGTCGCAACAATCGATACGATGCGTAACTGATTGCTTTATTCCGAGCAGCCTTGACATCTCCCGGGTCAGGAACGCCGGTAAAACCACATTCAAACCCGTCCAGCGAATTACCCAACATGTAGGGCTCACTGGACGTGTCGTAGGCAGCCCATGCATCCCACATCAGGACGGAGGTGTGAAACAGATTCCGGGCGTGGACGGTCGGGCGCGCAAAGTCCTCCCGAATAGACTGAAGAAGTGCCTCATTCCATTGCCGGGCAACAGAATGTTGTCCGTTCGCAGGAACGGAAAAGAGAATGGGGACACTAAGAAGCAGCAGGTATTTTTTCATGGGATACCATGATTCAGAAATGAGTTCTCTGTAATATAGCCCTTATTCGTTTTTTTTAAGATATCCCGACAGGATTATCTGAAATCAGGGACGCTAACATTCAAAGCTTGTAAACTATGAAAGAAGGCTCTTCCGACAAGGTAGACCAGTACATCCAGAACGCGAGACCTTTCGCCGTGCCCATTCTGGAAAAAATCAGGGAGATCATGCACAGCACTTCTCCACTGCTGGAGGAGTCAATGAAGTGGAGCTGCCCACACTTCGAGTACAAAGGTATCGTGGCCCAGATGGCCGCGTTCAATCAGCACGTACGGTTTACATTCTGGAAAGGCTCTCTCCTCGATGTTGCCGGGAGGAATTTCGAACCGATCGGTAAAAAGTCTGGAATGGGGGCCATCAAGCTCGCTTCTCTGGAAGATTTTCCGCCGGATGCGCTGATGCGGACGCTAATCCTGGAAGCGATTGACCTTAACGAACGGGGCGTAAAATCCCCTACATCACCCAGGCCAAAAAAGGCTGATTTTATTGTGCCACAATGGTTTTTGGATGCACTTTCTGAAAACCAAGAGGCGTTCACGACATTCAATCGGTTCAGTCCGTCCAACCGACGAGAATATGTGGAATGGGTGGTTGATGCGAAGCGGGAAGCAACGCGGATATCACGGTTGAAGCAGGCCGTCGAATGGATGGCTGACGGAAAACCCAGAAACTGGAAGTACATCAAGAAATGGCAATAGAGCGCCCGGACGTCTTCCCCTCAACAGAGCACCCGAAAATGGAAACCAAATCAGTCAAGAAGTCTGATAAGAAGAAGGTTTTGGCGTTGAAAAACGTGGAAACGCCTGTCGATGGGGAATCCCAGATGGGATTGGGCCAGATGGGCGAATCGCTACTCCAAAAAGAGGCGCCACGCACCGATGAAATCCGAACAGATTTGGGATACAGTCCCGAAGAAATTGATGGTCTTTTTCATGAAGGGATCTATCCATACCGAGAGAAGCTGAGTCGTTCGGCGTATGACAAGCGAAAAAAGGAGCTTCAGATCGAGCTGTTGAAAGTCCAGCGATGGGCCAAGGAATCAGGACAGCGTATCGTCGTGGTATGTGAAGGTCGTGATGCGGCAGGAAAGGGAGGTACAATCAAGCGATTCATGGAACACCTCAATCCTCGTGGAGCACGCATCGTCGCCCTTGAGAAGCCGACAGATGAGGAGCGGGGTCAGTGGTATTTCCAGCGATATATCCGTCAGTTTCCGACGCACGGCGAAATCGTGTTCTTTGACCGTTCGTGGTACAACCGCGCCGGTGTTGAGCGCGTGATGAAGTTTTGTACTGGCAAAGAATACAAGGAATTTCTTCGGCAGGCTCCCGAATTGGAGCGCATGCTCTCACGCTCGGGCATCATCATCTACAAATACTGGTTCTCTGTGACGAGGATAGCACAAAAAGCTCGCATGTCGTCACGGGATTCAGATCCTCTGAAAGGATGGAAGCTGAGTGCCATCGATCGGCTTTCGCGTGATAAGTGGGAAGAATACACTCAGGCCAAACTGAACATGTTTTTCCACACCGACACCGCCGACTGTCCCTGGACGATCATCAAATCTGATGACAAAAAGCGAGCCCGCACGAACTGCATGAATCACTTCCTCTATCATCTCGATTATCCGGGCAAAGACCACAGTGTGGTGATCAGGCCCGATCCCCTTATCGTCGGATCACCATCGCAGGTTATCGACAAAAATGAGCACGGCTGGTAGGTCGTTGCTCGCGTGATTGGTTCTTGAATCGGTTACGTCGTCCCCGGCTTCGTCTCTATACACACAAGGCGTCAAATTGTCGCCTGATGTTGTTGGACGAAGCTGAGGATATCTATGAACAATATTGAACGACGGGCGCACATGCTGGGCGCCTTCCTTGCGGCGAGCCTGTTTGCGATCATTTTCACTGGATGTGATTCATCCGGGCTGAATAAGGCCGAAGACACAGTCGCCGAATTGAATGCTCTCGATCTGGTGGATACGGTCGAGATGACGCAGTTGAAGACGAAAAAGGGAGAAGAAAAGGAATTCCTTCTCGAGGTGACGCTCAGAGAGGAAGAAGAAGTGCGTTACCCTGACGCAATAAACCTGCTTGGGTTGTCAAAAGACATGCCATCCACTCTGCTGACCGATGATGGGCTTGGAATGGATTCGATGGCCGGAGATCGGATCTATTCGGGTATCGTTCCCGAGTCTTGTATTCCAGGTGGAATCCCGCCTGAACATGCGAACAAGGACATCATCACCATCACATTCACATGTGACTGGGATCTGATACGTCCCGGCGAAGAATGCGAAGGGCATGGAACGTGTCCCTCAACCGCTGAACGCTCCTGGCTCTGGGGATTGATCAGGTACGAAACCAACGTCGTAACCTGTTGGTGCCGTGGAGAATGCGATGTGGAGCTCGAATTTTCACTTTGACATGCTTCGGCCGGGGCCGCAGGCCCCGGCCGTATCACCATACCCGACAACGGATACGCAATTTTGACCGACCTCCGGGGCACGACTGACCGCGAATAAACGAATACAAGACGATGACTACGATATCAGCGCTCGACTCAACACTTCTCAAATCAAAAACCGCGTTGGTATCAGGGACTGTCTGCACGTTGCTGGGCATTTTCGCCACCATGCAATACGCGTCGGGCCTCTTGTCGGGAACAGTGAATGCAGTCGAATACAACGCGCTTTTGCTCCCCGTCGGTATCGCACTTCTGGATTCTGGCCGGTTCTTCCGCTGGGTTGCGCGGATTCAGCTGTTCGTGATGGCGCTGGTCTCATTTGCTACGGTCACCGTGTTTTTGTTAATGTCCGACGACGGAAGGGCGGCTACATTCGAACTGCATGACAACATTGGAACACTGTCAGGAACAGGAATCATACTGCTCTCCCAGGGATTGCTTTTTGCGGCAGCTTTGTGGATCTATTTTTCTATCTTCGCCGACCCGGTGAAGCGACAATTCACCACCGATGGATATCCCTCATAATGCCCGAAGACGGGCACCTGACCATGTCTGCAGGTCCACTCGAGAAGGCTATCGATTTCTTGGATTCCAACTCGATCGAATACGAGCGATTCGATCATCCGGCCGTATTTACGGTTGATCAAGTCACCGAACTCGTACAGATACATAAAGGCCATCGCACCAAGAATCTGTTCGTTCGAGACAAGAAAGGACGACGACATGTACTGATTGTCGTTCCTCATGACAAGCGCGTTGACTTGATGGCTCTGGGGGAAGTGACAGGGCATGGCAGGGTGAGCTTCGCCTCTCCGGAACGCCTCATGACTCACCTGGGTGTCGAACCTGGTTCGGTAACTATCATGGGGATCATCAACGATACCGGGAACAACGTAGAACTAGTCATCGACACGTCCGTTTGGAATGCCGACTTCGTCAGATGCCATCCCCTCGTAAACACAAGCACCGTCATTCTCCCTGCTGAAGGAATCAGGACAATGCTGCGGCTTACCGGACACGAACCCACAATTCTCGACGTACCTGCACGATGACAGGAATTGAAGCCATTGCTGCCGTAACCGGCCTGCTGAGCGTGTATTTCCTCACGCAGCAAAACATCTGGTGCTGGCCAACGGGCCTGATTTCCGTGAGTCTCGCAGCCATCGTATTCTACGATTCGTTCCTGTTTTCAGATATGCTTCTGCATGTCTACTACATCGGTATGAACATCTACGGATGGATTCACTGGAACAGGAAAGACGATGCTTCCCCCGAACTGCCGGTGACCACCATGTCGATTCCGGCGAATGTCAGATGGGTGGTGATCACCCTTGTGCTGACTGCCGCGTGGGGATGGGCGATGGGACACTTGGAATTGATTGCAGAATGGGTGATCGTGAACGTCGACGACTCTATCCGCTGGGCAAACGCCTGGATGGATGGCGGCGCTCCCCAGGCAGCTTACCCATATGGAGATGCATTCACGACCGTTGCCAGCCTGACCGCAATGTGGTTCATGGCGCAGAAAAGACTTGAAAACTGGGTGTACTGGTTCATCATCGATATCGTCGCCGTATCGATTTATGCCCTCAAAGGCTTGTACCTGTTCTCAGGACAGTATTTCATTTTCCTTATCCTGTGCGCAATCGGCTTCCGTGACTGGCGGAAATCAATGATCGGCTCTCCATCTGATTGACTGCCGGAAATCAATGATCGGCTCTCCATCTGATTGACTGGCGGAAATCAATGATCGGCTCTCCATCTGATTGACTGCCGGAAAACCGGACCAAGG
>CAZEHJ010000061.1:0-14495 GCA_964512485.1 uncultured Rhodothermales bacterium | reverse complement strand
CGGAAATCAATGATCGGCTCTCCATCTGATTGACTGCCGGAAAACCGGACCAAGGAATGGAAAATGCAACGCTGGTGGCGTGATTTGCGACATCTGCGTGTTTACTTTGCAAATCATATGTTTTCAGTCTCGCCTACCGGCTCCTTCGACCTCTCCCCTTTCGGCATGAAATCTACCTTCTTCCTTCTGGTGGCCCTTTTGCCTGTGTCACTGACCTCCGCGCAAAGCGGACACTCCCATTCTCATTCTCGGGTGATCGATTTTCCGGACACGGCAGAGTACCTGAGCCTGACATGTGATCTGCACATGCATTCTGTTTTTTCAGATGGAGCTGTGTGGCCAGATATTCGCGTCCAGGAAGCACAACGTGACGGTCTTGATTGTATTGCCATCACCGAGCACCTCGAATACCAGCCCCACAAAGCTGATATCCCGCATCCGGATCGAAACCGGGCGTTTGATATCGCGACCCGTGTCGCTGGTCAGAGCGGACTCATCGTCATCCCCGGCTCGGAGATAACGCGGGACTTGCCGCACGGACATGCCAATTCCGTATTTATTTCCGACGCCAAT
Organism: uncultured Rhodothermales bacterium; assembly: GCA_964512485.1. Taxonomy (GTDB): domain Bacteria; phylum Bacteroidota; class Rhodothermia; order Rhodothermales; family UBA10348; genus CAZEHJ01. The sequence continues at coordinate 13,922 of CAZEHJ010000061.1, read as the reverse complement.
CCGATGCTGGTCGATGACGCCAACGATGCTTATGCAGAAGCATATCGGCAAGGCGGATTCACGTTCATGAATCACCCCAACTGGGGGTCGCAGAGAAAGGACGGAGTAGCGCGACTGGAGCCCATGAATATCGAACTGATCGAAAAGGGGCACATTTCGGGCATTGAAGTCGTCAACGACCTGACTTATTCAGATGAAGCACTTGAAATTGCGCTTGAATACGATCTGACTATCATCGGAACATCGGACATTCATGGCTTGGTTGACTGGCAATACAAAGTGCCCGAGGGTGGCCACCGTCCGATCACTGTCGTATTGGCGAAGGAAAAGACGATCGAAGGCATCAGAGAAGCGTTGTTCGCCGGTCGAACGGCTGCCTACTATCTCGACAAGTTGATCGGCAAGGAAGAGAACGTGCTCCCACTCATCGAAGCATCCCTGACATTGAATGTGATGGGCTACGGCGGCGATACGTCCATCCTAAATACGAGTATCTCCAACAGTTCAGATACACCCTACACGCTTTCGAATACGTCGGCCTACCGGTTCCATGACCAGGCGGACCTGATCGTCGTCCCCGCACATCGAACACTGGCACTCAAAGTAAAGACAGGTGAACGGTTGACGGATCTTGCATTGTCGTTCGATGTGCTCAATGTTATCACGGCGCCAAACGAACATCCTTCGGTCTCTCTTTCCGCCACAATTGGCGAATAGGAGTTCAGTCAAATAGGTTCAGTTCCTTGACGCCCTGTTCGAGGTCGAGGAGATATTTTTTCCGGTGTAGTCCCCCACCATATCCGGTCAGCGATCCGTCTTTTCCTATCACCCGATGGCAGGGGATGATGATCGCGATTCTGTTGTCGCCGTTCGCTCTTGCGACTGCGCGAACTGCTTTTGCGTCCCCGATTTTGGTTGCGATTTCCTGATACGAGACGGTCTTGCCGTAATCGATGGTCTGAAGAGCCCGCCACACCTTCTGCTGGAATTCCGTACCCGGGAACGCCAATGGCACGGTGAACTGTTCAAGGGTGCCTTCGAAATATGCCTCCAGCTCTGCCCGCAGCCGGTTCATCATGTCGTTTGCTTGCGGAATGAACACACACTGCAATCTGGTCTGGACTCGGGTCAGCTGCGTTTCGAGCATCGGTCGATCGGTAAATTCGAGAAGGCAAACACAGTCATCGGTCGTACCTGCCAGCATCGGCCCCAGTGGGGTGTCGACTCTTTCCAGATAGACCACGTTGCTCCCTGACGCCTTTCCGGCAGACAATCCCGTCAGTTTTTCAACAGCATCCCGAAATCCCGCCAGTGAGTCATACCCGTGCTCAAATGCTGTTTCCGTAACTGAACGGCCGCTTTTCATGTGTCCCAGTGCGCTTCCCAGTCTTCTGGATCTGCTGTATGCGTGAAATGTCATTCTGTGATGTTTCTTGAACCACCTTCGAACCCTTTCCGGTTCCAGATCGAGATTCCTCAGATCCTGATCCTTCCACCTTTTTTGAGGATCGGCTTCCACCTTTTCCAACAATCGGGTTACCCATTCCGGTTGCGCATCCAACACTTCCAGCGGCAGGCACCTTTTGCATGGTCGAAAACCATGGTCCAGCGCGTCTTTCGACGTTTTGAAAAACGTGACGTTTTCAGGTTTTGGCTTGCGAGCGCTACACGTCGGACGACAAAATATGCCGGTTGTCAGGACCCCGGTAAAAAAGAGTCCTTCGTACGTCGAGTCGCGTTCGGTGAAAGCGCGAATCATTTCATCTGTCGTAGGAAGAGTCTGCATGGTTCGATGTTGTTTGCTTAAGCAACTTCGGCATTAAATCCGCTGTTCGCTACCGATAAATCAACATCGAATTTTTCTATCTGCCTGTCGAAGCAGGACCCTAACGATCACGCCAGTCCTGTGCCACGCGGTGCATGAGAAGAGCTGCACGGATGGACTGCATGGTAAGCGTGCTCAAATCTGCCCATTCCTCGGTCGTATGAGTACCCCCTCCCGTCATTCCGAGGCCATCGAGGCTCATCTCGACATGTCCGGCTGCAAATGAAACGTCGGCCGCTCCGGCGTCGCTCGGATCCCCGGCAGTGACCTGGCCGTACCCGGAATCGAGGCTCACACGGTTGAGCAATCCCAGCAAATCTTCGTTGCCCGTGGTCATGCCCATGGGCGGGTAACTGTCCCGAAAGGTTATTGCAGCTTCTGTTCCAGGCAGGTGACGTTCAACAATAACACGCATACGCTCTTTCACATTTTCCCGCTGCTCCGGGGATATGGTTCGCAGATCGCCAGCGACGACGGTCGTTTCCGAAATCACGTTGGTTTTCCCGAAGGCTGTTCCCCGATCATTCTCCTCGTCATACTCGACGGCCGTCCCACCGAGAATGAGTCCCGGATTGAACGTCAGCAGTTCTTCGCCCGTCAATTCCTCCTGGAATCGGGTCAGGATTCGAGCTGCTTCATATATGGATCCATAACCGGACTCTTCCGAGAACACAGAGGACGAATGGGCCCGCGTTCCTTTGACGTGCAATTCCCAGCCTGTGAATCCGCGTCGTGCCAGAACCGCGGTAGACGGATCGCCGTCTCCCGGCTCGAATGCCAGCGCGATGTCTGCTTCTATCGCGGCTTCCACGAGAGAAGCACGTCCCAATTCCAATGGATCTCCAGAAGACTCTTCATCTCCGATCAGAGCCACTGTGATCGTCATCTTATCCAACACACCGGCTTGTGAGAGCGCCCGAACTGATTCGAGAATGACCACGTCGCCACCTTTCATGTCGATAATTCCAGGGCCGAGAGCTGTGTTTTCATCAACCCGCACGTATTTCTGGAAGGGACTGTCTATTTCAAAAACGGTATCCAGATGTCCGATCAGGAGGAAATGTGGGCCTTCGTTTCCGCGAGTTGCAAAGAGATGACCCGCCCGATCAAACGCTTCTCCGTTGATCCATCGCGTCTCGAATCCTAGTGCGGAAAATTCCTCGCCGAACTCGTGACCCACCGCCATCACGCCGTCAAAGTTCATCGACCCGCTGTTGATATTGATCACCTTCTCAAGGAAAGCGATTGCATCGCCCCGATTGGTTTCGACGTTGGAAGCGATCGCTTTCTCAGTCTCACTGAGTGCGTTCTGGGCGGAAATGTCCCTTGTGTAAGCCATAAACAGCAGAAAGATGAGAACGAAAGAACGTATACTTTTTGGTAGCATTGCTTGCATGCCTGTTATCTGATCGCGTGCCGCGCATGTGCACGCCCGCGAAAGATACTCAACTCCACCTTCCCCTTCGACCCGGGAAACTGCTCCATTGATGGAGAAACCATGATACCCGTCGAAATCTGTATTGATTGCTCGGATCTGGATGCGGCGCTCGCGTCCGCGAGCGCCGCACACGAGGGCGGAGCCAGCCGGATCGAATGTTGTGCTGCCATGCATACAGGGGGACTGACTCCCGAAGTGAGTACCATCGAGCAAATCAGCCTGGCATTCGAAAGTAAAATCGAGATCCTGGCCATGATCAGGCCAAAATCGGGTAATTTTCACTACTCCCCTTCAGAAATCAATCAGATGCTCGAGTCTATTTCCGACATGGCTGAAGCTGGCGCTCACGGAGTAGTCTTCGGCGTGGTGCTGGATGGAGCCCTGGATTCTCATAACCTGAATAAACTGGTCAGAAGAGCCACAGAGAATGGTCTCCTCACAACTTTTCACAGAGCCTATGACGCCCTCTCAAAACCACAGGCCTCAATCGAAGCGTTGAAAGCTGCGAACATCAATCGGGTTTTGACTTCAGGCGTGTCCTGGGGCGACACGCGATCCGCACTTCACGGTATCGATGGTCTGAATCAGACACTTACCGGTGCGGGAAACGGCTTCGAGGTTGTCGTTGGTGGAGGAATCTCCTCAGAGAACGCTTCCTCGATTCAGAATCGGCTCAGTTCGTACGGCAGTCGCTCTTTTCACGCCTATTCGTCTGTGCTCAAGGATGGTCTCACTGACGTTTCTCTCGTGAGAGATCTGGTCGGAAGTCTCACCGACTGACCATCGAAGGATCGCCCCGTCAACGAGCGATAATCACATTCCCGGTCCTGACTTTCCCGCCTGATTCAAGTCGATAAAAATAGACGCCCGGCGCCGTCGCACCGGATGGAGTCCAGATAAATCTCCCGGAACCTTTTGGCGAAAATCCACCATCCAGATCCGCGATTTCGCGACCCAGCAAATCGAAAATGGCGAGGCGCGTTTTTCCCGACGCGGCCGAGTTGAAGTCAAACGTCACATTTGTGGCCGACGGATTAGGAAAGACCTGAACATCCATTATTGGCAGGACGTCATCAGAGTCACCCACGTCGAGTGCTGTCTCGCTCGCGATCCAGTCAAGCGCTGCCTGAACTACGGTGTCTTTGCCGTCTACAATGTCGTCGCGATCGAACCAGACCCACTCGTCAGGTTGAAGAGCGATGTGTGAAAGGGACACATGGCCATCAACCAGGTAGACGGGACCGCTCGTGCGTGAAGAAAACCAGTCGCTGTTCGCCAGACTGATGAAGTCGGACCCCGAATAAGATGCCGGCGATGGTCTCCCGAACAGTCGCGCTCTCGGATGAAAAGAGAGACGTGTCGCTTCCAATTCCCCCGCACTTATCGAACCCGGCCCAATTAGACCGGCGATGGGCTTGTCGTAGAATGTGTCAGGATCCCCCTGAATAACCAAATTTTGCCATCTTCTGGCGGGGTCTTCGGCCATCGAAAGATGATCCGTCGTTCCGGCCCTGACCTCGAAACCCACCGTCTGGACGGTTTCGTTGAACAACAGATTGAATCCTTCGCGAGCCAGTGCGCCGCCACCCGTATTGAAACGCTGATCGATGATGATTCCATCGGCGTCGATTTCATGCATCAGACTGTCGATAGCTGAGCGAAAACGTTCGCGCAAGTTGTACTGGGCTGCAAAATTCCATGACGTGACCACGATATAACCGACATTCGTGCCGTCAATCATGCCCCAATTGAAACGGATATCCCTTTGCCGATCCGGCCATTCAACGCCCGGAACGTCCAGAGATTCGCGCCCCCATATCGGTCTGCGTTCTCCAATCAAGTTGTTCGTGTCGAAATGAAGCGTATCACCGGATGCATATTTTACGATGTCAATGGTATCAAAAAGGTGCCAGTTCAAGCCAACCGCCTGCATGTGATAGTACCAGTTGCCTTCGTCGTTACCGGCGTTTACTGAATTCAAAACGAGCGGCAGCTCCGCCGCTACGAGCCGAGGCCACAAATCCTTCCAAAGAACGCCGTCGTACCCGAGTACTATGTCTCCGGCTTCGAGGCCAATGGGATGATTGGGAAGCGCTTCGTAGACCACCAGAGAACTGTCCGCAAGAGGCGTGACGACGGCACCAAAGCCAGGATTTGAACCCCACTGCCCCACCCATAACAGCGGTACGCCTTTCTGACGAGGCGTACTTCTTACTGGAGTGTCCCAGACATAGGTGTGCAATTCTTTGAGCCGGTAGCCGAAATGATTCATGATGGCCGCAAAGCGACCCCGACTTACTCCCCCTTGGATCTCAGGTCGGTATTGATCCTTGAATGCCTGGATATCGAAATCCAGATTCAGGAACGAACCGAAATTGAGATTGACCTCGTTCCACCAGCGGTCGAAGATCAGCTGCTTAGCACCCGTTTCAATGCCTTCTCCCCACGTGGTGTCGATGATCGCTCGCCACTCCTCAACGGTGAAATCCGCAGGACTCTTGCCGTACGTGTCTGACCAACTCGAGATCGGAACTGGCACCTGGATCTGAGCGCTGGCGAACATCCTACCGGCAAACACCCAAACGACGATCAGGCACAGGAGGGCCGCGAAGCGACGGGGTAGTTTGATATCGGTCAAGAATTCGGTCATCTCGGTCATGTCAGTCATCTGGCTTGTTGGCCGCAAAATTGAACTGACCGATTCTACTTACCATGATGTTCTATGGAAAGGTACTTTCAACAGCCCGACTCATTCCGCCTTTATCGCGTACTGGAACCAAACATCCGATGGATGTTGAATCCGAATCCAAGGTCCCCATCCGAAATCGATCTTTGTGATTCCGATATCGCGTGTTGCGGAGTGATCCACTGTGTGGAAGTAAAAAACATCTGAAACACATGTCCGCCGGCTTCAAAGTCCATTCCAATGGACACTACGTTGTTCGTGTTGTCAGATCGATTCCCCAAAACCGGCATGTAGTCCAGCAGAGCGGAAACCTGCTCAGAAAGTTCGTAACGGGCAGCCACACCCAGGATGAAGTGATCGTTTTCGCCTGCTTCTATCGAAGCATCAGGAAGTTTGTTGATGTCCACAAGATTGAAATGGGACCAGGCAGGCATCACCTGCACGAACAGCTTCTCAGAAATCTTGCGTGAAAGTAACAGTCCAGAGAAATAAGACATTCTGTGCTCAAAAGACCTCCCGTCCTCCGGCGTTTCCACGGCCGCGTTGACAAATACATTCGTTCTCAGCGCCGGATCTGAAGTCAGTCGGAGTTTGATGCGACCGTCGAAGGTCTTGTCGAAACGGGATCGTCCGATTCCCGCACTCAGCCAGTCTCTCACGCCATAGTCCAATCCGAAACGAATATTGGCCGGATCGTCGAGCCCGTATAGATTTTTTACACCTCTGGAAACGAGACCGAAGGCGTGCTGGATCGTGAAATCCAGATTGCCCTTGTCGATTTGCGTGCTGGACGGTTGAAGGATGATGCTTGGCGCCCAAAACAATTCTTCAACGACCGCCGCGGAGCCCGATCTTTCTCGAGGAATCTGCGCTTTGGCGTCTGGAACGACGGCCAAAATTAGCATTAGCAGTAAAAATGGCAGAAGGACCTTTTTCATTGTCGTTCAAGTGTTGAGCTCAGGCTGATGCGTTGCTCTTGATCCACTTTGAAAACGAGCAATCTCGGAGGAGTGATTTCGAAATCGTCGAGCAGTATGATGAATTCAGCTCTGACAAGAACGCCGCCGTCGACAAATTGAAGAGTCCCTGATACATCAATTTTTTGACTCACACCATGGATCGTAAAATCACCGGATACCTTCACCGGCTGAGGTTCGCTCAGCAGCGAATCGACCGTAGAGTCCAGAGAGCCATAAAACTCGGCGAATGGATACTCATCCGTCTCCAGTGTTTTTCTCATGTCCTTGTCCCGCTTCCGGTTACCCGTCCTGATCGACTCCAGATCGATATAAAAATCAACCGAGGCATCGGTTAAGTTTATGACGCCGGTCAGCACGTCGGAGGAGCCAACAAACGAATGCAGCGGAACACTGGACAGAAACTCCACGTGACCGACGTCAGACGAGTAGCTTTGCCCGAATACAGGAGCGACGGATACCAATAAAAGCACGGTCGCAACGAGTAGACACTTTTGATTAATTGTTTGGCGCGCCTTCATCTATCCACGTAGCAATGACGGAACGCTGAGTGCTGCTCAATGGGTTGCCACCCAGGGGCATTCTTGATCCGAAATTGGGTGAAGAATCGAGTTTGTCCAGTATTGGACTGCCGGAAGAATTACCTGGCAATACGATCAACCCACCATATTGCAGGCCCCTGCTTGAAAGAATCGCCGCGTGGCTGCCAAGACTGACGCCACTCGTAGTCGAGCCTATGTGACAGCCTGAACCGCTACACGATGAGGCAAGCAGGGGCTGGATGTCGGCGGAAAAAGTGATCATCTCGTTTCCATCCCCGGGATCGGGATCTACGAGGCCTCCTCCCGTATTGTCCTTCGAGTCTGAACTACAGGCCGAAACAGCCAATAATAGCAAAACAACGAGAAACGCACAGTTCGATGATCTCATGATTGTTGATCTTGGTTCCAGGTCCCGGGTGATACTATCTCGGGCCGGCGCTGGGTAACGCCAGATACGTTTAGTTGAGTTTCGAACGACTTCGTTACAAGGTCCCGTGATTGAAATGGCTGAGACCAGTAGCTCGAGCGCAGCAGACGTGTTTACCAGAACGTGCGATGGATGGAAAATCCGAACCCGAAATCCCTGTCCGAAATCGACCTGCGAGACCGGGATATTGCATGCTGAGGTGTGATCCATTGCGATGTAAGCACAAACAGTTGGAAGACGTGTCCCCCTGTTTTTAAATCCACTCCCACGGACATGACGTTGTTGGATCCATCGGATCGGGCTCCAAGCGCCGGCAAGAAATCAACAAGTAGCGAGGCACGGCGTTTGAGCTGATAACGTGCCGATACCCCGACCACCACGTGATCGTTGACTTCTTCTTCGACGACGCCCCCGGGCAGCTCATTTTTTTCGACCAGATTGAAATGGGACCATCCAGGCATCATCTGTACAAATAACTTTTCAGACAGCTTTCTGGACAGTATGACCCCGCTGAAATAGGATAGCCGCTGGGTAAAAGAGCGCCCATCAGAAAGCGTCTCGACGCCGACATTCGAAAAAATGTTCACCATCAACTGCGAATTGCTACGAAAACGGGCCTTCGCTCGGACATCGTAGGTCTTCGCGTACTTCGAGCGTCCAACCCCGACAGAGAACCACTCCTTCAATCCCCAGTCCAGTCCAAATCGAATATTGGCCGGATCATCCAGACCAAACAACGTTTTTTCGCCACCCGAAAGAAGACCGAATCCGTGTTGAATGGAAAATTCTCGCGTTCCCTTGTCCACCTGTTTGCTGGAAGGAGATATGATGACGTTCGGGGTCCAGAAAATCATCTCGGCTATTTTCGGTTCAGATACCCCATTCTGACCTGTGGCCATCGTGGCCGTAGACACCGCCAGGACTGACACTAGCCAGAGTTTCGACAGGTTATTTTTTCTCATGATTCTCTGATTTCTGTTTCGCGATCGATTCACCTCAACTTGTTGGTCAACGTCAATTATCCAGTGCACCATCATCTATCCAGGAAGCGATCATGGTGATCTCCGTTTCGCTGAGCGGTGACCGTCCGAGCGGCATTCTGGAGCCCAACCGGGGAGAACTCTGCAACTTGTCCATAAGCGGACTTGTCGAGGAATCACCTGGAAGGATGATCGCCGAGCCATATTGAGCACCGACACTCGACGTCGCGTTTGAAAAACTATTGAGTTGAACGTTTCCCGCCGCGCCGTTGATATGGCAGAACGATCCACCACAAGAAGCGGTAAGTACGGGCTGAACATCTGTCGAATAGCTGACATCAGGGATATTGGAATCCGGAGGATCCCCCCCTGTGTTATCCAACAATTCAGACGCACAGCCGGAGATGAGCACCAGCAGGGCGAGAGTGATGGTTACGCGACCAGCATGCATGGATCGAACACTGGAATTGAAATTGAATAGTGCAGTAAAACCGCCGATGCCGGACTAGATGCCAGGCTGGAATGTCGGTTTCGCTGCCAAAGGTACGTCCGAATGAGTTGAGGCGGAATGCTCCATTTCTGCTCTATCGCGTGGAGGCACAACCCACACACAACCTGCTTTCAGGCCGAATTTCAAGACGACCCAACAGTATTTCGCTCCCACATTTAACACAGGATCCGTACGTGCCGTCTTCGACCGATTCAAGGGCCCGGCGAATCAATGTCAGCCGCTTTCCTTGTCGGGTTTTCCCGGCATCGGATATGCTCTTGGCCTGAATAGCTTCCATTCTCGTCAGTCTTCCAATTGCGTTGTCAGGTTCGATGCTCGATTCGGCTGCACTGTCCTGAGCGATTTCAGCTGCAATTTCCTTCTCCAATTCGAGAAGAATGGCTTTAAACCGTCCCAACTCTTCCTTTTTCATCTTTTGACGCTCTCAAGAACCATCATTTACTACCATTTACGGCTTCTGAAGCCGATCTTCGAACCCCATCACTCGACCTTCTTCATGCGATCAATATACTGTATCCTCGCAGTTCTACTGTGTGTCGGTTGCGCTGAGCCTCCCATTATCCCGGCGCCAGAGACGTTGACGATGAAGTCATCGATCGATCAACTGTCGGAACGATTTGAGTGGGCCAGGACTCAGGCGTTGGCATATGCCCACGATGGGAGCGATCCCGTGGGCCTCTGGTACGAAGCCGCCCTCCCGGGCCGTGAAGCATTTTGTATGCGAGACGTCTCGCATCAGGCACTGGGAGCCCATTTCCTTGGGCTCGATGAGCATACCCGGAATATGCTGTTCCGCTTCGCCAAGAACATCACCGAGGGAAAAGACTGGTGTTCGTATTGGGAAATCAACCGCAAGGACGAACCCGCTGCCGTTGATTATCGGGACGACAAAGCTTTCTGGTACAATCTTCCCGCGAACTTTGATGTTCTGGACGCCAGCTATCGGATGTATCAGTGGACCGGCGACCTGGCCTATGTCGACCACCCGGTATTCCTGGAATTCTATGAGCGCACCATCTCGGACTATGTGGAAAGATGGGACCTCGGTACCGATACAATTCTCGAGCGCAAAAGGTATATGAACAGAGAGTCCTTTGATTCCGATGACTACTATCAATATGCCCGTGGCATCCCAAGTTATCACGAAGGAAATCAGGGCAGCACCGGACTTGGTGTAGACCTGCTCGCATTCCAACTTGCCGCATACCGCTCCTACGCCGGAATTATGACATCGCGTGGTGAGACAGCCCGAGCAAGCGACATGCTGACCCGCGCTGTGCGCGTCTCCGAGTTGATCGAGGATGTATTCTGGAATGAAACTGATGCCACTTTCGATGACCTGCACCTGACGTCGGGCGAAAATGCGAATGGAGGTGGAATGCGTATTTATACCCTCTACAATGACGCCATTCCAAACAGAGACATTGCCAGGTTGGCGGCTGCTTCGCTGCTCCAGTTCGATCCGGGAAATATTGAAATGAGGTCACACCTGCCCGAGGTTCTCTACCGGTATGGCCGTCACGCTGAAGCACTCGATATGCTGATGCTCGTCTCGGACAAAAACACTCCTCGAAGAGAATATCCCGAAGTGTCGTTCGCGGTGATCGGAGCTCTCGCCACCGGCCTCATGGGTATTGCACCACTCGAACATGATCTGGGCATTTCAACAATTTCTCGCATTTCGACAGAAGAAGACTTCGTCGAATTGAATGGCTTTGAGCATCACGAACGCCTTATGAGCCTCAGGCATGACGGCACCAGCTCAACAACGCTCACGCTTCATGGAAGCAAAAACCTGCTCTGGAGAGCCGCATTCCAGGGTAAGCATCAAGAATTGTGGGTTCGCGGACGTTCGATTCGAACTACGATCGAACAAGATCTGGCAGGAGATTATTTCTCATATGCAGATATCCAGATCTATCCTCAAGAATCCATCACAGTATCCGTTCATCAGTAAACGAAGAGTCCAATGTATCGCCGTACCATAATTGTATTTGTAGCTCTCTTGAGCTTCACCTCGTTGAATTTCACGACGCTCAGCATTGCTCAGCATCATGAAGCGCAGACGGCCAATTTTGATCTTGCTGCCCGCTGGGCGCCGTACAAAATCAACGACATGATTTACTCCACGTCGGTCAGTCCGCAATGGATAGAAGGCACCGAAAACTTCTGGTATCAGTATGAAACGTCTGACGGTACCTCTTACTATATCGTCGACTCCAATAGGGGCAGCAAGCGCCAGATTTTTGACAATGATCGACTCGCCGCTGAAATCACTCGCATTACACGAGATCCCAAAGACGGAAAGCATCTGGGAATCAGGAGAATCAAGTTCGTAGACGCAAATACCTTGCAATTCGAAGTTCAGGGGACGCAGGACGAAGAAATTGAGGAGGAGGAAGTTGGAGATGATCAGGAAGAGGAAAAGAAGAAGCCGAAGGCAAAGACCAAGAAAAAAGTCTTCCACTTCGAGTTCGATGTCAGTTCGCAAACTCTGAGGGAAATGGAAGATTGGGAAGAACCCGACAATCATCCATCATGGGCATCTATCTCCCCTGACGGAGAAACGGTTCTTTTCGGCCGCGACTACAACATTTACAAGATGAGCCGTGCCGACTACGACAAGATTCTTGAAGTTCGCGTGGGAAAAACCGGAGACGATGCAGAGGAAGCCGAAGACGACGTTGAAGTTGAAGAGATTCAGCTGACGACAGAGGGTGTAGAGCACTTTTCCTACGCGAGTTCAGGTCGCGGCCAGACTGCCGAGGAGAAGGAAGAAAACAAGGACAAGCGCAAACGAGTCTCCGTTTCCTGGTCTCAGGACTCGAAACGATTCTCCACGGGACGAAGTGATCAGCGGGAGGTTGGGGACATCTGGATTATCCACTCTACCGGCAACAAGAGACCTCAACTGGAGACGTACAAGTACGCTATGCCGGGTGAAGAACATGTCGGCAAAAGTGTCCTGGAAATCTACGACCTGGAGTCCGACAATCTCGTTTCTGTCAATGCCGATCGATTCACGGACGAAAGTTTGAGTACTGTGACAGCGAGTCAGTTTCGATATCCCTCGAGCGACGAACCGTTTCGCTCGCTGTGGCTGAGCGAAAATTCCGAGGTGTTTTACTACACCAGTATCAGCCGCGACCTGAAGCGTGTTGATGTCATGAAAGTAAATGCCTCGACCGGAGACGCCGAGGTTTTGATTGAAGAACGACTGAACACCTACGTGGAAACACGTCGGCTCGAGATGCTTGAAAATGGCGACTACCTCTGGTGGTCCGAACGTGATGGATGGGGCCACCTCTACCGGTATGGCGCCGATGGATCCGTCAAAAACCAGATCACCTCGGGTGCATTTTCTGTACGCGGGATATCGCGGATTGACGAAGATGCGGGCGTAATCTTCTTTACCGCCAATGCCCGTGAAGCTGGAGAAGATCCGTATTACAATCACGCGTATCGGGTCAACATGGATGGCTCAGGTCTGCGCCTCCTGAATCCTGGAGACTATGACCACCGCTCTTCTTTCAATGAGTCCGGCAACTACTTTGTTGACAACTACTCGAGGGTCAATACCACGCCTGCCTCTACTCTTGTGAATCGGAATGGGCAAAAAGTATTGGATCTGGAAGAAGCAGATTTTTCCAAGCTGATGGAAGCCGGCTATCAATTTCCAGAGCCCTTCACCGTCAAGGCGGGAGATGGCATTACGGATCTGTATGGCGTGATGTACAAGCCGTTTGATTTCGATGCGGAAAAAGAATATCCGATTGTCGAATACGTGTACCCCGGACCTCAGACAGAAGCTGTGTCGAAGTTCTTTTCAACAAATCGATACGAGACCGCGTTGGCTCAGTTCGGCATGGTCGTTGTAACCGTTGGAAACCGAGGTGGCCATCCAAACCGGTCCAAGTGGTATCACAACTACGGATATGGGGATCTTCGAGACTACGGACTTGAAGACAAAAAAGTGACTGTTGAACAACTTGTTGACCGGCATTCGTTTATCGACAAGGACCGGGTGGGAATCTACGGCCACTCTGGTGGTGGATTCATGTCGACCGCGGCCATGTTGGTTTATCCGGACTTCTTCAAAGTGGCGGTTTCCAGCTCTGGAAACCACACAAATGACATCTACAATCGCTGGTGGTCAGAGAAGCACCACGGCGTCAAGGAAGTGGTCAGCGACTCAGGCAAAGTGACGTTTGAGTATGCTATCGACAAGAATCCGGATCTTGCATCCAATCTGAAGGGGCATCTCCTTTTGACGACGGGCGATGAAGACAACAACGTCCATCCGGCCAATACGTATCGCATGGTCGATGCGCTCATCAAAGCCAACAAACGATTCGACTTCTTCCTCTTCACCGGGCAGCGCCACGGCTATGGAAGCATGGGCGATTACTGGTTCTGGCTGCGTGCTGAGTACTTCGTTGAACATCTGATTGGCGATGATCAGTGGAACGCCGATATCTGGCAACTCAACAACGAGAAGCCACAGTCACGTTAGGGACTGACATCCAAGCCCTTTCA
>CAZEHJ010000060.1:0-23895 GCA_964512485.1 uncultured Rhodothermales bacterium | reverse complement strand
TAAGTCACTGTACCGAAGATGAGAGAGGAGATCAGCGGATACCAAGTCGTTACGGCCTCTCCCTGAACGAGTTGCGCCTGGATAGCAACCACTTCGATAAAGTTGGGCAGAGCGTGGTACATCCCCATGAATGTATTCGCAGCAAATGGAGCCAGAGCGGGTACAATTTGATCGTGGGCTGCGAAAATGGCGGAAATAAAAATGAGCCCATAGGCAACCACCAGTGCCAAACCACTGGATCGAGATATGATGCTGATGGTCATTATGACGGAATACATCACACAAAACATGACGACGATGATCGGAATCGCTACCAACAGGGAGGGTTGCCACATTCCGGTCTTGATGGAGAGGGAAAGCCACACCCCGCCAACCAGGTAGGATGCGAGCGTCAAGACAGTCAGCCAAACACCGGCTACGTGTCCACTCAGAAGGCGTGCCCGCGAAAGGGGTTTCGACAAAAGAAGATCGATTCTACCCTGTTCCAGAAAACCGGAGACGAGCGGCATGGTGGCAAAAAGCCCGAGCAATGTCCCGAGGAAATACGAGGCGCCGAACACGAACACGTTGATGCCCATAAGGAATTGATCCACGCCCAGGGCTACCTGATCCCATTCTTCGGTTTCGGGATTGAAAACGCCTTGTGTGGGATCCGAGTCGAAGCCAAAAATCCTGATGGCTGCCAATGACCCCTCCACGATTTCCAGATTCAGGGCGAAGGTCAGCAAGAGCCACGCTATCGTCGATACGACAAATACGGCTTGCGTAATGCGCATCGCCCAGAGTTCGCGAAACGTGAGCAGGAGAGATCCAGAGAGCGTTCTCATTTCTCGTTCTCCTCCTGCTCAATGATGTGAATGAAACCGGCCTCAAGAGAATGTCTGTGCTTCTCAATGGTCATGATTGAGCACCCGGAGGCGCGCAGCACGTCTATCAATGTGTTCAGTAACTCAGCAGAGCCCGATTCGAGAATTATCTCCGTCTGGACGGCCGACGAATCGACCTGGACTGAAAATGAAGACAGATCCAGATCTGGCGGAAAATCCTGAAGGGTAAGCCTCGCGCCGGATCCTTCGGTGACAATATCTTCGATGGATCCTGACCGAACGATCTCTCCTTTGTTCAGGATGGCAACTCGATCGCAGATCAGTTCGATTTCTGAAAGCAAATGGGAATTGATCAAAATGGTCTTTCCGCGGGACTTGAGATCTCTCAATCTGTCGCGTATTTCCCTTCTTCCCACCGGATCCACGCCATCCGTAGGTTCGTCGAGTATGACAATGTCCGGATCGCTGAGTACAGCCTGGGCCAATCCGAGACGCTGCATCATGCCTTTCGAATATTTACCGACGCGAACATCGATCCAGGCTGAGAGGCCAGCCTCTTCAATCAATCGGGGGATGCGTTCCTTCCGGATGTTGGGTTCCAGATTGCTGAGTCTGCCGTACACGTCGAGCGTCTGGCGGCCTGTCAGATAGGGAGGAAATCGATGGTTCTCAGGTAAATAGCCCAGGTTTTTTCTGGCCGAGGCCTGACCAATTGGTTGCCCCTGAATTTTCGCTGTTCCCGCGGTGGGGGATACGACTCCAAGCAAAATCTTGAGCAGGGTAGTTTTCCCGGCTCCATTCGGGCCGAGAATTCCGACTATTTCTCCGGCTCGGACCTCGATATCGACGCCGCGAAGTGCGTGCACTCGCTTTCTGCCGAACGCGGAAGTAAAAGTCTTCGCCAGTCCGTTTGCGGCGATGGCAATTCCACTCTTTTTTTCTGGCTCGCCCTTGTCGTCCGATTTTCTCGGGCGATCGGGTTCGGCCCCAGTGTTGTGATCATTCATGGTAATAGACTCCGCGAAAGAATCAGGAGGTTTCCAGGGCGGCAACGCCGGGAAGCTCTTTTCCTTCAAGTAATTCCAGCATGGCGCCTCCTCCGGTACTGACATGACTTACGCGATCTGCGAGACCGGCGCCGACTATAGCCGAAACGGAATCACCTCCCCCAACCACCGTAAATGCTCCTGAGTCTGTTGCCTCCACGACTGCCGAAGCAACGGCATGCGTTCCAGCGGCAAAAGAACTCATTTCGAAAACACCCATCGGACCATTCCAGACGACGGTCCTGGCTTCTCGAATGAGATCGGCATAAAGAGCCGAGGTTTTGGGTCCAATATCCAGGCCCATTTTACCGGACGGGATTTCATTTTCAGTGATCACGGAGGGAGCGTCATTGCTGAATGTGTCGGCGCATACGTGGTCGACGGGCAGATGGATGCGATTGCCGGCGGCCTGCAGTACTGAGCGGGCCAGATCCAATTTGTCGTCTTCGGTCAGTGAGGTACCTGTTTCATGCCCCTGCGCTTTCATGAATGTGTACGCCATCGCGCCACCGATAAGCAGGTGATCTACCGATTCCAGTAGTTTTTCGATGATCCCGATTTTGTCCGATACCTTCGCTCCGCCTACGATGGCGACAAACGGGGCTTCGGGATGATTGACGATTCTGGAAAGGGTTTCGAGTTCTCTCTGGAGCAATAATCCGGCGCCCTTGTCACGCACCAAGTGGGCCACTCCGGCAGTAGATGCGTGTGCGCGATGAGACGTGCCGAACGCGTCGTTTACGTACACATCCGCGAGTCGGGCCAGATCACCTGAGAGATCGGCGTCATTAACAGTTTCGCCGGGATCAAAGCGAACATTTTCGAGCAGCACGACCTCTCCGGGGCCGGTGGACGCCACAATTTCTTCGACTTCCGGACCTGAAACGTCCGGAGCGATGACCACCGGTAAACCCAATAGGAGGGACAGATGGCGACCAACGGGAGCCATACCGAAGTCGGGGTTGCGTTCCCCCTTTGGGCGTCCCAGGTGGCTGATGAGAATGGCTTTTCCTCCCGCGCGCAAAATGTATTCAATAGTGGGGATAGCCGCGCGGATGCGTGTATCGTCATCGACCGTGCGTTCACCCGCTTCATCAATGGAGAGGGGAACGTTGAAGTCCACACGCACGAGCACATTCTTTCCTGCGAGATTCAGATCCGAAAGTTTCTTGAATGGCATTTTACATGGAGGAAGAAATGGGAGCGGCGCGGGTCTCGCTATGGCTATTCCATAACGCGACCCGCGCCGCGGGTATCACACATGTCTGGATGACATGGTCGATGTGACCGTCGGACTGATCACTATGTCCGTCGGACTGATCACTATGACCGTCGGATTATTCAGCGTGCCTTCCGGATTAATCCTGGAACAGCTTCTTGACCAGATCGATCGTTCTGTTCGAGTAACCCCATTCATTGTCGTACCACCCTACGATCTTGACCATATTGCCCATCACCATGGTCGAGCCGGAATCGAAGATGTTCGAATGCGGATTGTGAATGATATCGATGGACACGAGTGGTTCGTCGCTGTATTCGAGGATACCTTTCAATGAGCCCGATGCTGCATCCTTGAAGAGTCGGTTCACTTCTTCCGACGTTGTTTCGCGACCGACTTCGACAGTCAGATCGGTGATCGAGCCATCCGGAGTCGGGACACGAAGCGCAAATCCATCCAGCTTGCCGGCCAGATGGGGAAGCACGAGCCCAACCGCTTTAGCGGCACCGGTGGTCGTTGGAATAATGGATACCGCCGCCGCGCGGGATCGACGCAGATCTGAGTGTGGTCCGTCCTGGAGATTCTGATCGGAGGTATAAGCGTGGACCGTGGTCATCATTCCTTTCTTGACGCTCAAGGCATCGTCGAGAACCTTGACCATCGGGGCCAGGCAGTTGGTCGTGCAACTGGCGTTTGAAACAACTTCTTCGTCGCCTGTGAGATCACCGTCATTTACACCAAGCACGATCGTAGCATCCACGGCACCGCTCGCAGGTGCTGAGATTACGACTTTCTTGGCGCCGGCCGTGATGTGCATCGCCGCTTTGTCACGGGTGCGGAAGATTCCTGTGGATTCAACCACAACATCCGTATTCAATTCTCCCCATGGAAGATCTTCAGGGTTGCGCTCGGCAAAGACGCGAATTCTGCGTCCATTGACGATGATTGCATCATCTTCGGCGGATACTTCGCCGGGAAATTTCAGGTGAACAGAATCGTACTTGAGCAGATGCGCCAGTGTATGTGCATCGGTCAGGTCATTCACACCCACAATTTCAAACTCGTCGGTATCCCGTTCGATGATAGCACGAAAAACGAGACGTCCGATACGTCCAAATCCATTGATTCCCAGTCTGATTGCCATGTCGAAAACGCTTCCTTATAAATGCGGAGAACTGTGAGCCCCAAAATTCGGCATCAGCCATCTAGGTTGCATCCAACTGTTGAAAAGTATTGGTTAAGAAAAGCGCTTTCGTTTCATTTGACGTGAGCGTAGCCGTCCCTCGGGATCTTCTTTGTATCAGTTCGATTCTCTACCTCCGCCGTGATCTGATCGCGCATCGTTCAGAATTTGTAGAGCGGATGGATTTCGAAAAATCGGGAAACCTCGCATGAACGCGTTGGTTTTCGTTGCTCTCGGACAGAAAAAAGGATATTTTACGCGTCTTTGCGCAAAATCGGTCGTACCGACTGATTGTGGCCTTTGCGGTCATTTAAGGTGTGGTCATTTAAAGGGATTTTTTCAAGTACACATGTCAACGCTTAATCCAACCCGGAAAGTCTCACGTCGTCACGAGCTTCGTCAAGACACCGTAGTCACGTTCTATGCTCGGGCACTCGGGTTTTTTGAGAACAACAAAAACCTCACTTACGGCATCTTGGGCGGAATTGTCCTCGTTGTTCTGCTGATTCTGGGCTGGAATTGGAATCAGGGAAACCGTAACGAATCTGCGCTCTCGGAGATGGCTGAGGCCGTCCGTCTGTATGAAGCCGGTTCCTACCAGGCATCACTTGACGGAGACATTTCCTTTACAGGTCTGCTGGATATTTCCGACAGATTCGGTGGAACCGTCTCTGGAAATCTCGCCACGTTTTATGCGGCCGATGCTCTCTTCCGCGTTGGAGAAATGGATCGCTCACTCGAATATTTTGAGTCGTACTCAAAATCTGCCGATTACATTGGAGCTTCTGCTTTTGCGGGAGAAGCCGCCATTCATGAACTCAGCGGAGATTATGACGAGGCCGGAGATCTTTACTCGCGAGCTGCCAACGTTTTTGAAAGTGACATCACGTCACCCATGTACCTTGAGCGGGCAGCGCGCGCTTATGCCGCGGCCGGTTCAAACTCTCGAGCCATGGATGTTTTTGAGACGATTCAGGAAGATTACCCGGATTCTCAGGCTGCCCAGAATGTTGAGTTTCAACTTGCCCGGCTTGGATCGACGCAATAGCACACTAATTCACAATCCGGCTTCAGAATGGCAGTTCCCGTCATACTGGTTGTAGATGACGAAGCGAGTATTCGCCGAACTCTCAGAGAGATTCTCGAATACGAGGATTTTGCGGTAGAAGAAGCAGAAGACGGAGAAGAGGCCCTCGGAAAGCTGCGAGCGCAGCGTTTTGACGTCGTTCTTCTGGACGTCAAGATGCCCAAGAAAGATGGACTTGAGGTTCTGGCGGCCATCGCCAAAGACCAGATCGACGTTCCGGTCGTTATGATTTCAGGCCATGGAACGATTGATACGGCCGTCGAAGCAACGCGCCTCGGAGCGTATGACTTCATCGAGAAACCACCCGACCTGAACCGACTTCTTCTGACGATCCGCAACGCGATGGATCGGAGTCAGCTCGAGTCTGAAAACCGGAGGATGCGCCAAACGATTGTCGAGAAAGTCTCAGGGACTCTGACTCCGATTCTTGGAGACAGTCCGGGCATCAAGGCTATCAAAGAGACCATTGAGCGGGTAGCGCCCACCGAGGCCCGAATTCTCATCACGGGCGAAGCCGGAACCGGAAAAGAACTCGTCGCCAAGTGGATTCACAGGCTTTCGAATCGCAGCGACGGTCAGGTCATCGAAGTCAATTGCGCCGCCATTCCAAGCGAACTGATCGAAAGTGAGCTCTTTGGTCACGAAAAAGGCAGCTTTACCGGTGCGACCAAGCAGAGGATCGGGAAGTTTGAACAGGCGCACGGTGGAACGCTGTTTCTCGATGAGATCGGAGACATGAGCCTTTCGGCTCAGGCCAAGGTGTTGAGGGCGCTGCAAGAGAACACTATTACGCGGGTAGGTGGTGATCGCTCGATACCCGTGGATGTGCGCGTAATTGCAGCAACGAACAAGGATCTTCTCAATCAGATTGAAGAGAATCAATTCCGGGAAGATCTGTATCACAGACTGTCGGTCATTCTGATTCATGTCCCGCCACTGAGGGAGCGTCGGGGAGATGTCGGGGTGATTACCGAAAACATTGCGGAACGGATTGCGCGTCGCAATGGGCTCGAGCCAAAACCTTTTTCGAAAGAAGCATTGGGCGCCCTCGGACAATTTGATTGGCGTGGAAACGTGCGTGAGTTGCACAACGTTGTCGAGCGACTCACGATTCTGAGTCAGGGCGAACGAATCACGGGCGTTGATGTGGAACGGTATGTTCACCCGGGTGGATCGGCGGCGAACCCCATCGTGGGCCTGCTGGACCGGTTTGAGCAGTTTGCTGATTTCAGGGACAGTGCCGAAAAGCTGTTCATCGAACACAAACTCATGCTCAACGATTGGAATATCAGCCGAACAGCCGAATCGATCGGTATTCAGCGTTCTCATCTCTACAACAAGATGAGCAAATACGAAATTCAGCGCGGTGATGAATAGCTCTACCCACATGAATGGGGATGTGCTTCTCGAGGTACGGAAACTGTCAAAGTCCTATCCCTCAGTTGGTCGAGGACCATTACTGGTGCTCGAAGACCTGGATCTGTCTGTCAAAGCAGGTGAAGTCATCGCCATCGTCGGGGAATCAGGAACGGGAAAGAGTACGCTTCTGCATTTGCTTGGGGCACTTGACCGCCCTGACGCGGGCGAGGTGATCGTGCACGGGAGAAACGTGTTCGACCAGAACGACGAATCGCTGAGCGCCTTTCGAAATGACCAGATCGGATTCGTTTTCCAGTTTCATCACCTGCTTCCCGAGTTTTCCGCTGAGGAAAATGTGATGATGCCCGCTCTGGTGAAAGGGTTATCGCCCGGTGAAGCACGCCCACGAGCGCTGGAACTGCTGGATTTGGTCGGTCTGACAGATCGGGCTGAGCACAGACCGGGTGAGCTCTCAGGAGGTGAAAAGCAGCGTGTGGCGATCGCACGGGCTCTGATGAACCAACCGGACCTCATTCTTGCAGACGAGCCTACCGGCAATCTGGACGAAAAAACCGCAGACGCACTGCACGAAGAGATGGTGCGATTGAGTCGTGATCTGAACCAGACCTTTGTCCTGGTTACCCACAATCTACAGTTTGCATCGATGGCTGATCGTATTCTTGTACTCGAACACGGTCGTTTGAAACAGGAGAATTGAAATGAAGCATCTACGCGTTTGCTGGATCATCCTGCTTTTTTGGAATCCCGGGATCCTCCTAGCGCAGGATTCTCTACCAGTGGAGGGAGACTACCTCTACAGGGTACAGTTGGTCAGAGCGACACCGGGTGAGTTTCGGTCGTTCATGGCCGATGCCAGCGAATGGTTCGACGCGATCGAGGCTGCCGGAGATGAGCGACCTATGTGGATGCGTCACTCGCAAGGTGATCAGTGGGATTTCATGATCATTCACCCGATGGGGGAGTGGACTGAATTTCATTCGGTTGAGAAAACGCTCAGTCGTTCATCCCTGAACTCTTCGCTGGCAGCAATGGCGGACAAGATCGCCTGGACGGAAGATCTGTTCGTGCGGGGCGTCACGCCCGCCGTGCTCAGGCCCGCCATGGATTCATCGGGGTTTTTCCACGTTGAAATGTTCAAAGCACTTCCGGGAAAGGCAGAAGAGTTGCTGGGTCAAAGGCGCATGGAAAATGCCTTTTTGACCGCTTTGAATCGTCCCGTCAATTTTATTTTCAGGCGGGATGCTGGCAGCGCCGTCGATTCATTCACCCTTGGTTGCTATCGAGATCTTGGACATTTCGCTGAAAGTGGAAGTATTCTGCCTGAGGCGGAAGAAGCTGCGGCTCGAATAGCCGGTTTTGGCGGAGTCGACAACATTAGTCCCTACCTTCGAAGTCTCATTGCCGATCATCACGATACTCTCGCCGTCGCAATTCGATGAGCTTCTTCAAGAACCTGCGATCCCTGCTCACTGCAGGAAGGGGTATCGTCGTCGGTCTGACCGATGCCGAACCGGGAGACGACCCGATTTCTTTGTTTGAAAGCTGGTTTGAATCTGCCAGAAAATCGGGCCTGTTTCTTCCGGAGGCCATGACCCTATCGACAGCGACCTCTGATGGTAAACCATCTTCCAGAATGGTCCTGCTCAAATCGGTGGGAAAGGATGGATTCACCTTTTACACCAATTACGACAGCAGAAAGGCGTCGGATCTGGACAGCAACCCTCATGCGGCCCTCCTATTCCATTGGCCCATTCTCCAGCGGCAGGTTCGGATTGAAGGCCGGATTGAGCGGATCAGTCGGGAGGAAAGCGGGGAATATTTCCACTCGCGTTCAAAAGGGAGTCAGATTGGAGCATGGGCGTCCAAACAATCCTCGGAACTCGACCAGAGAAAAACGCTTGAGAATCAGGTTCGCGAGTTCGAAGCAAAATTCGCCGGCGAAGAAATTCCCTTACCAGACAATTGGGGCGGCTACCGGGTGATTCCCGAGCGGATTGAATTCTGGCAGGGGAGACCGTTCCGTCTACACGATCGGCTCGTGTTCGAGCGTAAGGCTTCCGAATGGTCTACCCATCGCCTTTATCCTTGATGTCAGCCGAGTAGCCTCGACCTGAGCTCAAGAAACGTCTCACGGGCGCCGATTCGTTCAGCAACGATGAATATTGAGAGGCGGCAACGCTAATCGCGGCCTCTTTTCGAACATTGGCTGACGCTCAGGGTTAAATCCAGACTGCATCGTTTTATGCAGTGATCACTTTGACCCCCAACCCGACGTTCGATGGCAACGGAGACTATTCAGGAAATCATTCAAAAGCTCAGCAGCTGCGAGCGAGTCGTCCTGTCGACGCATACCCGACCGGATGGCGACGCCATCGGTTCTCAGCTCGCACTTGGTAAGTTTCTGTCGTCCAAGGGAATACAGGTGTGGATGATCAACTCCGATCCCATGCCCTATAACCTCGAATGGATGCCTGGAGCCGACAGTATCATCGTCTATGATGGATCTCTGGACCAGGTAGATGCGCTGGCCAATGCCGACGCGGTAGTCGTTCTCGACACTAATGGAGTGAGCCGGTTGGGACAAGTGGGAGAGCTGATGAAAAGCAGCCAGGGTACAAGAATTCTGATTGATCACCACACCGATCCAGAAACGTGGTTTGACCTCAGTCTCCGACGTGAGTCTGCATCTTCAACAGGTGAACTCCTGTTTGAACTGATGGCGGAGTGGGATCTGGATGCAATTGATGAGGATGGCGCGGTCGCTCTTTACGTTGCCATCATGACAGACACCGGTTCATTTCGTTTTTCCAGCGTAACCCCACAGCTGCACCGGCACATTGCTCAGTTGTTGGAAGTGTCTACCATGGATTCTGCTTCGATCCACTCGGAGGTGTTCGACAAGAAGAGCGTCGAAGGACTACGTCTTTTGAGTAGTGTATTGTCAACCGTCCAGATACATCACAACGGTTTGGTGGGATCGATGGTCGTGTCGAAACGATCCCTGAAGGATTCCGGCGCATCTGTGGAAGAGACGGATGGGTTTGTGAATCACCTTCTCTCTATAGAAGGCGTAAACGTTGCTCTGATGTACACTGAAACGGAGCGCGGGACTAAAATCAGCTTCCGCTCGAAGGGAAACTACCATGTCCACAAGTGGGCTCAGAGTTTCGGAGGAGGAGGCCACAGAAATGCCGCTGGCGCGTTTGTTCGTGCTGATCTGGAATCGGTGATCCGAAACTCGGTCGAGTCGGCAACAAAATTTATAGAAACCAACACCGATGGAATCGATGGGGGCATCTCCGATGAAGATGCGGATTACCTCTCGATGCTCGGCGTTCAGAACTGAACAGAAAAAGAATGAAGGTATCTGTCTCAACAATTTCACTCGCTGAACTGGACGTCGATCTCCTGATCGTTCCCGTCGGATCTGACAGCTTGTCTGACGATCTGGATACGCTGGCCGACGCGTTTGGCGACGTCGTGGAACGGGCTCGCGCCGATGTCAAGGGAGATGTCGGAGATTCCGTGGTACTGTACCCCGAAGAAGGAACGGCCAAACGCGTCGTCCTGGTAGGAACAGGAGACGGTTCGTCAGAATCCGTGCCTGGTACCGCGCTGGAAAAACTCAGAAAGGCATCTGCGCTGGGGGCAAAAACTGCCACAAGTGTCAAAGCAGAAACTGTAGGAATTGCAGTCCCACCCGGTGATATGGATGGTGATGAAGCCGCTCAGGCCCTCGTTGAGGGGTTTATTCTTGGGTCTTACCGTTTTGACAGGTATCGAACCGACGATTCCGACAAGGGCGAACCCGCTCAACGTTTGGTCATTCAGACGGCCGATCAGGACAAGCAGGTCCGCCGTGGAGCTGACAGGGGGCGCATCATTTCTGAAGCAGTCAGTACCGCTCGGGATCTGATCAATCTTTCGCCGGATGAGAAGACTCCGGTGCTTCTTTCGAAAGCCATCGAAAAGTCTGCCAAAAAGCATGGCTACAGCGTGTCCGTATGGGACAAAGAGCTTATCGAAGAAGAAGGTATGGGCGGGCTGCTGGCGGTCAATCGGGGAAGCGAGGATCCTCCGACGTTTTCTGTGCTCGAATGGCAACCTGAACACGCCCGCAACAGCCGACCGCTTATTCTGGTCGGAAAAGGAGTGGTGTTCGATACCGGCGGGCTTTCCCTAAAGCCAACAAAGAATTCGATGGATTCGATGAAAAGCGACATGTCCGGCGCTGCCGCCGTCATCGGTGCCATGGAAGCCGTCGCCAAACTCGAATTGCCCATTTATGTCATCGGTTTGATTCCAGCTACGGATAATCGTCCCGGGCAGACGGCCTACGTCCCGGGCGACGTCGTGCGCATGCATTCGGGCAAGACGGTCGAGGTGCTGAACACCGACGCCGAAGGAAGAATGATTCTTGCTGACGCACTGTCCTATGCTTCCTCGTTCTATCCCGAGTTGGTTGTCGAACTCGCAACGCTTACGGGATCGGCGTACGTGGCTCTCGGAGATATTGTAGCGGCAACGATGACCAACGAGGAAAAAGGAGCCGACGAACGTATCGAGGCCATCGTCTCCGCCGGCGCTGCCTCCGGGGATCGCGTGCATCCGATGCCGATGTTCGAGGAATACAACGAACAGCTCAAAAGCACCGTTGCCGACCTGAAGAACGTAGGCGGACGTGGTGGTGGGGCCATTACTGCGGCCAAATTTCTGGAGCACTTCGTCGACTATCCATGGATCCACGTTGATATAGCTGGTCCGGCGTTTTTGGATTCAGCGAAGGGATATCACAAAGCCGGCGGAACCGGATTCGGAGTACGTCTTCTCTCGAGATTCCTGCAGGATTACGCCGAGAAGAAACGATAGCAACTCCAGCCTACGGCTCGGATTGATTACGGAAGAAATGGCCGCAGCAGAAAAATCTGAAACCGGCAGAAAACCCAGGATCGCCGTTTCCATGGGTGATCCCAATGGAATTGGTCCCGAAGTTCTGGCAAAATGTTTTACCGATTCCGATCTACTGGAGTCGGTCGAATTGATGCCCGTCGGGTCTCCCGCCGTGTTCGATCACTACACACAGATGATTGGTGGTGGGTCTGCGCCTTCGACTTTCATTGCCATTGACGGTCTGTCTGATGGCGTTTTTCATCCAGGCCAATTGAATCAGCATTCCGGTGCGTATTCAATGAGCTGCGTCGAGAGCGCGGTGCATCAATGCCTGTCAGGAAGCGCTGATGCCATGGTTACGTGTCCTATCTCGAAAGAGGCAATCGCAGCCGCGGGATATGATTTTCCGGGCCACACAGAATTTATCGCAAAGCTGACGGCCTCCGAGTCAGAGTTGATGATGATGGTTTCGGAAGGATTGAGAGTGTCTCTCGTGACAACTCACATTCCCGTTTCCAGAATCTCCTCGACGATAAGCCAGGATCTCGTCTCGGATACGATTGCCATGACAGTCGAGACGCTCAGGCAAGACTTTGGAATTGATTCTCCCCAAATCGCGGTGTTGGGTCTGAATCCCCACGCAGGTGATGGCGGAGTGCTCGGTTCGGAAGAGAAAGAAATTATCATGCCCGCCATGAAACGATTTCGCTTGGAAGCAGATGTCTTCGGGCCATTCCCGGCTGACGGTTTCTTCGGAAGCGCAACCTGGAAGGCATATGATGCGGTCGTAGCGATGTATCACGACCAGGGACTCATCCCATTCAAGGCTCTGTCGTTCGGCAAGGGAGTAAATTTTACTGCCGGGCTACCCATCGTGAGAACCTCTCCTGATCATGGCACCGCGTTTGATATCGCGGGAGGTGGCATTGCGGACGAGGGAAGTCTGAAAACGGCTATCCGCCTGGCCGCCCAAGTTTTCCAACAGAGAAAAAACCGGAACGAGCAGAAACAGGAATCGTGAAAACCGTTCGCCCCTACACCGCGCTCGCGAAAATCTATGACGTCGTCATGGAACACGTGGACTACGAGGCCTGGGCAGACTACGTGTGGCACTTGATTGACGAGAACCTGCCGGACTATACCGAGGGCGACGGCCCGTCCATTCTGGAGCTCGGCGCCGGGACGGCTCTCCTCACAGAAGAATTGCTGGACCAGGGAGTCGGAAACGTGCTGGCTACAGACTCGTCCGCCGAGATGCTCGAATTGGCCCAGAATCGACTGAACAGATTCGAGGGTCGTTTCCAGGTCCAGAAATTGGACTTCGAGGGTGACTGGGGCGGCCTGGACGGATTGTACGACGTCATTTTATTGATGTATGATGGTTTCAATTATGCCCGGACTGACGAAGGTGTGGATCGAATATTGGCGGGCATGGCCGATCGATTGAAGCCCGGAGGCATTGTTATTTTTGATCAGAGCACTCCAGCGAATTCAATCAACAACGCAGCATTTTTTGAGGACGAAGGAGAATCCGGAGCTATCAGTTTTGTCAGAAAGAGTTCATTCGACATAGAAGTCGGACTGCACACGACAGAATTCGAGATCAAAACCCCGCAGGGCCAGTTCTTCGAACGCCACGTTCAGCGCGCCTGGACGCGTCGACAGGTTATCGCTGCTGTGGATCGATCGAGATTCCGAATCAAGACGGCGTTTGATGGATTCAGCCTGGACCCTGCCCACGATGATGCAGAAAGGATTCACTGGGTATTGGAGCTCGAAGACTGAACGGGGTGTTTGGAGGACTTCTTCAGCGACCTCCTTCTGTGTATATTCCCGCGCCATCATTTCTGATCGCCATCATTCCTCATCGATTGACCCTGTGATAGAGCTTTCCAACGTAACGATCTCGTATTCTTCCCAGGAGATCGCCACCAAACCGGTATTGGAAAACGTCTCCGTAAAAATCGAGCGTGGTGAACTGGTATATCTGGTCGGACCAACCGGAAGCGGCAAGAGCTCACTCCTGCGACTGCTCTACATGGAAACAGAACCGGATTCTGGAGTCGTTCGCGTTGCGGATTTTCGTTCAGACAAAATGAAACAGTCTGACATTCCGTACCTCCGTCGCTCACTGGGCGTTGTCTTTCAGGATTTCCAGCTGCTGCCCGACAGAAATGTTTTCGACAATGTGGCCTTCGCGCAGTATGTAACCGGCAACCGCGGAAAGGCGGTCAAAAACCGCGTGCTTCATGTGCTTTCGAGGGTCGGTTTGAGTCACAAGCGTCGTCAATTTCCGCACGAGTTGTCCGGAGGTGAGCAGCAGCGTGTTGTAATCGCTCGGGCAATAATCAACGAGCCCTGGATCATGCTGGCTGACGAGCCGACGGGCAATCTTGATCCGACCGTCGCCGACGACATTCAAAAGCTGTTGATCGGTCTTCACCGCTCCGGTATGACCGTGATCATGGCGACACATGACTACCGGCTCGTCAGAAACTTTCCCGCGCGCACTCTGGCGGTGATGAATCGCAGAATTGTGGAAGTGGACCCGAGATCGCTGTCTACGTAGCCACCTGTACCGCACTGGGCCTGTTCAGCATCACTTTTTTGGGTCTGTTCAATGTGGTTTGCTCACCCGACGGTCTCGGGTTATATTGCCGCCTATTCGTTTTAAAACGGCTTTTACCGACTGATTTCATCAATTCTGATGTCGAATGGCCGATTCGTCCCTAGGAACCAATTACCTGATCCATGGAAGCCTTAGAGCACTTTATTGCGATCGCAAATACCTATCTGTCACCCGTTCTGGTCATCGGACTGCTCGGAGCAGGCGCGTTTCTCACCATTCGCCTTGGATTTATTCAACTTCGCAAGCTGGGTCACGGTTTTGCCGTCACCTCGGGGAAATATGATGACCCCAACAATCCGGGTGACGTATCTCACTTTCAGGCGCTGACAACCGCGCTATCGGCCACGGTAGGAACCGGCAATATCGCTGGTGTCGCACTGGCCATTCACTGGGGCGGCCCGGGAGCCCTGTTCTGGATGTGGATGACCGCCTTGCTCGGGATGGCCACAAAGTTCAGTGAGGTTACACTTGCTCAGCACTACCGCATCAACATGGATGGCGGCACCAAGTGGGAAGGCTCTGTTGCCGGCGGCCCCATGTATTACATCGAGCGCGGAATCAAAGACGTCTTTGGATGGAATTGGAAACCGGTGGCGATGTTTTTCGCCTTCATGCTGATGATCACCTCGTTTTTTACGGGTAACGCAATCCAGTCAAATACGATCGCTACACAGGTCGCCGACAACTTTGGTATTGCCACCTGGATTACGGGTCTGTTCACCGCTGGAATCGTTGGGGCTGTCATCATCGGTGGCATTTCACGAATTGGAAAGGTGACAGGGATTCTGGCTCCGGTTATGGCCAGCGTGTATGTCCTTGCGGCCCTCGTCGTGCTCTTCCTCAATATCGAACTGATCATGCCGGCATTCGGAATGATCCTCACGGAAGCCTTCAATCCGACCGCTGGCGTGGCCGGCACCGGAATGGGAATCTTCTTGTTTACACTGCGCTACGGAGTGCAACGAGGACTTTTCTCGAACGAGGCCGGGCAGGGTTCGGCGCCTATTGCTCACTCCGCTGCCAAAACGGATGAGCCTGTATCGGAAGGCGTAGTTGCGCTACTTGAGCCATTCATCGATACGATCGTGATCTGTACGATGACGGGCCTCGTGATCGTTTCAACGGGAGTATTCAGCGCCAAAGTGCCCACTGAACTGAATTTGAGCGACGGAAACATCTCGTATGTAGAGATCGACGATACCGGCAGTTTTTCCGGCGTGTCCGCTCCTGATCTCTTCCAGGTCAACGACGGTTACCCCGTCGTGTCGTCGGATTCAGATCCGAGATTCGCTTTTTACGACATAAGCGTCGATCGCTTCTTCGTAGATGAAGCTCAAACCGTGCCATTTACTGGATCCATTTTCCCCGATGAAGACAGGGCTGAATCGCCGGATGGTGTTGCGTATGACGCACTTTACGGCAACGCTGGACGAAACAGTTCCCCGTTGACGACGCTTGGATTCGAACAAGGTCTCGCACCGATCGGAATGGGATGGCTTGGAAAGTACATCGTCTTGATCAGCGTCTTTTTGTTTGCTGTATCAACGGCGATCTCATGGAGTTACTACGGCGATAGATGCGCCAACTATCTGTGGGGCAAAAAAGCGATCATTCCATACAAAATGGTATTCCTGGTATTCCACTTTTTGGGTGCAACGATTGCGGTAACAACGATTTGGGATCTGGGAGACGTGGCCCTTTCATTGGTGACCCTCCCCAACGTAATCACGTTGATCCTTCTCTCGGGACTGCTCAAGAAGATCACGGACGACTATTTCCAGCGTAAGCCTTGGGAGAAAAACGGACACGTGTAGACTGATAGTCACGTATTCAGACTCTTGTCTACATGGAAAACGTTGAAGTAATCGAACATCCCATTTTGAAGCGGGACCTGAGCGTTCTGCGAGATGAGGGTACACCTTACGGTGTTTTTCGATCGGCTATTCGTGACGTTTCCTCGATTCTGGCATATGAGGTATTGAGGTCACTCAAAATCCGCACCGTTCAGGTACGCACACCTCTTGAATCAACAGATGGTTGGGTTGTGGACGAAGATGTTATCGTCGTTCCCATCCTGAGGGCCGGCCTGGGGATGATCGATGGATTCGTCCGATTTCTCCCCGAAGCTCGGATTGGCCATCTCGGAATGTACAGGGATGAAAAGACGCACGAGCCGGTGGACTATTATTCGAACATTCCTTCGGGAATTGAAAAAGCTCACGTAATCGTCGTGGATCCGATGCTCGCAACCGGAGGATCTGCGGCTGGTGCGATCCGACATCTCAAGGAATTGGGAGCGTCGAAAATTACTCTCGTGACACTCGTGTCGGCGCCCGAAGGAATTGCTTTTGTCCATGCGGGACATCCTGAGGTCCGGATTGTCACAGCCGTTGTGGACCGGGAGCTTGATGAAAACGCATACATTCGCCCGGGACTCGGAGACGCGGGCGATCGCATTTTTGGAACCAGTTGATGAAATCTATGCCTGACTTACGTCGCCTTTCTGGAATATTTGCTCTCTGTTTTCTGGCCCTGATGGCCAACGCACAGGAGCAGGAATTGACGCTTCCACAGGTCGTTCTGGATGGTATCGGTTTTCCGGTGGCCATCGCAGTCGAAGGGGATTCGCTCGGAATCGATGCGTATACGGTTGCCGGTGTGGGAGAAGCCGTGGGTTTTGAGTGGGATGACGAGTGGGATGACGGCGCAGGAGGATGGGTTGCCGAAGGTGTGACAGTTTCGGGTACCGGTTCTCAGGACGTGACGTTGCTCAGAGCCGGACAGACGGCTTTGGTTCAATCCACAAGAAGCATTTCAGGTTGGTGGTCCATCTTTCCACCGCTGCTAGCGATAGTCGTTGCACTCATATTCAAAAGAGTAGTCCCTGCACTTTTCCTGGGGATCTGGTTTGGAGCCATGGCTGCGATCGGATTTTCAATTCCGGGAGCATTTCAAGGAGCATTGGCTGCTTTTCAGGTATATGTACTCCAGTCTTTCGCAGATGAATCCCACGCACAGGTCATCTTGTTTTCGTTCATGATCGGGGGAATGGTCGGGATCATATCGAAAAACGGTGGCATGCAAGGTGTGGTCAACATCATTTCGAAATGGGCCAGTTCACCTTCAAGAGGACAATCCGCAACAGGATTCCTCGGATTGGCCATTTTCTTCGACGACTATGCCAATTCTCTGGTTGTAGGAAACACAATGCGCCCGGTCACCGACCGATTGCGTGTGTCCAGGGAAAAACTGGCCTACATCGTGGATTCGACTGCTGCACCTGTTGCCTGTCTGGCGCTCGTCACGACCTGGATCGGATATGAGGTCGGCTTGATCGGTGATGCAATTGGTAAAGTCGACGGCCTTTCGGGATCCGCGTATTCGTTCTTTCTCGGATCGATTCCATTCTCCTTCTACCCAATTCTGGCCGTCTTCTTTGTTTTCGCCGTGGCGTTGTCGAGAAGAGATTTTGGTGCCATGCTCCAGGCTGAGATGAGGGCCAGATCCACCGGTCAGGTCGTGAGGCCGGGTGCAGACGTAGACGAAGCAGCCGTTTCGGGAAAAGAAACGGCGCCGAAAGAAGGAATCAAGATCCGAGCGATGAATGCCATCATTCCGGTGTTCGTGCTGGTATTTGGTGTCCTTGTCAGCCTGTGGGCCGATGGCACGGGGGATTCGTTCCAGGAAATCATCAATTCTGCGGATTCCTATAAAGCGCTGATGTGGGCCTCGATCACGGCCGTGCTCGTCGCGAGCATCTTGACGTCGGCTCAGCGAATTCTGAATATCGGGGAGATCGTTGAAGCATGGTATGCCGGGCTGAAGAGCATGATGTTCGCCATGATCATTCTGATGCTGGCCTGGTCGTTGTCGCTTGTTACCGAAGTTCTCCACACAGCGCCGTATCTGGTGTCTGTTCTGGGCGACGCCTTGAATCCAGGGCTTGTACCGGTTGTTGTTTTCATGCTCGCAGCCGCGACCGCCTTTGCCACGGGATCGAGCTGGGGAACGATGGGGATCTTGTTTCCGCTTGTCGTGCCTCTCGTCTGGGCCGTGATGGAAGTGAATGGTATGGCAGATGCAGAATTCTACTACATCTTGTACTCAACGATTTCAACTATTCTTGCAGGCGCGGTTTGGGGTGATCACTGTTCGCCCATCTCTGATACCACTATTCTTTCATCAATGGCTTCGGGTTGTGACCACATCGACCACGTCCGTACACAGTTGCCATATGCACTGTTTGTTGGTGGAGTGGCGATCTTCGTTGGTATCATTCCATCTGGATTCGGTTTTCCGTGGTGGATTTCGATGATCGCCGGGATGGGCATTCTCTGGACAGGGCTGCGTACATTTGGAAAGATTGCGGAAGACGAACTTGAAAAAGGCGCGAGCGCGTCCTAGCGTGAATTCCATGGCTGAGAACTGGATCGACGCAGATGACCGACCCTGGGGTCGATGGGAAGAATACCTGAATGAAACCGGGTATCGAGTTAAGCGAATTATCGTGCATCCCGGTCAAAGGCTTTCTCTGCAACGTCACGCCCTCAGGAGCGAGCACTGGGTAATCGTTGCCGGAACTGGGGAATTCACCCTCGACGATTCTTTGACTACCGTTTCCCCGGGCGACAAGGTGTTCATTCCTGTCGGCGGAGTTCACCGCATCAGAAACGTGGCCGAAGAAGACCTGATCATCATCGAGACGCAGCTGGGAATCTGTGACGAAGACGATATTGAAAGGCTCGAGGACGATTACGGACGTTCTTGAAGCGACGGTCTTTCGAGAGCGCGGCGAGACTACGACTTGGAGGCAGACCGTTGGATGTGACGCGTTGAGATGGTGATCCCGAAAACCAGGAATATGTAGTATCCCAGGATTCGCCAGGTCAGAAGAGAAGGTACCAGCATAGACTGATCGGGCAACAGATCATTGAAGAAAAGTGCATAGAGCCCCTCGATTCCCCCGGCTCCGCCCGGCGTAGGCATGACGAGAGCAGATATGGTCATGGCGATTGACCTCATGAACAGAAGAAGGGAATCTACATCTGGCACAAAGCTCCAGATGACGAAGACGGCCAGCGAGTAACGGGCCAGCCAGGTGCCTGTGGTCAGCAGGAATCCACGAATGAAGAAATCGCTTTTCTGGCGCCTCAGAATCGCTGAGCGACTCTTGAACTGCTCCAATTCGGATAAGACCCGATCACGGAAACGTCTCAGGAACGGCCAGCTGAATATCTTCGACGCGATGCGCACCAGCAATTCGGGATGGAATAGGGTGGCGTAAGCGAACAGCCCTGCGTAGGCCATCAAGATGATGAAGTAGGTGACGGCTGTCCACATTCCAACGATTCCGACTGAAGAGGGTATCACCTCCATATAGAAGGCTGAAAAGAGGATGACGGGTACAGACAGAGCGAACCAGACTTGATCGAGCAGCATCACGTAGGTCATGACCGCTGAAGCGTCGCCGATGGCGATTGGGCCTTTTCGAGATGGCTTTGTCTCCATCGACGATACCCTGGACTCCCGCGAAATGTAGTAGGCGGTCAGAGGAGCACCTCCGACTACACTTGGGGAAATATTGGAGGCGAAATCCCACATCAATTGGGATCTGATCCCGGCCATGAATCCCAGAGAATGTCTGGAAACGAAGCTTATTCTCCATCCTCCAAAAATGATTCGAAGCACCATCATCAACAGTGCGCCCGACATTATTACGGGATTGACAGAGGAGATGAACTTACTGATCGCCCCTTCATCCCAGGTGAAATAGGCGATTATCAGCAAAACCCCGATCCCAAGCCCCAGGGGCAAGAATAATCCCTTCAACGAAAACAACGGGAGATCATTTTCATGATCTCCAGCATTTACGTTCTCATCGAGAACATCATCGTGCAATTCGTGCAATTCGTTCGACATGGGAGGGTGTTCGTTCCGCCGGTTTGCAGAATCTTGTCTTCTGATGATAGAAAAAGCCGCCGTAGAACTCGAACTGGTATCAGAATAACTCTGTTTTACCAGGTACGAGTCGCCGTACGTCTGGCAATACTTCGGGTTTCGAATGTTCGTGAACGAATAGATAACCAGGCCGATTGGTGTGTACTAGAATCGTGAAAGCTGATCTCCACATGCATTCGACCGTTTCTGACGGAAAACTGACGCCCACGGCGCTTGTGGACAGCGTGCATGACGCAGGAATTCAGTTGATGGCACTGACAGACCACGACACGACCGGTGGAATAGACGAAGCAGCCAAAGCAGCAGAAAAAAAGGGAATCGCCTTCGTTGGTGGAGCAGAGATCAGTTCCAGGGAAAATGGTGAAGAGGTTCACCTGCTTGCTTACGGATTCGACAAGTCAGCCCCGGAGTTCGTGGATTTTCTTGAACTGCAGCGGCAGCGTCGAAACGAGCGGGCTGTTGAATTCGTCAGCAGATTCAAGGATGCAGGACTTCTTCCTTCGACGGCTCAAGCTCCGACACCGGCTCCCGGGCGCGCTATCGCGCGCCCTCACATCGCCTCAATGTTGATAGATGCTGGAACGGTGGATTCTATGGAGGAGGCGTTCCGTCTTCATCTTTCACCGGGACACGATCATTTTGTGGAAAAACCGCTTCCGTCTGGTGCCGAAGTGGTTCAGAAGGTTCACGCTGCGGGAGGCGTTGTTGTTTTGGCTCACCCGGGGCACCGAACATCTCATCAGACTCTATTGAAGCTGGTACGAGGAGGACTCGACGGGATTGAAGTATTTCATCCTTCTCATGATGAGTCGCTGTCTGAGTATTATTCCAATCAGGCAGCACTACTGGGGTTGTT
Organism: uncultured Rhodothermales bacterium; assembly: GCA_964512485.1. Classification (GTDB taxonomy): domain Bacteria; phylum Bacteroidota; class Rhodothermia; order Rhodothermales; family UBA10348; genus CAZEHJ01. Next base: position 2,820 of record CAZEHJ010000060.1, on the reverse strand, counting down.
CCGTACGGGGGGATCTGACTTTCATGCCTTTTCCGAGAACAGAAGTTCTACCCTGGGCCAGTATTGGATCGAGCTTGAGGAGAGGGTTCACGAAAAGCTGCGGACCCATTAATGAGCATCTGCGTTTGCGGACACACTTCAAAACACTGGATTCTGTCATTGAAGCGAATTCGATCTAAAATTTTAATAGTGACGCAGGTTCTGCTCCTCATGGGCATTCACGTCGCTGAAGCTCAATCACTCGCTACCTGGACAGCTCACACCTCTTTCGGAAATGCGACCGACCTCACGGTCACGACATCGCATGTGTGGGTGACGACTACCGGAGGAGTTTATTCGGTAGAGCAATCAACAGGGACGATTTCGAGATTTACTGTCGTTGACGGATTGGCTGAAGTTGGCGCCAGTGCCGTCGAAGCAGATGAAGCTCGATCGCAGATCTGGATCGGATATGGGGATGGCCTTTTGGACAGGCTCGACGCCCAGACTGGTGAAATCCGGACGTTCCGCGACATCGAACGTGCGGATCAGTTTTCGTCCCGAGGAATCAACAAGATTCTGGTTCGCGGAGATTCATTGTTCATCGCGACCGTTTTTGGAATCGTGGTATTCGATCCAATCAGGAACGAGGTGCGCGACTCGTACACTCGCCTTGGAAGCTTGCCGGCAGCCACGTCGGTCGAAGATATTCTGATCGAGTCGGACGTGATGGGAGAATTGACCATCTGGGCGGCGACCGAAGAGGGTGTGGTACGAGCACCTCTCGACGGATCAAATCTGCAGGATCCAGGATCGTGGTCCATCGAGAGGATCGCTTCAAGTTTCAATCCGGTCGAGGTGTATTCTCTGGCACAGCTGGCGGGATCGCTCTATGCCGGAACTGCCGAGGATATTTATGGCCGTTCGGCTTCCGGTCAATACGTCAAGTTGGGGCTGACAAATCGGCAGGTGAACCACATGTCTGCCAGTGCCGATCACATCGTTGCCAGCGCCGAGTTCACAGTCGTTGTAGTTCGACCTACCGGCTCATCGTCCGCGCATTCTGTGACTGACATGCCATTTCCGGTATCGACCCGTCTTGATTCTGCGGGAAATCTGTGGGTTGTTGACGCAAATGTGGGACTTGGAACAGGTCCCGTTCCCGCGGAAGGGTCCGGCAATGCCGTTATGAATTCAATCTTTCTACCCTCTGGCCCTGCAGACGGCCTGTTTTCTCGGATTTCAATTGGTAGTGAGGGTGATGTATGGCTGTCGGGCGTGAATGCTCCCAATACTGGATTCTATCATCTTGACACGCAGGGTGAGTGGACGAACTACTCGACTCTGACCCGGGCGGAACTGGAAGGAAAGGGCGCTTTTGTCCACGTCCACGCTGGAGCAGAGGGGGCATGGGCTGGCTCTGAAGGAGCCGGAGTTGTACAGGTCGACGTCGACGATCAATTGACCTTGTACAATCAATTCAATTCGTCTCTTGAGCCGCAGACCGGGTCGCCCGACTTTATAACTGTTGGCGGGCTACATGAGGACAATCTCGGGAATCTCTGGGTCACAACGCGGGCGAGCGGTAAACCGCTGCATCTCAGGACGAGTGAAGGGACATGGACCGGTTTCAGTCCCAAAATTGGCCAAGGCCTGTTTTCGAGTTCCAACGCTTATGGACCGATTTACGTTGATTCGTTTGATGAAAAGTGGATTGTAGTTCAGAACGAAAGGGATCTGAAGCGCAACAAAGGTCTCATGGTGCTTGATACAGGCATCCCGGAAAACCCGTCAGATGACGAATTCAGATACTTCGATGTTCAGGGGGGCTCTGGCCAGGGGCTACCCTCCGTCTCAATCAATACGATAACCGAGGATCGTGACGGACTGATCTGGATCGGCACCGACAGTGGTCCAGCATTCTTCATCAACACGGGAATAGTAGCTCGGGATGCATCGGCAATAGCTATCTGGCCTCAATGGGCCGATCGATCCAGAGGCACGTTCATGCTCTTCGGCCTCACGATCCATGATATCGCTGTTGATCCGGCAGGACGTCTCTGGTTCGCGACGGACGACGGAGCCTGGCTGGTCGAATCGGTTGAAGGTGGATACGAGGTGGTGCACCATTTCACCGTAGACAACTCTCCCATTTTTTCAGACGAAGTGTTGGCTGTTGGAGTCGACGACAAATCGGGAGAAGTGTACTTTTCTACAGATCGAGGACTGGCCAGTTTTGCTTCAGATGCGATCGCTCCACAGAGCGAAGCCACCGAATTGACGGTGTTTCCCAACCCAGTTCGCCTCAGCGGAGACGCTCATCCAAGTATTTTTATCGAAGGACTGGTTCCTTCAACATCAATTCGAATAGTGACAGCTGCCGGCAATCTGGTGCGTAGATTGGATGCTCGCGGGGGCAGAATTCGGTGGGATGGAAGGGATGAATACGGCAATCTGGTCTCCTCGGGCGTATATCTCGTAATTGCCGTCGGCCAGAATGACGAAGGAACCGGCTACGGAAAGGTCGCGATTATTCGCTGAATCTGCGAAGTACATAAAAAGTTCAAACGACAGGCGGTTGCCTCGCATTTACTTACCGCCATATATTTCCGGTCTGTGATTTTCATGGTGGTCGTAGCTCAGTTGGTTAGAGCGCCAGGTTGTGGCCCTGGAGGTCGGGGGTTCAATTCCCCTCGATCACCCCAAAGAGCTGTGTGACATTCGTTCACTCGATTGCACCATAGTTTGAGACATAGTCCTTACAAATGCCGCGTTCGTCTAGGGGTTTAGGACGCCGCCCTTTCACGGCGGTAACACGGGTTCAAATCCCGTACGCGGTAC
>CAZEHJ010000059.1:0-24519 GCA_964512485.1 uncultured Rhodothermales bacterium | reverse complement strand
GCAGCCTGACATCTCTTCAGCCCAGAAGTGGGATGAAGAATCCAAAGAAGGCACCAAGTAGCCCTACCAAAATCAACATCATGAAAAAGACCTCATCTATCCTGTTCTTGATCACCTTTCTGGCAATCAGCAGTTCATCGGTGTTTGGACAGGCTACGCCCCTCAAAAGAGGCAGCGACAATATCACGGTCGAAGGCCACCTGCCACTGGGAGCCGCTGAATCAGTTGCAGACATCGAGTTGGAACAGGATATGGATCGTCCGTACGCGTACGTGGCTCGCGCCCGGTATCGGAGCAATTATGACCGCGGAATGGACATCATTGACATATCCGACCCGGCGCATCCAAAGCTTCTGCTCCACTGGGTAAACGAAAACGACGATCTGAACACGGGTGTCGGTGGGCTGGACATCAAGTACTTCAAGAGTGGAGGACGTGTCTATGTCGTTCTGTCCATGCAGTTTGGCCAGGGCCCGGACAACGACCTGGGAGCTGTCATATTCGATGTGACCGATCTGCCGGATGTGAGCAAGGTGAAAGAGGTCGCTCGTATAAGAGAACCTGATTCTCCGGGTGGCTTCCATAACATTTTCATATACCAGCATTCAAATGGCACTCCGTATCTGATCACAACGGTTCGCGCACCGGGCGCCAACATGTACGATCTCGACAAAGTTGTGTCTGGCGACGCAGAGAATGCGCTCGCAGGCAACATCCCCGTCCCCGGCGACTCGCAGGCTCGAAGAGGGTATCATGACTTCTACGCCAGCTACCACCCCGACAGCGGTGAGGATCGCTTTTACGGAGGTGGATCCGGCGGCTACTATGTCTACAACATTTCAGACGTTGAAAACCCTGAACTCAGAGTCACGCTGACCGGTATCAGCGGTGTCAGTTACGGTCACACATTTACGCCGGGACCCAATGGTCGCTACGTCATCGCCGAGACTGAATACAAGTATGCCCCACTCAGGATTTTTGACCTGCAGCCTGCTCTGGAGTCCGACGAAGTTTCGAATGTCCGTCAACCAATTTCTGCCTGGACCGCAAACTGGCAAAACCTCGTACACAACCATGAGGTGCGCTGGCCATTCGTATTCGTCTCCGGATATCTGGATGGACTCCAGGTATTCTCCCTGATGGATCCTGAGAATCCGCAGACGGTCGGATATTACGACACCATCACAAGCGACAATGGCGGCGTGATGGATGGCGCATTTGGCGTCGATGTCCGCAATGAAGATGGCCTCATTGTCATTTCGGACGGTTCAACCGGCTTCTGGACCTTCCGCATGGATGGTTTCAATGGCTGGAACGGAGAAGATTGGGGCGTACCCGATATTTCAAGCGTCCAGAAATGGGACGAAGAATCCAAAGAAGGCACTCGATAACATCACCCCACAGAATCATGCGTTTATCAGCATTTACTCTCTTGTTGTCCTTTGCAGTGTCTTTCACGCCGAAAACGGCTGACGCACAGCAAAACACACCATGGACCACGCTCAATCCCGGTTCAGAAAACATTGAAGTACTCGGACATGTGCCTCTGGGGCCGATGATGGGTGTTTCCGATCTCGACCTCGAGCAGGAAATGCACCGGCCCTACGCATACGTTACCCGGAAGGCCCGAGGAGGCCTGGAAGACAGAGGATTGGATATCATAAACCTCGCTGATCCGTCGAATCCGAAAGTGATTCTTCAGTGGCGTATAGAAAATCAGGCGCTACATACCGGAAGTGGCGGCGTGGATACCAAATATTTCAAGCTGGATGGACGCTACTACGTCGTTGTGGGCATGCAATTTGGAACCGGCCCGAACAACGACCTAGGCGCAGTAGTGCTGGATGTCACTGGATTACCAGACCCCACGACGGTAACAGAAGTTGCCCGCATCCATGAACCGGAACTGCCCGGCGGATTCCACAATATTTTTATTTACAAGCATTCAGATGGACGTGTCCTTCTGATGACGACAGTCCGAGGACCAGGCGCACACGTGTATGATCTTGGAAAGCTCATAGCGGGTGATCGTGAAAACGCGTTGGCCTCTGTTATACCCGTTCCCGGCGACCAGGGACCTCGCGGCAGCTATCACGATTTCTACGCCGGATATCATGAAGACACAGGCACCGACCGCTTTTACGGCGGTGGCTCAGGAGGCTATTACGTCTTTGACATCAGCGATCTGGAAAATCCTGATCTTCTTTTGACGCTGAACGGCATTACAGGAGTAAATCGTGGTCACACGGTTACTCCCGGACCTCGAGGACAGTACTTGATAACGGAAACAGAATATCAGTACGCTCCGCTTCGAATTTTTGACCTGCAACCTGGACTTGATGGCGAGACGTCGAACATCAATCGCCCCATTTCAGCCTGGACTGCCCACTGGGAAAACCTGGTCCACAATCACGAGGTCCGCTGGCCATACGTTTTTGTGTCAGGATACCACGATGGCTTGCAGGTTTTTTCCATGATGGATCCAGAAAACCCAACCACTGTCGGGTATTATGACACCTATACCGGCAGCCGCGATATTGGATCGATGGGTGGAAATGTAGGAAATGGAGCCTTTGGAGTAGATGTACGGAATGCCGACGGGCTGATCGTCGTCTCAGATATATCCACCGGTTTCTGGACCTTCCGCATGGAAGGATTCAATGGATGGAACGGAGAAGATTGGGGTGTACCCGATATTTCAAGCGTTCAGAAATGGGACGAAGAATCCAAAGAAGGCACACAATAACAGTATTCAGAAGAGGGAAACTGAAATGAAGCGTACTACCACAATCCTGTTGGCGATGATGATCGTCGCGTTCGCATACAATCCTGCATCGGCGCAGAACACTGTGACAAAACGGGGAAGCGACAATATGGAAGTCCTCGGACACCTGCCCCTGGGTCCGAGACTGAGTGTGTCCGACATGGACCTCGAACAGGAGATGAATCGGCCTTACGCTTACGTCTCTCGCATGAAGTATGCAGAGGCGGGACCTCGCGGCACGGACATCGTGGATCTGTCAGACCCATCCAATCCCAAAATTATCTACCGCTGGAGGATCGAAAACCAGGATCTTCATGTGGGCACGGGAGCCATGGATGTGAAGCATTTCAAATGGGCGGGACGCTACTATGTGGTTCAGTCCCTTCAGTTTCGCGGAGCTGGTCCCGACGGCGATCTTGGTGCCGTCGTTCTGGACGTAACCGGACTTCCTGATCCGTCGACCGTGGAAGAGGTAGCGCGCATCCGCGAGCCTGAACTTCCAGGGGGATTCCACAACATTTTTGTCTACAAGCACTCCTCAGGGCGCGTACTGCTTCTGAGCACGGTTTCCGGACCGTTCGCCAATGTCTACGATTTGGGCAGAGTAGTTGAAGGCGATGTTGAAAATGCACTCGTCGGCCAGATTCCTACACCGGCTGAAAACACACGGCGTGGATACCACGATTTCTACGCGGGATATCACACAGACACGGGTACAGATCGTTTTTACGGAGGTGGAACGGGCGGATATTATGTCTACGACTTTACCGATCTCGACAACCCGGAACTCCTGGTCACCCTTACCGGAATCAGTGGTGTTCGCTCAGGTCACACCTTCACACCTGGACCGAACGGCCGGTATGTCGTCGCTGAGACCGAATACAAGTATGCGCCGCTGAGAATTTTCGACCTTCAGCCAGCACTGGAAGGCGAAGGCGTGTCCAACATCAGACAGCCAATTTCAGCATGGACCGCAAACTGGGAAGGTCTGGTTCACAATCATGAGGTTCGCTGGCCCTATGTCTTTGTCTCTGGCTATCATGACGGACTACAGGTGTTTTCCTTGATGGACCCGGAAAATCCTCAGACCGTGGGTTATTTCGACACCTTCACCGGTGCGAGAAGCGATGGTGGTATGTCAGGCGGCGTGGCTAACGGCGCATTCGGAATTGACGTCCGCAACGAAGACGGACTCATCGTTATCTCAGACATGACAACCGGTTTCTGGACCTTCCGCATGGAAGGATTCAACGGATGGAATGGTGAAGACTGGGGCGTGCCCGATGTGTCTTCCGCCCAGAAGTGGGACGAAGAAAGCAGAGAAGGGACCAGATAGAACCACTCAGCTCAACATCATGCACGTTGGTCCTGCTTTCTTTCAATGAGGAAGAAAGCCTGATTCGATTGCTACCTGAGCTGAACCTGGATCTTTTTGATTCAGTTATCGCGATTGACGGCGGGTCCACCGATGGAACGGTGGATCTGTACCGTCGCGCTGAAATCGAGGTGGTCACCCAGTCCCGGAGAGGCAGAGGCCGGGCGTTCCGCACGGCCGTTGAACTCGTTTCCACCGAGTACGTCATCTTCTTTTCGACCGACGGAAACGAAGACCCCGGAGATCTAGGCGAGATGCTTCGCTTGCTTCGACAGGGGAATGAACTGGTTGTGGCCGGGAGATACAGCTTGGCCGGAGCTGAAACCGATGACTCGGATGATCCCTTGAGAATCAGAAAGGGATTCGGAAAGGCAGGAGGCTGGCTGGTTCGTGCCGTTTGGGGTTCTGATATCAGAGACGCCATCAACGGTTTCAGGGGTTTCAAAACCTCGTCGCTTGCACGACTCGGGCTAACTGCTGACGGCCACGACATCGAATTGCAGAGCACGATTCGCGCTGCCCGAATGAATCTGAAAACCACAGAGTTTGCCACGCGCGAAGGCGTCCGGTATGCCGGACATCACCGTTCTTCGGCTTCAACAATGAAATTGTGCCTGTCACTGGGAGGCAGGCTTATTTCGGAATTGTTCGCACGATGAAGGCCTGGCTCACAGAACACGCTGCGATTCTGATTCTCGTTCTTGCAACGGGCATCGCCTATGGCCTGACTCTCGATTCCCACGGCATGTTTATGTGGGACGAGGCCGAATATGCGTCCCTGTCGCGCTCGATATCTGAGGGGGACGGATTCAGCATTTCCGGTCATCCGAACAGCCTTCGACCTCCACTTCTTCCGCTCTCAGGGGTGCTGACTGCTACACTCGGCGGCGGCTTCGATGACGTGGCCCTCAAGTCGGGCGTCTGGCTGTTCTCTCTTCTGGGGCTTGTCGCGATCTATCTGCTGGGTTCAAAGCTGTGGGATAGACGGGTGGCGACGATTAGCTGCGCCATACTCGCGTTCACTCCGGAATTCTGGTCTCAATCGAGCTTCTTCCTGTCCGAGGCCCCTTTCAGCCTGTTCTTCAGCGCCGCCGTTTTGGCTTTTATCATCGGCCTCGAAAAAGATCACCGCTATTTCGGTGTGGCATGGATTGCCTGGGGTATGGCCGTTCTGACGAGGTACACGGCCGTGCTTTTTGGGCCGATCTCAATGTTGATCATGGCCGCGTTCCTTCTCCGGGATCGGCAACGACTCTCGTCTGCCCTCCAGAGCAAGTGGTTCTGGTCGTCTCCTGTTGGGGCCCTCGTCCTGGTAGGGCCCTGGCTCCTCAGACAATATCTGACGTTCGGAGATGCGCTCGTAGGATTCAAAACCGCGTCCGGGCAGCTTCAGACCTATTTGCCGGGCGTGTCGATGCCATCCAATTTCTACTTTGAACAGCTCCCTGCCATGCTCTCGTGGCCCGTCTTGATCCTGTTCGTTCTCGGTACGTGGACAATCCTGCGCTCGAGGTCATTGACCAATTGGATGCTGTTGCTGGTGTGTGTCTTCTTCTGGGGATGGTTCAGCGGATACAGGTACAAGGAAGTGAGGCTCATTTCTGCGATCCTTCCGTTTCTTGCCATCATCGCCGGGACCGGTCTCAACTTCCTCTGGAAGGAAGTTGTTGGGTCACGAGTACCCGGTTGGACGATCGGCGTTCTGGGAGCGATCTGTCTCGGAGTCATCTTCCCCACTCGTTCTTCAGACATCCGAAACACGACCACGCTCGGAGGTCCTGGATTCAAGGAAGCCATGGTGTGGGTCAGCGACAACTCGCCCAGGGATGCCGTCTTAATGACCGCTGCGACACCGCAGGCCTGGTGGTACTCCCGTCGAAAAACAAGAGGGTTTCCTTCCGGTATCGATCAACTGAGCCAAACTCTTGATGATGTGGACTTTGTCTTGATCACGAATTTTGAGCGGGGACAACCTTCCTGGGTGACTTCTCTGGGACAGTCTTTGACACAGCAAGATGTCGATTCAGGGGATGTTCGGGTATTTTCGGACGAAAGATTTCAGACGCTCGTCGTGGAGACAGCCATGTTGGAGGCTCGTCTCTCTGGAGAGGCCGATTCGCAGTAGTTAGCTAGCCATCGGCAAATGGATGAGGTGCTTCAGCGGACTGTCGCGCCAAAACGATTTTAATCTGGCTTGCAATCCTTCCCAGTGCTGACGCTGTCAAACACAATACATAACGTCTCTATGCAACTGTTCGAAATTGCATACGTAATGACTCTATGTATTATTCAGCGAACGACGTCACATGATCCCTTCAGCTTTACACGCAGCAACGACCAAATCCCTGGTTTTGGCGATTCTCACCAAAAAGGAGGAGAGCTACGGATACGAGATCATCCAGCTTGTTGGTGAAATCTCGAAGGGAGCCTTCCAGTGGAAAGACGGGATGCTTTATCCGGTACTGCATCGAATGGAAAAAGAAGGATTGGTTCAATCGAGGTGGGGTCGTTCGGAAACGGGACGAAAGAGAAAATACTACCGCATTACGGACGAAGGCCACGAAGCGTTCAGGCAAATGAAGGCGCAGTGGGAAGCGACAAATTCAATCATGAGAAGGGCATGGAATCTGGAACTACGTTTGACCTAGAACGAGCCATCACATCGTGGCGAAAAGGGTACACGTCCGGTTCAGATGTCTGGCCGGGCGAACTGGATGAGTTGGAATCGCATCTCAGAGATCGCTTCGAGCATCTCGTTGATGGCGGTTGGCCGAAAGGGACAGCCTTCATGAAAGCCGTGGATTCGATTGGCACACCGACAGAATTGGCACCTGCCTTTCGAGACAATCGGTATGCAGACACTGCTTTGGGACAAAGTGCCCGATTGACCGCCCGTTGGTTTTCACCCCTGTTTGTCAACTATTTCAGAACAGCCGCACGGAGCTTGAAGCGCGCCGGCATTTACGCGGTTATTTCTTCATTCGGCCTTGCCGTTGCTCTGGCATGCTGCATCTGGATTCTGATTTTCGCCGGAAATGAACTCGGATATGATGTCTATCACGAGAAGGCCGACGATATAGTTCGGCTCACAGTCGGCAACACAGCAAATACACCAGAGCTCTGGGCGCCAGCAATTGAGGCAGGCGTTCCTGGAGTCGCGGAATTCGTCCGCATCAAAAATGGTGCATTTGAACAGGTCGTCTTTTCGAGCAACGATATCGTGCTCCCTGAAAAGAGCGGTGTTTTTGCCGACGCCAGTCTGTTCGACGTGTTTTCCTGGTCGTTGGAGCTTGGCGATCCGCAATTGGCTCTGCAGAAGCCGTTCACGATGATTATCTCGCGCGATATGATCGAAAAGTACGGTCTGCCGGACAACCCCATCGGATCGACGATTGACATTGCGGGAGTGAGCAATACACCGAGTCGCCGGGCATACGAAATTACAGGAGTGCTGGCTGGCAATGCTGGACCGTCCCACATCGAGTTCGACTACGTTTTGTCGATGGAGACCATTCTTTATCTGGAGGAGATCGGGACCTGGGGCACGCCATTCAACTGGACCAACCGCGTTCTCAAGACCTACCTCCTTCTGGAGCCGGCCGCAGATCTTCAAATCGTTCGATCTGAAATTGAACGCACCTTACTTTCGAACATTCCGGACGAACGATATTCGTTGGCCACCATGGAGTTGCAGCCGCTGAAGTCCATTCACCTGGAATCGGACAAACGCTCTGAATTCCCGGGGGGTGGAAATCTGAGATACCTCTACCTGCTGGGTGGACTGGCCCTGGTCGTTCTGATATTGGCCATGGTAAACTTCGTCAATCTCGCCACCGCGCGTTCCGTTCAGCGATTCAAAGAAGTGGGCATGCGGAAGGCCATCGGCGCTTCGAGTTCACAGATTCGAACACAGTACATCCTGGAATCAGTCGTAATCGCGTTCGTTTCGCTCGTGGGGGCACTGCTGATCGCGTATTGGATGCGAGGTTTTGTCCAGGAAATGACACTGAAGGATCTCAGCCTGATGTCGCTTTTGCAGCCGTTGTTCGCGGGCTCGGTCATACTGGTGACATTGTTGACCGGTCTGGCAGCCGGCTTCTATCCGGCGATTGTCCTATCACGATACGATACCGTCGACGCATTGAAGCCCGGGCAGTCTTCCGGCGGACACCTTTCACTTCTGAGGAAGGGAATGGTCGCTTTTCAGTTTTGTGTTTCCATCGGGCTGGTGGCGACAACTCTGCTCATGGATGCGCAACTGCGTTTCGTCGAAGAGCGCCCTCTCGGTTATGATTCTGAGAACGTTCTGGTCGTCCAATTCGGACACAGCACGGCGATGGGTGACAATATCGAAACCGTGGTAAACGGGTTGCGGCAGGATTCTCGTGTTCAATCCGTTTCAGCTTCGCATTCATTGCCGAGTAATTTTCTGAACACGTTCCCCTATTTCGCTGAAGGAAGCGGACCCGATGAGGACGTGGGACTAGGGAATCTGGCTCTTGATGCCCATCTGATGTCACTTCTGGAATTCGAGATTGTTGCCGGCCGGACCTTTCGACCTGATTCTCCGGCAGACAGCATGGCTTTCGTAATCAACGAGTCGGCGGCCCTGGCTCTTGGTTGGGAGCCGGATGAAAGCGTGATCGGCAAGACGCTCAGGTGGCCGCTGGGTAGTCTGGGCTTCTCTGCTCCCGTGATCGGTCTGGTGAAGGATTTCCACTATGGGTCGCTGCACGACCAGATCCAGCCGATATCGTTCAATCTTTCGCGATTTGGATCCTCGTATCTACTGGTCAAGGTGCGACCTGAATCTGCTTCAGTGGTCATCGAAACCCTTCGAAACGCCTGGCAGACGTACGAAGCCGATTTCCCTTTCAATTATGAATGGTTGGACGACCGAATTGAAAACCAGTATGTCGACGAAGTCAGAATGGCCGAATTGTTTTCAGGTACCGCGATCCTCGCACTCATCATTGCCTGCCTCGGGTTGTTCAGCATGGCGTCCTACACGACCAAAAACCGGACCAGGGAAATCGGTATCCGTAAAACGCTGGGAGCAGGCACACACAAAATTGTCCTTTCATTCGCGTGGGAATTCGGCGCACTTCTTCTGGCCGCCCTCATCGCAGCAATTCCGCTCACCATCGTTTCCACGAACAGCTGGCTGAACTCATTTGCATATCGCATTGACGTGGGCGCAGTGCCATTTGTGCTTGCTGCGGCGGTAGTTGCTCTTGTTGCCGTTGTAAGCGTCGCCACTCAGACCTATAGAGCGGCCACAGCCAACCCGACGATCTCCCTTCGATCGCAGTGAGATCTATGGCGACAAAATGCTCAAAGAAGCTTCGATGGCAGTGAGATCTATGGCGACAAAATGCTCAAAGAAGCTTTGATGGCAGACTCGAGAAAACTGAAGACCATGCGTGCCTGCGATTCTGCATGTGCTGCCGATTCGATTTCGGTCAAGCGTAGTATGGCGCCCTGAAAGGGCGAGAGGAGCCATTCACCGCTGGAAAGCTGTGGTAAATCCACATACTCGTTGTCGCTTTTGGCAGACCATGTTGTCACGTAGAAGTATGGTTCGTCTACAGTACCATCTGGAATCGCGTATCCAATGCTGAACGATTTGATCGCACTTCCGGCCTCGTCAAACGAGACGGGGATGTACGATCCGCTGTCAAAGTGATGTGGCCAGACGCGCAACTCCGAAGCCGTGTCGAATCGCCTGCGAAAAATATGAAGCACTCGCTCTGCATTTTCTCGAACACGCGTCGCTTCATCGAAGACAGATTGATCGAACAGCCTGAATGGCGCTCCTTCGTCCGTCTCATGCACCGGAACGTCGTAGTGCAAATCCATTTTCAGAGCGTTTTGATCCAGCCCCTGCTCTTGAAGTCCTTTCCTCACCCACTCCAGAACCTCGTCCTTTGTGCGGCCATCGAGCTGAAAACCTGAGCTGGCGTTCGAGTGTTCGTCAAGAAAAGCCAATTCCAGGGTCGAGGGCGCTACGGCCAGACGGAATCGTCCCTTCTCTCCCGAAATCCACCTTCCGGCGAGCAGACGCTGGTCTGCGAGCCATTCCATGTTCGTATGACTGTCATCGGCCTGATGCTCGAGATAGTGCTTGCCGACCATCGAAACGAACTGTACGCCTCTGTGAATCTGGGCAATTGCTGGCGCGAGATCCTTCGGATCTCGCGCCCCGAGGACGTTCCATCTTGCTGTCAATTCTTCCAACATATTGATGCTTTCCATTCAGAAATTTCAGTTTGACCGATCACCGCTCTCATGGGGTAGGTCTGCCCTCTTGCCAACCAATGCGGACGTAGGAGTCATGATCGTTCTCTTTGTTACGACGAATCCCTTCCCAAGAATAGGAAAACGCTGCTGAATGGTCTGAGTGTTGTGTATATTCCTGCCCCGTTTGAGTTCTCCGTTACGGGAATGTGACATAAGACCAACTGTGCCATGAGCCGTTTCATTCTTCCTGTTGCCGTACTGATCCTGATTTCATCCGCCGGATGGACCACCGATCATTCCCCCGATAGCGGAAGCGATCCTGTTTGCGAGGTTATTCCGATCGGCCCGGACTACTACCAGATCGACCTCGTAACGACCCGCAAGGTATCTGGAGCGCGTCTGGCGAAGGGATTCGGGGATGTGACGTATGCCCACTCGCCATTCGGCGTTGCCATTTCCCCGACCGGCACCTACGTCTACGACATAAGCGTCCAGATGAGTAATGTCACGCTTGCCGAAGGAAAGTCACTTGCCGCCTGGGTTACGACACCCCAACTGGATAGCATAAAGTCTCTCGGGCGCCTCGATGAGGATATGCGGGTGAGAGGTCAAACAGATTGGAATAAATTTTTACTGGTAATCACCCTGGAACCAGACTCCGGCCCACTCCCAGAAACATGGTCGGGACCCATTGTCTCAAGAGGTATGTCCAGATCTGGACTGATGCACACAATGGCGGGCCATGGCCCGTTCGAAACAGAACCCTGCGCGGTTTTCGGATACTAAGGTCACTTCAACCTCTCAAGAATGCACGTTCGATTTTTTGCTCTTCTGATTCTCGGTTCGTCAACCCTTCTGGCCACCGCCCAGGACGGTATGCAGATGGACCACTCCCAGCACATGAATATGGAGATGGGAGACAGTCTTGTGTGGCGCATGCCTCCCATGGATATGTCGATGCCCATGCTTCCCGATCTTATGGACGACGTGCCCATCGTCGGCCCCATGCTGCCCGGTTTCGGAATGGACCTGAGCATGTTTTCCGAAGCCCGACCGTCGGAAATAATCGATATGGCGGATGGCGACACGTTGCACATGGATGCCTCACTCGTTCGAAGAACCATTGCAGGCCAGGAATATGTGATGATGGCCTACGGCGGCATGTATCCCGGTCCCCTGATCCGGGCCGATCGGGATGCAAAGGTCATCGTCGTGTTTACCAACAATATCGAGATGCCGACAACGGTTCACTGGCATGGATTGAGACTCGACAACGCGTTCGATGGCGTTCCCGGAGTAACTCAGGACCCCGTTCTCACGGGCGAGAGCTTCACGTATGAGCTCAAATTCCCAGATACAGGGATGTACTGGTACCACCCGCATATGCGTGAGGATGTTCAACAGGATCTGGGGCTCTATGGAAATATGCTGGTTGACCCACTTGAAGATGGTTTCTATTCACCGGCCAACCGGGAAGTCCCGCTTGTGCTCGATGATATTCTGATCGACGCCAATGGACTGGTTCCTTTTGGCGATTCGGCCACAACCCATGCATTGATGGGACGTTTTGGAAACGTGATGATGCTCAACGGCGTCACGGATTACAACCTGGACGTCGAAAAGGGAGAAGTGGTCCGATTCTATCTCACCAATGTGGCCAATACACGCACGTTCAATCTGGTCTTTGGCGGGGCGAAAATAAAGATCCTGGCGGGAGACGTAAGCAAGTACGAACGAGAGCAATTTGTGGAAAGTGTGGTCGTCGCGCCGGCAGAGCGCTACATCGTCGACGTGTACTTCGAAGAGTCGGGCACGTACGAGATTACCAACTCCATCCAAGCGATCAACCACTTCCGCGGAATCTTCGTACCTGAAACGCACAATCTGGGGACAGTCACTGTATCTGAAAACAGCATTGAGTCTTCTCTGACAGATGCCTTCCTTAACGCGAGAGAAAACCAGGACATTCAGCAGGAGTTGGATGCATATCGTCAGTATTTCGACAAAGCTCCCGATCACACCCTCAGGCTGAGTGTGCGCGTCAACAACCTCCCATTGTCCATTATGCGGATGATGGAAATCGACACGCTTTACGTGCCGCCGATGGAATGGAATGACGCCATGCCCATGATGAACTGGCTCTCATCTGGTGAACAGGTCAGCTGGCTGCTCGTCGAGGATGAAACGGGCCGTGAGGGAATGGACATCGACTGGCAATGGAAGGTGGGCGATGTGGTCAAAATCAGGATATTCAACGACCCCAAGTCGTTTCATCCCATGAACCACCCATTCCATATCCACGGACAGCGTTACCTGGTCACGCATATGGATGGCGTTCCAAATCCAAACATGGCCTGGAAAGACACTGCTATCGTTCCTGTCGGATCAACGATGGATATTCTGGTCGATGTCAGCAATCCGGGCGTCTGGATGGCTCACTGTCACATTGCCGAACATCTGCACGCCGGCATGATGCTGTCATTTACGGTGACTGAATAAGACGACGCACTCCCTTTAGTTCTCTTGAGCCAGTTGGCTCTCGATCACCTGAATCATCACGACCCCGTTTTGATTGCCCGGATTCATGCGAACTGATTTCTCGTAGTGCTCCAGCGCGATTTCAAGATTCCCTGCTGCGAGATGACTTTCCCCCAGAGAATCAAAGGCGTTTGCCGAACCTGGATACAGCTCGGTGTTGAACGTCAGAATTGCGATCGCCTCCTGTACCAGTCCCTGGCGTAAAAGACGATATCCGAGTGAGTTCATCGCTTCCTCCTGGAAAGCCGTTTCAGGCAAGTCTGTTTTGGCAGCTTCGTATTCGGCCTTCGCTGCATTGATTCCGCCGGACAGGACAGCATAGTGAACACGTCGTCCCAACTGATACTGGGGATCATCGACCTGTTCGTAGTTCAGCCAGCGAACGGCCGTCTGAGGTCCGCTCAAAATCGACTCAAACAGAGTATGCAGAATCAACATGCCGTTGGCACTGTTGCTGAGCATCACGAAGCCTCGGGCGGCGTCAGGCTCCAGATAGGCAAAGCTTTTGTAGCCCGAGTTGTCTCCCCACTGCCAGATCGACTGCCCTTGCATGGTCGGCTGCAAACCCCATCCGAGGCCCCAGAATACGCCATCGAGCGCATCGACTTGAGCAAACGTCAGTTCCTTGAAGAGACCGCGGCCCAGCCCATCTCCCATCTGCACACCGACCATGAATCGCGCAAAATCTGAGGCAGTTGTATGCAAACTGAAAGCAGCGTTTGCCTTTTGCGGGACCATTTTGTCGAGAGCCAGACCCATATCCGAGTGCCCGACTGCTATTCTCTGCCCGTAGTCAGATTGCCAGACGAAACTGGACGATGTCATATTGAAAGGCTCGAAAACGTAGGTTTGAGCCAGGTTCTCGAGCGTCGAAAAGGTGATGGCCTCAAGCGTGTTCTGTAGAAAGAGGAAACCCTCGCCGGAATAGGTAAAAAACGACCCGGGTTCAAACAGGAGGGTCAACGCCTCGCCTGGAGTGCGGAAATTGGGAAAGCCGGATGTGTGCGCCAGCACCATCCTCGTGGTGATCCTCTGGTACCGAGGATCGCTCGCGGCGTCGGGCCACGGCGCGTACTCATAGAGTGGTTTATCGAGATCCAATTTATCTTCTTCGATCAGACGAAGAGCGATGTAGGCGACAACCGGCTTGCTGAGGGATTCAGCTTCAAAAACGGTTTCGGCGGTAACGGGTGGATTGGTTTCGGAACTGCGCGTTCCTGCGGTAATCGTTTCTACGACCTCCCCGTCCTCGATAATGGCAATCGACATGCCGGCAATTTCAGCCTCGGCCAACATCGTTTCCAGATCGAGAGATTGCGCCGTGCCGTCCGCTGATGACGACAACGTCAGGACAAGGGCCGCCAGTAATATTTTCGTTCTCAACATCATGGATTCAGTGCGTTGGTCCCCAAGTAAGTCTGAACTCGGAACGGGTTCCGTAGTTATTATGAATTGATCGGCCCTCCGAGGAAGCTCAAAGAGCGATTGCCCTTGGAAATGCATCCCGAAACTGCTCTACCTCCCCGTATTCCCATGAATCGACGCCGTTTTCTGAATCAGTCCGCCTCAGTCCTCGCCCTGGCCGCTCTTGGGTTACCCATTCGAGCCGTTGCTCACAACAGATCGCTCAACTTCACCCCGATACGGCGCGGAGTGGGCATCTTTGAAGGTCGAGGCGGCACAATCGGATGGTTGATCCGGGATGATGCGCTCGTAGTAGTTGATTCACAATTTCCGGAATCCGCCGGAGTATGTCTGAATGGACTTGCTGAACGGTCATCCCGATCCATTGACCTGCTCATCAACTCCCACCATCATGGTGACCATACTGCCGGAAACCCTGTCTTGGGTGCGGACGCAAACCATATTTTGGCTCACGCCAATGTGCCGGTTCTACAGCGACGCTCCGCGGAAAGTCGTGGCAATATGGATCAACAGAAATTTGCCGACGTGACCTATGAAGAGACATGGGAGCAAACCATCGGCGATGAAGTCGTGCGATTGCAATATCTGGGACCGGCCCACACGGGTGGAGATTCTATTATTCATTTCCAGAACGCTGACGTGGTTCATATGGGCGACCTGGTATTCAATCACCGCCACGCCTACATCGATCTGGCGGCTGGATCTGAAACGCTGAACTGGATGAGCGTTTTGCAGAGGACCTATTTAGATCACACCGACGACACCGTTTTCATCTTCGGCCATGCGAATCCGGTAAATGGCGTGCTGGGAACGAGGGATGACCTGCTGATCAAGCGGGATTACCTTGGTGCTCTCAGAGATGCGGTCGCGAACGGGATTCGAGACGGTAAAACAGCTGATGAAATTGCCGCAGACGGATTGCAAGGCTTTGACGGCCACAAGATCGACGGATCTTCGTCCGGAATCGCCGGCAATTTGAAGACTGTTTACGAGGAAGTCACCCGGACGGTCGAATAGCTTAGCCCAAGCCTCCTACTGGCGGGGAATCAGGAGTAACTCTTCCTGCCTGGGATCGATGTAGGTGACGGTTTGACCATCGAAAATCGCATCTTCCTCCAGCATGATGCGAACCGTTTTTCCTCCCCAGCTTTCGATATCTACGGCGGCATTCAGTTCGATTGAATGGGCTGTCATGGGATAGAGAGGGTAATCGCCGCGTCCTGCGACGCCACCCTGCTGATCCCACAGCCCGATCGTCGGACCTGCCGCATGACCGTGGAAGCCTATAGGGTGTGTGTAGATGGTGGCATTTATGCCTTCCGATTCGGCCTGATCCAGCGCCCCAAGCAGGATTTCGTTCCCACTTCGACCCGTCTCAAACTGGCCCGTCAGGATGTCCTGGAGTCTATTGCCAACCGCGAGAGCATCAACCAGATCATCCGGCGCTTCGGTCTCGCCGTGTCGCAACACGTAGGCATGCATCTGCGTGTCGGTATTCAGGCGTAAGTAGGTGATGCCGAAATCGATGTGGAGCAGATCCCCTTCATGGATGATGTCGGCGTTTTCTCGCGAGGAAAAGTCTCCATCGCGTTCCTCGGAATCGGCTCTCTGTATGTCAACCGAAGGATGGAACCACGTAATCAGATTCAAATCCCTGATCCGATCGCGATACCACCACTCCACATCGTCCGTGCTCGTGACTCCCGGCTGGATGACCTCCTCGGAGAGGCCCTGGGCAATGATGCTACGGGCCAGGCGGACAATCATGGGGTAGATCTCCATCTCCTTTTCAGTACGCGTTTCCAGCCACCCCACAGCCAGTTTTTCAGCTGAAACGACTCGTGATCTGAAATCCGGAGCAAAAGCGGCGAGCATTCCTTCTCTCTCTGAAGCCGTCAAACCGTCAGCCAAAGCAAACGTCGAAGACACATTCAGTCCTATGCGCTGCGGATTGAGTTCGGCGACGATCTCGGCCAGACGGGCCCACTGGTCGGGCTGTTCTTCCGGATTCCACGCACTCTCGAAAGAGCGGCCAATATTGTATCGTGCAACTGCAAGGCGCTCCACGCCTTCATCTCCTCGATCGAAAAAGAGGAGAATGGTTCGCCTTCTCGCCGCAATCCATGTTGCAGGCAGCATGGTCCGGATGACAGGATCTTCGTTGTATTCCCGGGCGGCTATGATCCACATGTCAATCCCTTCCCTTCGCATCAACTCCGGAACGACCGTGTCGAGACGATCCTCGAGAAGGTTGTCTATGGTCTCTGCGCGTTCCTGCATCGAAAGAACGACTGGGTCACTTTCGGTATAGAAAAGAAATGCGGCCGAAAGAGTCAGTGCACAGAAGAGGATGAAGACTCGTGTCATGGTTATTACCCGTCGCTGTTGTTGACCTGCAAGTCGTCTGGTATATCGTTTCGCTGAGGATTGGGATTCACCAATCCTCCCGTCATCGGGGTTTCAAATGCCGTTACGAAGTGGGCTACCGTGGCAAACCAGAATTCCTGCTGAAACTCAAAAAAGTCGGCATCGAAACCTTTTTGATCGCCTTCGTGGCCTTCAATATCCACATAAAAGATACGCGGCCAATCAGGGTACTTTGATTGGGCGTCTTTCAGCAATGAAAAAGCGCTTGCAGCTGCTTCGTCAAACGATTCCGTGGCAGCGATCTGCTGATAGATCGATACCGTATTGTCGAAATTCATCGAAACGCCCGGGGCGTCCGGCTTGTTGTACTGTGGGGTGAAAGATGGCTCCATAACGCAATATAAGAATGGCTTCAGCCTTCAGTGCCTGAATCAGAGGGTTTGGATGTCGGCGCCGTTTCAGAATCATCGGTCGCCTCTTCTTCCTCTTCAATAATCTCTTCGTCCGGCTCTTCTTCGTCGGAGACCATAGAATCCAGATCGATCTTTTCTTCCTTGACCGATCCCTTGCTTCGATGAAGTTCTGCTTTCAGGAACGTGCCGGTCGCCGACTTCTGTTCGGCAAGTTCTTCGGGCGTACCCGAAAAGAGGATCTTGCCACCGGAATCACCCCCGTCGGGTCCCAGATCAATCACATAGTCGGCGACCTTTACGACGTCGAGGTTGTGTTCGATGACGAGCACCGTATTCCCTTTCCGCACGAGGGCCTGCAAAACCGCGAGAAGGTGTCTGATGTCTTCAAAATGCAGTCCGGTTGTCGGCTCATCCAGGATGTACATGGTCCTGCCCGTTCCGGGCCGGGAGAGTTCCTTGGCCAGCTTTACACGCTGAGCCTCTCCGCCTGAAATCGTTGTCGCCTGTTGACCCAGGCGAATATATCCGAGCCCTACAGAGTGCAGTGTCCTCAACTTCCGCGCGATTTTGGGAATATGTTCGAAGAAATCGAGGGCTTCTTCAACCGTCATTTCCAGAATGTCAGCGATGCTTTTACCTTTGAATCGGACTTCCAGGGTCTCCGCATTGTAGCGCCTCGATCCACAAGTCTCGCACTCGACGTAGACGTTGGGCAGGAAGTTCATCTCCAGTTTGATGATTCCAGCACCTTTGCATGATTCGCAACGTCCGCCTTTGACGTTGAAGGAAAACCGGCCTGGTTTGTATCCGCGGATTTTCGATTCCGGCAGCTGAGCGAAGAGGTCCCTGATATTGCCGAACAACCCGGCATAGGTGGCGGGATTGGACCTCGGAGTCCGTCCAATCGGGCTCTGGTCGATATCGATGACCTTGTCCACATGCTCGAGGCCCAAAATCTCCTTGTGAGGAAGAGGCACCCGCTTGGCATTGTGAAAATGCTCGGCCAGAATCGGATACAGCGTCTGGTTGATGAGACTGGATTTTCCGGATCCGGAGACGCCAGTCACACAGGTGAACGTTCCGAGAGGCAGTTTCAGCGGGTCGCCCTTCAGGTTATGTCCCGTCGCCCCATGCAGTTCGATCCACGAACCATTACCGGTTCTCCGCGTCTCGGGAATTGCGATGGATCGTTGCCGTCTCAAATAAGCAGTTGTCAGGCTGGTTGAACCGTTTGAGCCCAACGGCAGATCAGCAGGTTCTGAGGCCCCGACCACCATGCCGCCCAATTCGCCGGCGCCGGGTCCGAGATCGATGACATAGTCTGCCGCTTCGATCATTTCTCGGTCGTGTTCGACCACCAGGATCGAATTCTCCAGATCGCGAAGCTGTTTCAGAGATTCGATCAGGCGTTCGTTGTCCCTGGCGTGCAATCCGATGGACGGCTCATCCAACACGTACAGAACGCCGGTAAGTTGGGTACCAATCTGTGTTGCCAGTCGAATGCGCTGACTTTCTCCGCCCGAAAGTGTGCGGGCGGATCGATCAAGATTCAGATATCCGACGCCCACATTCAGCAGGAAATCCAGCCGCTCGGCGATTTCTTTGACAATGGGTTCGGCGATAACGCGCTGCCTGTCACTGAGCTCGACTGTATCGATGAATGATCGGAGGCTGGCCAGATCCATGCGGGTAAGCTCGTCGATGGACTTCCCCGAGAATCGAAATGCCAGTGACTCGGGTCGCAGACGACCCCCACCGCAGGCAGTACAGTCCATGTGCCTCATGAAGGCTTCTGCCCACTTTCTCGACGTATTTGAAGAGGTATTCTCGTATGTGTGCCAGACGTGAGCGTTGACTCCGCTGAAACGATGCTTGTACGTGACCTCGCGATCTTTGTACTTGTATACAATATCGAACTGCTCTTCTCCTGCGCCATCCATCAGAATGCGCAGTTGCTCATCGTCGAATTTATTGAGAGGCGTATCGAAGTCGAATCCGGCGCTGTCTGCGACAGCCTGAACCTGGCTGAAAATCCAGATGTCCCTCGGAACACCGAGAGGAATGAGCGCTCCTTCAGCAATGCTTTTGGAACGGTCCGGAATGATCAGGTCCGGATCCAGTTCTTTCTTCGAACCGAGCCCATTGCACTCGGTGCAGGCTCCGTAAGGCGAATTGAACGAAAATGTGTTTGGAGAAGGATCGTCATAGGAAACGCCATCATCAGGGCAGAACAGGTGCCTGCTGAATATCCGGTCACCATTTTCTTCCGGCCCACCCACAATCTGAACGATCAGTGTGCCGCCACCCATTCCAAGGGCCGTCTCGACTGATTGACTGATTCGCGATCTGATTCCGGGCTTGATGACAAGGCGATCTACGACGACTTCGATATCGTGCGTCTTGTATCGATCGACCTTCATGTCTTTCTCGATCTCATGGACGGCACCATCGATTCTCACGCGCTGAAATCCCTGCTTACCGACTTGATCGAACAACTCGCGGTAATGTCCCTTTCGTCCTTTGACCAGTGGGGCGTGCAACAGTACGCGCGTGCCTTCGGCAAGACCGAGAATACCATCGATTATTTCATCGTCGCTCTGCTTGCGCATCAGCCCACCCGAAACATGGGAGTAGGCTGTTGAAGCTCGGGCGTAAAGCAGTCGAAGAAAATCGTAGATTTCTGTGACCGTTCCGACCGTCGAGCGGGGATTCCGGCTGACGGTCTTCTGCTCGATCGCGATTACGGGAGAAAGGCCATCGATGAAGTCCACATCGGGCCGTTCCATCATGCCCAGAAACTGGCGGGCGTAGGCAGACAGGCTCTCCATATACCGGCGCTGTCCTTCCGCATAAATGGTATCGAAGGCCAGAGAACTCTTGCCCGAACCGGACAGACCGGTGATTACGACCAGCTGATTCCTGGGAATGTCGAGGTCAACATTCTTGAGATTGTGCTCGCGTGCGCCCCGAATGACGATTTGATCATTTTCTCTTACTGGCTGATCACTCATTCTGTCTGGCAATGGACCGGTCGTGGGTGCCCGCCCGAATTTCGGCCGGATCAATCGGTCAGTAACCCACCCGAATGGCAATCGTTTCAGTCAGACCCGATGAAAATTGCGCCCCACATATGTGTATTGGCGAGTTTCATCGTTCAAAGCAAGAAAGGAACGAGGGCACGGCGCTCTGCAGGGTAGTGGGGAAACCGCTCTTTGTACCACTTGTGGTGTGATATTGCTCTGGGAATAAGGTTGGCGGCCGTCCAGACAGCAAACGAGATTGCCGGAAGAGTCGAGGCCATCAATGCGAATCCGATCCATTCGATGATTTCGCCGAAATAGTTGGGGCAAGAAATCCACCTGTACATCCCTCCTTCTGGAATCCGGTACCCCGATTCGCCAGGCTTTCGCAATCCGAACAATGTTTGATCCGCCCTCAGGTTGATCGAGAGTCCGATGAAAAAGAGGGCCGCTCCGAACCAGGTCGTGTTAGCGGTCCAGAATCCGTCTTCCGCAATCAGACTCATTCCCAGCCCGTTCAGGCCACCGTTGACCGTATTGAAAAACACGGCGGACAACATGATGACGAGCGGCATCTGCCTCCCTGACCACCGGGCTCGAAAAGGATAGATGACTGCCCGGTAGACATAGTGCAAGATCCAAAGACTGAGGAGAAACAGAACAGGAGTCGACATTTCCACAGACCGCACAGCTACCACAGTCAGCACGAGGGGCGAAACGGACTCCATGACGATCCAACCGGCACGATGCGGAAGGCGAGGCCCCCATCCGTCCCTGCCGTGACGCCCATATGGTGCTGTTTGAATGAACAACCAGGCACAGGACACGAGAGCGAGACCGATCCAGATCCAGGTCCATTCTTGAAGCGTGAGATGCGTCATGATGATTCGTGGCAGTTGAACACGGGATCATACAAAAAAAGCGGGGCGGCTGCTCAGGCGATTCTTGATCGCCGGCAGCCGCCCCGCAAAATTCGTCTCGGCCGAAGCCTTACAGACTAGAGAAGACCAAACGTGTCTTCTTCAGTAGGCTGACGGAAGTAGATATCTCCTTCTGTCATCTCGTCAATTGCCATTTCAGTTGGTTCAGGCTTGACCTCGTACTCGAGAGACACTTTAGCCTGCTCTTCCTGAAAACGAGGATCTTCAAGCTCCTGCTCAAAGCCTTCGAAATAAGCCAGTTTGTCGTCAAGTTCTGTTTTGACTTTCGAGGAAATCTGTCGTGAACGCTTCGAAAGGATAGCGACGGACTCGAAAAGGTTTCCGGTCATCGCTGCGAGGCGGTTCATATCGATCGTTTTGATCGCCATATCAGTAGTAGAATCGTATCGATTGGAAGACCCGATGCTGGGTCCGTTCAGTGGGGACCTGCTTATTGTCATTACCCCCCCTGACGGTTTCTCCTGCACACAATCTTCACAATACGCATCGAAAGTTGAAAAATGTTGATTTAAGCGCAGCAACTGTCAGTCGATACCCCTGATGAGCACAAAAATCGCTTAGTAGGGATGCTTTATGCAGGTTTACCACACTTTAAGAGCCACTCTGTTCGCTCTGACACTTTTTATTTTTGCGTCTGGATGTGACGTCTTCTCTTCAGATGAGGATGAAGGCGGCATTGTGACGCTTTCTGGACAGGTTCTCAACGAGGATACAAACAATCCCCTGCCCGGAGCCGTCATCACGATTGATTCGTTTGCAGACATTCTGGTCGAGACTCTGGAAGATGGTACCTATTCGTTTGCGGTAGAAATCGACAGCACCATAGAGATTCAGGTAACTGCATCTGCGGATGGTTTCCTTTCAGAATCCCTTCCTATTCTCGCGATTGCCGAAAGAGAGATAGTCGTTCCGACCTTTTCGCTATTTCCCATTGTAGATGAAAAAGCAACATCCGGACAGGCTTCAAACATCATTCTTACCGCACAAACGCTGCCTTCCATCAGTGTGCGGGAATCAGGCGCTGCAGAACAGGTAGCCTTCACATTCCAAATTGCCGATTCGCTGGGCAATCCCGTCGTTCTTGAACACGCCGTCGAAGTAAACTTCAGCTTTGGAGTTCAGCCAGGCGGTGGAGAATACGTTTCTCCAACTACGGCTACG
Organism: uncultured Rhodothermales bacterium; assembly: GCA_964512485.1. Classification (GTDB taxonomy): domain Bacteria; phylum Bacteroidota; class Rhodothermia; order Rhodothermales; family UBA10348; genus CAZEHJ01. The sequence continues at coordinate 2,275 of CAZEHJ010000059.1, read as the reverse complement.
ACCGACAATAATGGTATTGCTAACGCGGTCCTCTCCTCAGGGACGCGCGCAGGAGTGGTCCAGTTGATTGCTGAGGCGGTTGTCGATGGCCGCACAATCCGTTCCCACCCTGTTGGTGTCACCATTCACGGTGGAATGCCGGATCAGACTCACTTCAGTCTCGGACCTGCTCTTCGCAATTTCCCCGGCCTCAACGCCATGGGAATCACCAACTCCATGAGTGTGATCGTTGGCGACAAATACAGTAATCCGGCACGAACGGGTTCAGCGGTCTACTTCGAAAGCACGCATGGCGTCATCGAAGGATCAACCCTCACAGATGATCAGGGATTTGGTGGTGTCAATCTGATATCAGCCAATCCTCTTCCGATTGACGGCATCGCTCACATCACGGCCCGCACAGCTGATGACCAACAGAACATTGTTACGGAAGTAACACCGGTGATATTCTCCGGTACCCCCGTGATTACCGTCACGCCATCAAGCGCTTCGGTCAATCAGGTATATACCTACACTGTCGCCGACTACAACGGAAATCCACTGGTATCAGGGACAAGCATCACCGTAGCGGTAACGGGAACAGCAATCAAGGTGGGTGGCAATGTGTCCATTCAGCTTGATGACTCTGCGTTTTCGGGTGGCATGAATTACGAGCATGTCGTGCGTGGACCGGGAATAACTCAGTTCACATTCGTCGTTGCTGAAAACATCGATCCGTTGAACCCCGAAATTCCGGTTGTAGATGCAATCTCAATCGGAACATCAGGTCCCAATGGACGACTTGAAATCGTCCTCAGTGGCGGTAGTGAACCGTTTTCTCCGACTGATGGTGTATCCGTCAAACGCTTGGACGATGGTAGAATTCAGTTCTCTCTTGAAGAAGTAGAGCTCTTCTCCAACTAGTCGGGCAACAGACGACAGAACGGAGTACAAGAATTTCCTGAAACGCTGGAGGGCTATCTGCGTCATAGATGCAAGATAACTTCCCACCGCCGTGCGTACTTCCCTACTTCTCTCCGCTCTTTTTTGCATCCTGACGCTGTCTCTGGCGGATTCAGCGAGTGCTCAACAAATAGCTCGGGCCCGTTTGGAAGGCCAGGTCATCGATGCCCTCACCCGCGAACCGCTCGAAGGTGTTCACATCTTCATATCGCAAACCACCATTGGTGCTGTTTCTGAGCCGGATGGTCGCTTCATTTTTTCGCTTCCCCTCGGTGCTCATCGTATTGTTGTGTCCCGAGTTGGCGAGAAAACCCAGACCCACGATGTCATGGTACGCGCACCTCGATCCTACCTGATCAACTTCGAAATGGAAGAAGAGGTCATGGTTCTGGGTGATCTGACAATTGCCGACGAGCGTGACAAGAACTGGGATAAACGCTTGAGGCAATTCAACCAGTTTTTTATCGGAACGACCGTGAATGCGGATGATGTCGAGATATTGAACCCGGAAGTGCTGGACCTGGACGAAGAAGATGGCGTGCTTGTCGCATCGACCGATGAGCCGCTTCTACTGGAGAACAGGGCGTTGGGATACAGAATCGAACATCACTTGCATCAGTTCATCGTAGACGGAGAAGAAACCTGGCAGGATGGAGAATCATTCTTCATCGAGCTATCTCCAGCCAATGCGGATGAAGCCGAAGACTGGGAGAAAAACCGCCTGAAGGCCTATCGTGGGTCTGTTCAACATTACTTCAACAGCATGATGCGAAATCGTACGCGTCAGGAGGGATTCCAGGTCTTTCACGTCGAAGATCCGGGCGTAGTCGGTGATCAGACGCAGGCCGAACGAAATTCGGCAGCTCCATTCAGGAAGCCCCAGTTTGCGGTAAATCCGTACATCTATCTCACGGAAGGATCAGCGGAACAGGACTTCCTTCTGGAGTTCAGCAACTACCTGCATATCGTGTATACACGCGAGCGCGAAGACCGTGCGTACGCAGAGTGGCAGAAGGTTTATCACTCCGGAGAAGTACGAGATATGCAGCACTCCTGGATTCGCCTTCAGGGCGCGAACGCGACGTTGGATTCGCAAGGAAATGTTCTCGATCCATACTCCATAGCTTACTACGGCTACATGTCTTTCGAACGGCTGGCGGATCTACTGCCCAAAGAATATCGCCCCAATTCCTAGTATCTCGTTGTTATACAGATACTTGCACTAATGTGATGGGGCGAAATTTGTGCCGTGAATTTCCCCGTCCGTTCACAAAGGATTTATCCACAATTGGTAGGTTTGCTTGATTGTAATTCCCCAACTAAGTACTGTTAG
>CAZEHJ010000058.1:0-24721 GCA_964512485.1 uncultured Rhodothermales bacterium | reverse complement strand
AGTCTGAACCAATCTTCGCGAACGTTGGCCGGCATCTCTGAGAGTCCGCCCGGATAGGCGATCTGCAGATGATCTGCTACCTGGTCCCATTCTCCCAGCTGCCATGCCCACGCTGCAAGTGCAACATGTACATCCGTTTCGGCCAGCTTCTCATCCCACTTAGGCGTCCTTTTCGGAAGGGGAAGATTGGCAAGATGCAGATAAGCGGCTGTATAGTCTTTCCTCATCATATATACCGTGAGGAGGATGCGATGCGCCGAGAACTGATTTGAATGCAGATCGAGGCTGCGGCCTGCCATACGCTTTGCAGTGTCGGTTGCGCCCAGATTCAATTCTGCAGTAGCGAGTGCGACCTTGATGGCTGCTCTCTCTCCGGCTGGAAAGATTCTACGTTCTTGCATGGTTTCGTGTGCAAGAGTTCGGGCCTCTTCAAAATTGCCTTCCCGCATAGCTTCCCACAGGGGTGAGAGTGATGGGTATGGCAATTCCGTCGCCTCGAATGTGATTTCGGGAAGACGGTAAGCGGAAAGAAACGATTCATTCCGTGGTTCGAGTTCTACTTTGCGCATCATGACTGATCTCGTTTGAGTTTGGTCGGTTTGCCCTTTCGAGCGGTTTGTCTTGGAGCTGACTTCCAGAAAGTGGAAATCGTGTCCGGCTCTTCCCTTACAAACCTGCTGCCAGAACCAAAACCCCTCAAACGGCCCGAAAACGGCCCTGCTTAGCATGTGACGGTGGCATCTTTTTCCACACAGGCGACATTTTTACCGCTTGTCTTGACCTTGCGAAGACCTCGCAGGCATAAAAAAAGGCCCGTTTTTCTCTCGAAAAACGGGCCTCTCAAAAGACTCGAAGTACCTCAGATCAGGCAGTAGCCGGATCGATGTGGACGAACTTGCGATCGTTTTTTCCACGGGTAAATCGGACGGTGCCTGCAGATGTGGCGAAAAGGGTGTCATCACCGCCACGTCCAACATTGTCACCAGGATGGAATTTCGTTCCACGCTGACGAACAACGATTGCACCTGCTTTTACAAATTCACCACCAAAAGCTTTTACACCGAGCATCTTGGGGTTGGAGTCACGACCGTTTTTAGTCGACCCCATTCCTTTCTTATGAGCCATTCAGGACCTCGCGTGTTTTTATTCGGCAGCAGCGGCTGGCGCTTTTTCTGCTTTTGGTTCAGCTTTTTTCTTGGGTGCTGCTTTTTTCTTTGCAGCGGACACAGAATCGATCTTGATCTGTGTATACGGCTGACGGTGTCCGTTTTTCACTTTGTAGCGTTTACGACGCTTCTTTTTGAAAACGAGGACTTTATCAGCTTTAATCTGATCGACAACGGTTGCTTTGACAGTAGCGCCTGAAACAGTTGGCGTTCCAACTTTGACACTTTTTCCGTCGTTGATCAGGAGAACCTTGTCAAAAGTCAATTTGGCTTTTGGTTCGGCCTGCTGTTTGGGTACGTACAGTGTGTCATTCTTCGACACCTTGTATTGTTTACCCGCAATCTCAACAATAGCGTACATTATGAGCTCTTCTTTGGGGCGCCGGACTGGTTACCGACGCGAGAGGATGGTTACCTGCAGAAGGAATGCTTCCATCTGCAAAATCGCTTAGCCCACAAATTTAACACATTCACATGGCTGAATCAAAACCCTCAATGATGGAGGAATGTCGAATTTCGCAGCCTGAACAGGGGAGTAGTCAGGTGTTTCGGCCGGGAAAACTGCTCTGTATCGGGCGAAATTATGCAAAACACGCCGCTGAACTGGGAAATTCGGTCCCTACGACTCCAATGGTCTTTTTGAAGCCATCCTCAGCACTTACTCCGTCGGGGGGAACGGTCGTTATTCCCGATCAATCATCTGATGTCCATCATGAAGTTGAACTGGTGTGCTTGATAGGTCGTCGTGGCAGGGATATTTCGAGAAACGACGCGTTGTCGCACGTGGCGGGCTACGCAGTCGGACTCGATATGACGGCGCGCGACGTTCAACAGAAGGCCAAAGAAAAAGGCCATCCCTGGTCTGTGGCAAAAGGATTCGACACATTTGCCCCGCTGGGAGAGTTCAGATCAGCCGATTCTGTGAGCGATCCTCAGGCCCTGAACATCAGTTTAAAGGTAAATAATGAGGTTCGACAGCAAGGACACACGTCAGATATGATCTTCCCCATCGACGAACTCATTGTCTATTGCTCCAGCATCTTTACCCTTCTCCCCGGCGATCTTATCTACACGGGTACTCCAGAAGGCGTTTCAGCCGTCAAGACCGGCGACATCCTGGAAGCAGAAGTGGAAGGACTGGCACCTCTGCATGTATCAGTTTCCTGACCGCTCTATCTGCGGTATACGACAATCGTCGCGGCGACCTGAGCTGCTGGTACTGCAAGGATCATAAATTCGGAGCCTGACCCTGAATCTGACTGAATTGCCGAGGCCAGAAGTAATCCGGCTGTGCCTGCGGCCACAGAGGCCAGAATCCCCCGGGGGAGGCGATTGATGCTTCCGCGGGCCATTCCAACTCCCAACGGAACACCAATCACTTCTCCAATCAACGCTCCTACGACTGCGCCACCCAGACCGCAGAACGATTCATTCTGCCCGCAACTCGAAAGTCCATACCCCAGGCCCGCACCCGCGTACATTCCAATAGCTCCAACTGCAATTCCCCCAGCGGCCATCGCAAGTACATTTCCTCGTTTTTCCGGTATTTCCACCTGTACCTGTCCCGGCAAGTCACCGGCTGCTGAAAACGACGTTGATTCGGTCAATATCCGAAGCCGATGAGCTGGCACGATATCCAATTCCGGGCGGCGCTGCCCGTTCGCTTCGGCGCTCGGCCACGCAAAAATCATTGCAACGAGAAAGGAGATTAACGATCTGAAAACAGGCATGTGTATTCACGGTGTTTATTGTCTTCCACCTTAACACACGCAGAATCTGGTGCGGAGGGATCACACGTCGCCCAGAATCTCATCGATCATTTGTTGGGCTGTTTTGCGATCGCGAAGGAGTGATGCGTTGCCTTTCGAATCAACCCATACCTCGGCGGGAAGCGAACGCATGTTGTATGTCGTTGCCATCGATATACCGTAGGCACCCGTATCCATTACGCCAATAATATTTCCTTCCTTCAACTGCGGTATATCCCGGTCTTTCGCGAAAAAGTCAGAGGATTCACAGATGTTGCCCACGACATCATACTTCTTCAGCGGGGCATTCGGATCAGAGAGATTCACTACCTGGTGATAGGCACCATACATCGATGGGCGAACAAGGTGGTTCATACCCGAATCCGTTCCCGCGAAGGTCCTGTGCACGGTTTCTTTGATGGTGTTCACTCGGGCGAGGAGGACTCCGCATTCTGCCGTGAAATATCTACCGGGCTCAAACCACACGGACAAATTGCGTGACGGGTGTGATTCGATGAATGATTTCAACGGGTCCACGATCAGGGTCTCGAAGTGCTCCATATCAAGACCCGTTTCGTCGGGCCGGTAAGGGACTCCGAGACCTCCGCCCACATTTATGAAATCCAGCTGATCGAAAGACAGGGAGGCTTCGAGGATGACGTTTATGGCGCTCCAAAGAGTTTCTGTATCAAGAATGCCGCTCCCAATGTGTTGATGGAGTCCGGAAATCTGAACGTCATATTCAGATGCAATTCTGTGAATCTCATCGATCTGCTCCACAGGGATTCCGAATTTGCTTTTCGAGCCTCCGGTAATCACGTGATCGTGATGCCCTGCGCCGATCTGGGGGTTCAACCGGACACAAACCGATGATCCCGGATAGGCTTTCCCGAATGCCTCCAGCCGCGATACTTCTCCAACGTTCAGAATAACTCCTTGACCGCGCGCATAATGCATTTCCTCATCGGTCATGTTGTTCGCCGAAAACAAAATATCCTCTGGTGCAAAACCAAGTCGAAGCGCCAGCATGAGTTCGGCAGGAGAGACGGCGTCAATACCAAGGCCCTCACGGCGCATCTTCTGCATCACAGGAATCGCGTGGTTGGCCTTCATGGCATACAGCAGACGAAGGGGGAGACCTTTGAGATGCGACTTCAACCTGCGAACCCGGTCTTCGATCACAGATTCGAAATAGACGTACGTTGGCGTACCAAACTCAGAGGCGATATCCAGCAGCAGTTCGTTGTTTGACGGGGCGAAATCTGCCATAGAGGTGAGATGGCGTTCACGATGAATGGAGCGCCGATGATAGGTCGGTGGATGAAAATCTCCAACCCCGCTTAAATGATTACTTCCCCGAATTCGAGTTCTTCGGCGGCTAGAACAAATACGGTAGTCGGCAATCCCTGAGATTGCTTCTGAAGCCCGGCATAGTAGTTACGGTAGTCTTCATGCGGTGCGGCCATACCCAGAAAGACCAGATCGGCCGACGCAGATGATTCGCGGATCACATCCCAGAAGGGGCGCCCATCGGATACCAGCACTTCGGCATGTAACCCAGTGCGCGACGCAAGGAGAATGGTTTCGAGGTTGGCTCGCGCTCCGGATGCTGCGGACTCAGTCGGAACGACCATTTTAACCGTAACGGTCGACCCCCTCCATTCGAGACTGGTGCTGAGAAGCCAGGACAGAATCACCATCAACGCCCCGTTTCCCTTCCTGCCACCCCACCATACATCGATATGGCGTCGGGCCCCGAAACCGCGTTGTTCATTCTGACGGACAATCAGCGTATTGCGTTGCGCCGCATGGAAATGACTGATCATCTGGCAATAATGTTCCTGATGCTCCTCCTTCTCCGTGGCACCAAGGACAACCGTATTGGGAACGAGTGTGCCCAGTCCGTACGTGGCAATAAGCTGGCGCGCACCCTTGTAAGGATTATCGGCTTTCACGATCCGTACGAGCGCCTGAATACCCTTTTTGTCCATGTAATCGTAGATACTCGCAGACATGTTCTCAATTCGGCGTGAGGATACCTCGTCTCCGGTCAGGATCGACGAAATGGTCATCAATGCCCGGTTGTGGCTCAATGCCGATGCAAGTTCGATGAGATGCCATCGCTTGGTTGGAGCGCCGGAAAGCACCAGCAGATGAGGTCTCCAGTTTTTTGCATCAAGCGTGTCTCGAAGTCGAAGCAGACCGGTCCTGGTCAGGTTCAACCAAATGCCGGTTCGAACGTCACCCCAGGCAGATCGAAGTTCCTGCCGTTCGAGCCAGAAATAAATGGCGACAACGATGAGTCCGGCCGCTCCCGTAGCAAGTGGATTGATCAGGAACATCACCATCGTGCATCCAACTGCGCCCCCGAGCGAGTACAGCCAGTGAATCCTGAATTTGGGCCGAAATGAAGGATTTCCAAGAAATTGCTCCAGTCCGGCAGTCACGTTCAGGACGCCGTATGTCGTCAAGAAAAACATTGTCAGAATCGGCGCTACGACATTCAGGTCCGCAAGAAGTACCGTAGTTGCTGCAAGGGCGAATGTGAACGCCGTTCCGATGCGTGGTTCATCATCGGTTCCCGATCCCTGTCCAAGGAATTTCAAAAAGTCCGGAATGACTCCGTCGCGGGCGAGGGCCTGCAGAACGCGGGGTGCCCCGAGAATGCTACCTACAGCGCTGGACAGTGTGGCCCCCCATACGCCCATGATTATCGCGTCTCCCCAAAACGCGATTTTCCGCATGATCAACGGATCGGAGATCAACTGCTCGGGAGTAGCTCGTCCAACCAGAAAAATCGGAATGATCATGTATATCAAATAGCCCACGCCTATGGCGGCGAGGGTGCCCACAGGAATGGCGCGGCCTGGATTTTTGAGATCCCCGGACATATTCACTCCGGCCATGATGCCGGTCACGGCTGGGAAAAAGACGGCAAATACGATCCAGAAGCCTGCTGTTTCTCCGGGTTCTGTAGGTAGCGTATCGGGAGGAACGTGGCCGCCGAACGCGAGTGACAAAAGAGAGAGACCAATGGCCCCCATGATCACGTATTGGATCTTGATAGCCGCTCTGGTTGATTTCAGAGCCAGAAGCGTAACAGCTCCCGTCGTAGCCAGCGCAACGATTTTTTCATCCAGAGCGGGAAAGACGTTCACAACACTTTCAGCAAAACCGATGGTATATAGCGCGACTGAAAGTGCTTGAGCCAAATACAGAGGAATCCCGACTGCGCCGCCCGCTTCGATCCCGAGCGACCTTGAGATCATGTAGTAGGCACCGCCAGTCTTTATTCGCTGGTCTGTCGCAATCGAGGCGATCGACAATCCCGTCAGAAGTGTAATACCCGTCGCCAGTGTGACGATAATCAGCGTACCCACCAGGCCGACGTTTCCGACAACCCAACCGAAACGCAGGTACATGATCACACCCAGGATCGTGAGAATTGAAGGGGTGAAAACCCCACCGAACGTTCCCAGGCCTGATGCGGGATCGCTGCTCCCAGACGATGCAGACGCTAATTCAGCTGATTGGATTCGAGGCATAAGCGGATGATACGCAACAGTACACTTTTGTGAGACTATTCGTTACAGCAGTATCTCGGCAAGCACAAAGTCCGCAATCAGGATATTTACGCAGCTTACTACGACCGCTTCGGTCGTAGCCTTTCCCACTCCATCGGCTCCTCCTTTCGCATAAAAGCCTTTCCAGCAAGCGATGGATGTGATCACGAATCCGAAGGCGATCGATTTTGTCAGTCCATAAAACGCGTCAAACGGCAGAAAATAGGTGCGGGCTCCCAGGATGAAAGATTCGACTGACAGATATCCCAGCCATTCCCCCGACATGGCGCCCGCCCAGATCGAAACCAGTGCAGATGCCACGTACATGGCGGGAAACATGGCCACCCCCGCCATAACCCGAGGCAGGACGAGAAAGGAGGCCGAATTCAATCCCATGGCTTCGAGTGCATCAATTTGTTCGGTGACTTTCATCGTTCCAATTTCGGCAGCCACGCTGGCACCAATTCGCGAGGCCAGAACCAACCCGGGTATGAGAGCAGCCATCTCAAGCATGAGGGTGGGAACGACAACCGCACCGATCGCTTCCTCAGTCAAAATTGTATTCTTAAGCTGATATGCAGTTTGCAGCGTAGTGACTACTCCGGCAAAGGCCGATGCCATCAGGACCACCGGAAGGGACTCCACTCCCAGGTATACCATCTGGCGAATGGTATTTTGATATTGCTTTCCTGATTCGCGAATGGTAGAGACAGCCCGAATCATGAACAGCGCATACTGGCCGATGCTCTGGAGGGCAGTTTCTGCTTTTGCCAGGATCATGACTGGTGTGAGTTCAGGCCTGAGGAAGATGCCTTATCGGGTTTGTCTTCTGGATTCACCTTCAACTTGAATACGAGGTTCATCACTTCCGAAAAACTGGAAGGCCGGGCCCCCAATTTCACGTTTGCGTGCCCAATTTCAAAAGCCAGCTTCCACTGGTGGCCGAGAACACGATACGCTTGTTTCAGAGGTGTAGATGGATCATAGATATGCGTTGCCTCTGAAGAGACGCCGTTTACCTCCATGATTTTCAGATCTCTGCCAGTTTCAAGATGGTTGGCGCTGGGAACGCGAAGGTCAAAACGGCCGAAATAGAATCCTTCCATGGTTCGGCAAATGCGGTTCATTTCATTCTCCAGCTCATTCGTCAGGAGATAGCCGCCGTCCAGAAACAGTGCACCCCTGGAGTGGGTCCCGACTCCCACCAGTTGAAATTCTTCCCCGTCGGGAAGAACATCGTCCAAAAGAGTGGCATGACGAGATAAGAAGAGGGGAGACATGCACACGGCACGATTGTCGTCCAGAATAAGGCGTTCCAAGGTGTGCTTTCCGTTTCCGGTCACCGAAATCAGCTTCTTTTCAGTAATCGAGATGATTGTGCCTTTTTCTTCAGCTGGATGGCGGACAAAAAAGACTCCGTATTCCTCTCCGGGCACATATTCCTGCATAATCGTGTCTGCTTCTGCCTGCGACAGATATATCAGTGCTTGCTCTTCGGTATGAACAAGCCGAACCTTGTGGCCCCTTTCTCCGATATCCGGTTTAAGTACAACGGGGTAGTCGAGTCCGAGGTTATTGAGTTCGGCTTGTAATCTGTCGGCACTGATTCCTCCCTCGGGCAGCAGCGTAAATCGCGCCACGACTTCAGGAGTGTTTGACAACAGGGACAGAATGGCGGCTTTTGATTCGCCCAGGAAACCTCCGGTTTCTATTCCCGGATTGGCTGCTGTGAAGACCATCAGAGATCGATGCCTGTACGAGAGCCGAACAATTTTCAGCAAGAGTGGAGGGTAAAACAGAATTGGAGGCCAGAATTCCCACCTCGTTGTTCTGCGCCACAGGGACAGAAGTTTTCGCCTGCCACGGTGGCTCAAGAGCGGTATTCCGATGTGTATCAAACCGTACAGCGTGGCGATCAATCCGATCAGCACCCAGAGGGCATACGATTCATACACGACCCAGAAGTCCAGAATCTGCTGGCCCAGAATAGTTGAGACTCCAACGATAAACGGGGTCCAGAATATGGTTGCAACCAAGAAGTACCCCAGAAACTTCCAGAATGGGGCCTTCAGCATTCCGGCTGCCACGTAGGTAGGAAGTCTTGAACCGGGAATAAATCGGCTCGCAATGATGACCCGACCACCCTTGTGTTCAAACCAGGAAGCCCCCCTCTGGAGTCTGTGAGAGGAAATGAACCAGGAAAATGGTCTCATCATTACGATTCGCCTGCCCAGAATTCTTCCCGAGAGGTAGAGCAGGATATCACCGACCAGAATTCCTATAAATGCGGCAATAAGGGCATCTTCAAAGCCGATCGTTCCCCGTGCCGCCATCAGACCAGCACTGATGGATGCGAGGTCCTCACTGATGAGAGTCGAAATCGCGATCAGGAAGAGGAACAGAAACAGAGAAAAGCCGGTGGCCGCGGGAAGGCCTGCCGGATCAAACGGAATCTCGGCCGCTGCCAGTCGCTCATCGGAGGCCTGACTTCGATTCAGGCCCTCACCCGAATCAATGCGCGAAAGCCACTCGGAGATGATCTCGACTGCCTCTCCCGACTGTCGAAATGGAATTCCATGTCCCGAGTTTTCTAACGTGACCAATTCGCTTTGTGGTACGATCCTGTGGTGCTCTACGGCAGCGTGGTAGGGTACGAGCTGATCATTGGCACCATGCAGAATAAAAAGCGGCTTTTCCCAGGCGCCTAGCGTTTCTCGGTAGGGGCGCTGGTCAGTTTCGAAAAAATTCCGTGCATAGGGAACGCCCAGAATCGCGTCGTACATCCAGCCGAAGTGTGGAACTGCTTCAGAGAGAAGCCATAGACCACCCAACTGAAGGGCATGTATGGAGTGATTCAGGTAGTAGTCGCCGAGCAGTTCCATCTCCTGAACCCCGATCCCGGAGAGCAATGTTACCGATGAGACTCTCTCTGGCCACAACCGCATGGCTTCGATGGCGACTCCACCGGACATGCTGTATCCCACCAGATGGGCACTTTCGACACCCAGAGAGTCGAGCAAGGCTTCCAGGTACCGTGCATGTGCTCTATTTGAATAGTCGGGTATGTTGTGCGAAGATCCCTCAAAACCCGGCAAGTCTGGTGTGATCACCCGGTAGATACCTCGTTCACGGAATTCGCGGTGCATTCCCATCATGGAACTCGACGCGACCGGACTGCCGTGCAGAAGGATGACAGCTGGCAGGGCTGAAGAATCGGGAGACAGGGCCAGAGAATCGGATATGGCCGAAGGTTGAGGGCCCGAGTCGACAAATGACAGGTTTATTGTTTTGTCTGAGTCAACGGGCCCGTCCGCATTAAAAAGAGGGAGAGTGACATGAGTCTGGTCGTCTCTCGGAGAGAAGTCCTCCATTGTCCACCGATAGACATGTGAGGACAGAAGAACCAGGGCATATGCTATCCAGAAGAACCGCCAGATCTGTCTTCGGATACTGCGTGGGGATGTTTTTTCAGACATAATGGCTCTGGCCAGGCCCCTACGTCTGGGTTGCGTGCAGATGTTGGAGTGTGGAAGGAGCAACGCCAAAATCTTCGTCTGGGGAAAGTCCCTGAAGACGCAGAATGACGGCGATCAATGCAAAATGATGGATGGTGTGAGCCTGAAGATATTGCAGTTCACGATTCAGTGTGGATCTACTGAAAGGAGCGTCTCTATCCAGATCTTCCGACGTCGCCATTTTGACGTTCACTTCCCTGTCATGCGGATCCAGTGCAGACAGGTCCGAAATGATGTTGTTGATAGTGGATGCGGCGAACTCGCGATCAGCTGATATGCGCATATCTCTCTGGCGCGCATCATAATCGACGAGCGGGCCATCACAGCCGGTAAGAAACATCTGATAGTGCTCAAGAATGTGCCTTAAATGCTCTCCAATGCCGCTTTTATACACTTTGGGATCGCACTCCAGATACGAGGAATCAGACAACTGTTCGAGCATCCTTCGTCCCTGACAAAGATGTTCGATGTTCAGCTGTATAAGCGTTTCAGTATCAGTCATCAATCCCTCCTAAATTCAATATCGCGTTCAATATCGCGTTCTGTCTCGCGCTCAACTTCTTTAGTGTGCACTATTCGCATCCCGAAGCGCCGTGTGTTTACGTACGGGAACGAATTGATCAGCTACTCTGGACTGCAGCACGGAAGTCAGTTTCTTTCGGTCCGTTTCAGTTACAGGTTCAGGTCCAAAGATTATGGACGCCTCGATCCGGGGTATCCGCAACAGGTCGAAGAAATGCGCTCCGAAAGTCATATCTGCCCACCAGCACACCGTTTCTGAAGCGTCATATCCGGGCGCGGAATAGCTGATCGATGCATAGTGGACCGGATACGTGGCTTCCGCAGGATAGTTGAGCAGAGAAGACTTAAATGTGCCGACTGAGCTGCCATCTGAGGTTGTGCCTTCCGGGAAAAATACGACACCTTCGTTGTTTTTCAGAGACGTGCGAATGATGTCATTTACGCGCATGACGTCGCGGGCTGTCGTTCGATCAATAAAAATGGTGCCGAGCCGGGCCGCCAACCATCCGACGAGGGGCCATGATGCAATATCAGATTTCGCGATCTGGAGGGACTCGGTTGTGATTTGCATCAGCAACGCGTCCAGATAGGAGAGATGATTGGACACCAGGCAAAATGGTCGTTGAGGTGCGATTCCTTCGACGTGGATGTGTAGTCCGATAATACGGGCAGCCGCGATGCTCCAGAATCGGACCATCAGGTGACGCCAGCTGCGTGTCAGGGAATCACTCCAGAGCAGGAGGATTCGAAAAACGAACCAGACGGTAAAATTCAGCACGAGGGTCAATCCGAGAAGGACGAGCCTCATTGCGGCTCTCATGGAGCTCATGACAGGAATCGGTAAAAGGCCAGATCAGAACTTCGAAGCACTTCAAAATCGAACAGTGCCAGAAAATCGATGGTTTTAAACTCTCTGTCAATCGCGGGACGTCCGCAAATTTTTGCTCCCAGGCTAAGATAGGCTCGCATCAGGCGCGGTGGTCTGACTCTTGCTTGAGGGTCGGCGTCCTCGTCACAGCATCGGTTGTCCGGGAGGGGCACCGAATTCAACGTCGGGTGCAGATGTCCTTTTTGTTCAAGAAATGCGTACAGGTTCGCCCCGTCACGGCCATCCTGGCTTGTCAATGAACAGCACCCGAACAGATACCTCATCTCGTTGTGTGAAGCATACATACCCAGTCCCTTCCAGAGCAGATAGAGAACACTCAGAGACCTGTGGTCCGCCGCGATACACGCTCGGCCGATTTCAATGCTTTGATCCAGATCAGCTTCGGGGAAGTCGGATAGGTCGAACTCAGTCTCCGAATAAAAACCCAGATTGGCGGCTGCCATACTCCTGGTCTGCATTCGATACGTGCCGATAATCTGGTTCGATTTAGTGTGCCGGACGAAGAGATGGTGACAGACGGAATCGAACTCATCAATATCCATTTCAGATTTGTGAGACGAGTCGAGGCCTTCTGCCAATTCGACATTGAATACGCGGTAGCGTAAGCGCTGTATCGCCGCCAGTTCGGCTGATGTGTGGGCAAATTGAAGCGAATACTCTCCCTGAACAACATGCTGCTTCGGTATTCCGTCTGAGAATGGAGGGAAATGGAGAGCAGTTATGTTTTTTCGAAGGGCGGGCATTGATGAATCTGAAATATTGTCTGCACTCGCGATTCAAGTCGCGTAAAATCTTGGTACGGTGCGTTTCCGTGGTTGATGCACACAAAGTGTTACGTATCGATGCGAATTACGTTCGATAAAATGCCGTGTCACCTCTGAATTGGTCGATTTTGAAATTGAAGATTTCGGCGGGCAACCACTAGATTGCAGGGCGATGATTGTTCACAGAGCCGATGATCGCCAGATGAACGATCACCGAGTGAACGATCACCGATCGATTGATCATTTGATGTCCCGCCACAAAACACCGTGAGAACATGTCCACAGATTTCGCCGATTCCACGACCGTGACAAAAGTCGCCTGGTCAGATATCCCCATGGAAAAACTCTCACCGACTCTCGGGCGCAAGCTTGTTTCCGGAAAGCGGGTGATGATCTCTCACGTGTATCTGGACAAAGGGAGCGTCGTGCCGAGGCATCAACACGACAACGAGCAGATTACCTACATACTCCGCGGCACGCTGCGATTCTGGATCGGAGAAGACGAGTCTGAGGTGGTCGATGTTCGCGAGGGGGAAGTACTACACATTCCTTCCAACGTATGGCACAAGGCAGAGGCTCTTGAAGACACACTGGATGTTGATGTATTCAGTCCTCCGCGTCAGGATTGGCTTGACAAGACGGACGCCTACCTGCGAGATGGCTGACTATGGAAGTGTCGTCTCAGACATTCCGCGAAGAAAAGACTTGAATCCACGCGTGTTGTAGTTGGCCATTCCAAAGTGCACGGTCGCCATCTTACCGTCGGGCGATATCACGTAGGTGGATGGAAGTGAACGACTGGCATACTGCTGTGGCATCTGGCCAACGACTCGATAGACTGGGAATGTATACCCCTTCGCCTCGATGAATCGCCGGGCAACTTCGACCTGGTCGTCAGTTGAGATAGCGACGATCTCTATGTTTTCGTCCTTCACATCCTGGTATAGGCTCTCTATATAGGGCATTTCTGCGAGGCAGGGTGCACACCAGGTAGCCCAGAGATTCAGGAAAATCGTCTTTCCGCGGAAGTTTTCCAGGTTTTCCGGTCTTCCGTCCAGAGTCACCAGCGACAATTCGTAACTGGCCGGGATGTCATTCTCCTCGGCGTAGGTGACGTCCGCCTGAAATAAGCCTGTTGCCAGAATACCTTGCTGAAGCCAGCCCTGCACGACCGTTCCTTGATCGGTGTACCGGATAAAAAGAACGATCAGGATGAGCGAACTCCATTCAATGATCATCCTTTTTTTGGATCTGGCTGCTTTCTGCTTTTGGTCGGGCATTTCGCTGTTGTTCGCTGATGTGATTCTGATGACAGCCTGCCTGTCTTCGAAGGTAGTTTCTTTGTCTCCGCAGCGGGCGAAATGTTTCAGGCCCTCGAATCTACTCGTACCCCTTCGCACATTTCGCTGCGCCACCAGCGAGGTCGAATGTCGAAAAACTCTTCATACGAGTCGATAACTTCCTCGGCTTCTTTTTCAGAGAAAGCCTTGCCGACCAGCGCTACTACGGCTCCGCCCCATCCGGCTCCGGAGAGGCGGGCTCCGAAAACGTTTTCTTTCGCGTTGAGTTGTTGAACCAGGAAATCGAGCTCGGGAGTCGAGTTTTCAAAGAGGGTCCGGGAGCTTTCATGCGAGGCTGTCATGAGTTGGCCCGCCGCGCCGTGATCCCCCTCGTTCAGTGCTTTCAAAAAGGCACCTACCCGGCGTTGTTCTTCCACCACGTGACGGGCGCGGCGGGCCAGTTTTTCGTCCAGAACAACATCGTATGCCTTTATATCAATTGGATCGAGGTGGGCCAGATGTCGGATTCCCGGGATGACTCGGGACAGTCCCATCAAGGCCTGGCGGCATTCTTCGTGTCTGGAGTCGTACGATGAGTGGGCGAGATCATGACTGATATGAGAACGGAAAATAACGAGAGAGGCCTCGCCGTCAGTCGGGAGGACGCTGTGGCGTGAGGTGGACGCGTCAAGAATGATCATAGAATCGGCCTTTGCGTACCCGACCACTGTTTGGTCCAGAAGACCGCAGGGAATGCCAACGTATCGGTTTTCCGCCCGGTGTGAGATTCGAACCAGGTCAGCCATCGCAAATTCTCCTTCATCCTCTGCATACAGCTGAGTCAATGCAAGTGCGGCTGCCATTTCCAGGGCTGCACTGCTCGATAGTCCGGCTCCGACGGGGACGTCAGAATTGACACACAGATTGAAACCGCGTTCGGAGTTGGTCTTACCGAGCATCCTCAGCTCATCAAACACCCCCAAAGGGTAGCGACACCATTCGGACAGTTCGTCACTCGCGTACGATTCCAAAGAAGTTTGACAGGTATCGGTCGAGTGCAGATGAATCGCGTTGTCATCGCGAAGGCTACAGCCGATTTCCAGGCGCTGACCAATTCCGGCACCCACGACTGTACCCCCGTTGTAGTCGGTGTGATTGCCGAGTATCTCCACCCGGCCGGGGGCTGAGGTGACGATCTCGGGAGGGCTCCCAAACTGTTTCTGGAAAATCTGAATGGTTTCTGCCACAAGCGAGGGGATGAGTTCAGCCGTTTGGTTCACAGACGATCGGCAAAATACGATCCCGAAAGGTCATGAACTTTTTGCTATGTTTAGAGCTGCACGCGTGTTCAGGTCAACCATGCGACGGCTCGGTCGTATGAGTGAGTCTGAATTGCAGGCGCAGTTTTGAATGAAAGGATTCAAATGCGCGCAAATTCGTGATCGTGAACCGTCAGCCCAGATTCCAGACCTCAGCCAGAGCCTTGAGCCAGTCACAGATGCTTTCCTACAAGACGTTTGCCGGTGACCAATCCCGGGAATGGGTCGTGTTTGTTCACGGCGCCGGAGGCAGTTCTGCGGTGTGGTTCAAGCAACTGAGGGATTTCAAAGAGCGCTTCAACATTCTCCTCGTGGATCTGCGCGGACACGGTCGATCGAGCGAATACCATGGTGATGGTCGCAAATACACGCTTTCCGCGATAAGTCAGGATATAGTTGACGTTCTGGAGCATGAAGGAATTGATTCCGCCCACTTTGTGGGTGTCTCGCTTGGGACCATCTTGATCCGGATGATTGTGGACATTGCGCCAGGGAAAGTACAGTCCGTTATTTATGCCGGAGCCGTAGCCGGGTTTACGCTTTCGGCTCGCTCTCTGATCAGCATCGGTCAGGCACTGAAATTTATCGTCCCTTTCAAGACGCTATACGCGACGTTCGCCTGGATCATTATGCCGGGAAAACAGGCTCAGGAATCGAGAAAGGTGTTTCGGCAAGAAGCACGGCGAGTTGCTCCGGAAGAATTCCGTCGATGGGTCAACTTGATTCCCGAAGTAAGGAAACACCTGAAACAGTGGTCTACCAGGATATCAGAATGTCCTTCTCTTTATCTGATGGGAGGGAAGGATTACATGTTTCTCCCTCCGGCGCGACTAGCCGTATCTCAGGCCGAAAATTCCTATCTGGAAGTGATTGAAGACGTAGGTCACGTTTGCAACATCGAACGGCCTTCGGATTTCAACTCAGTTGCAATCGCATTCCTGAACAGACACTGACCGGTCTCTGCAGCAGCGGACACAAGTTCTTGTCTTGCAGTCGATCTACTTCTTCCTGTTAACGGTAAACGTCACAAGATTGGCCAATGAATCGCGTGCAGGACTCGGTGGAATGTTGTCCAGAAGGTTCAGTGCAGAATCTGCGAAGCTCATCATTTTCTGCCGTGCGTATTCAAGACCGCCTTTTTCGGCAACAAATCCCGAGATGAAGGCGATATCCTCGGCTGATTTGTTGTCCTTCCGAACACGCGACATGATTTTTCGGCGCTCTTTTGATTCCGCCTGTTCGAGAGCGTAGATGAGTGGGAGAGTCATCTTTTTTTCCTGGAGATCAATTCCCAGCGGTTTGCCCACGTCAGCGACGCCGTAGTCGAAAAGGTCATCCCGTATCTGGAAAGCCATTCCCAGTTCCTGTCCGAAGTCGGCCATGACCTGCCGCGTCGTGTCATCTGCATTCGCGCTGCGTGCGCCACAGGAAGTGCAGGCAGATAATAGAGATGCCGTTTTGTCCGAAATAATTCTGAAATACGTCTCTTCGTCAATATCCAGCTTTCGCGCCTTCTCAATCTGCAGCAATTCGCCTTCGCTCATGCGTTTGACAGCGTCAGAAACGATGTGCAGCAGATCATATTCCCGGTGATCAAGAGCCAGGAGAAGGCCCCTCGACAACAGGAAATCGCCTAAAAGCACAGCGACTTTGTTTTTCCACAAGGCATTGATCGAAAACAGACCTCGCCGCCGGTCTGCTTCGTCAACGACGTCGTCATGCACCAGCGTTGCAGTGTGAAGCAGTTCAACGAGGGCGGCTGCTCGATAAGTCGTCTCGGTGATTGATCCGCACGCGCGTGCTGTCAGCAGAACCAGAATAGGGCGAAGCTGCTTTCCTTTCTGGCGTAGCAGGTACTGGACGACCTGGTCGAGAAGGAAGACTCTAGACTTCATGGCGTCCCTGAAATAGCGCTTGAAGTCTTTCAATTCATCGCGCACGGGACGGCGAATGTCATCGAGAGTCAGTCGTCCACCATTTCGACTGGAGTCCTGGGTGGTCAGGCTCGTCGTTTCAGCAGGTGCAGTATCAGCTGTCAGTGTGGTCATTCAGCGAAGAAAGGAGGGAGTGTATCCAGCAGTGGGATGGCTGCACTATACGATGAAAGCAGAATCTGGTTTTGTTCGATTTACTTGAACTGGTAGTCAGTCTTTCGAAGAAGATAGAGGAAGAACGGGACACCGGATATCGCAGTTACAATTCCGACGGGAAGCTGCTGGCCCGCAAGCAGCGTCTGCGACAATGTATCGGCGAGAACAAGAAACAACCCACCGGCCAGGAAAGAACCTGGAAGCACATAACGGTGATTTACTCCCATCAGGCTCCGAATTGAATGGGGAATTATCAGACCGATGAACCCGATGGCTCCTGATATGGATACCAGAACACCGGTAACCAGGGCAGAAAGCACGATCAACACGCGCTTTATCGTCTCCACGCGCACTCCGAGCGATCGCGCAGGCTCCTCTCCCGTAAGAAGGGCGTCAAGGGATCGAGAAAGAGAGAAGAGGATCATTCCCGCGGCAATCGTGACAGAGGCCGCTATCGGGATGTCGCTCCAGGATATTGAGTTGAAGGAACCCATCAGCCAAAAAAGGACAGCGCGCATCTTGTTCAGATCAGGGGAGGCGAACAAAACGAAGGAGGAAACGGCCGCCATGAGAGATGCCATCGCGACTCCGGCCAGCAGCAGTCGTGAAACGGACAACGTCTTTCCGGTTCTTGCGACGAGATAGACCAACGTGATCGAAAGGAGCGCCCCCAGAAATGCGGCCAGGGTTATGTCGATACTCGCCGCAATGAATGTTGGAATCAGTCCGAGGTAGAAAAGGGAAGCTCCGGCGGAAGCGCCACCAGAAATCCCCAGCACATAGGGCTCGGCGAGCGGGTTTCTAACCAGAGCCTGCATGGCTACGCCAACAATGGCCAGGCCAGCCCCGACCAGGAAGGCAGCAATCGCCTGAGGAAGGCGTAATTGAAGGACGATCTGAACCATACGGTCGTCCATATCGACCCCACTTCCTATTGTCGCGTCAAGAAGTGTTTTGAACGTAAATCCGATCGGGATTGAGACTGACCCGAAAGCAATGGCGATGCCGATCACCGGAACGATGAGAAGCACCAATATGAGCAATATTCCGTTTTCTCTGTTCAATGATCTGCCATCTGCTCGGACATGGTACCGGGGTGTGCCAGGCGGGCGATCTGGAAGGCTGCTTCTACGTTTCTGGGTCCGGGCCGCAATATAAGGTCCGCCTCAATCGAATAGATCTGATTCGTTTTGAACGCAGAAAGAGTGCGCCAGGTTGGGTGGTGCTCCAGCAACGTGCTCTGATTGAAGTCAGGACCGAATGAACCAAAAATGATGTCCGGGTCCTGCGTCAGAATAAACTCATCACTCAATTGAGGAGCGGCTGAGTCAAAATCGGCTGTGACAGACTCGACTCCCGCCCAGTCCATTATATCCATCACGTAGCTACCGGGCCCGAACGAATAAGAGGTTACGTCGGACACCAGAAACACGGCCGTGGGCCGTTCGATGATGGAATCGGTGAGCATCCGCAGAGAGTCTATGCGCGCATTCAACGAGTCCATGCTCCGCCGCGCGTGATTTTCGGTTCCGAGCAGGCTTCCTGCGTACCCTATGGATCTGCTGACTTGGGTCCAGGTTGCTGTTTCGAGATAGAAGATCGGAATGCCCAGACGGTCGAATGTAGCGGCATCCCTGGGATCATTTACCTGATTGGACGCGAAAATCAAGTCGGGATCCATTGCCGTAATGGTCTCAATATCCAGGGGGAGGACAGAAAAACGGGGAAGATGTAGAACTTCAGGGGGGTACGAATCAACATTGCTGACGGCCATGATTCTGGATAGACCTCCCGCAGCGGCGACAATCTCGGTTGCACCCGGCGCAATGGTGACTACTTCAAGCGCAGTGGCCATTGTAGAGACGCTGCGTCCCAACGCATCGGTAATCGCAGCTTCATTTTCTGGAAATTCGCCCTTTGTAGATTCTCCCTGACCAGTGCCGCAGGCACACAGGAAGAGTAAAAAAGCAAGCAGAAATGATGCTGAGGACTGCGTCTGGGAATTCATCGGCACGGGTCGAAATGAAACCATCCCCATCGGGCGATGGACTGGCCTGCAAAAGATAGGGTTTTCGGTTTCGACTTCGATTAAAAAACTGACAGTAATCGTAGATTACATCATGGCCCAATTTCAGAACATACTCGCCGTCATCAATCCTGCTGCGCGCAGTGGACGACTTGGGGAATTGGTCCCCGAAATAAAGCGAGTCCTCGAAGCCAATTTCGGGCAAGTTGAGATTGTTCTCACCAAAGAGAAAAGGCACGCTGCAAGAATTGCCAGAGAGGCCTCAGAGGAATATGACCTGATTCTGGCCGGCGGTGGGGATGGCACGGTGCATGAAGTAGCTTCGGGCTTGGTCGACGCGCGAAAATCCCTCCCCATGGGTGTTCTGCCTCTTGGCTCAGGAAATGATTTCGGGCGCGCGCTGAAACTGTCCAGTGGCTGGAAAAAAGCAGTTTCAGAGCTCGCTGAAGGGAAGGTGATCCGGGTTGATTCGGGCAAAGCAACATGGTTGGAAGACGCTCAGATCAGGGAAAGTTTTTTTATCAATGCCCTCGGCATCGGATTTGATGCTCATTCTGCGATTATCGCTCCCCAATACAAGGCCTGGCCGTTTTCCCTGGGTTACACGATCTCGATTCTTGCGGCGCTTAAGTCGTGGGTTTCTGCCGGAGCAACGATCTGGAATCGGGAAAAGGGTGATGAATTGCTCTTCAGCGGCAGGCTGATGTTCGTCACCGTTGGAAATGCACACGACTCGGGAGGGGGATACACGGTGAACCCAGGTGCGCTTATTTCGGATGGAATGCTGGACCCCTGTATTGTCGAGGATATATCGTTCTGGAAAGCTATTTCGTTGTTGCCGCGTGTGCGAGGTGGGGGACACATTTCAATGAAGGAGGTTACCTATCTGAGGACAGAAGCTATCTTCATAGAAACCGACCGTGGACTACCCATTCACGCCGATGGTGAGGTGGTGTCAAAACAAGCGCGTTCGATTCGAGTATCTGTAAATGCCGGATCACTGAATGTAGTCGTTCCTGCGAGTGTGAATCAGCAGATTTGAATAAAGCGTTTTGTGACCGGGATCGAGGAGTCCTTTCAATGTATCTTACAGGATGAATTCGGAAGAGAAAAAGAAAATTGTTGAACGCCTTCAGGCGCGATATGCGTCTGTCGGACATGGCACTCCATCGGCCTCGGCCGCGCCTTCAGCCCATGGCGCGTTGAACCAGATGGTTGATGCAGGTGCGTGCCGATTTGGTGTTTGCGCAGATCAACCGGAACGCTACGCGTTTGCGGCCTGTGATCTCGCTCCACCGTTGGCGCGAATGATTGATCATACGGCGCTGAAGCCCGACACGACTCAGAAGCAAATCCAGGAGTTGTGCGAAGAGGCGGCTCGCTATTGTTTTGCTTCAGTATGTGTCAATCCTTGTCACGTTCGAGTTGCGTCAGAGTTGTTGGCAGCATCGCCGGTTGCTGTTTGTACCGTCATCGGGTTTCCATTCGGAGCCTCGGCGACCAACGTAAAGGCGCTCGAAGCTGAAACTGCGATTCGAGATGGCGCTGTCGAAGTTGACATGGTGATGAATGTCGGCATGATGAAAAGTGGGGAGTACGAATACGTTGAAAACGATATCCGGGCCGTCGTAGACGCATCCCGCAGCGCTTCAGCTCTGCGGCCGTCTGGAGAAAAAGCGGTCGTGAAGGTCATTCTTGAGACAGCACTTCTGTCAGACGAAGAAAAGGTCATCGCATCGGTACTCGCGCAAAACGCGGGAGCCGATTTCGTAAAGACGTCAACTGGATTCGCCAAAGGTGGAGCAACTGCATCCGACATCGCGCTCATGAGGCGTGTTGTCGGACCGGATATGGGCGTGAAAGCTTCGGGCGGGGTTCGTACGAAAGAAGATGCGGAGTTGATGATCGCGCATGGTGCGACCCGAATTGGCGCAAGTGCCTCCGTGGCCATTTTGAAGGGGAAAGCAACGACCTCTGATTATTGATCCAACTATGCGGATTACAAGACATTTTTCGTTGGTATTGATTTCGGCCATGATTCTGACTGGCTGCTCATCTTCGTCAACCGTGGTCGACGATCGTCCCGTCGTTGAAGTGGTTGGACCGACATCCTGGTCCGAGGTGGAGTCGGTAGATGTAAATGTATTTCCGGACCAGGCACCTCGATCCGACGAGGATATCTTGCATGATGTCCCGGAGGCGCTAATGAGCAGCACGGCGGACGACGGCAGGATTATGGAGATTTCCGGCTATCGAATCCAGATATTTTCGTCCATTGATAGAGCAGAGACTGCTACGGCCGAAGAGCAAGCGAGGAACTGGCTCGATTCGATGAACGAGGTCAGACGGGACACATTGGGACTTGCAGGGCCTGTGGAAATCTACAATCTATATCGCCAGCCCTATTACAGAGTCAGGGTAGGGGATTTTGAAAAAAGGACCGATGCAACGCTCGTTGCCGGCGAGATTCGCCGACTATTTCCCGGCTCACTCGTCGTGCCAGACCTGATTCGGGTATTTCGGTAGATGGTTTTGTTTCCGTGCCTCTTTGCTCGCCGGAGCGACTAGTGCCTCCCTTCGCCGATCGGACCATCAGTTCGGCTTCTCACCGCGCATTGCAACATCTAGGCCCCTTTACCCGCGGCCGCGTAAGCAGCACCAATAATACCGGCCTCATTCTGAAGCGAGGCGGTCAAAAGTTCGGCTCTCGTAGAAAGGAAATGCAGATATTGTTCTGCTTTTTTCGGTCGTGAGATTCCACCTCCGATAATGATGGTGTCGGGAGAAAAAAGAAATTCCAACCGGTCGAGGTACTCCTGAAACCTACTCGCCCATTTCTCCCAGGATAGTTCTTTTCTCTTTCGCACCCTGTCTGAGGTGTACAGCTCAGCGGCCTTTTTGTGCAGGATCAGATGCCCCATTTCGGTATTAGGCACCAGTTTCTGATCCATAAACAATGCTGAGCCAATTCCCGTGCCGATAGTTAGAAAAAAGACTACTCCATCACGTCCTTTTCCAGCTCCGAATTTTACAGACGCCAAGCCGGCTGCATCAGCATCGTTCAATACCCTGACCGGCTGACCGGTCGCTGAGAAAAGCAAGTTTTCAACATGTGTGTCGATCCACATGTCGTGAATGTTTGCCGCTGATCGAACGAGTCCGTGTTCAACGACGGCAGGGACAGTGCATCCGATAGGGCCGCTCCAGTCGAAATGGTCAGCGATCTGACGGACAATTTCAGCTACAGCATCCGGTGTGGCGTTCTGCGGGGTTGCGATTCTGAATCGTTCGTTTGTCAACCGGCCGGTTGTCACGTCAACCGTGGCACCTTTAATCCCCGTTCCTCCTATGTCGATTCCTAGTACTTCCACGTCTGTACCTGTTTATTGAAATAGTTCTGAGTCCGTCTCGCCGTTCACTGTCGGTTTTTCGCAGCGATCTGCGCATGAATTATCGATCAGCGGCTCGTTCTCGCCGCTTCAGATAGGCTTCCCGGCTGATCGCTACGTCTTCAAAGAACCACGACAGTTCGTCCATCTTCAGAGCTTGAGGGCCATCTACCAGTGCCTTGGCGGGCGCCGGATGGAAATCTACAAGCACGAGGTTGGCTCCTGCAATAACCCCCTGGGCCGTAGCGTGGAATACATCGAGCATTCCATCCGGCGCCCGATCGCGAGAACCCACAGAATGGGACGGGTCGATACAGACTGGCATGCGCGTCAGCCGTTTTACGACAGGCACATGCGTGAAGTCAACCATATTCCGATGTGGATCGCCTCCCTGGTTCTTCATTCCGCGGAGGGCGAAGATCACGTTCGGATTGCCTTCGCTGGCCAGGTATTCCGCTGCGTTGAGTGATTCATTGAGCGTAATTCCGAAACCACGTTTGAAGAGTACTGGATGTGTCTTCTGACGACCGACGCTTTTGAGCAGTTCGAAATTCTGCGTGTTGCGAGTTCCGATCTGAAGCATGACTCCTGTCGGATGTCCCGTTTGCTCCAGCGCCTCGTTGATTTCCTCAATGTGAGACTCGTGCGTCACCTCCATGGCAATCACCTTGATGCCATATTTGCCGGCAAGCTCAAACACCCACGGAAGACACTCAGAGCCGTGGCCCTGGAACGAGTAAGGATTTGTCCTCGGTTTGTACGCCCCCATCCGGGTGCATTCCTGCCCCAAATCCTCGAGGGCAGACATCATCATTTCCACATGCTCGGGAGTATCGACGGCACAAAGCCCGGCAAAAACATGGAGGCTATCTTGACTGAAGGTGACGCCGTTGTAGGTGAATCCCGTCTGTCGATCTTCCTCTCCATGTCGCCCGAGTACCCGGTATGATTCCTGAACGCGGACTACCCGATCAACGCACGGCAGACTCTTCATGTAGTCCATGGAAAGAGCAGCCGTATCTCCGATGAGATACACCTCAGTCAGGACCTGCTCCGTCCCGTGAACATCGTGCATTGAGTACTCGACTCTTTCATTTGAATCGAGGTATTTCGTCAGTTGATTGAAGCGCTCTGAATCGCGTTCAACGTTGGGTTCTAGAATCAGAATCACAGTGATTCGGGTATGTCCTTATACAATAAAAAAATGTGCTGGGAGCTTGATGCGTTCCACAGTCTTCAATAGAATGGCTTGAAGATAGGATTATTCCCTGTTCGTGAAGGTGAAATCTTGATTCGACGAGCACAACAAACTCAATAAATTTCTCAAATCGGGCGCAAAAACTGAGGTTTCTAGCGTTATCCAACCGTGTAATACTATATCACGGAACCTCGTTGTGGTGGCCAATCCGGACAAAAAAGCCTATTCAAGAGTTTGAAGATGCTTTTTCGGGTTCGACGCTCGCTCAGAACAATATGAAAGTTCGTTACAATTTTGCTTCGGCCCTCGCCGCTCTCCTGCTGCTCGTCATTTTTGCAGCTGCTCCTGCAGTAGCTCAGGACGGAGGAGACGCCACAGGATATGCCAACACCATTTTGGTGAACACACCAGGTGGTACAGAACATCTTGGTTCGCTGTCAGGCACAGATGATGGTGTCACGCAACTTGGTACGGCTGTAGTCGGCGGGACAATGTGGACTAATGTCGTGACCAACTCTGCTGGAGAATTAAGCTGGTGGATTGACTCAGACAATGACGTTGATTTCACGGACGAGACACGTCAATTTCAGGCTATTGGAGCGCCCGGAACGCATAACATTGGTGTAGTGCTTGGAGCAACAACGGCCGGCTCAAGATGGGTTCGTTTTGTATTTGAGGAAGGAACGAGCAACGTTGTAGGCCCTGAAACGGATTATTCTGCGACGGGATTAAATAATGTAGACGGTGAGGTGGAAGATTACCTGTATACCGTAGTTGCTTCTGGTGGAGCCGTCACATTGACCGCACTCGCTGCCACAACGACGATTGATGCGAACGGAACTGATATTGAAGTTATCTCAGGCTCAACGCAGATATTTACTGCTCCTCTCGCCAACGTGAACTCACTTCAGGTCGACGGCCTGTTGGCTGCTGATGATTTGTTCATAGTGGATATGGACAACGGGGATGCCATTCCTGCTGGTGGCCTCACGGTCGACGGAAGAGGCCAAGCTTCTTCGGATGTTCTGCAGATCGATGATAACGTAAACAATGCCACCGTCACTCACACCTTTACCAATTCAAGTAGTGGGACAGTCGCCGTCACGGATGGTACCATTAGTTATGCCGGCCTCGAACCGATAACAGATAATGTCCCCGCCGTCGCACGCGTGTTCACCTACAGCGGATCAAATGACTCCATTGTTTTGGATGATGACGGTGGCGCTGGAAACAGCATTGGAACGATTGCCGC
>CAZEHJ010000057.1:0-25068 GCA_964512485.1 uncultured Rhodothermales bacterium | reverse complement strand
TGGCCGTTCTGAGTCACCTGGAACAGAACCTCCCCGTAGGACTTCCCCTCGGGGTGGGTCATTACCCGCTGGAACAGGTCCCGCTCTAGCTCGACCAGGAGCGTGAACTCCTTGTGCCGGACGAAGGCCAGCGCAGTCGAGACCAGCGAGACCTCCGGGTCAGACTTGTCCAGCCCGTACCGCTCGGCGTAGTATTCGGCGAGCTGCTGAGTCGTCTTGTGGACGACCGCCAGACCGTCGACGCTCCCGAAGCGCCGTTCAGCCATCTCCTGGACGGTCGGCAGCTTCTCCAGCGGACTACCCTTCTCAGGAGAAGGCTCAGGGACTTGTTCCGGCTGCGCCACTTTGCCCCCTCCTCTGCCGCTCGTAGGCCGCTCGCTGTTCGCCCTGAAGTTTGGACCCCGTGTAGAAGTCCGGCACGATCAGGCAGTCTGCCGCGTCGTACCCGAGGTTCTTCAGCGCCAGGATTCGGTTCGTTCCGCCCCAGACCACGTTCAGCACGTCCTGCTCAGGAATGTTCGGAGGAGGGTTCTTGTCCGACGGCCTGAACGTCCCCTCTCTCAGGTAGCGCAGGAAGTCCTCTCGCGGCCCCCTGACGACGATGATGGGGTTCTCCATCCCTCCGTCCTCGAGGGACTCCTGGACCTTCTCAGCGAACGCTGGGACGGCCCTGACCGGAGAGTACAGATCGTCGAAGCTCATCGTCCTGACCTCGAACGAGTCGATGACCACGTTCTTGAAGCGTAGGCGCGAGGCCCCCGACTTGATTCGCATAGCGTTCACTCTGGCACCACCGACCCGAACAGGGCGATCACAGCCAGTGTGGCATCGTTCTCGTGAGAGGTCTTCCCTGACGTCCCCTTGCCCACGACCCGCTCGACGGCTCGGCGGACGTCCTTCTTAGAGGCCATCCCCTTGCGGTTGAAGGGGATCTCTAGCAGCTTCGCCGTGGCCCGCTTCAGCCCGATGGGGGAGGTGTTCCGCATCGGAATCCCCCGGTCGCAGGCCCAGGCGGCGATGATTGACGAGACCGACCAGAGGAAGGCGGTCGTCTGAATTTGGCCCATGATGAAGGGCGGAGTCTCGGTTCCGATTGCCTCGATCGGCCCGTACTCCTCAGACAGACGGGATAGCTTAGGCCACAGGAATTTCGCAAAGAGGAGCGGCGCGGTGGCCTTCCCTACGGAGACGGAATCGGAGTGCAGTATCTCGAACTCCTTTCCGTCGTCGGAGACCTTGACCACGGAGAGGCCGAGGTTGCGGTAGCCTGGGTCGATACCTAGAACAATCATGTCGGAATCCTCCCGGTCTGGTTCATCCTGGTCATTTCTTTGAGGATGCGGTCGCGCTTCGTTTTGACCTCGGGCGTGGTTCGGGTCCCTTGCTTCCCGATGGTTCCGATGAACTGTAGCGCGAGTTCGGCCTGGGCACGCTTGACGCGGAGGAACGGGAGCAGCGCAATCAGGATGGGTCCGGCGGACTTGCCTGAGATTTCCCAGCGCCAGGACGGTTGGCGCGTCTCCAGCTTGCCCCTGTTGCTCAGGCTGACCCCGCCTCCGAAGCGGGTCAGGAGCCAGTCCACGAGGGGCTGGCTGGCGTTGCTCACGCCCAGCTTTGTTGTGTAGGTGTGCTTACCGCATCGCTTGTCGAGCTGCTTGCGGGCAGAGATGCACCCGTCGGCGTCGACCAGCCCGGCCAGATACGGGATGTCCGTTTTAGGGCTTGTTCGCACGGAAACCTACAGGGCGTTGATCGTCGAGGTCGTCTCTAGGAAGAGGCGGCTCGTCGTAGGGAAGGGTGTCTTGATCCACCTGAGCAGTGAACCAGCCTTTCAGCTTCTTGAACAGGGCCGAGGGGGAGGGGGACCACCAGAGCAAAAGTGTGAGGATTGCGAGGCCCCAGGCTAGGTGCCCGAGCTTGTCCAGGAGGTCTCCGAAGATCCCCCAGGCGGTGGTTGGAGCCTCGTCAGGCTTTTCGATCGTGGTCTCGGCGATCATCAGTCCGCTGGCAGCGCCCGCAGCGGCCCCGCCTGGGCCGAGGTAGGAACCAACCGCCGCGCCCAGGGAGGCAGAGCCAACCCGGGCGACGGCGGCGCAGGAGGTCACGCACAGGAGGATGAGAAGGGGGAGGACTGTACGCTTCATTTCTGCTTGGTCTCCAGTACGGTCATGCGATGCTCGATCTCTAGGAAGTACACAGCCAGATCGCGGTCTCTGGCTTTGTTGGCGTCGTCCAAGTCGGTCACCCTTGTCCAGAGCATCGTCAGCAAGAACATTGTAAGGGCAAGTAGCGCCCGGCTCACAAGGGTAAAGAGGCGATCTTCCGTAATTTTGGGCACTATTTGAACTCCTGACTGTAGGCGGCGGTCGCCATTCCTTTGAGGGACTCTGCTAGGGTCGCCGCGTTTCGGCGATACCTCTCCTGTTTCTCTCTGTCCGTTGTGGCGGCGGCCAACATCTTCAGCTGACGAAGGTGCTGCTTGTACTGGTAGAGCGCGTGGCGCAGCTCAGCCTGAGGACGGACCTTCCTGACCCCGAGCCCGAAGTCGGAGTCGGTGATTCGCCTCTCCATCGGGGTGAAGTCCACGAAGGGGGACTGCTCCTCTCTGCTCAGAGAGCCGCCCTCGAACCCGAGCTTGTCCAAACCAAGGAACGCGAGCTTGATTGGCCAGATCGTCGAGCGGGCCTGATCCCAGGAGTTGAAGGGCCGGGCCGCCGAGCGGGCGCCCTGCGGGAGCAGGCGGTCAGCGCCGAGGACAAGCCCGGCGACGCCGCCGAGGCCGTCGAGGCCCATCGCGCTCAGCTGCCGGGTCATCACATTCGGGTCGTAGGGGTAGGTGCCCTCGCCTCCGAGCTGGGCGGCCCGCATCGGCTGGGCAAAAATGTCTGCGAACGCGCCAACCATCAGCGCCGCCTCCAGGTTTGCGTTCAGGCGGCCCACGTTGACCCGGTAGTCGCCCAGCTTGAGCGCGGGTGAACCCTCCTCAGTCGTGATCATCCGCTGGGACTTGATCAGCTGGGTCATCTCCGCGAGCTTCTGCGGGTTCTCCATGAACTTCGACCACGCGAACGGCGCGTAGTGACGCGGGAAGGTGTAGTACAGGAGCGCACGCTTCATGTAGTTGCGCTCGATCGGGGTCAGCCGCTCGTAGGGAACGTGCGCCGCCTTCGTCATCTGCGCCGCCGTTTCCAACGTGTGCCCCTCTCGAACAAGGCCAACCATCGTTGCGGTCCGGTTGATTCCCTCGGAGGTCTCTCTGAGCTGTCCGCCCTTTCCGCCGCCCAGGTTCCGGTGCATCTTCTTGAGCGCCTGAGCCAGACGGGTGTGGCCCATCCTGGAAACCATGTCCGGGTCTAACTGTGCAAACTTGAGCCTGAAAATCTGCTCGCCGATCGTTCGGCTGCCACGGGTCAGGCTGGAGGCCATCGAGGAGAAAACATGCTCCTGTCCCATGACCCGGAACAGTTCCTTCATGTGGACCTGACGTCCGCCGCCCAGATCGAGGAAGTCGTCGGCGTGCCGGTCGAGGCCGACCGCACGGATCGACTCTTCGGGAACGCCCGCCAGGCTGCCTCCCATCCGCTCGGCGAACTGCATGATGTCGTTGTGGGGCGCGATCGTCCAACTCCCGTGCGACCAGCCGGGGACCCCGAGCGTGTCCACAATCATGTCGGACCGCTCGATGAAGTCGGTCTTTCCCCAGAAAAAACGGAAAGCGTCGACGTAGGAGGCCGCGAGGTTCTTCGGGCTGACCCCAGCAAGGTTCGCCTGGAACACGCCGGAGGCGGCGTTCGCGACGTGGAACGGGACCCGCATGACCGTCTGGAAGGACTTGATCATGTAGTTCACGTTGTCGAAGTTCCGCATGAAGGTGCTGGAAATCTGGAGCGACTGGCCGACCGACTTAGCCGCTCCCACGACAACATTCTCTGCCCCGTACAGGACGTTCTTCCCGATCATCTCTCTGACCTGATTGTCGCTCAGCCCGCCACGGGTGAAGGATGATTCGGCCTTGGCGGTCAGTGTCTTGTTCACGAAGGAGCGGGCGGCGGTCGGCTGGTAGCCCAGCTCAGCCGCGTCGCCGACGTCGCCCAGGTCCATCCAGCCGAAGCCGTTGCCCTCAGCCTCGCGGGCAGGGATGATGTGCCGCTTACCCTGATCGGTCTCCAGAACAATGAATTTCGGGCTGACTTCGAGAGTCCGCTCGGTCTCGCCGACCCTCCGAATGGTAGGCGTAGCCTCGGGACCTAGAGCCTCACGAGCCTTCCTGATCTGCTCAACTAGGACAGGATTAGTCTGTTCGAGGACGTCCTCGGGAATACCTAGGGCACGGCCCTCCTCAATCAGCTCAGGGCGTCGGAGTTTACTGACGGCCTTCCTACGCGGCCCCTGGACAGGAAGTTTACTCTCGGTGACCGTCGGGGTCTGGAACTCCCGGGTCATGTTTCGGCCCTTGTCGTCGAGGACGCCGACGACCTTTCCGCCCATGATGTTCGATTGGCCGTTCGTCCCGGTCCCCTCGGCCAGAACGGTCCCGATGAACTTCTCGATCGACTCGTCCTGTTGAGCCTGCCCGAGGCGCATGATCAAGGAGGCGAACGGGTCGCCACTGATTCGCTCGCTCGACCAGGGCAGAGACTTTGCGAAGCCGCGCAGGACAAGGCCCTCGCGCTCCATAATTGACTCTAACTGTCCGGCCCACTTGTTCACGTTGGGGCCGATCCGATCGGTCTCCCTGAGCCAAGTGTGGATCTCGTTCAGGTCGTCGATCGTCATTGTGTCCGCCGATCGGGCGAACCGCGAGGGGATCTTCAGGCCGATCCGCTTAAGGATGCCGGAGTCAGCCGCGTCCATCTCGCCGACAACCTGAGCGACCTGCTTCCTGGCGTGCTGGGTCATGTAGCGCCCGAGGTAGCCGACCGGGGAGCCGACTGTCCAGACGCCCGATTTCCGTGCGCCCTCGAAGATCATCCCCTGCTGCTGGCGCACGAAGTCCATTAGCTGTCGGGCCTCCTTCGGCAGATGGTTCAGGACCATGTCGTCCATGACCGAGTTCAGCGAAAGCATCGCGTCGTTCACCCCGTTCAGTAACTCTTCGGGGATGTAGTCGCTGGCCCCGATCTTGTCCTGAACACGGAAGAAGTCGTCCAACTCGGCCACACGCATCTTCGCGGTCGCGTAGCTCCGAGCCCAGCCAGAGAGTTGGGCCGAGTCAGTCGCAAGCCCGCCGCCCTCCTTCCCGAACTTCTCTAGGATGATCTCTTCCTCGGAGATCGGGCGCGGCCCCGCCTGAACCGGCTTCATCTCAGGGACGTTGGCGACGTCGTAGGCTCCGTCAGCCTCGGTCAAACCCTTACGGAACGATTGGCCCCTCCGGCTAAGGGCAGTCTGGATTCGGTAGCGGTCGAGTGCAGTACCCGTGAACTCGGAAGGCTTCTTTCCGTGCCCTTCGAGTAGTTCGTTACTGAATCGGGTGCCCTTACCCTCCAGAACAGTAAGGTCGTCGGCGGTCAGCCCAGCCTTCAGTTCGTCGAGTTCGGTCGCGGGGACCTCGATCTGCTTCTTGCCCTTGACCTTTCGGGCGTACTTCTGGGCCCAGTCGGTGACCTTGCCTCGGCCCGTTCGAGGGGTGGCCTCCTGAATGAACTCACGCAGAGCGCGCATCGCCTGATCGACCGTCTCGAACTCCTGGCCAACGAAGCCCCAGCTTCGGAGCGCCGTCTTCTCAGAGATCGCGGTCGGGACCGGGCGGTAGCCTCGGATCTCCCCGTCCACAAAAACAGGATCGACCCGGAACCCGAAATCGTCGGCGGCCTTGTTAGCCTCGACCAGTCCCCAATTATTCTTGCGCCTGACGCGCCACATCGGAACAGGGGTATCAACCGCTCGGGACAGGCGGCGGGTCCCGCCCTTTCCTTTGCGCTTGATCAGTTCGGTCAGTTCGCTCGGCTGGAGGCCGTGCTTCTCGATGAACGCCGACGTAGCTTTGTTGCGCCTGACCAGCGCGTCGACCTCGTGCGTCTTCCAGGGCCTAGAGGCCCTCTCGTCGATCTCGGACAGCGCGGTCCGAAGTTCGCCGTCGGAGAGTGCGCCTACCTGCTGTCCATGCAAAGTGGTGCCGGTCAGCCGATGCTCGTTGTGCGCCCAGCCCATCCGTCGCGTCTGAGCAGGAGTGAACTCGGGAACATGGGTGACCCGTCGAACGTCGTCGAAGACCTTTGAGAGAGCCTGATCGTCGTAGAGCGGGAGCGCGTCGAAGACCTCCGAGCGCATGATCTGTCCGATCGACTTCCTAACCTCGTCGGTCACCCCGCTCGCGGTCAGTCCGACCTCAAGAGCCTTCATCGCCTGTTGATGGCGGTCCAGGAAGCGGCGCTTCGCCCTGAGCCCAGCCCGTGCATTCGTCGGGTTGATCTTCTCAAGCTGGAGAGAGGCAATCAGCTCGGACTCGCTGGTCGTGGCTTCGAGATAGTTCCTGATCAGATGGTTGAACGAGGCGTCGTCCATCCCAGGCATCGCCTTGAGCGCCTCCCCAATCTTCTCGGACATGACTGTCGTGACCGCGCCGACGAACGCCTCGCTTCGCCCCTTGTCCGACTCGAACTGATGCATCGACTCGGTGAGCTGGTCGCTCGTCGTGCCCGATCGGAAGACCCGGTTGTGCATCTCCCGTAGCCCCTTGCCAGCCCTGAAGGACAGGTCGGAGACGAAGTTGCCAAGGCCCTTCATTTCCAGCCGCTCGTCGGCCAGTTCGCGGTACTTCCGCCCAACCTCAGTCCACTCCATCTTCGTGGTCAGGTCGCCGCGAGCCATTCGCTCGGAGGCCGCCTGAACGTCATCGAGTCGGCGCTCTAGGACAGAGGTGAGTCGATCGGACGCGTCCATCGGAGAGTCGCTCAGAGAGAACGTGTCCTCGCCTGAGACCCGCTTCCAGAGGTCGTCGACGGACTCAGCCTGTGGGCCAAACTTCCGTGCGCCGAACAGTCGGCTGAATGCCTCGGAGGGGGTGAGGCCCTCGTCCTGTAGTTTGTCGAATCGCTCGACGACCTTCTCGACGCCTTGCTTGTCGACCTGATTGAGTGCCAGAGCAGAGTCAGGGTTCTGAACAGATTCGATCCGGGCCAAAGCCTCGTCGGAGATTTCGGTCGCAGCCTCGCCGATCGCGGCCCTAGCCTCAGTCCCGTACTTGATTCCGCCAGCGAATTGTCGAGCCGGGGCAGTCAACTTCGAGAGCCCCTGAGCGATCCAGGGGACGCCAGCGACACTCTGAGTTGCCCATGCGGCAATCGTTGTCTTGCTGAGGGCCTCGGGAGCAGCAGTG
The DNA here is from genome assembly GCA_964512485.1 of uncultured Rhodothermales bacterium. Classification (GTDB taxonomy): domain Bacteria; phylum Bacteroidota; class Rhodothermia; order Rhodothermales; family UBA10348; genus CAZEHJ01. The sequence goes on along the minus strand of CAZEHJ010000057.1, from coordinate 17,747 downwards.
AACGCGGACCACCAGCTGCGGTGACCTTGGAATACGTCGATCTTTGCGCCCAGTTTGTAGAGCCCGGGGACACCAATCGCAATCTGCCGGTCGCCCGTCTGCTTGAGCAGCTCGGCTAGGTTCCCCTCCTTCTGTGCGTCGGTCAGCCCGGCCAGTCCACGGCGGGTGTCGGCGATACCCTGAGCAGCGTGTCGGGAAGCCTCGTCGGAGTGTCCGGCGAGTCGGCCCGAGGCGTCGCGCAGAATGTCGTCGTAGGCCGAGAGGCTCACACTGTCGAAGCTGGCTCCAGCAGCCTTCATTGCCTGCTCGACTACGGGGGACTTTAGCATCTTCGTCCCGTTGGCGGCCTTCGCAACCTTTCCGGTCGCGCTGAGCCCTCCGGTCAGGTAGGTCAGCGGGTCGGAGGCGATCGCCGCGAACAGCTCTTGGCCCAGGCCCGGGTCCATGCCCATCGCCTTCGCCATGTAGTCGGGCATGACGTCCTCTTTGTGATCGTCGAGGACCCCGAGCAGAGGAATGTTCGCCGCGTCGAGGAGGCCCTTCTCACTGAACAGGTCGATGTCCTCGTCCTTCATGGCACGGATGATCCGCCACAGGACTTGCTGAGGAAGTGCGATCGTCGAGTTGAAGACCCGATCAATCCAGCCTGCTTGCTGGGCCGCCATACCTAGTTGCGTCCCGCGTTTCGCGCCCGAAGCGCCTCGGTGTCGGTTATTGCTCCCATGAGTACAGCAGCCTTGAGTACCAAGTCGTCGGGCGTGCTAACCGGGAGGGTGTCGAACTCAGTACCTAGCATGGCGGCTATCTCTGGATGGCCCTGGCCACTCCGCCACTCCGCCAGACCGGGCGTGCGCGAGAGGATAAAGATGTCCTCGATGTATGCGCTGGCCTCCTGAAGCGTGAGCTTAGACTGAAGGGCACGCTGGTCCAACGTACTCTGTATGGGGGCCTGCCCGTGCGCCTGGATAGGTGCGGCAATATCCTGTAGGATCTTCTGGAGAGCTGTTAGCGCACCGGCCATAGTAGGCTGTTTCTTGATCTCAGCCGTGTCGATCACAAACCCAGACATAGAGGAACCGAACTCATCCTGTTTGAGCAGTAGCGGGGCCAAGGTGTCGATGCGCTCCCCCAGCTGCTTCGGCCCCGATACCGGACTGAAGGTCTCTCGGGAGTCCGGGTCGGATAGGAAGGGCAGCGTCAGCGGCTTGAAGATGTTGTTCCTCAGGGCGGTACTACCTCGCGTAGCGTCCATCGCCTTGAGTACCGCCGTGTCGTAGTCTAGTCGGGCTACCTTCGCCTCGATCGCGGCGTTGTCGATCACAGCTAGGTCGACCCCGGACCCGGGAGTGACGTCCATAACACGACCTATGTGTCGGGCATCGGAGCCCACGCTCACACGGGCAGCGTCGATGCGTCGGCGACTCTCAGCAATCGTGTCCACGTTAGGTGAGATATCATTGGGGTCCCCCTGCGGCTCGGGGACAAGATTGGCCACCGAGAACCCTTCCGCCGAAGTCAGCTGGGACATGATCCGTGTAGAGGGTCGATTGGTTAGGAAGCCCGTTACGCCCGTCTCAGGGGCAGAGTGTAGGAGCCTGTAGACCGCCTGATGCATAGGCGATAGCTGTGCCACCCTCTTAGGTGGGAGACGGTAGATCGGGGTGATCAGGTCCCACATATTCGATCGTCCGGGTACGACGCCCTTTTGTGCCTCGGGCACATCGGAGTAGACGTCCAAGATGTTCTTCAGGTGTATTGAGCCCGTGTCGCCGCCGAGTTCGACCAGCGCAGAAGTTCCGATCTGCTGTGTGGCCCCGGCTAAGATAGCCCGCCCACGAGTCTCCTCTACCCTCGCAGCAAAGGGGTCGTCCTCAGACAGTAGAGGTAGGCGGGGGTACTCAAAGAACTCCTCTGCCTCCGCAGACTCCATTCGGAAGGTCTCAGGGTTGAGCGTAGCGATCTGCTCCGCCAGCGCAGTCTCGACGCTGCCCGCGAATGCCTCTCCGTCTGGTCCTGGCCAACGCTTCTTCTGGTTCGTTAGCTGGGTCAGTGCGATACCCCTTATGTCTTTCAGATCCAGCTCTTGTCCGGGGCCAGTGAAGTGTCGGCTCAGCAGGCTGTCCGCAACGGAACTCACTACAATCTTCTGCTTATAGAACTGCTCAGGACTGAACTCAGGGCCGTCTGCCCCCTGCCTGAGACTAAGCCTCGCTACCTCCTCCCGCTGCTCGTCGGACCACCCGAAGTCCTCGAACTGCCTCCCAGGAAGTACAAGTCCCTGGAACGCGGCGTCGGCTGCTGCTGAAGCCTCACGCCTAGAGATCACACGCTTACGCTTGAGTTTCAACTCTTCAGGGTCCACTTGCGCGAGACGCTGAAACTTGTGGGCCTCATCCTCGAACGCCGCGTCATCTCCGTTACCTCGGAGGTTCCGCATACTTTCGATTCGCTGTAGGGCCGAGTACGAAGCCCCCTCCTCCGTCTGAGCAAGATGGTCATTGGCGGCGGCCAGAGTCTCGCCCCCCAGTCCAACCTCGGCAAGCATATCGGGGTCGTCGCGCATAGCAGCTAGAACACCTAGTACGCCGTCTAAACGGACAACTCCGGCATTCGTAGAGAGTTGGTGGCGCATGTCGTTCCACTCGCCCGACTCGACAAACCGCGTAAGGTTGCCCTCTTCGTCACGCTCAAAGCCTGAGAATGTTCGGGGGTCCGCCTGCCAGTCGTGATCTCTGGCCGCGCCCTGCTCGGCACGCTGGAAACGCTCGCGGAACAGCGTGCTTTCGGAGCCGATTACCTGCGAGAGGGTTCCAGCACCGGCCCTCAACTGGCCACCGAATTCGCTTCCCTCTCCGATCTCATCACTATACCTTAGCCGAAAGGCGTCAATATCTCCTTGGAGGGTAGTCAGCGTGGGTCGGAGATCCTCTAGTGCCGAGGGGCGCTCAGTAGGGTCCTGTTTATTAGCTGCCCCGGACTGCATGGCGAAACGATCGGCCCGCCCCTGCAACTCGCCTAGCACCTGTTCGCCCCGAACAAGTTTCTGAAGGCCCGCCGCCGCAGCCTCATCGGACAGGCTAGGGTCTAGGCCAGCCGCGCTCGCGTCGTGCCTTATCTTGGCCTGCCTACCCACAACGGCTCCAGTATCTACTAGGCCGAGTGCCGCCGATCCGACATGGGTGTGAACGAAGTCGACCAGATCGGGGCCGCGTAGTTTCCGGGCCTCCGCCTGAAGGGCGGCTGGGACCATACCCACTAAAGCCTTTCTTGTCTCTCCGGTAGCGCCGCCGTCGCTGTTGTACGCGGCAAGAAGCCGAGCCTTCGTGTCCGAGGTTACGAGACCCTCCCTCAGCGCGTGTTCCTGCTTCAGCTCCTCCAACCTGAACTCGTGCTGCTGCTTCTGGCGGGCGAAGTCGTGCGCCTCAGCCGCGTCGTCCCGCCGCTGCTGGAATGCTTCCTGTTGGCCACGCTGGTACGCATCCCAGGCCCGGCCAACCGAGAGTTGGTTCGCGTCGGCCAGCTTGTTTGCGAACGCCGACATCGCCTGGGGGCCGCCAGCACCGAGGGCGCCCGCGATCCCGCCGATCGCCGCGAGGGCATCGGAGCCCCCATCAGGGGTCACCGCGTCGAGAATGTCCTTGTAGTCCAGAGGCATTAGGAGTCTTCTCCGAAGAGGGATTTCTCAAGGTCAGCGAGGCGTCGGGCCGCCTCCTCCCCCGTAATATTGCCCTTTGCGACCTCCTGAGCAAAGAACTCTTTGCGGTCGGCAACCCGCTGGTCCTCTAGCGCCTGGGCGTCGGCCTCCTTCCCGGCGGTCAGACTTAGCCCCTGAGCAACCGCGCCGAGCGCCTTAGCGAAGGGGTCGCCAGCCGCCAGCTCCATCTCACGGGCCTGGGTGATCCCAGCCGCGTAGGCCGCGTCGCCCTGAGAGCGAATCTGATTGACCTGCCGCTGCTGCTCAGCGGCCATCCCATGAATCTTCTCGGTCAGCTCGACGTACCGCTGAATCTTCTGGGACTCGCGGCCAATGTACTGCTCAAACTGTCCGCCAAATACCGCGTCCCTGACCTGCTGGTCCATCTGGCCAAAGGCCCGGTTGCGGGCGATCCGCTCAGAGCCCTTCCGGGCCTGAAGGAATGCGATCTGAGCAGACTGCTGGTAGACAGGGGAGTCCGCCGAGCGCAGGGAGCGGAGCGTGTCTATCTCAGAGCCGAGCGCAGCGCCGGTCTCCTTCGCACGCTGCTGAGCGGCCTGACGGAGACGCATCGCGTCGGCCTCAGCCGCAGCGGCGGTCCGCTTTGCTGAGCTGGAGCTGCTGAAGGCACTGTAAAGGCCAGACGCAGCTGCGATGGCTTCAAATAGGACCATTAGGGATTCCTCCCCGGATCAGGGGTAATCGTGAGTTCTGCCTCAGAGAGCGCAGAGAGGTCGGCGGCAGGGGTCCAGACGACGAACCGCCCGAGCCGTTGGGCGTTGGATAGCGAGAACAGGGCCGAGGTAGCGCCGATCAGCGCAGGGGTCGACTCAACATTGTCCAGCCGCGACCGATCGGTCGGGTCAACCGCGTAGTCGCTGGCGTCGGAGGCGGCCCACCAATCAGAGCCGTCGGTGATCCCGAGCCGGACATGGTTCAGCGTGCCGCGAAGGTCGAACTGCCCCGTGTCCAGCATCGTCCCCCAGTAGCCAACCCCGATGTATGCGTTGTAGGCCAGGGTCCGGGAGGTCCCGCCCAGGTCGGTGAACGAGGCGGGCACAGTCACCGCAGCGGTGAAGGTCACAACGAGGCCACTGATCGAGGCCACCTCGAGCGTCTGACGGTGGTGAGCGTTCGGGGTCGAGCTGCCGTCGTCGCGGTCACCGACGAGGGTGATCCGCTGTCCAACCGAAATCCCGGTCACACTCCCCAGGGTGGCCGTTGATCCTGTGTAACTCGTGACGCTGACGGCTGTGCTAGGCGTGCCTGAGTCCACGTCGTCCTGATATACCCCGGCAGTCCCGAGAGAAGGAAAACCAGAAACGTGAACCCAGTAGTCAGAGCCGTCCTTGTCCGTGACAGAAAGCGCATAACGATCCTCGACGTACCATCGCTGGCGGGGGAAGTAGTAGCGGAGAGCAAGGCCAGTCGACTCGTCGATCACAAAGAGCGAACTGAGCGCAGACGAGACTGAGAGGCGGGCGTTCGACGTCGCCGGGAGCAGATCGAGGACCGGGAGGCCGATGTCCTTAGCCTGCCCGTCGCCGGTAATCGCCCAGAGCGTCCCGTTGTAGGCGTAGGCGATGCCCTTCTCAACGACCAGACAGCGGGCCGAGGATGCGCCGACCCCTCCGCCCAGGGTGTTCGCCTGCGGGCTGGTCGGGGTGCCATCGAGGAACACTCCCCACGACTCTCCAAGGACAAGAACACGGGACTGACGGGCGTCGCGGCTGCCAATCTCGGCGGCGGCCTGGACCGTGCCCTGCTCCTTGACCGGGAGGTCGTACACCATGTCTAGGGGGAAGCTCTCCCAAGAGGAGGGCGACTCCGAGAAGTGGATGCGGGGCTCGTCCTCAACGAACACGCCAAGGTGACCCTCCCACTCGAAGATCCCTTTCGGGTTGCGGGGGACAAGGCCCGTTAGCTGGTCGAGCTGGGTTCCGAGGGCCGTGTCGTCGGCGAAGTCGGTGTAGCTGTTGGTTCCCCGAGGGATCTCCGTCAGGTAGTAGAGCGGCGCGTCGCGGCAGGCGCGCCAAGCGTCAGAGACCGCGTTCGGGTTCGGGTTGCCGTTCGGGAAGTTGTCCGTGACCGGGATGACCTGGGTACGGAAAATCTCGATGCCCCGGATTCCAGCGAGCGGAGGCTCAGGGAAGGGGACGTAGTAGTTCGTGCCGGTTCCAGGCGTCTCGTCCACAACCTCAGCCGTGCGCTGGATGGGAACCGCGTCAGTCGAAAGCTGCGGGTTCTCGCCGGTCCGGGACATCGTTCCGACCTGATCCATCGTCGACTGCGAATCGGGGTCGTCGACGTCATCCTTCATAAACCTGCCGTAGTGCCACAGCTTGTCCCAGAGGTTCGGAGGGACACGGGTGGACATGTAGGGGCCGAACAGTTCGTCGCCGTCGCCCTCTCCGGCAGCTGAAGTGTACCGTTCGCCGTCCCAGAGCCGGACCTCCGCAATCTCGACGTCGTACTGCTGTGCAATCGGAGGGAACCCGCCAACCATGTAGAGGCCGTCGGCGTTCGATCCAGCGGTGTTGTCCACAATGCCAACCCCGTTCAGGTCAGCCGCGTAGACGTCGCCCCAGGGACCTGAAATCCCATCAAGGAAGACCCGCTCAAGCCAGACATCCAGGACAGAGGTAGCCCCGGTCCGTGTGATGTGGTGAATGTAGAGCGTGATCCAAGTAAAGCTCTTGAAGTCGATCGCCCCGCCCAGGTCGCTGAAAAGGGTGACCCCGCTTCCAGCGTGCCACTTCCGGGTTGCGACCTCGACCGAGGGGTCGTCGCCAACCCCGATCACAATAGAGCCATTGTTCCTGCTCGTCCACGCGGCCCAGAGGGGAACATCGTCCAGCGTCGCCGCCGACCAACCTACCCCGTCGACCAGCCGCATATCCCAGCCATACGTCAGGATCGGGCTGTACGTCACGTTCTCTAGGATGGTTGTGAGGCCGTTCACCTTGCCTCCACCCTCCTTCCAGAAATAGCCTCTGAGCTGGGCCTGCTCGTCCCACCCGCCGTCGATCTGGGAAACGCTCGAATCGGGGCAGAACGCGATGTCCGCCTCTAGACCCTTGGCAAGCGGGCCACTCCGAGCGCCGTAACGCTCAAGCCCTCGGGACGCGATGACCTGTAGATCGTGGTCCTGCTGCCAAGCTCTGCCGTGGTAAAGAACAGTGTCGGATGTCCCGTTGCCTGCAATTGCTCCAACGTGATCGTAGTTGAAGACGTTGGACCCGGCGGCGGAACGCTTACGGGTCTTCACATCCATCTTCGTGTTCTGGCGGCGGCCCGTGCCCCACATCAACTCGTCAGCCGCGTTGCCTTTGTAGTTCGAGGGCCAAAAGCCTTTGAGGAACTTCTCTGAGTCGGTCGAGCTGAGAGGCCACTGTTGCCACTCAGTTCCAGCAGCGGCGTCGGCATCGTAGATCGAGACGCTCAGACGGCTTCCTGCTGCCTCACCGTATGCAGTTCCCGTCCGCCTCACTAGCACACAGTAGTCTCGCCCGTCCTGGAAAGTGTAGTCCCAGGAATAATGTTTGAGGTCGTCGTTGTTATCTCCTCCAGTCCTGTCCCGGCAGACCACAATGCTGTGCGTGCCCTGGTTCGCTGAACCGTTGCTTCCCGCGCTGTAGGGCTGGATCGAGACGACTAGGTGGTGCAGCGAAAACTTGCCCGAGGCGTACCGCTGCCAAGAGGGGCCGACCGCGAAGAGTGTCTGGTACGAGTCGTTTGACGAGAAGCGGAAGCAGAACTGGAAGGTACACTCCTGGTTCGAGCCGCCGATCCAGGGGAAGCGCAGGTTCGTGTTGACCGCGCCCCAGTTGGCTACGCCAGTCGGAGCGGTAACCCCCTGACTGAACACAGTCTCTTCAACCTCGGTGGCGTCAGGAATCCTTGCGGCGACCTCGAGCGTCAGGCCGGGGTTCTTGATTTCGCGGTCACCCAGTAGTGGGGTTCCGGTGTCGTTGTCCTTGTCCTTGAACAGGAAGGTCTCGATATCGCCCGCAGCCGGGGCAACAGGGGCAGACGCAAGCTCACACTCCCCGAACGAGATCCCCCAGGGGGTTTCGCCTGGAGGGCCAAAGGAGACCGCGCCGAGGAAGACGTTGACCCCTCCACGGGCGTCGACCGGATCAAGGCTGAAGGCAGGGCCGACCGTTCCATCCTTTGTGATCCAGCGGTAGGCGTAGCGGACGAAGCCGTCGAGAACGCCAACCCCTTGAGGCGTACACGAGACCTTCGTCGCGGGCCGGGGGATTCCAAGCGGGCGATAGGTCAGGTCGATGTCGTCGAGGACATAGTTGACCCCGTTCGAGTTCAGGAACGCCTTGCTGCCGCGACGCTGGACGGTCGCGTCCTTCGTCAGCGCCTTGCTCAGCTCGCCCGTGTACGTCGAGTCCGGGGTACTGACCGCGAGGGTGTACCCGCCGACCGCCGCGACGTAGGTGCCCCCCTTGAACCCGCCCTCCAGGTAGATCGGAGGGGCAGAGGCAACGCGGACACCCGAGAACGAGTTGAGGGCGCGGTTGCCCCGGTCAAGGATCTGATCGCCGAAGACCGAGTTGGCGTCGTAGTAGAGAACAGCATCCTTCAGAGGGTGCCACTTGATCGTCGCGCTGTTCGTGAACGCGAACCGCTTGATCTGCCCGCCGAACGGCTGAGAGTTCTGCTGGTCAGCGGTGTCGCCAATGACGAACCCGAGCTGCTTGTCGTAGTTGAAGATCGCCGGGTTGCCCGCTGTCCCGGTATCGGCACCAACCGCTACTCCCGCCGAAGTTTGGATGGTCAGGTAGGTAGTCGTCGCGTCGCGGCCAACGAACACCCAGTAGGTTGTTCCGGCGGTGAGCGCGTCGGTTCCTGCGAGCGTTACCCCGTCAGCAAAGACCAAATCAAGGAACCCGGTCGAGGCGGTCAGATTCAGGCGTAGGATGTCCTGGAACTCGAAGATCGTCGAGTCCGAGAGGATCGCGGGAAGCGTCAGCTCGATCTGGAACAGCCAAGAGAGTCGGGCCGTGCCCTTGCTTGCGGTCCAGTAGTATTCGTCGAAGTCGGAGTAGAACGGGACCTCGATGACCCCCTTTCCGCCGAAGTGAATCCAGTCGGTCGTCGCAACCGATGGGAGCGTCGGGGTCAGGTAGCTATAGATCGTCGTCGAGGCCGCGTTCGTGTATGAGAGGACGGTCCCGCCCGCGCTGAGCGCGTCGTGCCAAGCAAGGGTCGCGGTTCCGCCCGCGTAACTCTCAGTCGTCGACGGCGAAATGTCCGCCGCGAAGGTCTCGAACTCAGTGTCCTTGTCGAAGTCGGAGTTCTCGTAGAGCAGGAAGTTCGTCGTGACCACCCGATCGTAGGCCGCGATCCCGGAGAGTGCGCCCGAGGTCAGCTTCGAGCCGATCAGTTCGAGGTCAGTGACCGCCGTGAAGGTCGGGGTCGCCGTCGTTTCTGCCCCGATTGTCGCAGAGCCGCCGTCAGCCGGGACCGCCCAGGCCACGGCAGCAAGCGTCGCGGTCGCCCGACGAACCATGATCCGGTAGTCGGTGTTCGAGTCGAGGTCACCCATCGCGGCGTTCACCTGGAGCGCCCCGGTCGCGGTGTCGTAGATCCGCAGACTGACTACGTTCGTCGTGGTACTCTCGAAGTAGACGTACGCCTCCATCCCAGAGAACTTGAACAGCGGTGAGGCCGCGATCTCCGAGTTGGCAGGGCAGCGGACCGTCGCAAAGACCGTCCAGTCCGAAGAGATGTCGCCGCTGAAGTCGTAGTCGATTGCGACCGCGCCAAGGTCAATGTCGGCGGCAACACCCAGAAGGTTCGGGGCCGCCGACTGGGAGCGCCGGGAGCCTGTCCGGCGCTGGAGCTGAGCAGAGGAAGGGTCGACGTCCCGAGCCTCGAACACCGAATGGAGTCCGCCCGGCGAGACCAGCGAGGCTGACGTCGAAGGGTTCCTACGCCCGTACCCCGCCGATTGGCGGTCCATCGGGAGGTGGTCTATTCGGACGGTGGACATCTACAGGACAGATGCGGTGGTGCTGGGAAGGCTGCTGCCCTGATCAAAGATGTTCCCGCCGCCGGAGGACCCGTGCGTACTCTCGGACGATCCGCCAACCGGGTCCGAGTCGGTTCCGCCGTAGAAGCCCGAGAGGAACTCCTCTCCGTCCTCAGTGTGGGCACAGTCCCAATAGTGCTGAAGCACGCTGGGCGCGTCGGCGTAGGCGGGCGAGAAGGCCAGACGGTCGATGTAGTTCACGACGACCCGAGCGCCGTACTGGCTGCTGGGGCAGTTGATCTCGGCGAACAGCCCGCCGTCGCAGAAGCGCCCGAACAGTTCGGGGCCACTCTTCCAAGAGGGGGCCTGCGCGGTGAGTCCGGCGGTGCAGATGTACTCGCGGTTGATCGCGGTGTTGTCGTGCGGGTAGAAGCCGCCCCGGTCTTCGTCGCCCGAGAGCCAGGCCTTGCCTGTGAATAGTGAGACATTTACAGGCGTGACCCCTCGCTGGTTGGCGAGCGCGTTCGTGTCGACCTCCTGGATCTGCTTCTTGAGCGCGGCCTCCGAGGTCTCGACCGCCTCGCGCTTGAGGCAGACCAGCGCGATGTCCACGTTCACAATATGGAGAGGCTGGCCCGTCATCGCCCAGGCCATGAAGGTCTGCGTCGTCCCGTCGTCGTTCATGATCAGGTCGATCGAGGTCGACTTGATGTGGTCCGGGTGGATTCCAGCTCTTAGGCCCGTCACCGACGAGCAGCAGCACGCGCCGCTATAGTTTCCGGTTCCTCAGCTCATGGTTACGCCTTCGTGTAGACCTGACGGCCAGCGGACGAGTTCTTCAGGCTGTCCTCGGTGTCGCGGAGCGCGTGCATTCCCAGCCCGACCATCGACTCGACGGAGGTGCCCGTCCAGGTCAGATAGGCCATTCGGGCCCGTTCGAGGATGGCGTCGATAGCCTCCTCCGGGAAATCAAGGGTGTCGGTGTCGTCGTCCAGTTCGGTCAAGAAGGTGGACTGACGGATGAGAAACTGATCGGTCGCGGCGGTCGGCGCAGGACAGAGCGCAACGTAGCTCGATGCGTTGTAGGGGTCGTACCGCTGCTCAAAGTATTTGGGCGTGCCGGTCTCGAACGGGTCGATCGAGGCACGGGCAGGCGAGAACTCCAGCGCCTTGCCGAGGCTGGAGCTGTCCATCCGGCGGACCTCGATGACCTGACCCGTCGAGGGCAGCTCGATGCCGCGACGGATGATCTTCGATGCGGTTCCGCCTGAGATCGACGTCGACGCCGGGGGGCCGATGTCGAACGCCTCGGCGGCGGTCTGCTTGCGGATCAGGAACTTCGTCTTGGTTCCGCTGACGTCCAGGACAAGGATGTCTCGCGGGTGAGTCAGCCCGTCGGTCGCGGCCCCGACCGTCACACAGCTCGACGAGCCGAGCGTCGTGTCGGCTGAGGTCAGCGTGTCGTCGCCTGCGACCGATCCGATGACCGTATCGTAGGAGAGGCCGGGGACGCCATCGGAAAGCGCCCGGGCGATCCCTGCATTGAGGGCTTCGCCCAGGCGCTCCTTTTCGACGTCCGAAATCACACCCACCCCAAGCCTTCGCTTGAGGCGGGTACGAAGTGCGGACTTAGCTGCCATCGGCCCTAGGCGATGACGTCAGAGGTGATTCCGTTGATCATGAAGAACGAACGGCGGCCCTTGTCGCAGGACCAACAACGCTTGAACTCAATGCGCTGGAACAGGTTGGTCTTCGTCGGGTGCGGCAGAACGTCGCCGATTTTCCGGATGAAGCCCAGGGAGCTGTCGGACATGATTCCGCCCTGACGGACGACGTTGTACCGGAGAGAGTTCCAGTTCACACCGAGCAGCGGGGTGGTAGCGGTCGTCGCATACGTCGCGGAAGTGTCGAAGATGACGTCCTTGAGCAGGTAGCGGGACCAGTCGATGTTGATGCCGCCGAAGGGGATGGTCCCCTCCTTGCCCATGTTGGCGCGGACCGGATCGGGCAGCGCGGCGTCGGCGCGCAGCTTCGAGAGGATGCCCTCGAACGCGAGCAGGGTCGTGTAGAGGTCCGTGGGACGCTCCTCTTCAGAGTAGGAGGCGTTCAGGATCGCCGACTGGATGTCGGTGTAGATGTCCGAAAGGTTCACCTGACCCGACGTAACGTGCGTCGGCTGCCACTTTGCGATGTTGTCGGTCTTGACGTTGCCCCAACTCTTCGCGGTCGAAGTCGCCGATGCCTCGTTAGAGGTCGCCGAACTCTGGAGGAAGATCGAGGCCAGACTCATCGGGATTCCAGCGGTGTTGTCGCCGTCCGCAGAGAACGGGTCGCGCTGGGTCTGAGTCGTCGAGGACTCGCCAGTAGTGCCCTGCGTGAACAGAAGCTCCTCCTGGTTGATGAGGCTGGTCATCGTCGCCTTCATCTGAGACGCCACGAAGTCGATCAGGTTGCCGGGAGGCTGAGACTGGGGGAAGTTGATGTTCCGGGTCGCAGCGGGCAGATCGAACAGCGCAAACGTCAGGATGTCGGACGCGGTTGCAGAGAGGTTGTTGGCGGCACTGGGAGTACCGTCGAGCTGATCAGCCTTGTACAGCGAAGTGGCTTCGCCATGCGCGTGCATGATCGGGTGACGGACGGCCTCGGCGTCATTGACGAGGAAGACTCTGCCCTTCTGAGCAGCGGTCTTCATAAACTTCTCGCCGCCGTCGGTGAGAGCATTGATGGGGTCTCGACTGTAGGTGTCGAGAGCTGTGGCGACCATCGTGTCGAGGGTCTGGTTGTAAGAGCCTGCGGTTCCCATTGGGGATTCCTTTTGCTAGAGGTGTCGGATAAGAGGGGGTCTATCCGCTACTGGTTGACCGACTTCTCGATGTTGCGCAGCACCTTGTCCGCGAGGCTCTGCTCGCCGCCAGCGTTCTGGACGTTGAGCTGGACCTCGCCGCCAGGGTAGGAGACCGAGCCGTCAGGGTTGGGGTCCGAGCGGGTCAGTCCGCTTCGGGGTCCCGCAGCCTCACGGGCGACCGAGCCCACGCCAGACATGTGTACCAAGGAGTTCACCCCGCCCTCAGTGAGCAGGATGTGAGGGGTAAGGTTGCCCTTATCCTTCTGCTCCTGGTAGAACGCCTGGACCTTTCCGTAGTCCTCTGAGCCGGGAGTGATCCCGTGTTTGCCCAGAGTGGTCAGGAAGGTCTCCTTCGCTGATTCGCGTCGGGAGTATTCGGCGTCCTTCTCGGCCAGCAGGTTTTCGATTTGGGCCTTGTTCATGTAGCCCTCCTCGCTGATCTGCTTCTGATGCTTGGCGTCGCGCTTGGCGATCGCATCGTTCACGGCCTTGCTGACGTAGGCGGTAATCTCCGCCTGCTTCGCTTCGTCGAGTTGTAGGTCTTCCAAAGAGCGGGCTTGCTCCGTCGATTGCTGGGTCCGCTCAGCGGCCCCGGCATTACCCGCCTCCTCAGTGAGGTCTACCCCGCTTGCGCCAGGCTCCTCATTGGGTTTAGCTGTGGAATTGTTCTCGTCGGTTGCGGTAGTCTCGTCCTTCTCAGTCATCGGTTCTCTCCTTGGGTTACCCAGCGCAGGGGTGCGCGGGGCTCGGAGGGGAGGCTGCCAATAATTCGTCGGACGGGGCTAGAGCCCCATCCTACGAAACCGGCGGGCGCAAAATCAATCCCGGACACCGGAAACCTTCGTCGATTCGTCTAACTTCTTGCCCGTTCGCAGCTTACGGGGGACCGTAGCCTTGATTTGGGCCTCTTTAGAGACGTATTTCCCGGTGTCGAGGCAGATTCCGTGCTTGCGGTACTTCCTCTCCATTTCGTTCTTCGAGTGAGCCATCCGATCTGGATGGTTCGGGTGCAGCTGCACGATCCGGCGGCCCTTTGTCCAGCTGTCGTCGCCGTTGACGAACCCGCCCACCGCCTTGAGCCCGATCGCCTGCTCGGCGGCGACGGTTGAGCAGTCGGGGCAGGGCTCAGGGCGGCGGGCGTCCGACATAGATTTGGTCACCTCCCAGGTTAGGCCGCAGTCAGAGCAGTGGTAGGGATAGTCGGGCATTGGGTCAGCCTATCGGGAGCTGTTGAGGGGTTGCGGTCGGGACCCCGCCGGTCGCCAGGGCCGCCTGGAGCTGGTTGTCCAGTTCGCCCGGGCCAGCGCCGACGCCGGGGACAACCCCTCCGCCGCCCGGGTTCAGGATCTCCTGTTTGCGGGCCGCGAACGCCTTGTGCATGTCGATCGTCTGCTGGAGGGCCATGATTGACTCCTCGGGATCGCCGCGCCCGACCCACTTCTCTTTGACCTTCGTGTAGTACGCGATGTACATGTCGTGCTGGTCGTCCTCGAAGACCTCGATCGGGTCCTGGGTCTGGAGGTACTCGATCAGGCGCTCCTCGGGGCCAAACTCGATCGTCGGGGCATCGAGGTAGATGTCGGCGTCCTCAATTCCCATCGCGTTGCCCAGAGTGCGGAGGGCCTCGCGGGTCATCCGTGGCATCCCCTGCGGGAACGCCTGCTGGGTGTTCGTCGTGACCGTGAGCCACTGCATGATCGACTGGAGATCGCCCTGGTTCGAGAGGTGCCCCAGCTCAACCGGGTCCACGTCGAACGAGAAGGCGGCGGTCGCCGGGTCCGGGACGTGCAACTCCTGGATCACACCGTTGTCGAGGGGCACTTCGAGTGACTTCCCGAAGATTTCGCGCTGGTAGGCGAATCCGGCCTGAGCAAGGCGGGTCCACATCCCAGCCATGACTTCGAGCCGGTCCTGGTTCCTGCGGCTGGCAGCCGAAGTGATTGAGACCGCCTCAGCCGCAGACTTTCGCGGGTTGGAGGCGATGCCCCGCTCGGCTGAGGTCACCCCGGTGATGTCGTCCAGGAGACCCATGTAGGTGTTCAGCGCAGCGAGGTACTCGCCGAGGACCGAGTTCTGCTCGACCGGGCGCATCGTCGCGTTCACGCCTTCAGGGGTGTCGTCGGTGTCGACCGCGATGTAGGTCGTCGAGCCCGGGATCGCGTTGATCAGAGCTTGGATGTCGTCCTCGCTGAACGCCCCCTTGGCGTACAGCATCGTCGTGTTCGTCGTGCGGATCTCTCGGTCGATCTGAACGAGCGTCTGGACGATCATCCGCATCAGCGGAATCCACGAGAGTACCTCGGCGGCGGGAACGTCCTCTCCAGGTGCCGGGTCCATGAAGTTGGCCAGCGCGAGCGGGCAGGCGGGCAGGTCGACCGAAGTGACGTACTCGCCCAGCGCCTCTCTGACTTTGACCCGTCGGAGGTCGAGGTCGCCGGTGTCGCCCGAATCCTGCGGGCCCTCGGCGACGAACACCGACATCGGGCAGCGGTCGGCCTTGACCGGCTTGCTCAGGCCGTGACGGAAGCCCTCGTGGTAAACCTCAGTGACCCGGACAATTTGCCACGGCTTGAGCGCGGGCTCGCCCTCTCGCTTCGGCTGCCACTCCTTGGGCAGATCGGAGACCTGCATGTCGTAGGCGTGCCAAGTGAATCGGCGGTGGAACGGCTCGTACCCGCAGTCGCGTGCCTCAATCGCCTCGTATTTCAGGCGACGGTAGGGGACGGGCTCCTCTTTGGCCGTTTTGTACGTCAGCTTGGCCGCGAAGTAGGGCGAGAGCAGGCCGTTGAACGCGGCCTTCCGCATCGCCTCGCGCAGGTGCCCGTGATCCGTCGCAATTCGGGTAATCCGGTTCTGATCCTCTGCGAGGTGGGCAGAGCCAGAGACCCGAGCCTTGACCCGGAACGAGGGGACCCCCGGGGTCAGTGAGACTAGGACCTGGCGCGATCGGCTCAGGAAGAGGTTGGCGGTCGTCTGGGGCGGACGCCAGGAGCCGATCTGGGTGGCCTCTAGGACCTGGGAGGCGGGGAGCCCCTGTTCAGGGAGAAGGCGGGCCCTGCCCCCCATCGGGTCGCGGCCAGTGTAGATGTCGGCGATCAGCTTTTCGCTTCCGGCCAGCGGCTCCTGGACCGCGCTCATCGCTCGGGTGACCAGCTCGGCCAACTCCTTGGCCGCGTCCTCCGCCATCGTTATGTGCTTCATCCGGGCCAGTTGTCTTGGTTGGAGGTGGTCTTCCAGATCGCGGTCGGGTAGGGTTCGAGATCGGGTTGGGGCATTCCGGGGAGGGGTCCGCGCCGCTCGGTCATCGTACTCAGCAGCGCCAGAGCAGAGATGAGGTCGTCGGAGTCTCCCAGTGGATACTCTGTGAGACGCCGAGTCAAGAGGTCTTTTCCGGGAAAGTTTCTGGGCAGAACGAGGTAGCCCTTGCGCATCGCAGTCTGTAGGCCCATCAGCCTGAACAGCAGTCCACGGGTCCCAATCTTCTGGCCCCGAATCTTGACCCCCTTGATCCTGCCTCGCTCTTCGAGCCAGGGGGCAAAGAGGGCCTGAGCCGCTACCTGCTCAATCCAGATGGATTTGATAAGGGGATGCTGTGGGATGCAAATGTCCTCGATCCAGCAGGCAGCGGCGTCAGCCCCTCCAGCGATTTCGTGCGCCCGGACGGGCACAAAGATGTTCCGGTCGGGCTCGAAGCCCTTCAGGCCCAGCGCCGAGGCGGTCAGCAGCCGGACCACCAGCAGCCCGTTCAGGTCGCCCTTCGCCCCGTCGACCCGGGCTACCGGATCAAAGAGCAGCAGTTCAGGCCCGTCCGGTAAGTCGGACGGTGTCTCATATTGAGAATCGGTGGCGGCCTCGACCAGCTGGGGCTCGAACAGCGCCTCTTCGGAGGGGATCGGCTGGCAGAGGTACTGGGCGGCGAAGAACGTCTTGGGCAGGTTCTCCCGCTTGGCCTCGATCTCAGCCTCGTTCAGGAAGCTGGGGCAGAGCGGGGCCCTTTCGTCTGTTAGGGCTTTGTTAGGGCCATCCCAGACGCCGAATCGGAACTGCCGCCAGTCGGGACGGCGGCCCAGGTGGGCTGTGATGTCGTCGAAGGCCCAGGGGGTTCCGACATGTCGGATGGGGGAGTCGGCCGAGTACATGAGCGGTTCGAGCGCGTCGATGAACTCGATGACCTTCTGGCGTCGGGCGAAGGTCCGGCTGTTCTGCTCGTTGGCCGGGTCGTCGATGACCGCTCGGGTCGGGTGGTTGCCCGCGAGGTTCGAGTCGACCGACGCGGCGAACACCGAGGGCTCCCGGCCCTTCCCGCTCCGGCCAACGATGTTGAAGTGGTCGGTCGGCCCGGCCAATGTCCGACTTGTGGGACGTGCCCCTGGGCTGATCCAGGGGAAGATGTCGGACACCGGGAAGAAGAGCCCGGGCAGCAGCTCGACGTCCCCGCTCAGCCGGTCCCTGATCTCCCCGGTCAGCTTCTTGCTCAGGTCGAGCGTCGCGCTGGCCAGCAGGTTCCTACTTGTGGGATCGCGCAAAAGAGTGTGCGCCGTGTCGATGACTGTGATCAGCGTCGACTTCGCGTGGCCACGGGGAATGATCGTAGAGGTCCTGGGACCGCTGTGCACATGGCTCATCATCCGATAGTGGAACTCGCCGAACTGCTTGCGGCGGGGCCCTCCCTCCTCGGTCGGGGGGTCCCCCTTGTAGCCCAGCGCAACCCCGAACGCGATCGGGTCCTGCCAGAGCCTGATCAGCGCGTCCCGGACCTGCTCGGGCAGATAGTCGCCGTACTGCGTGGACTGCATGCGGAGGGAGGCTACCGCCCCGGGCAGAGCATGTAAAGGCCCGTCGTTTGTATGCCGGTGCCGCTTTACATTCAACGGGATTGAATTTCGCTCGGGGACAGGCCTGGCGGTAGCAGGTACAGTGCGTGTGCAGAAGTTGGCGATTTGTGCTAACTGCTGCGAACGGGCGCTGCGCCCGAGGGGGACCCGAATAGGGCGGTGCTTGAGGGGAGGGGGTAGGGCCACGGGGGGAAGGGGACACCCTCCTGCGATTGGGTCTCAGTCTCATTGCCCGATCCGACTGGCGGCCCGGGCAGATCCCCCCGGCCCGATCGGCCCCCGCTCGAGCATGCCAGGCTTCCCCTGTTGCCCCGTGCTGCGATTGGGAGGGGGCACTAGGGA
The DNA here is from genome assembly GCA_964512485.1 of uncultured Rhodothermales bacterium. GTDB lineage: Bacteria > Bacteroidota > Rhodothermia > Rhodothermales > UBA10348 > CAZEHJ01. The sequence continues at coordinate 42 of CAZEHJ010000057.1, read as the reverse complement.
TTGAGTGCACTGGTGGCCTCAGTCTGGGAGAGGGTAGCTCAG
>CAZEHJ010000056.1:0-25069 GCA_964512485.1 uncultured Rhodothermales bacterium | reverse complement strand
TGGGTCTGGCGGCAGCGGCAATTCCACTGATCATTCACCTGTTCAACTTCAGGCGCCCACGCCGGGTGAATTTCAGCTCGTTGGCCTTTCTGCACGAATTGAAGAAGAGCACGATGCAGCGGGTGCGGATCAAACAGTGGCTTCTTCTGGCGCTCAGAACACTTGCCATAGCGTTCCTGGTACTCTCGTTTGCGAGGCCTACGCTGCGAGGAACGCTCGTCGGCAAACTCGGAGGGCGGGGGAGGACGTCCTCAGCCGTTGTGATCGACAACTCAACCTCCATGACACTGCGCGACGGAAGTGGAGCGTATCTGGATCAGGCAAAGGCCATTGTAACGGGGTTGCTCAACGAATTCGAGTCGGGAGATGAACTCATGGTTCTCGCATCACCCGGTCAATCCACCTCCGGAGTTTTTCACCAGAATCAGGCCTCAGCCATCGAGGCCGTCTCAGAGATTGCTCCGGTGGTAGGCAGCGAAAAACTGACTGCAGCCATCGAGTCTGCTGCCCGTGATCTGGCTTCCAGGCCGAATCTGAATCGCGACCTGTTCGTGGTTTCTGACTTCCAGACGAGCATGTTTACCGACTCGACATCTTTCAATGTGGACCCCGGTATCCGTCTGATACTGCTGCCTCTTGGCACGGATGGACGGGGAAACGTCGCCGTGACCGATGTAGAAGTCCTGAGCCAGATAATTACGGAAGGTCAGCCGGTACAGTTCGAGGCGAGATTTGCCAACTACGGCAGCGATGACGTTCGTGGAATTGTGGCCTCACTGTTTATGGAAGGTGAGCGAATTGCGCAGGCCACTGTGGATGTCCAGGCCAACTCCTCAGCTACTGCCCGATTTGTCGCCTCGCCCAGAGGCAGAGGTTGGCTTGAAGGGCACATCGAGATCGATGACAATCAGTATCTGTTCGACAACCGCAGGCAGTTTACGCTTCACGTGCCAGAAGAGCGGAGCATCTTGATTGCTACCGGCACAGGAGCGCGGAGCGACTTTATTCGGTTGAGTCTTTCAAGCGCGCTGGCCACAGGAGCAGCACGATTTATCACAGATGAAATTGATGAAACCGCCCTGGCAGGGACCTCTCTCGGGGGTTATGACACGGTCATACTTGCGGGAGTCACCACCTTGTCGTCCGGTGAACGTGCGGCGTTGGCCCAGTATGTCGAGTCCGGAGGCGGTCTTCTGCTTTTTGCCGGAGACAACATTCAAATATCAGACTACAATGATCTTCTAGGCGATCTGGGAGGCGGCAGTATATCTGGCTTCACGGGTGCTGAGTCTGGAGATCAGATGATCGGAGCGTTTGATCAGGTTGATGTTGACCATCCGCTGTTCGAAGGGATGTTCGAGCCGGATCAAAGCGGCCGGCGTCCACAACTGGAGCAACCTGTTATTTTTCGATCTCTCGCATACACACCGGGTAGTGGCGCAGAGCAGAATATCATCGCGTTGACCGGAGGTATTCCATTCCTCCAGGAAATTCGTTCGGGGCAGGGCTCGGTGCTTTTCTATACCGTCGAAGCCGGCACGACCTGGAGTGATTTTCCCGTGCGGGGTCTGTTCATTCCGATGATTTACAGATCGTTGTATTACCTCTCCGCGACGGGATCGGTAAGTGGCGACGCGATGACGGCCGGCTCTTCCATGCAGCTGTTGCTGGCCGGGATCGATGACAACATCACTTTGACTGTCCGTGATGTGTCAGGTCAGGAATTCATTCCAGAGCAGAGAAGGGTTTTCGGGGGTGTCGTACTTAATCTGACCGGTTCATTTTTCCTTCCAGGTACCTATGAAATCCTGGCGGGAGGGGACGTTATTCGCCGAATTGTGGTACATCTACCGGTGGCAGAATCCGACCTGGCCCTCGCCGATCCAGAGGATGTGTCGGAGCACCTGTCACAACTCAGCGGTTCAGACGTATCCGTAATGGACCTGACGCTAACCGGGTCGACTACGCTGGAAGAACAACTGCGGGCTGCTCGGACGGGACTGGAACTCTGGAACGTCTTTTTGGGCCTCGCGTTGTTATTTCTCGTTCTCGAAATGCTGGTTGCAAAACACTTCAGGCCCGAAGCTGCACTCTAGAATTTTTTAAGACGACTTGATTCAATCGCTACATACCGTTCTGGTCTTTTCCTTCGTCGCAGTGACAGCAGTCCTGCTGGCGATGACTTTGATGCAGCGACTCAGAATCAAAGGAGTGCGAATGACCTGGCACTCTGCTCGAATCAGCAGCCTGCCCGTGTGGCCGACGGTTTTCATGGGCATCGTCGTGGTGTTCATGATCTATACCAGAAACACCGTCGCCGTCGTAGACTCTTCGATCTTTCTGGGGTATTTCACCGGTGGATTCCTGTGGTTTCTGGCCGTTGTTCTGTCCTCGAGTGTCGTGGTCACCGAATATGGCCTGATTCCTGAGAGTGGCTCTGCGGGAGAAGCGGTCGGTTGGGGACAGATCTCAGACTATTTCGAGGTGGAGAGCGCCAAAAAGGTCCATTTCGCCTTTATGTACCAGGATTTCGTGGGTGAAAGAAAGCGGCTGGACATGCAGGTGCCGCATCAGGAAGTGGAGCGATTCCGGGCACTCGTGCGCTCGAAGCTGGACGTTCAGATCGAAGACTATGCCGATCCGATCATGCGCAGAAAAGCGCTTGAGAATTGAATTAAAGGTAGAGTCCTATTTCCGCCAAAGCGACGCAACTTTACGATACGAAGCAGAAGGAGCCTGAAAAGGCGATCCTGGTCGGCGTAGTTACGCCCGGGGATGACAAGCACGACGTGGACGATTCCATCAGGGAACTCGCACTCCTGGCGGACACGGCCGGCGCTCGAGTAGTGGACACGATCGTCCCGCAGGTTCAGAAGATCAATGGTGCGACCTACGTCGGAAGTGGAAAGGTCGAAGAGCTTGGCGCGAGAGTAAAAGATGAGGAAATCGATCTCCTCATTTTCGATGATGACCTGAGTCCGATTCAGCTGAGAAATATTGAGCGTGCCACAGAATGCAAATTGCTCGATCGCTCCGCCCTCATCCTGGACATCTTTGCACGTCACGCGAGGAGCGCCACGGCGAAAACGCAGGTTGAACTGGCACAGCTCGAATACCTCAGAACGAGACTGACCCGTCAATGGACTCACCTCAGTCGCCAGAAGGGGGGTATCGGTATGCGCGGGCCGGGTGAAACGCAGATCGAAACCGACCGCCGCATGATCGGAATGCGGATAGCGACGCTGAAGGAGCGGCTCCAGAAAATTGACAAACAGCGCACGACGCAGCGAAAGGGAAGGGATCAGTATTCACGGGTTTCGCTCGTAGGGTATACGAATGCGGGCAAATCCACGCTGATGAACGCGCTCGCAGATACGAGCGTGCTGGCCGAAGACCGGTTGTTCGCGACACTCGATGCAACAACCCGTGTCGTCTATGTGGCCCAGAACAAACAAGTCCTTTTATCGGACACGGTTGGCTTCATTCGAAAGCTGCCACACCGTCTGATTGAGAGTTTCAAGAGCACGCTCGACGAGGTGCGGGAGGCGGATCTCCTGCTTCATGTTCTGGATGCGTCACATCGGGGATTCAAGGAACAGAAACGTGTCGTTCTTGAGACACTGAAAGAACTTGATTCGCACGAGAAGCCGACTCTTTTGATTTTCAACAAGATCGATGCGCTCAAAGACCCTGCGGAGCTCATAGCGCTGAAACAGGATTTTCCGGATGCGGCGTTTGTATCTGCGTTGCGCGGAATTGGCCTCGTCGAACTAAAGAAAAAGCTCATCGAGTTGATCGAATCTGACTTCATCGAGAAGACGCTTCTTATGCCCGTTACCGATCAGAAAACGGTCGCGTACCTCCGTCGCATCGGTGAAATCCTGTCGGAAGACTACACCTGGGCGCAAACATCGTACGAAGATGAGGCACACGCCGTTGTGCGGCTTTCTTTCCGGGTGGCGCCACGATACAGGGAAGACGTAGAGCCCATAATCGCCAAATATCGCGACTTGAAGATCATTGAAGAGGCAGATCTGGACACAGACCCCTAGGATGAAGGGGGGCCAGAATCAGAGGATGTCTTGTGGTTAGGAAGGATTTGCCGTAAATCTGATACATCGCCGGCAGCGAACATCGGCAATTTGTCGTCAGTATTGGGTGAATTGATACAAGGAGCGGGTATGTAGTAGAAACGGCACGGCGATTGCATCGTCTAAAGCATAGTGACGAAGCAAAATGTGATCCGGCAAGGGTTTTCTCTGATGCGATCACAGCAGCTTTCGAACATGTATTCACGAGAATGGTCATGAAAAGGGCCAATTAGACCAAATGACAGTCGAATCACTCATAAGTGTATCAACGCCGCCGCTCAAACCCGGCGATACCGTTGAGTATGGCCTTGGCCTCCTCATGGAGCTCAGGGTGCGTCATTTACCGGTTGTGGATGCAGCGAAAAAGCTGATGGGTGTTCTTTCCGAAGAACAGATGCTTGACGCCGATTCTCCAGATGTTCGGGTCGATGCGCTTCTGGGCGCCGAACCGGTCAGTATTTCGGCCAATACACACGTGTTTGACGTCACGAAAGTGATCATGGCCCACAACCTCACAACGATTCCTGTTCTCACGGAGGAAGGAAAGTATTTGGGGCTGGTGCGTCGTCATGATCTCTTCGAACGTTTCGCCCGTATGCTGGCAACCGAGAAAGCAGGCGCCATCGTCGCTCTGGAGATCGATGAGCGCGATGTCGCGCTGAGTCAGGTTATTTATTTGATCGAACAGAACGATGTTCGTGTGCTTTCGCTCTCGACGGAGGAGCTGCAGGATGAAGAAGGCGTCGTAGGCGTGACCATCAAACTGAACGTTAAGGACGCATCCCGCATCCGTCATATGCTCGAGCACAACGGATACCGAGTCGTTGCCGCTTTCGGCGAAGAAGAGGACTCCGAGGATATGCTCGATCGCGTACAGGAATTCCTTCGTTATCTCGAAGCGTAGCCCTTGCCTGGCAACTTTGTTCGGTCTTCGGCCAAGGTCTTTGGAACCGATCAGAGCCTGAGTCCCAGCCGAATCATGATGATTCGGGAAAAGTGTCATACGGTGGGTCAAAAAGTCGCTTAGAAGCCCCGTTTTTCGTATTTTTCGGGCTATCCCAGCTCATCTCTATTTCCTTTCGGAAATCCCCCATATATGGCAGAAAAGGACGCTCAGAAGCAATACGGCGCTTCCAACATTCAGGTACTCGAAGGTCTGGAAGCCGTCCGTAAGCGGCCAGCTATGTACATCGGCGATGTCGGTGTACGCGGTTTGCATCATCTCGTATACGAGGTGGTGGACAACTCGGTTGACGAAGCTCTGGCAGGGCACTGCGATCGTATAGACGTCATCATTCACGAAGACGGTTCTGTCTCGGTCCGTGACAACGGTCGCGGTATCCCGGTGGATCTACATCCCGTTGAGAAGCGATCTGCTCTCGAGGTGGTCATGACCACGCTCCATGCCGGAGGTAAATTCGACAAAGACACGTACAAGGTGTCGGGTGGTCTTCACGGTGTGGGTGTTTCCTGCGTGAATGCCCTGTCTCACAAGCTGGAAGCAACCGTCTGGAAAAACGGGTCGGTCTGGAGGCAGGAATATGCTATTGGTGAGCCGCAGGGCCCAGTCGAAGAGATCCGCAAGATGACGGACGACGAAACGAACGGGACGCTGGTTCACTTCTGGCCGGATGGTGACATTTTCCAGACGACTGAATTCCGATTCGATACGCTGGCAGATCGTCTGCGCGAGATGGCGTATCTGAATCGTCAAGTGTACATAACGATCGAGGATCTGCGCGAGGCCGATGGACTGAAAGACGAATACCACTTTGAAGGCGGTATCGTTGAATTTGTGGACTATCTCGATGAAGCCCGTACGCCCATTCAGGATGAAACGATTTATATCGCAGACGAAGATGCAGACGTACCGGTTGAGATGGCGATGCGCTACAACAGCGGGTACTCCGAGAACGTGCTTTCCTTCGTCAACAATATCAACACGCACGAGGGCGGGACGCATGTTTCCGGTTTTCGTCGTGCGCTGACCAGAACGCTCAAGAATCACGCGGAAAAGAACAACCTTCTCAAAAATGTGAAGGTGGACCTTTCGGGCGATGACTTCCGCGAGGGAATCACGGTCGTTTTGTCGATCAAGGTGGCTGAACCTCAGTTCGAGGGTCAGACCAAAACCAAGCTGGGTAACTCTGAAGTTCAGGGTGCTGTTGAGTCGCTGGTCTCGGAGAAACTGGGCGAATGGCTCGAGGATCATCCGAAAGAGACAAAACGGATCGTAGACAAAGTGGTGCTGGCAGCTCAGGCGCGCGCCGCAGCCCGCAAGGCGCGCGAACTCGTTCAGCGAAAAAACGCATTCTCAAGTGGAGGCCTTCCTGGCAAGCTGGCAGACTGTTCTTCCAAAAATGCAGAAGAGTGCGAGCTGTATCTGGTTGAGGGTGATTCGGCCGGTGGGAGTGCCAAGCAGGCACGTGATCGACATTTTCAGGCGATTCTACCTCTTCGAGGCAAGATTCTGAATGTCGAAAAAGCCAGACTGGACAAGGTGCTTGCCAACGAGGAGATCAAGAACATTGTGACCGCCCTGGGTACGGGACTCGGAGTGGGCGAGTATGACTTCGAGCCCGAAAAGCTGCGCTACCACAAGGTCATTGTCATGACGGATGCCGATGTCGATGGCGCCCATATCCGGACATTGCTCTTGACGTTCCTGTATCGCCACATGAGCATTCTGGTCGAATCAGGATATATCTATATTGCGCAGCCACCGCTCTACAAGGCGAAAAGAGGCAAGCAGGAAGAATATTGCTGGACAGACAGCCAGTTGCAGGAAACAGCAGCTCGTCTTGCCGGTGATTCAGGTGCCAAAGTCACGGTTCAGCGATACAAGGGTCTTGGTGAAATGAACCCGGATCAGCTCTGGGATACAACCATGAATCCGGATACACGGCTTCTGCAGCGTGTCACGATTGAAGACGCCGCCGCCGCCGACCGTATTTTCAGTACGCTGATGGGAGATGCTGTCGAGCCGCGACGCAAGTTCATCGAGCGGAACGCCAAATATGCGACCATCGATGTTTAAAGAGATAGACGTTTGACCGGATCGACGTATAATGCGTCGAACCTGCTGTTTCAGAAATGACCGATCGATCAGAAACGGATCTGAGTATCATCGTCCCTGTCCTCGACGAAGAAGAGTCGATTCCCGAACTCGTGGATCGCATCCGGAGCGTGTGCGACGGAGCCGGCTTCACGTTCAATGTCTGGTTTGTCGATGATGGATCGAGCGACGACAGTTGGGAAGTGATCGAGAGTATGCACGAGCGTGATTCGCGATTTGCCGGAATGCGGCTCAGGCGCAATTACGGAAAGTCAGCGGCACTTGCTCTCGGATTTGAGCGAGCGGATGGAAAGTATGTGGTCACCATGGACGCCGACCTGCAGGATGATCCCGCCGAGATTCCTGGTCTGATAGCGCTGCTCGAAACAGGGTACGACCTCGTAAGTGGCTGGAAAAAGAAACGACAGGATCCGATTTCCAAACGCCTTCCGAGCCGGTTTTTCAACTTTGTCACGAGACGCATCGCCGGCATTCCACTCCACGATTTCAATTGCGGGCTGAAAGCCTATCGCAATGAGGTCGTCAAATCGGTCCGACTGCACGGTGAGCTCCATCGTTATATCCCGCTACTGGCGGCCTGGGAAGGGTACACGCGGATCACAGAAAAAGTGGTTCAGCACCACCCGAGACGGTTCGGCCGTACGAAATTCGGTTTTGAACGCTATCTAAGGGGCTTTCTGGATCTTTTGAGTGTCTTTTTTATGACCCGGTTCGCCTCTCGTCCGATGCATTTTTTCGGCAGCCTGGGTACACTCGCATTCATTGGTGGTTTTGTGATCAGTCTCTGGATATCCATCGACAAGATCGTGTACGGCAATCCGGTTGGTGACCGTCCTCTCTTGTTGTTGGGTGTCATGTTGATTCTGGTCGGAATTCAGATGTTCACGACCGGTCTGATCGGCCAGATGATCGTGGTTCCGCGCATGGAACGCCTCGAAGGAGTGCACGTCACGCAGGAGTTTCCTCCGCGCCTTCGAAACAGAGACTGAGTCCATGTCAGGCATCAGAAAAATGGGCATTGTTGGCCCCTATCCGCCCTTCAGAGGTGGAATATCCCAGTTCACGGAGCAGTTTCATCTGCATCTCTCGAAGCGTTCCGTCCAGCTCACCGGCGTCTCGTTCACCAGGCAATATCCCGGAATCCTGTTTCCGGGCAAGAGTCAGGAGTCCGGAGGGCTAACAAAACGCAAATCAGTGGCGCGTCTCATCGACTCCATCAATCCAGCATCGTGGCGCCAAGCTGCCGATCACTTGATACAGGAAGGGATTGAAGAGTGCATATTCATGCACTGGATGCCCTTTTTTGCTCCGGCATACGCTTCGATGGCAAAACGGCTGGTCAATGCGGGAATCAAGATCAGCGTCATCGTTCACAATGCCCGACCCCATGAACGCCAACCATTCGGCGAGGCGTTGAACCGCATGTTTTTCAAGCATTGCGACCTGTTTGTTGCGCTCTCAGAGACGGTAAAAAGGGATCTCATCGCGGCCGGAGTCCATGCCGCAGTGCATGTTCATCCCCACCCGACCTACGAGCAGTTCGGAAACGTGAAGGACAAGTCGCAGGCACGCGAACGACTCGGACTGAACGAAGATGACGACCTGTTGCTCTTTTTCGGCCTTGTTAGACGCTACAAAGGGCTCGACATACTGCTAGAGGCGATGGCGGGTAAGGCACATTCGGGAAGACACCTCGTCGTGGCGGGAGAGTGGTATGAAGACCGTTCCATTTGCCAGTCGATCATCGACCGGCACTCAATGGCAGATCGGGTTACAATCGTGGACGAATACATCCCTGACGAAGACGTGGCATTCTATTTTTCGGCCGCCGACGCGGTCGTTCAACCATATCGCAGCGCGACGCAGAGTGGTGTGGTCCAGACGGCTTTCAACTTCGGCAAACCGGTTGTCGTGACCGGCGTCGGCGGCCTCCCGGAAATGGTCCGGCACGAAGTCGACGGTTTGATAGTGGCGCCGGAGGATCCGACTGCTCTTTGCGCCGCCCTGGAACGACTTTTCGAACCGGGAATGATCGAGCGACTTTCGAGCGGTGCGCTTCAGGCCCGGGAACGCTTCACGTGGAGGGCGTTTACCGATCCCTTCGTTGACTCTCCCGCGCAGAAGTTCTGACATCGTCAATCACAGCATGCAGTAAAGGATGGATTACGATCCGATAAAAGACCGATTCGGGAATCTGGTGGCCAATCGCTACTGGCCGACCCGAGTGTTCTTTTCTCTTCTGCATATGTTTTTTCTGCGCGCGTGGCACGTTCGTCGGGCCCTTCGGCGCGTGTTATCAGGCAAGGCTGCTGCGAGCGCAGGAGACCACGGAACGGAGATGGGCGGCGGGATACGGATGCTGGATGCAGGCACGGGTTTCGGGCAGTTCGCCTGGTGGGTTGCCCGCAGATTTCCAGCCGTCACTATCCATGCCGTAGATATCAAGCAAGACTACCTCGATCGGGCGCGCACGCTGTTCGAGCAGGCCTCGATGGAAAGTCGAGCCTCGTTCGGAATTGATGACCTCACCGACCTGAAAGCGGAAGGTCCATTCGATCTGATTCTGTCGGTCGACGTAATGGAGCACATCCTGGAAGACGTAACCGTTTTTGAGCACTTCTACAGAGTCATGCGACCGGGTGGTCACGTCATCATCAACACGCCCTCGGATCAGGGCGGGTCGGACTCACACGGGGACAGTGATGAGAGTTTCATCGGCGAACACGTGCGAGATGGCTACGGCAAGCGCGAAATCAGGGAAAAACTGGAGGGTGTCGGTTTCGAAGTCGACTCGATAGACTACTCCTACGGTCGATTTGGCAGTCTGGCGTGGAGGTTGTCAATCAAATGGCCGATCCAGCTGCTGAATATCTCCTTCGTATTCGTTCTAATTCTTCCATTCTACTACCTGCTGACTCTCCCCTTGTCCCTGGTGCTCAACGCGTTGGACGTTTCATCAAAAAACGACACGGGAACGGGCCTCATCGTAGTAGCACATCGCCCCTGATCTTCGTATTTTGGCCGGGCACCTCAGTTGAAACCTGCTTCTAACCGAGTGCCCGACCCTGTTCGCGGTCTGGACCACTCGCCTTCAGGGTTCCCCGGTTTCCTTCCACCAATTTTCGGGACCCGTGCAAACGAAGTACGTATTTGTAACAGGCGGAGTAACATCCTCATTGGGTAAAGGCATCATCTGTGCCTCACTCGGCCGTTTGCTGGAAAATCGTGGCTTGCGAGTCACCATCCAGAAATTCGATCCATACATCAACGTGGATCCCGGAACGATGAACCCGTACGAACACGGAGAAGTGTACGTGACGGACGATGGCGCTGAAACCGATCTCGACCTGGGGCACTACGAGCGCTTCCTCGGAATCCCGACGAGCCAGGCCAACAACGTGACCACGGGCCGTGTTTATTTGGAGGTGATCAAGAAGGAGCGGTCAGGAGCCTATCTCGGTAAGACGGTTCAGGTCGTTCCTCACATCATCGACGAGATCAAGCACTGGATGCTCAAGCTGGGGGAGACAGGAGACTATGATGTGGTATTGACAGAGATTGGCGGCACTGTCGGTGATATCGAGGGTCAGCCTTACCTGGAAGCCATCCGCCAGCTTCGCTATGAACTCGGCTACCGAAATACGCTCAACATCCACCTGACCTTGCTCCCATATCTGGAAGCAGCCGGGGAAGTGAAGTCGAAGCCATCGCAGCACTCGGTTAAAACGCTTCTCTCATTTGGTCTGCAGCCAGATATTCTGGTCTGTCGCACAGACCGCCCTCTCACAGAAGATGTTCGTCGCAAACTGGCGCTTTTCTGCAACGTCGACCGCCGCGCCGTAATCGCCTCGCAGGATGCGGAGTCCATCTACGAAGTCCCGCTCCTGATGAAGGAACAGGGTCTTGATGAAATCGCCGTCGAACGTCTTCACATGATGGAAGACTTCGAAGGCAAAGTCCTCGAAGCTCCGGACATGGATGGCTGGGTGCGTTTCTTGCGTCAGCTCAAAGAACCCGAAGGAACAGTCCGGATCGGACTGGTGGGCAAATATGTCGAGCACCAGGACGCCTACAAATCCATTTGTGAGAGCTTCATTCTGGCCGGCGCTGCGAACGGCGTACAGGTGGAATTGGAACAGATTCTCTCGGACGACATCACGCCGGACAATGTGAGCGAACTACTCTCCGGGTTGAGCGGTGTCCTCGTGGCGCCTGGATTCGGCGAACGTGGAATCGAAGGAAAGGTCGAGGCCATCCAGTACGTTCGCGAAAACGACATACCGTTTTTCGGGATCTGTCTGGGTATGCAGACGGCGGTGATTGAATATGCACGCAACGTCTGCGGATGGGAATCTGCAAACTCAACGGAATTTGATCCGGATACGGAATATCCGGTCATCGATCTGATGGAGGAGCAGAAGAAGATTTTCAAGAAAGGTGGCACGATGAGACTCGGCGCCTACACGTGCAAGATTACGCCTGATTCGAAGGTGAGCGAGATCTATTCGCGTGAGAAGATCAAGGAGCGGCATCGTCACCGCTATGAGCTGAACAATGTGCTTCGCTACAAACTGAGCGAAGGTGGAATGCATTTTACGGGCGTCAATCCGAAAAGAGACCTCGTTGAAATAGTAGAATTGCCTGACCTGCGCTGGTTTGTCGGTGTTCAGTTTCACCCCGAATACAAGAGTACGGTAGGTAATCCCCACCCACTCTTCAATTCATTCGTTCGTGCATGCGTCGAATATGCGACCGAAACGGATACCATCAAGTCGCCGAAACCCCCTTCAAGGGAGAAAAAAAGGCATCTGGCTTCGGCCAAAATGTAAAATTCGCTCCGTTCTGGAGGCGAAGAGACATGCTGAAGACGAAGTGAGAAAGGTCATTCTGGCCCGGCGTGGTTGCAAATGCTCTGTAGCAGAAGTGCATTCTCCAATAACGGATTATGCCCAAAAACTACCCCACTTTGCTCCACAAAACACCCAAAAGTGCCATTCTGCTCAAAAAACGGACTTTTTAATAGCCGTTTTTGCTTGACTTTTGGCCTGAAAAACGTACCTTACTGTTTAAGTGGGGAAAAGTGGGGAGTTTTCCCATCATCAAACTCCCCGCGAATCCTTTATAAACGGTACACCAACCCCGTAGTGCACGTTTTAACCCACAGTCATGGCACGTTTCAAAGGACAGGCAGAGTATTCCGTCGATTCGAAAGGACGGGTTGCCATTCCGGCAAAGATGCGATCAGCATTGAATCCGGATGCCCAGGGGACGTTTACCCTGACGAAAGGGTTTGAAAAATGCATCTACGCGTACCCACAGGATCAATGGAAAATTAAGGAGGACGAGTACTCTGAACTCAACGTCAATAATCGGAACGCCAGGCATCTCGTCCGCATGGTCCTCATGTGGGCAGAAGAAGTCTCGCTCGATGGCCAAGGTCGCATTTCGCTGCCTAAGTCACTTTCCGAGTACGCAGACGTCGGGGAAAGGGTACTCATTATCGGCGCCATGGATCGCATAGAGATATGGGACCCGGAAGCGTTCACAGACTATTTGAAGGAACAAACGATTGATCAGGAAACCCTTGCCGAGCAGGTGATGGGGTCCTGATCTGATCGAACATCCAAAGAGAAAATTGAATGCGCGTGATAACTCGGGGCAGGTACTGAAATACGCTTCGGGCTATCACGCGCCTGTTCTTTGCAAGGCTGTTATTCAAGGACTCGTAACGAGAGAGAACGGAATCTACGTTGACGGGACTCTGGGAGGAGGTGGCCACACAGCCGCCATGCTCGAAGTACTCGGTGCAAAGGGGCGTGTTATCGCGATTGATCGTGATGATGATGCCATTGCCGAAGCGTCGGCCCGACTCTCATCCGACATCGAAAAAGGACGCCTGACCATACTGAAAGGCAATTTTTCAGATGTCCGCAGGCTGCTCGATGAGGCAGACATTGCTCAGGTCGACGGATTTTTTCTGGACCTGGGTGTATCGTCGCATCAACTCGATGTTGCCGAGCGGGGGTTCAGTCATCGCATGAGCGGTCCACTGGATATGCGCATGGATCAATCCCAGGGCCAGCGAGCGGAGGAGCTCATCAACTCAATGGAATTTGCTGATCTGGCTCGCATCCTGAGGCGCTTTGGCGAAGAACCGCGTGCAGGAAGGATCGCCAAGTCGATCATTGCTTCACGGCCCATTGACTCGACAGAGCAATTGGCAGAAAGTGTTCGCTCGTCGGTGCCCCACATGCAGGAATCCAAGAGCCTTTCACGGGTTTTCCAGGCGCTCCGCATAGCGGTAAACGACGAACTCGAAGAGTTGGACCGCGTGCTGCTGGATTCGCGACTGATTCTCAATGAAGGAGGTCGACTGGCTGTGATCGCATATCACTCGCTCGAGGATCGTCAGGTCAAGCGTTTCATGCGAAGCGGCAATTTCGAAGGGAAAGTGCACCGCGACGTGTATGGGAACCGGCTTACTCCCTGGAATGAAATCACGAGAAAGCCTCTCACGGCCGACGAAGAGGAAATTGAGGCCAATCCCCGAAGCAGGAGTGCGCGTCTTCGAATAGCAGAACGAATAAAGGACATCGAAACATCTTTGAAAGCAGACTAGACGGATGGCAACATCGAGATCAAAGGCCGCCACGAAACCTCGCAAGGGAGGAAGGAAGAAACCGGTTCGGTTCGTTAAAGCCGGAAGTACGTCTTCGAAAAATGGTGCGTCATCGACGAACGGGAAGAAGACATCGAGGACGAGCGCTCCGCGGAAGGCGACTACCAAAAAGGCTCCAGGAAGGAAATCTGTCGAATCGACCAAGAGCACGCGGGCCGTAAAATACCAGGAGTCTCCGGCCTGGAAAGATCTGGCCAAGGCCAACGACCGTCCGAAAGGGCCGATTGCGGATTCTGATAGTTATCTCGGTGCACTCTCTACAGCACGATTTGCAGCCGTTGTTCTGGCTGTCGCGACATTGTTCACACTGTACGTCGGGCATGTTTTCGCGACACAGGATCTGCTGGCAGATGTGCAAACGCTTCGCAACGAAAACCTCGCTCTTCAAATGACCTACGACAAACTGGAAGGGGGCTTTCATGCCAAAACCGGGCCTGAGGCGATAATTGCCCAGGCAGAAAAGCTGGGGTTGAGTGAACGTCTCCCGACAGGGACTCCCATCGTTGTCAACTAGGTCACGCCAACCAATACTCTCTTTAACTCCCAATCATAAACACAAATCGAACTCAAGAGGCTGAACAGATCACCTGATGGAGCTGAAGGATCAGATACTGGCCAGAATGTATGTGGTGATCACGCTGATCTCCCTGTTACCCGTTTTGATCGGGCTTCAGATTCTGCGTGTGACCACGGTCGATGGTCCCGGCCTTCGGATCACGGGTGAAGAACAGTCAACTGAAACCCAGGTCCTTCCGGCGTTTCGAGGAGAAATATTCGATGCGGAAGGAAGACCCCTTGTGGTCAACATAAAGCGAGTGGGTGTAAATCTGGATCCGACGGTTGACGGATTTGGAGCGCATTCAAAGCTGTTCTTTGAAAAATTGTCAAGAGTGTCTGGCGTCTCGGTCGAAAGACTGAGAGCGAGGGTGCGAAACAGCCCGAGTCCGAAGTACGCTCGTCTTGTAAAAGACGTACGCATGTCCGAGGAAGAGCTCATCTGGTTTGCCGACATCCCGGGTGCACTTCTGGATGCGTCCACAACGCGATACTATAATCATGGAAGGGCTGCGGCTCACGTGATTGGTGTCGCGGGAGACGATGAAGGACAGTCCGGTCTCGAAAAACAGTTCGATAAAGAACTGCGAGGTGAGGATGGCACGAGGCTGATCCACAAGGATCGCGAACAGATCGCCAAACTCATCCCGGGCAGCCCGGAAAAGCCGCCCGTTCACGGAGAGTCGCTCCTCCTCACGATCGATCTGATCAAACAAACGATCCTGGAAGAAGAGCTTGAAAAGGGTGCGCTCACCGCAAGAGCAAAATCGGCTTCGGCCGTCGCTATAGATCCGAGGACCGGAGAAATCCTGGCAATGGCCAACTATCCGTCCTTCAATCCAAACACGGTGAACCGCTCCAATGTCGGCGTGATGCGCAATCGCGCAATCACCGACAAGATCGAACCGGGATCGGTGATCAAAGTCGTTCCGGCAGCAGCGGCAATCACGTCCGGAGTGGTTGCCATGAGTGATTCCATCGATACGGGTGACGGCGTTCTGGTTCAAGGCAGCTACACCCTTCGCGACACGCATCCTCACGGTATGATCACGTTTTTAGAGGTGCTTCAGGTTTCGAGTAATGTCGGAACCGCAATGGTCGCTGAGGACATCGAAGAGGGCGTAATGTACCAGTGGGCGCGTCAATTCGGCTTCAATCAGCAGACGGGGATCGAACTGCCGGGCGAAGCCAGAACGAGCCTTTTGAAGGTTGAAAAGTGGGATGCCAACACCCGGTCTGCCATGAGCAGGGGGTACGCAATTCACGCAACAACGCTCCAGATTGCACTCGCATATGGTGCTCTCGCCAATGGCGGAACGCTGATGAAACCCTATATCGTGAGCGAAAGAAGAGCTTTTGATGGGAGTGTCACATGGAAGGCCCATCCAGACTCAGTCAGAAGAGTGATGGATCGCGAGACGGCGGCTACGCTCATGCCGGCATTCGAATCGGTTGTTTCTGAAGTTGGAACTGCCCCACTGGCCATGGTCGATGGCCTGAGGATCGCCGGCAAAACGGGTACTGCGAGAAAAGCATCCACAGAAACAAAGGGGTACGTGGCGGGGAAATACCGGTCCACCTTCGTCGGATTTTATCCCGTCGAGAACCCGCAGGTCGTTCTAGCCATCGTCATGGATGAACCTGAAACGAGTAGCTACGGTGGTGTCGTAGCGGGGCCGGTCTTTAAGGCCGTCACAGAACGCTGGTTGGCCCGCATGCCACAGATCGCTGAGTACATGCATTTCGAGGGTCGGGAAGAAGCGCCGGATTCGGCTGCCGTGGTTCCTGACATGGAATCTCTGCCCCTGCCCATCGCGGGTAAAAGAGTGGCCGCCCTGGGACTCAAAATACCGGATGCAGGATCTGATTACAGGACAGCAGTCATGGCGCAGAGCCTGAATCCTGGAACGGAAGCTCTCGCAGGAGTGCCGATCCAATTGACAGCAGTCACTGACTCGCTGGAGACGATGCCTGACCTGTCTGGTCTTTCCAGTAGAGAGGTAATGGCCTGGATGGCTGCACTGAATATTGAAGTGACCTTGCAAGGTCATGGTCTGGTTAAATCACAGTCTGCTGCTCCGGGCTCTGCGCTACCGGATCAGGTGACATTAAGACTGAATTGAGACACTGTTGACAACAAAATGAATCTTGGAAGAGATCAAACACAACGCGATGAATTTCGAATCGTGCATAAAACGTCTTCGCGAGGCAGATTTGCTTCTCGATTCGTGGGTCGCTTCCAACACCGAATTCGACCGACTGGCTATTGATAGCCGGGAAGTCGGGCCATCAGATTGTTTTGTCGCCATCAAAGGCGTCCAGGCAGATGGTCACATGTTCATTGACAAGGCTGTTAAAAACGGAGCTACCGCCATCGTGTGCGAGGTGGGGCCGGCTGCAGGCGATCCTCGATCGCCAGCCGGCCCCACCTACGCACGCGTGACAGATTCGCGCAGAGCGCTGTCCGAGCTCGCCTCTCTCACCGAGGGCGATCCGGCAGATCAACTGGGCGTATTTGCGGTGACCGGTACCAATGGTAAAACGACTATTTCAACGCTCGTGAAGCACATTCTTGATTCGAATGGGCACCGTAGCGGTCTGATCGGGACGACGGGATACCAGGACGGGACCCAATTTTACGAGGCATCTCATACCACCCCCTCCGCAATTCGTGTTTATGAGTTGCTGGCGGCTATGGTGCAAAACGGATGTTCTCATTGCGCGATGGAATTGTCTTCGCACGCCATCGACCAGACGCGACTGCGATCCAAAGATGTAAACGTCGCATTGTTTACCAACCTCACCCGTGACCACCTGGACTATCACGGCACGTTCGACGCCTATCTACAGGCCAAGAAGGGACTCTTCGACGAACTACCAGATGATGCCAGCGCGATCACCAATCTCGACGACACGGCTGGCAAGGTGATCGTCAGCGAAACGCGCGCACGCGTCCTTACGTGTGGCACTACCTCGAAAGCGGATATCCAGTATTCAATCGATGCCAATCAACTCGATGGTATCGAGCTCACGATCGATTCCATGCAACGGAAATTCAGGCTCGCCGGGACCTACAACGCTTTTAACCTGGCTGCTGCCTACGCCGCGGGAAGGGCCTTCGGTATTGGTGCTTCAGCGTGCATTGATGCACTCGCTGATTGCCCGCCGGTACCGGGACGATTCGAAAGGATGCAGTTTTCGGGCGCAAAGACCGTCATCGTTGACTATGCACACACGCCGGATGCCCTCGAAAACGTGCTTCAGGCTACACGCCAGGGGCTCAAACCGGGAGCTTCACTTTGGTGCATTTTCGGATGTGGAGGCGACCGGGATCGCGGAAAAAGACCGCTCATGGGATCCGTGGCAGAGCGATTGTCAGACCGAGCCATCGTGACGAGCGACAATCCACGACATGAAGACCCACTGGCGATTCTGAATGACATCCGGGAAGGATTTGAAGATCCGGCTAAAGCAATCTGGACGGCAGATCGGGCGTCAGCAATTCGTGAAGCTGCGAGCCTCATGAAAGACGGAGACACACTGGTCCTGGCAGGCAAGGGGCACGAAACCTATCAGGTCATCGGAAGCGAAAACGTCCACTTTGACGACCGTGAAGAAGCCAGAAACGCATTTGGCGACCAAGCGGCACACCACGCAGAAACCAGGCCACAAGCTTAATCAATCACCGCATGCTCTACTATCTCATTTTGTATCTGGAGAGAGAGTTCCAACCGCCCGGATTCCAGGTGATTGAATTCACCACGGTACGGGCTGCCCTCGCTGCGATCACAGCGTTGTTGATTGCTCTCTTCGCCGGAAAGACGATTATCGGGTGGCTGCAGAAGAAACAACTGGGTGAGCAGGTTCGCGAAGGTATACACGCCGGAGCGGTGGATCACACCCACAAGCAGGGAACACCAAGTATGGGTGGCTTGATCATCCTGATCTCGGTGCTCGGAGCGACGCTGTTGTGGGGGGCCATAGCGGAAGTTTATGTCTGGCTGGTCATTCTTGCGACCTCCTGGATGGGCGCTTTCGGATTCGCAGACGACTATATAAAGGTTGTCAAACGCGATAAGTCCGGCCTTCCCGCCCGCATCAAGCTCATCGGGCAGATCTCGCTGGGATTGTTGGTCGGATCGATTCTTTACTTCCATCCTCAGTTCAGCGAAATCCGAACGCTCACGTATCTGCCCTTCGTGGCAGACGAGACACTCGACTACAACATCCTGCGGCACTGGGTTACGGGAATCGACCTTGGTTGGCTGATCTACATTCCAGTGGTCATTTTCATTCTGACCGCGCTTTCAAACGCGGTGAATTTGACGGACGGACTCGACGGACTGGCTGCCGGGGTCACCGGAATTGTCGCCGTTGGTCTTACGGCGCTCACCTACATCGCCGGTAACGCCATCTTCGCTGACTTTCTGAACGAGATGCTTTTACCCGGCGCGGGAGAACTGACAATCTTCGCCGCGGCACTCGCAGCTTCCTGTTTCGGCTTCCTCTGGTACAACGGATATCCGGCCACGGTCTTCATGGGAGACACGGGCGCGCTTTCACTGGGGGCGGCGGTCGGGACATTGACCCTGATGATCAAAAAGGAGCTGCTGTTGCCACTGCTCTGCGCCATTTTCTTCGTGGAGACACTGTCGGTGATCATCCAGACGAGTTGGTTCAAGTACACGCGCAAAAAGACGGGTACGGGAAAAAGAGTCTTTCTGATGGCTCCCCTTCATCATCATTATGAAGCCAAGGGAACGCACGAATCAAAAATTGTACTCCGCTTCTGGCTTATCACGGCAGTGACTGTCGTCGCAACTTTACTGGTACTCAGAATCAGGTGATCGAGAATAGAGCACCATATGTAGCTGGAAGGCGTGTTGCCGTGCTGGGAGCAGCGCGGAGCGGCAGCAGTGTAGCGTCGCTTCTGCGCAGGCAGGGTGCCGATGTTTTCGTTTCCGACTCTGGTCCCCTGGGAGAGGCTGCCAAAGGATTGTTTGTGGAACAGGAAATCGGATTTGAAGAGATGGGTCACAGCGCGCAGGCCTGGTCCGGCGACTTCGTCGTTGCCAGTCCAGGTGTTCCAGATTCGGCAGAACCGGTGCGAAGAGCGCTGGAAGACGGACTCAAGGTCTACTCGGAAATTGAAGTCTCAAGCTGGTTCTGCAAAGCGCCTATCGTCGCCATTACAGGGTCGAACGGAAAGACCACAACGACCAATTTGCTCGGACATGTATTTCGAATGGACGGCAAAGAAACCCACGTCTGTGGCAACGTCGGAATTCCATTCGCGGACCACGCGGACAAGGCCGCAAAAGACGACATCATCGTTTTGGAAGTGTCCAGCTTCCAGCTCGATCACATTGACAGGTTTCAGCCTGAAATCTCGATTCTGCTCAACATTACACCGGACCATCTGGACCGGTATGGAAACGACGTCGAACACTATGCGGCGAGCAAATTTCGCATCTGTGAGAATCAGGGCGAAGCAGACACATTCATTTTCAATCGGGACGACGAACGTCTGGCCCGATTCGCGGCTGAAAAAGCCGACGGTCCCAGAATGCTGGGAATTTCACTGAAGGACGAAGAAAACAACGCTGGTTTCCTGAGAGACAGGAATCTCATCGTGCGCATCAACGATCAGGAGGAAGTGATCATGCAGACAGAAGATCTGGCCTTAAGGGGCCGTCACAACGTGTACAACTCGCTGGCGGCAGCGGTTGCGGCACGTGTGGTGGAGGTCAGGAGTGATGTTGTCCGGGAAAGTCTTCGATCATTCGAAGGGGTGCCACATCGGCTCGAAGCCGTCCGCGAGGTGGACGGGGTTCGATACATCAACGACTCCAAAGCTACAAATGTGAATGCTCTCTGGTATGCGCTGGAGAGCTTCAGTGAACCGGTGGTCCTGATAGCGGGAGGCCGGGACAAAGGAAATGACTATGCCCCCCTCATCCCTCTGATGCAAACGAGAGTGAGGGCGCTGATTACGATCGGAGAAGCGGCCGAGACAATTGCCTCGGAGCTCGGAGAATATGTCGATGACAATGTGACAACCGAATCGCTCGAAGAAGCGGTCAAACTGGCCCACCTGCTGGCAAAAGAAGGAGACATTGTTCTCCTCAGTCCGGCCTGCGCCTCCTTCGACATGTTCGACTCCTATGAGGATCGAGGATCGTCATTCAAGCAGATCGTATCCAATCTGTAACAACCGCTAAGACAATCATGCAGATACTCACGTTGCGCGGTGAAGGCTCGGGGCCAGCGGACAAATTTGTCCTCTGGGCCATCATGATCCTGAGTGCGATCGGTGTGGTGGCGGTGTACAGCGCCATCGGGTATCTCGCTGCCACGAAAGGCGACGGTGATACAGAAACGCTTCTGTTCAAGCATCTATTCAGAGTTGGCCTGGCACTCGGTGCAATGGGAGTCTTCTCTGTCGTCAACTACCGGATCCTGGCTCGAATCAGCAGGGTCATGCTTATCGGCTCAATCCTGCTGCTCCTGGCTGTTCAAGTGATGGGCGTGGTTTCAGGGGGAGCGGCACGCTGGCTGAATCTGGCAGGATTCATCTTTCAGCCCTCCGATCTGGCGAAGGTATCCCTGCTGTTGTATGTCGCATCGCTACTGGCGCAGAAACAGATCTACATCAAGTCCTTTTCGCGCTCATTTGCACCCATCTTCCTCTGGATTCTGGTAACGATCGGTGTGATTGGAATCTCCGACCTCTCTACGGCTGCGGTCGTTCTGACGGCTGTTCTGGTGATGTGCTTTATCGCGCGTGTTAGCGTCCTGCACATTACGATGGTAGGTCTTCTGGGACTGCTTCTGGCCTATATGTTGCTTCTGACGTCGCCCGGACGAGCTGCCCGAATCGAATCTTTCGTAGGAATGAAGCTCTTCCCCAACACGGTGGCCGAAGAGGTCTTTTCCGACACGGGAGAAGGATTTCAGGCCTACCAGGCCAGGATTGCAATAGCACAGGGCGGGCTGATGGGCGTCGGGCCAGGGAAAAGCTCGCAACGCGACTTCCTCCCGGCACCCTACAACGACTTCATCTACGCCATCATTGCGGAAGAGTACGGATTGGTTGGAGCATTTTTCCTTCTGGCCCTCTTCCTGGTGATTCTATTCCGGGGGTTGCTGCGAATAGCGCGCTACGCCCCTGATCCACTCGGATTGTTTCTCGCGGTGGGAATAGTAGTAATGCTGACGCTGTATGGATTTGTCCACGCGGGAGTGTCGTCCAACCTGCTGCCCGTCACAGGATTGCCGCTACCATTCGTTTCCTACGGAGGGACGTCGCTGCTGGCAAATGGGATGATGGCCGGCATACTGCTCAATATTTCAAGACAGATCGGATAGTTGACCAACTCATCGATCATATCGAGCCGACGCGCACCTCGCATTCTACTTTCGGGCGGGGGAACGGGCGGGCATGTGTATCCGGCGGTCTCAATCGCCGACGCCGTTCGGGAAATCGAACCACGCGCTGTGGTTGAGTTCGCGGGATCGCGAACCGGCATCGAATGGAGACTCGTTCCGGAATCTGGATATGCGATCCACCATGTGACTGTACGTGGACTGGAACGCAAGCTGACCGCCCGCAATCTGGCGCTTCCCTTTGTACTCGCCAGGGGATTCAAGGAAGCCCGAGATCTGGTTCAGCACTTCGATGCGGATGTCGTGGTGGGAACGGGCGGCTATGTGGCCCTCCCAGTACTCCTCGCTGCTCGGAATCTGCACCGGCGCATCGCGATTCAGGAGCAAAACGCATTCATGGGCTTGACCAACCGGATTGCTTCACGATTCGCCGATCAGATTCATCTCGCATTTTCCGAGGCGACGCCGAAACGGCAGGCGATGCGGACCCGGATCACAGGAAATCCGGTTAGGGCGTCTCTCTCGAAACCAGGCAAGAACGAAGCGCGCGTCCATTTCAAGTTTACCGACGTGGAACGAGTCGTTTTTATGACCGGTGGGTCTATGGGAAGCCAGGCGATGAATGAGGCCATGGCGGCTGTTGTTCGAAGACTGCTCGCAAAGAAAGGTACCGGCGTGATCTGGCAGACAGGCGCCCGCTACTACGAAAGATTCAAGACTGCCGTACCCGATCATCCGAATCTGCGCCTCCTTGAATATGTGAACAGAATGGACATGGCATACGCGGCTGCAGATCTGGTTGTATGTCGAAGTGGCGCATCCACTTGTTCGGAATTGATGTTAACCGGAAAGCCGGCTCTTCTCGTGCCGTCTCCCAATGTGGCGGAAGATCATCAGACCAAGAATGCTGAGAGCCTGGTGCGGGCGGGCGCCGCGGAAATGATATCCGAGTCGAGTCTGCTCGATAACCTGCAAAAAACGGTGGAGACACTCTTGCAGCGACAGGCAAAACTGGAGCGCATGTCGAATGCCATCCGCGAACTCGCCCGACCCGACGCGTCGAAAGAGATCGCGGAGGATGTCCTCGGCCTGGCAAGGACCCGAATCAGATAACAATGGCTCATAACGGATCACATACCACGCCTCAGATCGGCACACGGAGCCCACGCCGGCAACCGTTGTTCGGGAGCATGCGACACGTGCATATGGTGGGTATCGGCGGAATCGGAATGAGTTCGATTGCCGAAGTGCTGCTCAGGCGAGGATACAAGGTCACAGGATCAGATCTGTCTGAGAGCGCCATCACCCGGCATCTTCAGGATCTGGGAGCACAGATTATTAAAGGCCACGAAGCATCGAATATTACGGGCGCCTGTGTAGTCGTTCATTCTTCAGCGGTAAATGCAGAATCGAATCCTGAAACGGTTGCTGCGGCGCGCAATCACATTCCTGTGATTGCGCGTAGCGAGATGCTCGGTGAATTGATGCGGATGAAGTTTGGCATTGGGATCGCCGGCACTCATGGGAAGACGACGACAACGACCATGGCAGGGCACGTGATTGGCGCCGGGGATTTTGACCCGACGGTCATCGTAGGTGGCAAAGTCTCGGCATTTGGGTCGAACGCCGTATCGGGCGAAGGCGACATCATTTTGATTGAAGCGGACGAGTACGACCGCACCTTCCTTCGCCTCACGCCCGCACTGGCCGTGATTACAAACATCGACGCGGATCACCTCGATTGTTACGAGGATCTGGAAGACATCAAGCGCGCTTTCGTTCAGTACGCGTCCAGCGTGCCATTTTTCGGGGCCGCCATCGTGTGCCTCGATGATCCGAACGTGCGGGAGATTCTGTCATTGATTCCTCGACGTGTCATCACCTACGGGACACTTCGACAGGCTCAGGTGAGAGCAGAAAACATTAGCCAGGAAGGCCGACTGATGCATTTTGATGTGTATTCCGGCGAAGAAATGCTCGGACCGGTCACATTGAATGGTCCCGGAAAGCACAACGTCCTCAATGCCCTGGCCGCGATTGCCGTTGGCATCGAGTTGGACATGGATTTTGGAGATATTGCGCGCGGAATTCGGACATTTGAAGGTGTTGAGCGTCGGATGCACGAAATCGGAGAGGCTGGATCGATTCTGGTAGTCGACGACTACGCTCATCATCCGACCGAAGTGCGGGCCACACTCGAAGGCGCTGCAGGATGCTGGCCAGACCGCAGAATACTGGCCGTTTTCCAACCGCATCTGTATTCACGGACGGACCAATTCAGGGACGAGTTCGCACGGTCATTTTTTGATGCGGACGTGCTGGTCGTGATGGATGTGTACGGTGCACGCGAGGAACCCGTCGACGGAATTACAGGGGAGTTGATTGCCGAAGGTGCCCGCGCAAGCGGACATCCGGCGGTTCACTATGAGGCAGACCGATCGCGTCTGGTTTCGAAAGTACTTGAGATCAGCCGGCAGGGAGACGTCATCATCACGCTGGGAGCGGGCGATATCTGGCGCCTGAACAGGGAAATTTTTACCGAACTCGAAAGAGCCTCGAAGAACTGAATGAAACACGAGCAACTCACATTTGTGCAGAAACTGGCTGTGACTCTGGTCTTTATCGGAGTCTGCGCGGGTGGATACACGGGGTGGCGATGGGCGTCTCAGGTGACCGTCCACGAAGTCGCTATGACCGGATTGGTCAACGTTGCTGAAGACGAGATTCGAGAGATCATCCGCGTGGATACTGGTATGGTGATGTACGACATCAACACCGTTGTTCTGGAAGACAGAATCGCCCGACACCCCTGGGTGTCAGCCGTGAACGTGTCCAGAATACCGTCCGGTCGTCTGAGGATCCGCATTCTGGAGCGAACACCTGTGGCTGTGTTGATGGGCTCAGGAGGCAGACCCTCGACGTGGGTCGACCGAACTGGACAACGGATGCCCATGACGGGACGCGCCACGTACGATGTGCCTCTGATCACGGCTAACATTGGCATCTACCATCCGATGCAGCGGATAGAGCATGAGTCCACGCTCGAACTGCTGGATACCATTTCAAGGTTACCGTCCAACATGGATGCCATGATCTCAGAGTTTATCCGGACGAATGAAGGATGGGACCTCAGGCTTTCGCCGGCCGGAAGCGGGACTTCCATCCCTGTTCGGCTCGGACATGATGACTTCGAGGACAAATTTCGCCAATTGAAGGCATTCTGGGATGCAGAAGTACTGCAACACCAGAACAAACATTTTGAACTGATAGACCTCCGTTTTG
>CAZEHJ010000055.1:0-25233 GCA_964512485.1 uncultured Rhodothermales bacterium | reverse complement strand
TTCAGGGTGTCATCCGCAAGGCGCTCGACAACCGACCTGACGTATCGGATTACGTATAGTGGCCATCGCAGCAGACATCGAATCCAGTGCATCTTCGCTGAGCGATCGCGCCTACGAGGAGATTGAACGGATGATTGTGTCCCTGGAGCTGGCTCCGGGGACGGTCTTCACCGAGACTGATCTGGCTGAGCGCATCGGTATCGGGCGTACTCCGCTGCGCGAGGCGCTCCAACGCCTGGCTTCTGATCGACTCGTTACGGCGCTGCCTCGTCGCGGCATGCTGGTCACGGACATCAACGCCTCCGAATATCTCAATCTTCTGGATACGAGAGCCGTTCTGGATTCGCTCATAGCCCGTCAGGCCGCGCGCCGGGCCTCACCGAAAGAGAGGGAGGCACTCATGGCCTGCTCCGACGGAATGGCCGAAGCCGTCCAGCTTGGGGACGACGATGCTTTTATGCGTCTTGATCGCACGTGTGACGATATTCTGGAGCGAGCCTGTCGAAATCCGTACGCTTTTCAGGCTGTAAGCCCTCTACACGCTCATTGCAGAAGGTTTTGGTCCGTTTTTCGACACTTCGGAGACCTGCATCACAGTGCCGACCTGCACGCCAGAATCATGCGTGAAGTTGCAGCAGGAAAATCAGAAGAAGCTGGCAAAGCCTCTGAAGCATTGATAGCTTATCTGGAATCGTTTGCGCGGCGCGCACTCGACCTGGAATAGGCACTGATCAACCCGTAGCAGAATCCTCATACATGGCTGTACACTACTTCGATTGCATCGACTCACACACCTGCGGCAATCCCGTACGTGTGGTCCGCCAGGGCGGCCCGGTGCTCGAGGGAAATTCGATGATTGAACGTCGCGCACATTTTCTGCGCGAATTCGACTGGATCCGGTTGGGACTCATGTTCGAACCACGTGGTCACGATATCATGTCCGGGAGTATCCTATACGAATCAACGCGTGAAGACTGTGACATCGGAGTGCTGTACATCGAGACCAGTGGATGCCTTCCCATGTGCGGTCATGGTACGATTGGAACAGTGACAGTGATGCTGCAGGAAGGATTGGTTACTCCTGCTCAACCAGGTGTTGTCCGTCTCGACACACCCGCCGGTAGGGTAGACGCGTTCTATACTCTCGATGGCGACCGCGTTGCGAGTGTTCGGTTGGTCAATATTCCGTCGTTCCTCTATGTGGAAGGCCTCGTTGTTGAGTGCCCGGATCTGGGCCCGATCAGTGTCGACGTCGGATATGGCGGAAATTTCTACGCTATCGTGGACAGTCAGGAGAATTTTTCTGACATCGCCGACTATACCGCCGCTGACCTTGTCCGCTGGAGCCCTATCGTCCGTCACCGCATCAACGAGATCTATGATTTCGTTCATCCCGAGGACGAACGGATACAGGGAATGAGCCACATGCTTTGGACCGGGAAGCCCACAATTGAGGGTTCACACGCTAGAAACGCCGTTTTTTACGGAAATAAGGCAATCGACCGCTCTCCATGTGGAACAGGAACGTCGAGCCGGATGGCTCAGTGGGCCGCCCACGGCAAGCTCAAGAAAGGAGATGATTTCGTGCACGAGAGCATCATCGGGAGTCAGTTCGTCGGCAGGGTTGAGGACACGACCAAGGTCGGCGACTTTGACGCCATCGTTCCCAGCATCGAAGGATGGGCGCGGGTGATGGGCTACAACAATATCATTATCGATGACGATGATCCATATGCCCATGGATTCTCGGTCACCTAGGGAGAACAGAATGGGTTCACGTTTTGACGTAGTTGTAATCGGTGGAGGGGTCGTAGGCATGTCATGCGCTCACTACCTCCAGCTTCAGGGCGCAAGCGTGTGCATCGTGGACCGCGGACGCTATACAGAAGGCGCCTCGACCGGCAATGCCGGCATGATCGTCCCCAGTCATATCATTCCCCTCTCGGCGCCGGGCGTCATTGCCAAGGGAATGAAGTGGCTCATGAATCCCGAGAGCCCGCTCTACATCAAACCCAGTGCGAATCCGAAGTTCATGAAATGGCTGTGGCTGTTTCAGAAGCATTGTACAGAAGAACATGTGCGCCACGCTGTTCCGATTCTGCGGGATATGAGTATTGCGAGTCGAGATCTGCTGACCGAAATGTGCTCGCTTGCAGGATTCTCGGACGTTGGTCTCGAGCACGACGGCCTGCTCATGCTGCACAACTCGGAAAAAGCGGCGAAAGACAATGAAGAACTGGCCGTAATAGCAGCCGAAGCTGGATTGGAAATCGAAACGCTGGACCGCGACGGAACGCTGGCCCTCGAACCGGCGCTGAAGTCTGACCTCACGGGATCGGTGTTTTTCCGGCAGGACGCGAGCATTCATCCGGAGCGACTGTTGAGAGCTCTGGAATCGTCGCTTGTCTCCAGAGGCGTCACGTTCATGGATGGCGAGATTACAAAACTTGGCAAATCGGGCAATCGATTGGTCCACGCAACGGGGACGATGGGTGAGATAGCCGCGGATCATTTCGTGATTGCCGCTGGCTCATGGACACCCCACCTTGTTGCAGGCCTGGGACTGCAATTGCCTGTTCAACCGGCAAAAGGATACAGCGTCACGGTCCCCGCACCCGACTCAAAAATGCGCATTCCCTGCGTTTTGACAGACGAAAAACTCACCATTACACCCATGCCGGGATGTGTTCGTTTTGGCGGCACACTGGCACTCCAGGGATTTGACGACTCCATCGATGAACGTCGGGCTCGCCCCCTGCGTCGACAGGCCGAGAAATACTTCAGCCCCGAAACAGTCGCCAGTGTCAAAACCTGGTCGGGCTTCCGCCCCGCTTCTCCGGACGGACTACCCTACATAGACGCCGTTCCGAAAATCAACAACGCTTTCGTAGCCTCGGGACACGGCATGATGGGCGTGACCCTGGGTCCTGTCACGGGGAAGCTGATTGCAGAGCTGATTTCCGGCATAGAGCCGACACTCGACATGTCATCGTTAAAGGCCGACAGGCACTAGAGCATGAGAGTAGTTCCAGACATAAAGCAGGGACGGTCCACACTGTCGCCGTCACAGGCAGAAGATCTGGCCCGTTCCGGATTTCAGCTGGAGGCAACAGCAACAGAACTACCGAGTGAGCGTGGTCAGAATTTCAGGTTGCGTGATAAAGAAGGTCGCTCGACCGTGCTCAAGATTTTCAGTACGCTGGAAGACCCGGCACACTTCGACCTTCAGCACAGAGCCATGACGCGGCTGGAAGAGGCTGGATTACCGGTGGCGCGAACGCTGGGGAGTATGGAGTTGGAGGGAGACTTGGGGACGCACCAGGTGAGACTTGTATCCTGGCTTGAGGGCAAACCATTGGGTCTGTACCACCCCAAGTCAGCGCTTATGAGCCAACAGGTGGGTGCTCTTCTGGCACAATCAGATGTGGCACTTTCAACGATCAGCGGTGAAGGGGCGCTGAAAAATTTCCAGTGGGACCTGATGTATGCAGCCCAGATCATCGAGGCCAAGATCGAAGCCGTGCCCGGTAGCGACCGCCCTCTGATCAGCTACTTCCTGGACCTGTATCGCGACAATTTCGGGGCCATCTCGGCAGAATTACCGTCCCAGGTTATTCATAACGATGCAAATGATTACAACCTGCTGGTTGACGCAGCAGGAGAAGTGAGCGGGCTGTTGGATTTCGGTGATATTGTGGAATCACCCCGCATCTGCAATCTCGCAATAGCGGTGGCATATCTGGCTCTTCATGGCGAGGATCCCGTGGACACCATGTGCGCCGTGACCGAAGGATATCACGCTGAAAGCCCTCTTACTGAGAGGGAAATCTCGGTGATTTACCCCCTCGTGGGAGCCCGACTGGCAAAAAGCGTGTGTATGTCCGCTGCCCAGAGGGCAGAGGAGCCTGACAATGAATACCTGTCCATCTCAGAGAAGCACGCGTGGGAGTGCCTTCGCAAAATGCGTGAGATCCACCCCAGATTGGCGACGTATCGAATCCGAGCCGCGCTTGGCTGGGAGGCTGTGCCGGGTTCGAAAGAGGTGCGGACATGGCTCGCTGAGCATCGCGACACATTCGCGCCGGTTGTGACTGGGGCGAATCCGGATGCTGCCCCGGTATTTTTTGATTTCTCCGTGGCCAGTCTGGAGTTCGGCCCGACCGCTCTGACGGTCCCCGGCCATGCCGCAACCGAGATCTGGAACCGAACGGGTGACGCCGTGGGAGTGGGTCGATGGGACGAGCCACGCCTGGCGTACACGGGTGACGCCTACGCCACGATGTCAGGAGAGCGGCGCACGATTCACATCGGCGTCGACCTGTTCAGACCCGCCGAAGCGGGAGTCCAGGCCCCGTTGGCTGGCCGTGTCCACTCGAAGTGTGTGCATCACGATGAGTTCGACTACGGCGGATGCGTCATTCTCGAACACGCGCCGCTAGACTGCCCGAAATTCTGGACCTTGTACGGCCATCTGAGCCACGCCTCGGTCAATGCGCTCGAGGTTGGTGGGCAAGTAGAAGCCGGCGAGTCGTTTGTGAGGCTCGGTCCTTTCAGGGAAAATGGAGGCTGGGTGCCCCATCTGCATTTTCAGATTGTCACCGATCTTCTGGATCTGGAGGGCACATTTCCGGGTGTGGCGACTCCTTCACACTGCTCTACCTGGCATTCCCTCTCTCCTTGCCCGGCAGACCTGCTTGGCCTCGGCGCTGCAGTGGCCGCGCCCGAACGAGCGTCCATCGAAAGCCTGCTTGAGCGCCGGAAACAGCATATCGGGTCTGCACTCAGTATCGCGTACAGCAACAAGCTGCACATCGTTCGCGGGTACGAACAGTACCTCTACGACGCAGAAGGCCGCGCCTATCTCGACGCCGTCAACAACGTCCCGCACGTCGGTCACTCGAATCCGCGGGTCGTCGAGGCGCTGCAAAACCAGATGCAGACCCTCACAACCAATACGCGGTACCTGCACGAGAACATCTTACGCTACGCCGAACGTCTGTCATCTACACTTCCGGATCCGCTGGAAGTCTGCTTTTTCGTCAACTCAGGATCTGAGGCGAACGATCTGGCGCTTCGCCTGGCGCGCACCTACACCGGAAAACAGGATACCATCGTTCTGGACGGTGCCTATCACGGAAATCTCACAACCCTGATCGGCATCAGCCCCTACAAGTTTGACGGAAAAGGCGGAAGCGGCAAACCCGGCCAGACTCACATGGTGCCCATGCCCGATGCGTATCGGGGCCCGTTCAAGGGAATGACTCGTGAAACGGGCCGAGCGTATGCCGAAACGATCCGTGACGTCTCAGCAAAGGCCGATGCTGCCGCGTTCATCGCCGAGTCCGTGCCTGGTTGCGGGGGTCAGATTGTACCTCCCCCGTCCTACCTGCGCGAGGCCGCCGAACATATACGCGAGGCTGGAGGAGTATTCATCGCCGATGAGGTTCAGGTCGGGATGGGGCGCGCCGGAAGCGTGTTCTGGGGGTTTGAACTGGATGGCGTCGTACCGGACATTGTCGTCATCGGAAAACCCATCGGTAATGGCCACCCTCTGGGCGCCGTTGTCACCACGCGCGCAATCGCGGATGCATTTGACAATGGCATGGAGTATTTCAACACGTTCGGCGGCAACCCGGCATCATGTGCCGTCGGTCTGGCTGTACTCGATGAAATCGAAGACCGGGGCCTCCAACAGCATGCTCTCGAAGTCGGCACTGTTCTGCTCGATGGTCTGACCGGCCTCATGGATCGTCACGCCATCATCGGTGATGTACGTGGAGTTGGGCTGTTCGTGGGCGTGGAACTGGTACTGAATGGCGAAACGCTTGAGCCTGCCGACGAGGAAGCCTCATATGTTGCCAACCGTTTGCGGGACAACGGTATACTGATATCTACGGACGGCCCCTTGCACAATGTTTTGAAGATCAAGCCGCCGATGCTTTTCACAAGCGCCAATGCCGTCCAGCTTGTCGAGACGCTCGATACCGTACTGTCCGAAAACCCTGTTCTCAATCGCCTCTCGTGAGGGAGCTTGAGTTGGCAGCCAGCGCCTCACTGATCGGACGCGGACCTCAGGCCGACGCCTCTCCTTCGTCGTCAATCAGCCCTTCCATCTTCATGATGGTCAGCGCGTTCGTTGTGGGACTTGGTCCTGTTCTGAGCAGATAGTCGAACACCATCTTGCCCTCGCTGATGTGTTCGCGAAAATGATAGTTCGACATCGACGAGACATGATCGGACAATTCCGTCAATTCCAGATCGTGGGTTGAGACGATGCCGGCGCCTTCGAGTTTGCACAGCGACCGCAACAGAGATCTGCTGCCCTGAAGTCGCTCCCGGTTGTTGGTGCCCCGAAATACCTCGTCAATCAGATACATGAGCGGATATTCATCCGGCTTCTCCAGTTCGTCGAGGAGGTTTTTCAGTCGTTTTACCTCAGCATAGAAGTACGATATCCCGTCATTCACCGAATCAGAGACGTTGATGCAGGTGAAGAGACGAACCGGCGCAGTCTTGAGAAATGTGGCGTTCACGGGCGCTCCGACACGGGCCAGGACGAGGTTGATCCCGACCGTTCTCAGGAAAGTACTTTTACCCGACATGTTCGAGCCGGTCACCAGAGCCAGATCGCCCAGGGAGTCTATGTCGAAATCATTTGCAATGCGCTCCTTCGGCTCGATTAGCGGATGTCCGAGTCCTCTGGATTCAAGCAGCGAAGTAGATGCAGACGAATCGAGCGTAGCAAATGTAAAGTCAGGATTCAGATAGCCGAACGTGGCGAACGCGCCGGCCGCTTCGAATGTGTGAAGCGCGTTGAGCCACTGCGGTAACCGGTCCCGGAGCCTCACTTTGTAGAGCTCCAGTTTCCGCGCGAAGTACATTTCCCACGGCAAAAGAAGATTCAGGACAATCCGGGCCACATCATTCTTTTGAGCACTCGCGGCCATGGAAAGCCACATTACCTGCTTCAAATAGGTCGATGGCGGCTGACCCTTCATCTTGAACGGAGCCGCCAGGCTTTCCAGTTCGCTTCCACGACTGAATCGGAATCGTTCCAGATACTTCAGGACCGGGCGAAACAGGTTCAATTCCGAATACAGATGCTCAGCTTCATCGAAAAGATGTTCGTACAGTCTGAAATTGAGGAAGTACACGACGACATACGTACCGAGTGAATACACCCAGAAGTTTGTAGATGTGAAACCCGTAACACGAAATCCTACCAGAATGGGCGTCAAAACGGCCAGGGTGCCTAACAGCCAGAGGATCAGATTGAAGCGGCCGTCAATGCGATGCGTGCCAAGCCAGGCCAGCAATCGATCGCCATCAAATCTGGTGTTTCCCTCTTTCGAAACCTCGGCGCTGAGTAGCGAAATCCGGTCCTGAAAAGATGAAAGAGGAACGAGTTCGCCAATCAACTTCTGCCTTTGCTCACTCTCTTGGGGATCGGGTCGGGTTTCGAGTAACCATTCCCGTACACGATCGCTTCCACCCCTGGAAAAAGACGTGTCAATCAGGTGCTGCAGAGAGCGTTGCCCCGTCAGGTCCAGATCTCGAGAGAAGGGGTGGCTCGCACCCACACCAGCAGGGTCACGATTCTCAATGCTTTCCCAGTCCCGATGAATACGGGCGATGTGGGTTTGTTTGATCGACACTGCTATCCGGTGTCGGCGAATGCTGCGGATAATTCTGTTGTGGCTCTTTACCGCCGCAAGGAAGACAGCCACGAAGACTAGCGTCGATATGGCGACACCATTGCCCATATCACGCGAATAGAAATATCCCACCCACACCGTGCCGACGATAAAAATGGCCAGTCGCAGCCAGGAATAGCGGGCGCTTTTTCTGAGAAGGACCTCAAGGCGCGACTCCAATCGCACGATGGTTCTCGCAAGAAACTCTTCGATCTTGAGGGTGGCTGGATTCAAGGGGTGTGATCGCCTACGGTTCGTCGGGACAGCGTTTTGCTCTGTTCACTGTCCAATGTCCGCTCGGCCCGCCGGTTTCCTGCTCCGCCCTCCATTCAGCGAATTGAAGGAGGATTGTGTGCCTACTCGTATCGCAAGGATGAGACAGGATCCGCCGACGCGACTTTCGCTGCCTGATAGCCTACGGTCAGAAGGGCAATCACCAGAGCAGCCATCCCCGAAACGGCAAAAACCCACCATGCGATTTCGATTCGGTACGGGAACGGTTCCAGCCACGCATTCAATCCGTATATCGTGGAGGGAACGGCAATTACGAGGCCGACGCCAACCAGAATTGCAAATTCGCGGGTCAACAAGCCAATCAACGAAGGCACGTTGGCACCAAGAACCTTGCGGATACCGATCTCTTTTGTTCGCTGCTGAGCCGTAAAGGCGGCCAGTCCGAACAGCCCCAGACAGGCAATCAGGATCGCGAGCGTCGAGAAAATGCTGAACACGTTCATGAGCCGCTCTTCTGCCTGGTACTGTCGATTGAAATCGTCATCCAGAAAAAACGACTCGAACGGATACGCCGGAAACATGGAGGTCCACATCTCTTCAGCTTGCGCAACCGCCTGACTGGCGTCCAAACCCTGCACCTTAAGCGAAAGGAAGTTGTTCATCCGATCAGTGAGGAAGAACATTGTCGGCTGAACGGCATCCTTCAAAGAGGTGTGATGATAGTCTGCAATCACACCGATCACGCTTCTGCCACCTCCCCCCATCGGGAAGACTTTGCCGAGCGCCTCCTCGGGACTCGACCATCCGACATACTCTACGAGACTTTCGTTGATGATCATGCCGTCGGTCATATCAGTTGGGTAGTCGCGAGAAAATGTGCGACCCGCGACAACCGGAATCTGATAGTTTTCGAAGAAGTCGTGACCAACGTTAACAACGGCAGCGCTGCGGATGTCGTCCTCCGCGAGGTCTTCCGTGAGAAAGAGCAGGCGTCCAGATCCACGACCTGGAATCACACTCGAAAACGTCGCCTCATCCACGTGTGACAACGATTCGAATTGAGACAAGACCGTCTCCACCATCGGCTGCATGTCGTTTCTGGGGACGGTCTGCGCATCTACAATCAATAAGTGCTCTTCTTCAAATCCCAGGTCCTGGCTCCTCATAAAGGAAAGTTGCTGGAATACGATAACCGTGCCTGCTATCAGGCCAATGGAGATGGCAAACTGCGTAGAAACCAGCGCTTTGCGCACGAACGCGCCCGAACGCGAGGAATGATTGGCGCCTTTGAGCACATCGACCGGATTGAAGCGAGACAGAAGTAACGCGGGGTAAAGCGCCCCGAGAAGTCCACTGATAAGTGTGGCCGCAAGAAGGATTCCCAGAATATCTGGCGCAATCAGAGCAGACGTTGCGATCTCCTTGGAGGCTATTTCATTCAGCACACCGAGGCCAGCTACTGCAAGAGCCAGCCCGATACACATGGAAACGAGAGACAGGACGGTTGACTCACTCAAGAACTGCAGAACGAGACTGCCTCTTGAAGAGCCGACTGCTTTTCGGACGCCAACTTCGCGCGCCCGCTCCATCGATCGGGCGGTAGCAAGATTGGTGAAGTTTATTCCCGCAAGAAGGAGAATAAACAAGGCTACGGCGGAAAATACCCAGACCTGAGTCATGTCACCTGTGGCGGCAATCTGGCCCCCCAGATCAGATTTCAGATAGATATCTGTGAGCGGTTCAAGCGCAAGTTTCGCGTCAAACCCAAACTGATCCAACTGCTCACCGAACTTCTCATGGGGCAGGCCCTCGATTCGTGCAGACAGGGCCGCCATATCGACTCCGGGGACCACCTTGATATACGTGTACATACCCAGATTCAGCCAGCTGTTGTTTTCAGGCACTCGCTGCAGACGCGTTGAATACGATATGAACATGTCCCCCTCGAAATGAGAAGCGGCGGGAATGTCCTCTATCACGGCAGTGACTTCGTAGTGGAGCGAATCGTTCATGGTCAGGCTTTTTCCCATCGCAGACTCATCCGGGAAATACTTTTCGGCCATCGATTCGGTGATCACCATGGTGTTGGGGCGCTCCAACTGACCCTCACGCGAACCCTCGACAAAAGGCATCGTGAACACGTCGAATATTTGGGGCTCGGCAAACCAGGACCGGTCATCGAAGAAATAGGTGTCGTTCTTGAGCACCGTGCCCCCGAACTCGACGAGACGCAATACCGACTCCACACCGGGTACTTCATCGCGAATTGTCAGGCCCACAGGAGAACTCACAACGGCGAAGTAGTCCGGATCTGAATTCGGCGGCTGCCCGACAAACGTGACCCGGTACACCCGATCGGCGTCTTCGTGATGGCTGTCGTAGCTGAGTTCGTCTCTTACGAACAGCGTGATCAAGGCAAAACAGGCCAGTCCAATCGCCAGTCCAAAGATGTTGATGAACGAGAATCCGGGACGCTTGAGCAGCGAACGAAAAGAAATTCTGAGGTTGCGAAAGAACATGAGTGAGCCTGGGTTTGGAGCCAGTGTGGCGCGAACGGGATCAGGATAATATATCCTGTGCACTGTATTGAACGAGACACCCGGTCGGTTATTGTGTTGCCGTTGTTGTCGAATCGCCGTCGCTGGGCTGCAACTTGCCTATTTCATGATTACTTGTAACTTTGTAAAAGTAATCGACGTAACTGCCTTATCTATTCAAAAACACCGATATGGATCAATTAGGGACTCTGGAAGAGCTTGTTCTGCTCGCCGTCTGCTCGCTCTCAGAAGAGGCGTATGGTGTGAGCGTTCACCAGAAACTGGGCGAAAACACAGGACGACCCCTGACACTGGGAGCCGTTCACACAACGCTTTATCGTCTGCAGGACAAGGGGTTTTTGGATTCGAAACTCGGAGGAGCGACCAACACCCGGGGTGGACGAAGGAAACGATTCTTTCAAGCCACGGGAGCCGGACTTGAAGCCCTTCGTGCGGCGCAGTCCGTGCGCCAGAAATTCTGGAAAACCATTCCTGCTCTGGATGCTGTCACCGCTCTCGCATGAATTCGGTTCAGGATCATAGCAACCTGCCTTCATTCCTTCTCTGGCTGCTCAGTGTGTTTTGCAGCGAAGAGTATTACGAAGAGTTTCGGGGAGATCTTGAAGAGATCCATGATCTGCGGACTCGGGATCGAACCGGTCCTGGCGCGAACTTTCTCATCTGGATAGACACTTTTTCAATGCTGCGGATCCGATTCAGGCGCAGCCGCTCAACATCACTCATTTTCTTTCCGATAGGCATGTTTCGCAATTACCTGATGGTGGCTCTTCGTTCTCTGAAACGTCATGCAGCATTCGCTTCGATCAACATTTTTGGACTTTCAGTCAGCATGGCGGTGTGTCTCGTCCTGATTCTTTTTATCAGGCAAAACGGTACGCAAGACGAGTTCCATGAGCATGCAGACAGCATAGTCCGCGTGTATTCAGACTTCAAGTCTGCCTCGAACCGTGACAACAATCTCTACGGAACGAGCCCCGCCACCCTGGCTTCCATCATGGAACAGGAGATTCCTGGGATTGAGGCAACAACCAAGGTTCGGAGCGGCTTGAGGGGAACGCTCGTTTATGATGGCACCGGTTTACCGCTCGATGGCCTTTACGCCGAACCGTCCTTTTTCGACCTGTTCTCGTTCGAATTGAAGAGCGGCGATCCGGCAACAGCGCTGATTAATCCTGGATCACTCGTTTTGACTCCATCACAAGTTCTCAAGTTTTTTGGTGATGAAGACCCGATGGGCAAAGTGATGAACGTGTCCGGAGGCCGTGAATTCACGATTACCGGCGTACTCGCGAGCGACGACTATCACACCATTTTGCCACTCAGTGCAATCGCCTCGTATTCCACGTTGGAGGCAGACGAGGACACTCAGATTATGCTCGATACATGGACCAGATCCATATATCGCTCGTTCACGTTCGCTTTGTTGAGCGAAAATGCCTCTGTTGACGACATCCAGAGCAGGGTACGGGAACTGATTCCCGTGCATTTCGCCGAGCAAGACAATAACAAACTTCACGACCTGATCGTGCAGCCGTTGACGAGCATCAATCTTGGTGTGCCCATGGGCAACGAAATAGGCGTCGCCCTTCCCGCCATCGCAGCCTGGTTTCTGGCATCTCTCGCTCTGATGGTTTTGCTGACAGCCTGCTTCAATTACGTGGGCCTCACGGTCAGCCGTTCGCTGAAGCGATCCCGCGAGGTTGGGGTTCGGAAAGTGTTTGGTGCGTCTCGCGCTCATATCTCAACCCAGTTCGTATTTGAAACGCTGGTTGTCTCCGTGGTCAGCGTTGTTCTTGCCGTGGCGCTCCTGCAGTGGCTGGAACCCGCCTTCAACAGTATGTCATTTGTGTCGATGACGGGAATCTATCTGTCAATCGACTACCTGCAGGATGGCGGCCTGTACCTGGTCCTGGTCGTTTTTGCGGTTTTTGTCGCGCTCATCGCCGGCTTCTACCCAGCCATGTTTCTTTCCAGATTCCAGCCTGCTGATGCCGTCAAGGGCGTAACCGACTCATCAGGTCGGGGCGGTTCGCGCCTGCGCAAGTCCCTCGTAGTTATTCAGTTTTCCATTTCCCTGATTTTTCTGATCGTCACCGTGTCGATGATGCGTCAGGCGAATCACATGCAAACGGCGGACTACGGCTTCGCCCAGAAGAATATTGTAAACGTGCGCATGTTTGATGTGCCGTATGCCCGATTCCGCGACCGCGTCTCCATGAGCTCGAACATCGAAATGGTTTCGGGAATATCAATCATTCCTGCCATGGGCTCACGCTCGGATGTCTGGCTTTCAACGCCTGGAATGACCGACGATGAAGCCATCAAAGGATATCAGTTCTCCGTCGATGAGAACTTCGTTGAAAATCTCGAACTGGAACTGTTGGCCGGTACCAATCTGACGCCAGAAATGGAATTTGATGTGGCCCGCAAAGCGCTGGTCAATGAAACCACGCTGCGGGTCCTGGGGCTTG
Organism: uncultured Rhodothermales bacterium; assembly: GCA_964512485.1. GTDB lineage: Bacteria > Bacteroidota > Rhodothermia > Rhodothermales > UBA10348 > CAZEHJ01. The sequence continues at coordinate 12,276 of CAZEHJ010000055.1, read as the reverse complement.
GAGCTCCGGTGGATGCCGTCGGCAGCACTTTCATTGCAGGAGATTCCACAGTCGTTGAGATTGCAGGAGTTCTGAAAGACTTCCGAGCGGATGCGCTGACTGAGAAGATTTCAGCCAACGTTTTCGCCTACCGAGCAGAGAATTTCGCCTGGGCCAATGTCCGAGTCGTACCAGGACGACTGGAGGAAGCTCAGGAGGATATCCGGGAGGCGTGGTCTGCGATGGGTCACTCACGAAACGTGGATCAGGCAGTTTTTGAGACTCAGCTGAAAAACAGCTTCGCCAATCTCGGTGTTCAGGACATGTACCGGCTGATCGGATTCATTGCCATGCTGGCCGTACTCATTTCCTGCCTCGGGCTTCTGGGAATAGCTTCGTTCAATGTCGAGCGTCGAACGCGGGAAATCAGCATCCGAAAAGTATTGGGAGCCGACGTCAGGACAGTGGTCGGGCTCTTGTCGAAAGAATTCCTGATCCTGATTGGTCTGGCTACACTCGTTTCTGTACCCGTTGCCTGGTATCTGGCGAGCTCATGGCTTCAGATGTTCGAATACCGTATTAGTCTTGGGCCCGGCACTATCGCCATCGGTCTCTTCGCAGTGCTATCCATTGCCTTCACGGCCATTGGCTCTCAGACCATTCGGGCAGCGCTGGCCAATCCGGTTGATAACCTGCACGACGACTGATCTCGAGGCTCAGATTTCTCCGACTCCTGCGAAAGCTACTCCGGAGAGAAGCGCCATGTCCCGACTCCATGTGGTCAGGTCACGCTGATTGAATCCTGACAGGGAATCGTGCCCACAGGCCCTGGCCAACACAGTCATGAGCTCCGTTGTCGCCTCGAACCAGTTTCTCAGACGTGCCGCTGATGCCTGGACGATGAGGCGCGAACGCAGATCTTTTTTCTGCGTGGCGATACCAACAGGACAGTTGTTGGTGTGGCAAGCCCTCATTCCGAGGCATCCGATGGCCTGCAATGCCGAATTTGAGACTGCAATGGCGTCCGCTCCGAGGGCGAGAGCTTTCACGAAATCAGATTCTGTCCTGAGGCCGCCCGTGATGATGAGCGAGATGTCGTCGGCGCCGCGCGCGTCGAGATGCCGGCGAGCTCGGGCCAATGCAGCGATCGTGGGCACGGAAATGTTGTTCTTGAAGATCTCCGGCGCGGCGCCGGTACCTCCTCCACGGCCGTCGAGAATGATATAATCTGCCGATGCTTCGAGCGCGAAGTCGATGTCGTCCTCGATGTGCTGGGCGCTCAGCTTGAATCCAATCGGGATACCTCCACTCGCGGCGCGAACCTCATCGGCCAGAGCTTTGAAATCTTCTGCCGTTACCAGATCGGGAAACCGGGAGGGACTGATAGCCGGGGTGCCCGGCTCGAGACCACGGACTTCAGCGATCTTTCCGGTTACTTTTTCACCGGGAAGGTGCCCTCCTGTGCCTGTTTTGGCTCCCTGTCCGCCTTTGAAGTGAAAGGCCTGGCAACTCGCAGCCTTCTCCAGGCTCCAGCCGAATTTTCCAGAGGCCAACTCATAGAAATATCGCGAGTTGGCTTCCTTCTCTTCGGGCAGCATACCGCCTTCGCCAGAACAGATACCTGTGCCTGCCATCTCAGCTCCAATGGAAAGGGAGACTTTCGCTTCTTCACTGAGGGCCCCATAACTCATGTCCGACACGAACAGGGGAATATCGAGCTTCAGTGGTTTTTGAGCTCGTGAACCGATCACAACGGAAGTGTCCACAGGGTCGTGGTCGTCCAGAGGCCGGACGGCCATCTGAGCTGTGAGGAGTTGAATATCATCCCACCGTGGCAGATCTGTGAGGGCGATTCCCATGGCGGAAACCGGCCCATGGTGACCGACCTTTTCCAGGCCATTTACAGCAAGCGACTGGATATGAGAATTGAAGGGTTCTTCGCTCGTTCCGTGGGTGTCTTGATAAAGGCCCAGATACGCGTCGCGGTCAAAGGGTTGCGGATAGGTGTCATGCCACGCGCTGATTTCTGCTTCATCCACGAGTACAGCGTCCTTTTCGAGATCCACCACTGCGGAGAATTTTTCCAGCACCTCATTGTTGGCGTATTCGCTGACACCGGTATCATAGCGATAGTCCCAATTGTGCAGACCACAGATCAGATTGTGACCATCGATATGGCCGTCTGCCAACAAGGCTCCGCGGTGCAGACATCGACCGTAGAGCACGGATACGTTTTCATCATACCGAATGATGACCAGATCGACTCCGGCAACGAGTGCATAAGTCGGAGTCCGGTCCTCGAGCGAGGACCAGGTGGCAACAGGATGGGACAGGGACATGGCAGGTGGTTCTTGGTGGGTGAGGTCTGGCTAATTAGCGATTTCGCTGTTCTTATGTGGAATCAAATCCTGACTGGTTACAGGATATCCTCCACGGTTCGGTGCACGATGTGTTATCCGCCGTTCGCGCGGCGGGAGCGAGCGAAGCGAGCTCCCCACATCACGACCAAACCGGGAACGAGCCCCATTACGGCGCCGATAGCCCAGAGATTATCGGGACCATTGTTCTTGAAAATGAGCCCCATCACGGGTATCAGAAGAAACGTTGCAGCTCCGAATGTGAGCGCTCCCAATCGTGCCTGGGCGCTCGAAACGTTCTGCCAGCCCAGATAGGCTCCCTGCCCCACGCAGACCAGAATGAAAGCCCAAAGACCTCCAATCACCGGGAGATACATAAACACTGAGGTGAACAAGCCGGCCAGAATGGCGGTCGTCATCCACTGCTTGTCTTCTAACGAATCTCCCTTCATGGCGATACCTGCCGATTTGCGGCTGTTCTGAACGTTTCTTCCGTGCGGTTACTCGGAGAATGCGGCGTCGAAGGCGACACCGGAGGACTTGAAGTCGACTGCGCGCACGAAATCACAGGCCTCCTCGGCACCATGCTCACGATCCATTCCAATGTCTTCCCATTCCACGGAAAGAGGTCCTTCATATCCGCATCGGTTCAATGCCCGGATGATTTCTTCGAACTCTATGTTTCCGCGTCCCAGTGAGCGGAAATCCCAGTGACGACGTGGATCTCCAAACTCCGTATGGCCGCCAAAAATGCCGGCTTCAGTAGCTTTATGTGACCACCACACATCTTTCATGTGAACGTGGTAAATACGGTCGCTGAACTTGTCGATGAATCCGACATAGTCGACGCCCTGATAGCCAAAATGGCTCGGATCATAGTTGAAACCAAAGGCATCCCGGTGGCCAAGCGTCTCCAGTGTTCGCTCTGCCGAGGCAATGTCGAAAGCGATTTCAGCCGGGTGCACTTCCAGCGCATATCGGACTCCGACTTCGTCGAAAACATCCAGAATCGGATTCCATCTCACGGCGAGATCTGCGAAGCCCGCATCAATCATTTCGGGTGGAATGGGGGGAAATCCATAGAGCAGATGCCAGATGGAACTGCCTGTAAATCCTACGACGACCTTGATGCCCAATTTGGCCGCGGCTCTGGCGGTGTTCTTGACTTCCTCTGCAGCGCGTGCCTGCACGCCAGACGGATCACCGTCGCCCCAGACGTGTGCGGGCAAAACGTTTTTGTGTCGGGCATCGATATTGTCACAAACAGCCTGTCCAACGAGATGCGTGCTTATGGCATGCACTTTGAGACCGTGTTTGGCGAGAATGGCGTGTCTTCCCTCGCAATAGTCCGGCTCCGACAGGGCGCGGGTGACGTCGAAGTGGTCTCCCCAGCATGCGAGCTCGAGCCCATCGTATCCCCACGATGCAGCTTTTTCAGCCAATACTTCGAGCGGCAGGTCGGCCCATTGGCCGGTGAACAGAGTTACAGGTCTTGACATGGTTTTCAGTACTTCGTTGTCTTTGCTGAGTCGTTGCGACGGTGGTTATTCTACTCGGGTGGATTGTAAGAGGCGTCCACCCAGGAGCGCTCCCCGCTGCTCCGGATCGCGGTATGAATGAAATGTATCCCGCGCGCGCCGTCTTGTACAGACGGAAAGTCGAAAGTTGAGGCAGAAAAGTCCTGACCTTCCGCACGCGCGCGCATGGCACGGGCCGCGTTGCGGTAAATGTTGGCAAACGCGTCGATGAATCCCTCAGGATGTCCGGCCGGAATACGAGCTGCACCGGAAGCATCCTCTGCGAGGTAGTCGTTCCCCCGCTTATAGATCTGCTCAGGCGCATCCGGGTGCTTCACGTGCAACCAGTTGGGGTGCTCCTGTTTCCAGTGTAACGCCGCCTTACTGCCATATACCCGGATCGTGAGATTGTTTTCTTCCCCGATGCTTATCTGCGAGCAATACAGGATTCCGCGCGCTCCTCCCTTGTACCGAATGAGAATCGAGGCATCGTCCTCAAGAGCCCGACCTTCGACCATCGTGCCCAGGTCCGCAATCATTTCCTCCATATCCAAACCGGTTATGTAGTGCACCAGATTCTCGCAATGCGTTCCGATGTCTCCCAGGGCGGAAGAAGCGCCCGCTCTTGCAGGATCGCTGCGCCATGAGGCCTGTTTCTGTCCTGTGGCCTCCAACAGCGTTGAGAGCCAACCTTGCGGATATTCCACGACTACTTTTCGAAGCTCGCCCAGGTCTCCGTTTTCCACGAGCGCTTTCGCCTGCTTCACCATTGGATACCCGGTGTAATTGTGGGTAAGCGCAAACACCTGACCGGTTGCTGATACAACTCTGCACAGATCCTCGGATTCTTCGAGGGTCATGGTCATGGGCTTATCGCACACGACGTCAAAGCCTGCTTCAAGGGCTTTTTTAGCAACCGGATAGTGCAGGAAGTTCGGAGTCACAATGCTGACGAAGTCAATTCTGCCTTCCGATCTCTGAGCTTCGGCATCTATCATCTCTTCCCAGGAACCGTACACTCTGTCTGCATCGAGATGCAGCTCACGCCCGGTCAGCTGTGACTTCTGCGGGTTGGAGGAAAAAGCACCTGCTACTATCTCCATCTGGCCTTCGAGACCCGCCGCCATCCGATGAACTGCTCCGATGAACGCTCCTGGTCCACCTCCAACCATGGCGTATCGTAATTTTCTGTCCATATGCTCCAAAAAAGGGTTGGTACGTCTGTATTATTAATGATTTGATAAAATACAGGGTTTCCAGCTGCCGTACTTTCAGCTTCGCACCCATTCCACCACCCTCTACACTCCCATGACTGATATCAGGTCAGAAAGGCCCAACCCGCTGGTCTTGATCGTGGATGACGAGGATGACATTCTCGATCTGGTTGAGTATAACCTCAAGAAGGAAAATCTCGCTACGATCAGGGCAAAAAATGGAATAAAAGCGTTGGAGTTGGCTGAGTCGGAAAAACCCGACGTCATCATTCTCGACATCATGATGCCGAAAATGGACGGAATCGAAACCTGTAAACGTCTCCGTGAACACGCGGTCCTGCGCACAATTCCCATTCTTATGTTGACGGCCAAGAGTGAAGAGGAAGACCATGTTGCTGGCCTGGACACAGGAGCCGATATCTACCTGACCAAACCCATTTCCATTCCCGTTCTGCTTTCGCAGGTGAAAGCACTCCTCAGGGGAGCCCACCGGTTCGATGTGCCTCTGGACATTCTGCGCGTCTCCGACCTGGAAATCGACAGGGATCGCTTTGAGGTGCGGCGGCGCTCGCAACAGGACGCCGTCAGGCTGGCCCGAAAAGAGTTCGAATTATTGCATTTTCTTGGGTCGCGGCCCGGAAAGGTGTTCTCGAGGCAAGACCTTCTCGACAGGGTCTGGGGACACGACGTATATGTTGTGGATCGTACGGTTGACGTCCATGTGCGCAAGATCAGAGAGAAAATCGGGGATCACTATATTGAAACTGTGAAAGGTGTAGGCTACCGTTTCGCGGACAACTAGCGCTGGTCAGAGGCGCTCATCAGCGCCATCAGCAAACAGTTTTGCGACTTCTGCCTCATGAACAACCCCGACAGCTCGTCAAGTTTTGATCTGCCCTCTGTGTTCTCTTCGTTCTGGGGATACCGCCTAGCGCTTAAAATTGCACTTTTTTCGGCATCGGTCACTGCCGCTGGAGCCGGTTTGACCTGGATTCTTTCCGATGGTTTTTCCCTGTGGATGGGCGGTCTGCTTGTTGCCATATCTTTTACAGGCAGTTACACGGCGACCGTCACATACGCTTCGAGGCGATTGGAGCTGGCACGTGGCGTACTCAAGAATCTCCGGAAGCACGAATTCGAGACCCTGGACCTCGCCCAGGTCGAGCGGGGCGATGAAATAAATGACATTATCCGGCAGGTGTATCGTACGGGACGTGTGCTGGAACGGGAATTCGAGGAGTTAAAAAAGGTGGAGAATTATCGTCGCGAGTTTCTCGGTAATATTTCCCACGAACTTAAAACCCCCATTTTCTCCATTCGCGGCTTCGCTGAAACACTGAATGAGGGAGCACTGGATGATCCAGAAGTGAACAGGTCGTTCATCGAGAAAATCATCAGAAACGCTGACCGACTTTCGAACCTGGCGAACGACCTGGCGGAAATCTCACGATTCGAGACGGGCGAAAGGGAACTGAATATCGATGCTTTCAACCTCAAGCGACTCATCAACGATGTCGTGGAATCTGTCGAACCGCAGGCCAGAAAGCGCTCAGTCAAGATCTCAAAATCGTTTGAAAAGAACCTCCCACCTACCCTCGGCGATCCCGCACAAATCAGACAGGTAATGGTGAATCTGGTGGACAACGCCATCAAATACTCCGAAAAAGGTGGGAAAGTCACAGTAAAGGCCTCGACACACTCTCCGAATTCGGTTCAGGTTGTCGTACGGGATCGTGGTATCGGGATCGGGAAAGAAGATATAGCGCGCCTTACCGAACGATTTTTCCGTGTGGACAAAAGCCGCTCCCGTGCGGCCGGCGGCACCGGTCTGGGATTGGCAATCGTGAAGCATATTCTGGCCGCTCACGATGTGGAACTTCAGATTCGGAGCAAGCCTGGAAAAGGTTCGTCATTTTCGTTCGACCTGCCTATCGCTGTTCTGGAAAAAGAAAACATTGCGCCAGACACCCGGCAAGCCATCAACTGACATGAAGCATCTACACGAACTTTCCAGACCTCAAAAATTGTACGTCGTATGTGCGGCGATATTCATCACGGCGCTCGTAGTTGCCGAGGCCACGGCGGGAAAGCTCTTTACTGTCATCAACCTTCCCTTCACGCTGAACATTCTTGGGGAATCATTCGACCAGGTCACAATGACAGCGGGCGTGATCGCGTTTCCGATCACATTTATCATCACCGATCTGTTGAACGAATACTACGGGAAGCCGGGAATACGTTTCGTCACGTATATCGGGATGGTGATGATCATTTTTGAGTTCGGACTGATCCAGGTCGCCATGTCTGTTGAAACATCATCGATCTCCCCGGTACCGGAAGAAGCATTCGACACAGTGTTCGGGGCATCCGGCCGAATAATCATCGGCAGTCTCGTCGCCTACGTCATCGGTCAGCTGGCCGATATTTCGTTGTTTCACTGGTTGCGCGGACTGACCAATGGAAAGCATCTGTGGCTGCGGGCGACAGGATCTACGTTCGGCTCTCAGTTTCTGGACACGTTCATCGTGCTGTTCATCGCTTTCTGGGGACCCCTCACGTTTCAGACCATCGTTGCCATTACGCTTTTCAACTACGTGTACAAATTCATCGTAGCGATACTGATTACGCCGCTCATCTATGTCGCACACTGGATAATGGACCGATACCTGGGTCATGAAACGGCCGATCAGCTCATTCACGAGGCAGAATCAGGGAATGTTGATATTCCTGCGGAATAACAGGGAAATACAGGTGCTGTTTTTTACCTTTCCACGCTCCGGTCCGTGCGGTAACTAGCGCGGTCACTCACAAGCCAATTATTCCGTCAAGAACTGCAGGTATGAGGATTTCACCAGCGAAACTTGCTACAATTTTAGTTCTGTTCTCGGCTCTGGTACCTGCTGATGCGTTTGCGCAGCCGGTATCGCAGCCGTTTACGTTCAACATCGTCTTTCAGGACCTTCCTGTTGTGCACAACGGAAGTGTCAGTTGGGGAGACGTTGACGGCGACGGAGACCTCGACGCCTTTGTAAGTGGTGAGCGCGCGGACGCTATCACGTCTGCCCTCTACCTGAACGAGGGAACGGCATCCAACGGGACCAGACAGTTTTCGATGTCCTCCTCTGATCTGAACAATGTGGCGTACTCGTTTTCCTCGTTTGCCGACATCGACGGAGATGGTGATCTGGATCTGCTGGCAGGAGGAAGCCAGACGCTCGACTATCCGTACGTGTCCTCGACGAATCTCTATCGAAATGACGGTGGGAGTTTTGTGGAATTGAACTCGACTGGTCTGCCCAACCTGCACAGCGGTTCGGCATCATGGGGCGATCTCGATGCCGACGGAGATCTCGATCTACTCCTCACCGGCGTAACCAGCTCCGACGGGCTGATGAGCGTCATTGCAATGAACGACGGCAATGGTTCATTCACTTCCGATGCCGACGCTGTCATAGGCATCGGGTACGGCGACTCTGACTTGGGCGATATCGACGGAGACCTCGACCTGGACATCATTCTTTCCGGGGCATCCGATAATGGCTTCGTCACCCAGGCACTCCGAAATGAAGGTGGCACTTTCACTGCGATAAACGCGTCGTTTGCCGGATATGCCTTTTCATCCGTGGACCTGGGTGACTACGACAGCGATGGCGATCTCGATTTGGTCGTTTCAGGTGGTCAGGTATCACCGTTCATTCTGGATGGAGGCGCACAAGTTTGGGAAAACGTCGGCGGGTCGTTTACTCTGGTAGACACGGGCTTGCAGGGCGTTCTAGCGGGCGATGTCACCTGGGGTGACTATGACAATGACGGGGACCTCGACCTTCTGACTCTCGGCGCCGAGCGCGCAATCGGAAACCGGTCGGCCCGCATTTTCAAAAACGATGGAAGCGGATCGTTCGTCAATTCCGCCCTTTTGGTCGGTACGATCTTTGGCGATGCCGACTGGGGAGACTTCGATGCAGATGGCGATCTCGATCTTTTGACAACAGGACGCACGACTCTCGGTCCTTCCATCACCAACCTGTACGAAAATCAACGCCAGGTCATTCCGCCGCTTCCTTCTGCGCCGCAGAGCCTGATATCCGAGGTAGTCGATGCGCGGGTTCAATTGTCCTGGCTCGCGCCCGGCGATCTGACGGATTCCAATGCGGCCCTTACCTACAACGTTCGTGTGGGCCGTACGCCGGGAGGATCTGAAGTGGTCACTGCCATGGCTCACTCCGAGACCGGTCAGCTGCTCATGGCACACGCGGGGAATGCAGCTTCTTCAGAAACGCTGGTACTCGGCGGACTCGAGGACGGTGTGTATTTCTGGAGTGTCCAGAGCATAAACAATGCCTTTCTGGCCTCTTCATTCGCCTCAGAAGGCACGTTTTCGATCAGCGGGTCTCACTCGGTCGATACGGAAGACGATGGGCTCCTTCCACAGCAGTTTGCTGTTTACAATAATTATCCGAACCCATTTACAAATACGACCACCGTCCGGTTCGATATGCCGGAATCGGCAGATGTTGAGTTTCGGGTATACAGCCTTCTGGGACAGGAAGTGACCCGTGTCACGCGAGGCGTCCTCTCGCCTGGACAACACCAGATTGACTGGGATGGTCGTTCTTCAGCCGGCTCACAGATGGGCTCGGGAATATATTTCTATGAACTGAGAGCAGGCGACCGGGTCAAGTCTGGAACGATGACCCTGGTCCGCTGATTCTGATTTTTCGCCCGTCGACACCTGATCCATCATTGCCACTTATCGAGCTTCCTATTCCATGAAAGTATTTCATGTATCATTGCGCCTGTTCACGTTAAAAACGCTGTTTGGCGTTCTTCTCATGGGGCTACTTGTGTGGGATTCGTCTGCTCAGAAGCAGATTGTAGGCGTTCAGGGAATGCCCCCCGTTCGCTTCGGCGCCCTGGCTGGAGGTGATTTCGACCGTGATGGTGATGAAGACGTTTTTTTGACCGGAGAGCTGTTGGACGGCACAATCCATTCGGCACTGTACCGATATGTTGAGCGCCGGGTCACACCGGTGGCCAATCAAAGTCCGATCATCACGGCCATCTACCAAAGAGTCTCGTTTCCTTTGAGACCCGTACGTGGAGGTTCTGTTGTCTGGAAAGATCTTGACAACGACGGCGATCTGGATATTCTTGTCACTGGAGAAGCCGAAGAAGAAGTCACAACGGATTCCAGAATTCTGCGCCCCGCGACTGATATATATATCAACGGTAACGGCACGTTTTTCGTCAACGGTACTTCGGGACTACCGGGTGTGGTGAACAGCAAGGCGGATGCCGCCGATTTCAATGGCGATGGACTCGTTGACATCGTCCTGGGCGGAGAGTCAGAAAACGGTCGAGTTTTCGGCGTCTGGTTGAACACTGGTGACGGTAATTACACTCACGGACCAACCAGTTTTGATGGCCTGCTCGTAACCTCGCTGGATATCGAAGACATGGATGCTGACGGTGATCAGGACTTTATTGTTGGCGGATTCCTCGAATCGGGGCGTCCGACCGTCCGACTCTTCGAAAACGACGGCGCCGCGAACTTCGTCGAAGTAGATGCGGGTCTTCCTGAAGTCTACTTCGCGAGTGCAGGCTTCGGAGATATTGACTTCGACCACGATCCGGATCTGCTCGTCAGTGGCGGCAAACTATCGCCGACAATCCTCAGAGGCGAGACCGCTCTCTTTCGAAACGACGGAGCCGGAAATTTTGAGGGTAGCCCGACCAGTCTGGTTGGCCTGTTCGGAGGAGGTTCACTTTTCCGCGATATGGATGGCGACCTGGATCTCGACTTCGTCACGTGGGGACAGGAAGACCTGAGCGATCCCGAAAGTCAGAAACTGTTCGTGTTTGAAAACATCGATCTCAGTTTTCTTCAGATATCAAGCCTGAGGGGTATGCTTTACGGCGCGGTGAACTGGTTCGATTCCGATGGGAATGGTCGCCTGGACATCATGATCACGGGTCAACAGGAAGACAACCTGATCATCACACTGTTTGAGTTCTAGACAGGTCCAATTCTGGACGTGTCCGCACTACTTCTCTGGTCGAAATCTCTCGTCTCCCTCCCTGAAGGGGTCAGACCGTCTCTCCTACCGGTACGTGTGTCAACCACCCGTGTGGATCGTTGCCGCCATGCACGATATCAAAGAATGCGTTCTGCAGTCGTTCTGTAATCTCACCACGACGACCCGCTCCGACGACATGATGGTCAATCGAACGCACGGGCGTGACTTCAGCGGCGGTACCGGTGAAGAACACTTCGTCGGCGATGTATAGCGCCTCGCGCGGAATGGCGCTCTCTACAATGGAAAGTCCCATTTCTCTGGCAAGCGTCATCACGCTGTCTCTGGTGATTCCCGGAAGAATGGACATCGTGACCGGAGCGGTATGAAGCACACCGTTCTTGACGACGAAAAGGTTTTCTCCAGATCCTTCCGCGAGATGACCGTCTGTGCTGAGCATGATGCCTTCGGAGAACCCACTCAACACCGCGTCCATCTTCACCAGGCCCGCATTGAGGTAGTTGCCACCGGCCTTGGCCATTGACGGGAAGGTGTTCGGGGCCATCCTGTTCCACGATGCCACGTGCACATCTACGCCGTATTCGAGTGCTTCGGGACCCAGGTAGGCTCCCCATTCCCATACGGCAATCATTGTCGTAACAGGATTATTGTAGGGATTGACGCCCATGGGACCGAAATCGCGGAACGAAAGAGGCCTTATGTAGCATGAATCCAGTCCAGAACGGACAATGGTATCGATGACGGCCTGTTCGAGCTCTTCGCGCGTGTAACCCAGCTCCATGCGGTAAATCGCACCAGAATCGATGAGGCGCTGCATGTGCTCTTCGTGACGAAAAATGGCAGATCCCTTTTCGGTCTTGTAACAGCGAATGCCTTCAAATACCGAAGTACCGTAGTGGAGTGCATGCGCCAACACATGAACCGTTGCGTCCTCAAAAGCAATGAATTCGCCGTTCTTCCAGATATCTGCTTTTGTCATTCGTTCAGCTCGTTTTAGCGATGGTTGCGAACCGGCAGAACATGGCTGAGTTGCTCACCATTGACACCGGAACGCGTCGTCATTCGAAGTGATGGTAATGAAAACGGCCCGAAAAAGTTCTTTTTTCGGGCCGCCCGCGTGCGGTATTAACACACGCTTAAAATCGGTTCAATCCGCTTACTCTAGTTGGGCCGC
>CAZEHJ010000054.1:18076-25765 GCA_964512485.1 uncultured Rhodothermales bacterium | reverse complement strand
GATCAGCGTTGTCGCCAATGCCGTCGCCATCGGTGTCGGTGTCTTCGGTTGGATCTTCAGGGAAGTCGTCTGCATTGTCGCCCGTTCCGTCACCATCGGTGTCGGTGTCTTCCGTCGGATCGTCCGGGAAGGCGTCTTCGTCGTCCGGTGTGCCATCGTTGTCGCGATCGAGTGGGAACTCATCATCGCCATCATTGATGCCGTCACCGTCGGTGTCAGGATCGAGTGGATCGGTACCGGCTGCAGCTTCATCGTCGTCAGAGACGCCATCACCGTCGTCATCGTCATCGGATGCATCCCCTTCTCCATCACCATCCGTGTCCGTCTGGTCAGGATTGGCATCGAAAGGACTGTTGTCGTCGCCATCGAGAACGCCGTCGTTGTCGTCATCCGGATCATTTAGATCTGAAGTGCCATCGCCGTCGTTGTCCGGCGGTGTATCACCGGAGTCGGTCGGACTTGTGCCGTTGTCGTTCTCGTCGTCGTCGGAGTAACCGTCGTTATCGTCGTCGTCATCCGTAGCATCCGGAATTCCGTCGTTATCGTAATCGAGCGGATACGGATCAGAGCCGTCATTCTGACCATCACCATCCGAGTCAGGATTGTTCGGATCCGTTCCAGCGGCTGCTTCATCAGCATCGCTCAAACCGTCGTTATCCGAATCGATCTGTGAGAGGGAACAGCCGTCCACGTTGACTGCTTCGCCTGCCGGTGTTCCAGCACACATATCCTGATCATCAGGAACACCGTCGTCGTCAGTGTCTGCGGGTGGTGGAGTTCCACCTGTGCTACAACTTCCAGCATTCAGATAAATATCCGACACCTGCGAATCATCAAGGACAGAATCAAACAGGCATACTTCGTCAATCATGCCTCTGAATGGGCCGTGTCCAGCAGGTGAAATCCAGTTGTTGTTTTCACCGAAGACAAGTTTGCTTCGGGTATTAACGCGGATACCTGCACCGTCAGTTCTCTGCTGCTGAAGTGTACCATTCCGGTAAATCTTTGCCATGCGTGTTGCAGCATCATACGTGACCGAGATCTGAGTCCATGAATTGAACGCGATCGAAGTCGCGACCGTCACCTGAGCGTTGTTGGTCAACTTGTAGGTGAAAATCGTTGTCGTGCCGTGCATTCGAAGCTCCCAGCCCTCGGCAACACCGTGCACGCTGGTCGATGCAATCTGGCATTCTCCTGAGGGGCAGCCGTTTGGGTTGGCCCACACTGTCATGGAGAAAGAATCCCCACCAAGTACATCATTCGAAAGCGTCGGAACAGTCACGAAACTGCCGCTTCCATTAGCTCCTGAGCCATTGAAGCTCCAGGCCTGACCATCTACGCCGGTCCCGTACGCTGGTGACCCGGAAAGTCCGACGGACGGATTGCCCCACACTCCATGGTGGTTTCCGGTTTCATCGTTCGTATTTCCATTTGCTTTATAGTGGGCCAATGGTTGCGGACCGGAAGGACCTCCACCGGTTGCATTCGGATCAACACCGCCCAGATAAAACGCGGTGCCGTTGATTACCTTCATCACGCTGTTGCCGGTGGCAGACAATTCGATAGTGTCAAATGGCGTGCCATCGTAAAAGGCTGCGAATCCCGTCGAACTATTGTTGTTCAAGGGAAACAGGGGGCTTCCCGTGTTATCGGATACCCACTCATGAACCAAAACCCCACCATTTTTCAGACGGATGGCCGATTCACCGGTTGTGCTGGTACCGGGACGTTGGTTTACCCACATCCGGAATGACGTTGCGCCTCCCGGAATTGTGATCGTGTTCAGCTGCGCTGAGGACGGTGGCCACGGTGAGTCCGGTCCGAAAGCTGCAATAACTTCGCTGGATGAACGACGTACTTCCCATGTGCCTCCATGCGTATCCAGATTCAATTCTGGTCCGTCTTGCCAGACCAACGGATCGTTCTGATTCTCGTATGGGGTTTCAACCGGAAGCGCTCCTGAACAATCCTGCTCGTAGGCAAACGAATAGATGCCTCCACACGAGCCAGCTGCTCCAAGGAAATACTGGGAATGAGTGGACGGAGAAAGCTGCGCATTCGACGGCAGCGCCGCGACCATGCAAAACATTGCCAAAAGGCTGAGAGCTGATAATCTGGAGGTCATGAGTGGATCTGGAGTAGATAAATAAAGAGAAGGTGGGGAAAATAAATCCTCGTCAATAAACGGCACGTGGAAATACCAAAATGTCTGTGGCTACACATTTGACAGAAATGGAAAGACATTTGTCATGTGCGTGAAGTCGATTCAAGAGTACTGTGTCTGTAATTATACCCTTATTCCTGTCGCAGAAGTAGCTTTGGCATGTTTGTGAAGTTCTTTGTCAGGCCGGAAAAAGCAGGATTCGCGACCAGTTGCTACATTGAGTGATGCCGACTATACGCTGCGCCATACTCTTTCTGACCATCTCCACCTGCTGCTCTGGCATCGTACATGCGCAGGATGCGAATTCATTTCGTCACCTGACTGATGCGGACGGACTGGGAGGCAATTCTGTCATCAGCTTGATGACAGATCGGTATGGAAAGGTCTGGATTGGTACCGCGAATGGATTGGATAGACACGATGGCGCTCGAATTACGACGTACCGGCACGTCACATCAAACGAAAACACCATTCCGGACCCACGTGTGGATGCCATCTACGAATCCGACGATGGCAGAATCTGGATCGGTACCCAGAATGGTTTTGCTCGATATCGCCCGGAGACGGATGATTTTGAACGAATCGATCTTCAGAAAGAAGGAAGAGTCGTAATTCATGATATAGATCAGATCGACAACGAAACACTCTACCTGTCGACGTGGGCGCACGGCCTCATTGGATACTCACTTTTGAGCGGTGAAGCTTTCGACGTGCTGGACATCCCAGACCCACTGCTGCATCAGAGTGCGATTCGAAGCCTGTCCCACGGGGATGCCGGCCGCACCTGGGTCTCCACCTATTGGACGCTTCGCTTGTTGGACAAAGAGTCAGCGTCGTTGTATCGCCCTGATTGGCCTGAGCAACCCTCGACCCATCTTGATTCAACGGTGGTTTTCAGGATGCTTGAACGACGGGGTATTCTCTGGCTTGCAACCACACGCGGATTACACGCCGTAAACGTGGAAACTGGAGACATGACCCGATATCCGCTGGGGCCAGATGACGAAGACTGGAGCTATGTTCGAACACTGTTTGTTGATAGTCAGAATGGATTCTGGGTCGGGAGTCATGGTGGCTTGGCCAAATATCAACCGGATACAGATTCGTTTACGGCGTTCCGTCACCATCCGGATGTTCAGGCGACGATTGCACCAGGTGCAGTACATGCCATCAGCGAGGACCACTCGGGCAACCTCTGGGTAGGCTCAGACGAAATGGGTGTCAGCATCGCAGATCTTTATGCGCGTCCCATTCGAAGAATCGAGCAATCACGATTTCCGGAATCTGAGTTCCCCGATGGGCACGTCTGGGTTGCCGCGACGGATGGAGAAGGAAAGCTGTGGCTCGGGCACGAAGGCGGTTTTGGATATTGGTCGGATGAGGAGGACAGATTCCATGAAGCTTCACCACCTGGGTTTCCTGTTTCCACAGTTTCAGCGCTCTCTCCCGCGCTTCCTCACGGGCTATGGGTCGGGACGCAGGGAAACGGACTTTGTCTGTTTATTTCCGCCGGAAATACATGCACATTCCTCGACCAGCAGTTTTCAACGATATATGATGTCCTTCAGGTCAGCGAAAACGAACTCTGGGTGGGAGAGTTTGGAGGACTCGTGCGAATCAATCTGCGAGATGGCAGTCGCCAGATCTACGAACACGATCCAGATGACCCGACAACGCTTGGCAACGGCCTCGTGACGTCGATTAACATCGATGCCAGAGGTCGAATCTGGATTACCACCGATGCAGGACTCGATCGTTTTGACCCTGTCAGCAATTCGTTTGTGCGGGTCATAAACGATGTGTCCCTCCTGAGTATGGAAGAGCTCGATGACGGGACTTTCTGGGTGGTCGGACAGGATGTGCATCGTTTTGATCCGCGTGACGAGCAGCTTGAAAGCGTGGGTTTGTTGGAATACGATTGGGTGTCAGGAACCGCCAAGTCAGGGGTTCTTGATCAGAAAAAGCGACTGTGGGTCAACCTGACAAACACAGTCGTCTCGTTCACTCCGGACGGAGTGCTGGACCAGCGTTTTACCAATTTGGGTGGAAGGAGGAGCTTCACGTTTCCGGTGTCCGCACACCACTTGAGACCCGATGGAAGCATCGTCATGGGTCTTCAGGATGGGATCTACCTGTTTCACCCGGATTTAATAAAGCAAAATCCATTTGAACCTGCGCCGTTGGTTGTGGGTGCGTTGCTCGATGGCGAATGGCATCAGGTTGATGATCAGATTCCGTTGGAGATTCCCCCTCAGACCAGCGTTGTCACGTTTCAACTTGCCTCACCGCACTTCGGCACCGCGTCAACGCGATACGAGATTCTCATGGAGGGTTTTGAAAGTGAATGGAGAGAAACCACCGGCGCCGAAGTCACCTTCACCAAATTGACGCCGGACGACTACACACTTCGTGTCCGCGCGACAACATCGAACGGGTTAACAGGAGAGCTCGCAACCCCGGTACGGATAGTTGTCACGCCTCCCTGGTGGTTCAGGTCGTGGTTTTTTGTAGTTATGACTCTCTCGGGAGCAGCGATATTCGTTGCGCTTTTTAAATGGAGAGTTATGGACATTACAAAGCAAAATCAGCGGCTCGATGATCTGGTCAAACAAAGAACAATCCAGCTCGCAGCCCAGACTGAGGAGTTAAAGGAAGTCAACGAGATGAAATCACGCTTCTTCTCGAACGTAAGCCACGAACTCCGCACGCCTCTGACGTTGATCGGCGGATATCTGGAGGACCTTCAGGCAAGTGATATCGAATCACAGGGCCCAAAAAATCAACAACGTTTGGCGCGAGCTCACGGATTGACAGAGCGATTGGATGGTCTCGTGACACAGCTTCTTGAACTTGCTCGAGCGGATGGCAATCGATTGAAATTGAATGCGCAACCCGGAGATCTTGTACCGTTCACGCAACGCATCGTTGCGCACTTCTCGGTGGCGGCAAACCGCAAGTTTATTGATTTATCATTTGAGACAGATACAAGCCATCTGTGGGTTGATTTTGATCCGCTCAAAATGGACCAGATCATTTCGAATTTGATCAACAATGCGATAAAGTTCACTCCCCGCAACGGGTCTGTCTGGGTTACTCTCACGATTGAAGACGGACAGGCGGCTTTATGGGTCGCAGATACCGGGCCTGGGATTTCTACCCATGATCAGAAGAAGATATTCGAACGGTTTTTTCAAGTCGAAAACGAGATGACCCGCCATCACGATGGCCTCGGAATTGGATTGGCTCTGACAAATGACTTGGTTCAGCTGCATCAAGGCTCCATCACAGTTTCTTCTGAGCCGGGAGAAGGAACGGTCTTTAAACTGAAATTTCCGATAACGGTGGCGGGCGATGGTGCAGCGCCCGATTCGGAATCCCCCGAACCTGAACGTAAGAAAACACCCACCTTCATAGCGACAGACCTGACCGATGTGGGTCCGCGTCCAAAACTACTTCTGGTAGAAGACAATGCCGAACTCAGAAGACAGCTTCATGATGTTCTCCAAGACCAATTTGAAATAGTAGAAGCGGCGAACGGAGAAGAAGGATGGAAAGTGATGAGCCGACAAAGCCCGGATATCGTGCTGAGCGATGTGATGATGCCCGGAATGAGTGGGCTCGAGCTCCTGAGGGAAATCAGGGCGACAGAACGATTCCAGAATCTGCCGGTCGTTTTATTGACAGCCCGAACAGACGAAGAAGCTCAGGTTGAAGGATTCGAGGCGGCCGCTGATGCCTACATAGGAAAGCCTTTCAATCGTCGTGTCTTGAGGGCACAGCTATCGAACCTGATGAGACGTGAACGGGAGTGGTCCGATGTCGAATCTTCAGCCGACATTTCCCTCACCAGCGAACAAATTAAATTTCTGGAATTGGTACGTGAGTACATAGAAGCGCACATCTCTTCGTCTGATCTGACAGTTGCTGAACTTGCCGAAGTAACGAACACTGGAGAACGGACATTTCAGCGATGGATCAAGGAGATTACAGGAGGATCAGGAGCGGCGTTTGTTCGATCACTGAGGTTGGAGCATTCCAAAACGCTACTCGAGCAGGGTGCCGTCCGATCGGTTACGCATGCAGCTCAGGAATCCGGATTCGGCAATGTGTCCCACTTCTCGAAGCTATTTGAGGAGACATTCGGGATAAATCCGAAGCGCTATCTCGAGTAAGCGGACCCGTTTTTCAGCAAATCCGACTCCACAACCCAGGACTACTGACCGCGACTTCTGAACATCCACCACTTGTTACGCGGCCTTTCGATCTTGTTCTTTTCATGGCGAGGAATCAGCACTTCATTCCCACCGTGATCACGCGTAATGATGTACGACTTCTTGACCAAGTCGCGCACCTTGGGAAGCGACATACCAGTCATAGTGGCAATCGTTGTTGTCCTGAACCCTTTGCGCACCATCGCAATGACCCGCTCCCTGTTCAATCTCTCCTGATCCGCTTTGGACTCTTTTTCGAACGCTTTCGACGCAATCCCTGCACGCTCCAAACGAGTATGAATAGCATCCGTACTCATTCCGAACGCCTCCGATATCTCGGACACACTCAGCCCTTCTTCAAAGGCGGCGATGATCTGTTCGGTTCTGTCGAGCGGTGTTTGCATCCGGCAAAAATACGGAAACACCGAGCGAGCGCCGAATGGATAATCAAAAGTTCACGGGACGAATGCACATGAAAACGGTGGCATTGACGTTGCAACGCAGCCCTTATTCATCAAGCAGTCGTTTCCAGTTCTGTACCAAGATCGCGGATCGCGTCGACTCAGACTTTTTGAAGTTCATCAAGAATCGGTCACTGTTTGGATCTACATCATAGTATGGTTCCTGAACCAGACCCAGTTCGCCGACAGAAAATAGCGGCACGGGCGCGCCAAGAGATCCCGACAGATCGGGCGGCACGATCCACTGCATCATTTGACCGTCCACTGAAATCCAGTACAGTCGCGTGCCATCGCCGCTCCAACGTGGCGAAAAACCAGTGCCAAGAGTACGAATTGGTTTCGACAGATCCTGATAGTCTCTGACAACCAATTCTATTGAGCTCCAATCGGAAACATCACCGACTTCCAGATATGACAATACCCTTCCATCAGATGACACCTTGGGGCTTGAAAGGTATTTCGGAGACGTGACAAGAGGTCTGGCGGTTGAATCCGGGTGAGGATCCCGAATCCAGAGGTCTCCCAATCCTGCATCAGAATTAACGTAAATCACCTTCCCGTCCGGAGTCCAGTTCGGATCCATCAAAGATCCGCCCGCTTCTTCCAACGGTTCAAAACGCTTTCCGTCAACATCAAGCAGCCAGATATCCCAATCATAACTGACCGCAATCTGCCGGCTGTCAGGAGATACGCTGAAATCCAGCAACTCGCCTTCCAGCTCTCTTATAACTTGTTCAGTTCCTTCTTCAACTCTGTGAATGAACAACTGACTGTTGGTCACTTCGGGCGAGGATACGTCGCCAATCTCTGGCCGGGCCTTAAACACGTAAAAGGATCCGTCTGGAGACATGCG
>CAZEHJ010000054.1:0-17976 GCA_964512485.1 uncultured Rhodothermales bacterium | reverse complement strand
GCTGCCGCAATGGCGACAGCAACCAACGCGATCATCCAGATAACCGGAAAACGACTCGCCGAGGTTCGCTGACTTCGCGTTGATGCGGCGGCGATCGATCCGGTTCGCACACGGGTTTGAGGTCTGGAACCACTTCCTGATTTCACCGCCTCAAGATCAGCTATCATCCCTGCAGCTGATTGATAACGATGCTTGGCTTCCTTTCGCAGACATTTTTCGACGATGCTTTCCACCGCCAACGGGACGCCCGTCCTGAGAGCCGTCAGCGGCTCTGGATCTTCGTTCAGAATAGTGTAGACAATCGCCTGTTCATACTCGCCGGCGAATGGGTTCGAGCCAGTCACCATTTCGTACAGCACCACGCCCAGGGCCCAGATATCGGTGCGCAAGTCTACCTCCTCAGCACGCGCCTGTTCGGGACTCATGTAGGTGACTGTCCCGAGCGCTGATCCCATGCGTGTCAGCTGGGTGGACTGTGCTGTTTTGGCCAGACCAAAGTCCAGCACTTTGGCTCTTCCTTCGCTGTCCAGCATGATGTTTGCACTCTTGATATCGCGGTGGACGATGTCTTTTGAGTGCGCCATTTTCAGAGCCTGGGCTACCTCATTTGCTATTCGAACGGCCTCCGAAATCTTCAGAGGAGCTTTCTGAATTCGATCACAGAGCGTTTCCCCTTCGACGAGCTCCATTACGATGAACGGACTTGGCTGTGTGTCGTGGGGTGCATCTGATGGGACCGCCTCGTCTATCTCGAAGATGGTCGCGATGTTGGGGTGATGCAGCTGCGCGGCGGCCTGGGCTTCGCGATAAAACCGGGCCCGGTCATCTTCAGTCGCTAATGCGGCACTCGGCAATACCTTCAGCGCCACCTCCCGATTCAGCTTCGTGTCATGGGCCCGGTACACGATGCCCATGCCGCCGCGCCCAAGCTGTTCCTTGATCTGATAATGAGATATGAGGCGTCCTTCCATGTACATGGATTGGCTGGGTCTAGGAATGTAGTCAAAACTGAATAAAAATAGCTGTTTCAGCTGAAATTGAGGAATGAAACGGACGATACAAGCGTCTCATGTATGCGATATATTGTCGCACCCGGTTCCTGCATTTTGAGAGACTTGACTCTGTTCTATCACTTCGATCTGATGAAATCATGAAATCCCGAGTACTGCTCTTTCTGGCTCTTTTCATTTTGGCTTCTGCACCGGCCCAGGATTCGTCTGCTCAGGACCGCGTCGACGTGCCTGAATACCTGCAGGCCTCGCTCGATACCGAGCACCGCGCTATCCGCAGGGACATTCCTTTGACCAATATTATTCAGCGCGCTCTCGAGGCCGGAACGCGGGACTTCACGGGCGAGCCTGGTGAGAACTACTGGCAGTTGCAGACTGATTTCAATATCGAAGCGAGCCTGGACCCGGCAACCCAGACAATTTCGGGTGAGGAGACAATTACGGTCCACAACAACAGCGGCGACGAATTGAACAACATTGTGCTCCGACTGGATCACAACATATTCAGGGGCCTCGTACCCCGCGGCTCGTCCGTCCCGGCGGAAAACACGGAAGGCATGGTTGTCACGCGCCTCATTGTAGACGGCCACACTATCAACATCAATGCTCGCCGCCCGCAGTTCAGAAGAGGACAACCCAGGCCCGAGCCGACGTACTCCGTCTCAGGACTGGACCAAACGGTCGCCAACATCACGTTGGGCGAGCCCATTGCGGCCGGTGCGACTTTCACAGTCGACATCGCCTGGACAACCAAACTGCCTGGCGGCCCGAACGGCCGCGGCCATCGAATGACCCAGCGCTGGGACACACGCCTCTTTCAGCCGACGCAGTGGTTTCCGCGCCTGGCGATGTACGACGATCTGAGAGGCTGGAATACCAATGTATATCTGGGCCCTGCTGAATTTTTCAACACGTTTGGACGCTACGATGTCAAGATTGACGTGCCCGGCGGATGGGTTGTAAGCGGTACGGGCGAGTTGCAGAACCCCGAAGAAGTGCTGACGGAAGCGGCCCGCGAAAACCTGGCACAGGTTCTCCATTCAGACGACGTCACGACCGTCGTCGGCGAAGAGGACCAGAAAACAGCAGAAGGGTCGAGTCACACGTGGCACTTCGTGGCCGATAACGTCAACGACTTCGCGTGGGCTACGTCTGCAGACTTCATCTGGACAGCGACACGCGTGGACATTCCCGAAAACGGCTACATCCCGCTTCATATGGTGTACCTCCCCGAAAGGGCTCATCTATTTGAGAATGCGGCGTACCTCTCTCGTCATGCGCTCGAATTCTACTCAGACCTGTGGGCTCCATATCCCTTCCCTCAATTGACGATGCAGGACGGCCCGAGCGCCGGCATGGAATACCCGATGGTCATCAATTCCAATCAGGGAGCTGCCGACCACGAAGTTGCTCACATGTGGTGGCCCATGATGGTGGGTACAAACGAGACGTGGTACGGCTGGATGGACGAAGGCTTCAATTCGTACATGAACATTCTCTCTCGCGCCGATCGCAACGACGAAGAAGCAGACCTCAGTGGACAGGGTCAGAGTTACGGCCGCGTGAGTGGCGACGAAACGGAACCTTCCATGATGTGGGCGGCCAACTATGGCGGCAACATGTATGGCTACCAGACTTACCGCAAGGCTCCTCCGATGCTGGCCATGCTGGGTGGCATCGTCGGCGACGACGCCGTCCAGGAAGCCATGAGCGAGTACACTCACGCGTGGGCGTTCAAGCATCCATCGCCTTGGGATTTCATGTTCTTCATGAGCAATGCCCTCGAGATGGATCTCGGTTGGTTCTGGAACTACTGGCTGTTCACGACCGAGTCCGTTGACGGCTCGATTGCAGAGGTCTCCCAGAACGGAAGTGAGATGCATGTCGTCGTCCGACAGGACGGTCAGATGCCCTCCCCCATCGTTCTCGAGATTGAATTCGGTGAAGACGGTCCACTGCTCGGCTCGATGCCGAATACGACCATGATTTCGGAGAACTCAGCGAGGATGAGATGGCCTGTTGATGTCTGGTTTGACGGCAACAAGTCGATGGATCTCACGCTCGACTTCGGAGATCGGACGATCAACAAGATCACGCTCGATCCTGACGGTCGTTTCCCGGACGGGAATGCCGACGACAACGTCTGGGAAAGGGAATAACGTTCGTCCCAGGGCCGGAAAAGACGAAAAAAGTGTCCACAGGAGGCTCTCAGGCTGTTTGGAATGTAACTTAATATGTTACATTCCTCTGATCTGATGGCCGTTGGACAGGAGTGATCCGGGGTTATTCACCCCACTCGGCCACGATTTCCTTCACAGACTCGGCCACTTCAGCCTCATATCTGAGCTCAAATTCTGCCCAGGTGCTGAACGTGCGGGGGTCGGCGTGATCGGGAAACAGGATCCCGTTGAGATGATCGTCTTCATGCTGGAATGTGCCGGCCGTTATGCCACGCACTTCGCGTGAAAAGGGAACGCCGTGACGATCGAGCGCATCAATCCGAATGTGAGGACACCGGCGAATCTTGCCTCGCAGATCGGGAATGGAAAGACATCCTTCAAAATTCAGATAGTGCTCTTCTGTGAGGAAGGTCACCGTTGGATTGACACAGACCGTGAGCTCCGTCTCTGGCTTGTACGGATAACGTGGATTGTCTTTGACCTCAACCACGAAAATGCGCCACGGCTTGCCCACCTGGGGAGCTGCTATTCCAGCACCGTTGGCATGCCGCTTCGTCTCGATCAGATCATCGATGAACTGCTGCATATCTGCCGTGACCAGATCTGAAGCGGAGACTTCGGCACACATCTTCCGGAGAACAGGGTTGCCGATCTTGGTGATTTCTAAAACCATGTCCAGTTCTACGAAGTCAATTCGCCAATCTTTGCTTTCAGCGCTGCGAAGTCGATCGGTTTGCTTACATATCCATCGCTCGCGAATGACGAAGCCTTTTCTCGGTATTCATCATTGTCATAGGCGGTCATCATACAGACGGGCACCGGGGGCGGATCCTTTTTAATCTTTTGCAGCAGCTCCAGCCCTGTCATCCCGGGCATATTGATATCGGACAGCACCAATACCACGTCCGTGCGTCCATGTTCGGTCAGCTGCGAGAGCGCCTCTTCGCCGGAGAACGCGAAAATCAATTCAATATCTCCTTTGGCCAATTCCCGACGAAAGCGCATTCTGAACAACGGTTCTACGTCCTTTTCGTCGTCTACAACAAGAATTTTCATGTCCTGGGTGGGGTTTTTCAGAATCCCCAATGTCCATATTATGAAGCGAAGATGCGAGTTCTTATCGTATGACGTTGAAAATATTACTGCGTCGCGCCACAGGCTGAAATGTCGGACCCCGCCACCATCACCCAACTCCTCCACGCCGCCAAGAGCGGTGACCGAACAGCCATGGACCAGCTGTTCCCGCTGGTTTATGACGAGTTGCGACAACGTGCCGGTAAGCAGCGAGCGGCGGCCGGTGGCCTGGCCACCATGAATACGACGGCCATCGTCCACGAAGCCTACTTGAAGCTGGCAGATCAAAAGGATCCCCAATTTGCCAACAGGGCCCATTTTTTCGCCGTGGCAGCGAAAGCCATGCGACATGTCTTTCTGGATTATGCCAAACACAAAAGCCGACAGAAACGCGGTGGTGACGTGGCACACGTGGATATCGACAATACGAATGTTGGAGACTCCTACATAGAGATGGAGTACGAGGAAGCGGAACGATTGCTGGCCCTGGACATGGCACTCAACTCGATGGCGTCGAAAAACCCTCGACTCGCTCAGGTCGTGGAGTGTCGATTTTTTGGAGGCATGACCGTCGAAGACACAGCCACAGCAGTAGGTACATCCGCAGCAACGGTCAAACGTGACTGGAATACCGCTCGTGTCATGCTGTTTCAATCGATGAATAACTGAGCAAGGCATTCATGAGCGACATTTCCGGCATCCTATCAGAAGCACTTGAGCTGCCAGAGGCAGAGCGGCTGGATTACATCGATCAGGTAGCCGGCTCGGATATTTCTCTCAAGAATGAGCTTGTGAAGCTGATTGCGTCGTATAAAGATGCGAAGGGGTTCTTTGACGACCTGGCCGAAGGGCTTGGTCTTCCAGGAGCCGAGCAACCCGCAGCCATCCCCTCCCAGAAAACAGTGACTCAAGATCCTTCCGCCATGATCGGTCGCGAATTCTCGCAGTATCGCATCGTCGAATACCTCGGCGGTGGCGGAATGGGTATGGTCTACAAAGCAGAAGACACCAAACTCGGACGTTTTGCTGCGTTGAAGTTCTTGCCGCTCTCTCTCGGAAATGACGCCACTGCGCGCGAGCGCTTTCTGCGCGAAGCGCGCGCCGCGTCCGTGCTCGATCACCCGAATATCTGCACGGTCTACGAGGTTGGAGAAGAGAAAGGGCAGTCATTCATTTCGATGGCTTTCTACGAGGGTAGTACCATTGAAAAACTGATTTCGCGTGGCCCATTGGACGTCGATCTCGCTGTCAAGCTTGCCATTGAAATGTGCTCGGGCCTGCTTATGGCTCATGGCAAAGGCATCGTCCATCGTGACATGAAGCCCGCCAACGTGATCGTGGTCGAGAATGTGGCAAAGATCCTCGATTTTGGTCTGGCAAAAACGGATCACTCTGCCGTGATGACCAAGGAAGGTGTCGTTCTCGGAACGGCTGCGTACATGTCTCCCGAGCAGGCCACTGGAAAACAGGTTGATCATCGAACAGATGTATGGTCCACAGGATCAATCATCTACGAAATGCTCACCGGCGCACGACCTTTTCCGGGTGGCTACCCTCAAGCCATTCTCTATGGCATCCTCAACATGGACCCCGAGCCGCTCTCCGCACTTCGACCCGGGCTTCCCATGCAGCTCGTTCAAATTGTCGAGCGTTCATTGACCAAAAAGATGTCAGAGCGCTATTCGAGCATGGAAGAGATGCTGGCAGATTTAAAGGCTGTCTCTGAACGACAATCTGCAAAGTCTGCTGCCAGAAATCTGGTTGAGAAATCAACGGCAACGTCCCTCCCATCGCTCTTTATTTCGGCGGAGGATGAGGATGAGGTCCTGCACATTCTGTGTGTGGATGACGAGCCGGAACTCGAGCTCCTTATGCAGCAACGGTTCCGAAAAAAAATCCGTGCCGGCGAATGGAAGTTCGTTTTTGCTCTCGATGGTATGGATGCACTCCAGAAACTGGAAAGTCATCCAGAAATCGGCGTCATTTTGACCGACCTCAACATGCCGCGGATGGACGGACTTACGCTGCTCGAAAAGCTTGCCGAAATGGAGCGACCTACACGGACAGTGGTTGTTTCTGCGTATGGGGATATGGAAAAAATCCGCACCGCCATGAACCGTGGAGCATTCGACTTCGTCACCAAACCGGTGAATTTCCAGGATCTCGAAACGACTACACTGAAAGCTGAAAACGATCTGTCGGAATACCGACGGGCTCTGCGCGGACAGCAGCAGGCGGTTTCCATTCAACAGGAAATTGACGTGGCACGCCGCATTCAAGACGCCATTATACCGGTATCATTCCCGTCATCGGAATCGCTTCAGATGTACGGATTCAGTGCGCCCGCCGCCGATGTCAGCGGAACCTTCTACGATGCTTTCGAAATGGCGGATGGTAAGATCGGCATGCTCATGGGCGATGTGGGAGGACGCGGGGTGACAGCAGCGCTCCTTATGGCCATGGGACAGACGTTCGTGAAGAGTTTCATGCAGCAAGGAATCCGACCGGTCGAATGCCTGACGCAGTTGAATACCATGCTTTTTGCCGACGGATTACCTCACGTGGGCCTGAAGATGGTGGCGGCGACACTCGATCCATCAACGGGTGAAATGGATATCGCCAATGCCGGCCACGAAGCCGTCTTCCTGCTACGTGCAGCCGGGGATCTGGAGACGCATGAACACAGTGGTTCTCCAATCTGGCACGAAGAGTCTTCTGAGCTTGAATCTGCAAATCCAACCCTCGGAAAGGGAGATTCAGTCATTCTTGTGTCGGCAGGTATGATCGAAGCACTCGACGAATCGGGATCACGATTCTCGAGAGAACGAATGGCTTCGACGCTACGTGATACCGAGGATACCAAACCGACGTCGCTCATCCGGGATCTCGTCCGAACGGTGCAGGATCACGCCGGCGAAGTCGATCCCAGAGAGGACCTCACCATTCTGGCAGCACGCCGGCCTGAATAATCGTCTGAACGCGTCTAACGCAGGCGGAAAATCATCTCATTGATGATGTCCTGATACTGGTAGAGCAACCTGTCCCACGGACGAAAACAGAGATCACAGCCCGTAGATACGTCTCTATCCGGACTGAATTCGGATACAATCTTGACGACGAATTTGACGGGATCGATATCACCCTGCTTAACAATGATTCTCGTTCGAATGGTTGACGATTCAAACCTGGATACTGCCCAGGCGGTCCTGAGATATCCCGTTTCTTTGTCCGTGATCTCCAGAATATCGAATGATGAAAGCACGATAAGACTCATGATCTTCCAGGCATCGTCAAATGAGCGGGTCTCACCCACTTCAATCGTGATGTTGTTGTTCGCCTGATCCGAAGCTTGTGAGCCGGTAAATGCTTCGTCTTCATTCAGTTCGATAACTTCGAGATCTGTCAGAGCGGGTCCGCCGCTTCGATTGCAGTACTCGCGTGACTGCGATACGAAACCACTTTGCTCGATGGTCACCTCCACGCATTTGTCCTGCTGCACAACCACTGAATACTCGTCTGTTCCAACCGTGCGGCCGTCGACCAGAATACTCGCTGTCTGTGGTAGAGTCCTTACCATTACCTGGCGATCTGACAGCGTAACCATCGCAGATTCGGGTGGAGGATCCATTCTCTCCTGGTTACAGAAAACCTCTTCCGATCCCACAAATCCTTCTGCGGCCACCGATACAGTCACACACGAATTATTGGGAATCCGAACTTCGGCGAAATTTTCCCCCAATGCGGCGCCGTCGACCGAAACGGTGGCGCCGGCCGGACGCGCCGTAATCACCACCATGCGATCTGTGATATCCAGAATGTCTGTCAGAGGAAGTGAATCCGATCCGGCACCTGTGGAATATTCCTTTCTCGCTGGCCAGTACCCATCCAATTTGGCCTCAACGATCGCAGATTGATCGCTCGCGATCGATACTTCAGCATTCCCGACTCCCACGCGGATATCGTTCACGTAGATTTCGGCCGTTTCATTGGAAGCTTTCACATCGATGACTCTCGTGTCCAGAGCCAGAGTGATGGAATCGGGGTATTTCTGGCCTCGAACGAAATCCCATTTTTTTTCGGCATATCCATCGGCTTTTACGACAATGGAGTTGGTGTTTTTCTTTTTCAGCTTGTATTCAGCACGCCCCGTTCCGATCAATTGATGGGACCCATTGGCAAGTACCAGATGAAGCGTCGCCGTGGCCGGTTCAGCTACCAACTGCAATTTTTGAGCGTTTGCAGGCGCCAACGCCATAAAAGACAAGATCAAGACGGCAAACGTGAGCCGATATAGTCGAGAATAAGCAGGCATGAGGGACCTTCCAGATGGTGTGGGATGCGACCAGATACGGCTCTTTGAATCCGAAATTCTGTCGTTACGGCAGTCTAGCCACTACGGTCCTGTATTTCAACCGGTTTTCGACGCGTTGGCTCAAAGGGCGGGCCGATTTTTCAGTGACATCTTGGGCGACATCGCATATACTTCAGTCCCTCCTTCGATCGTTTGACAGCAATTCCATGAAGACCTGTATTGCTCTGGCATTTGCCTGCCTCCTGACCATCCCTCCCGCCCTGTCTCGGCAGGCCTCGATCACCGAAGAGATTCGTTCGCTCGAAACGTACACGTTTGGTGACCCCAATGACGTCCCGATCCTGACAAAAGACACGCGGCTGTATCCGTACCACTCGTTTGAGGGATACAGCCACAGGTCCGAGCCTATGAACTGGAAAGTGGTGAAGCTGGAGAATGAGTTCATCGAGGTATTTGTGCTCCCGGATGCGGGCGGCAAAGTGTGGGGCGCGATTGAAAAAGCGTCTGGCGAAGAGTTCATCTACCGAAACGAGGTCATGAAATTCAGGAATATCTCGCTGCGTGGACCCTGGACTTCGGGCGGCATTGAATTCAACTTCGGGGTTATCGGCCACACTCCCTCCACCGCCACACCCGTCGACTACGTCCTGATTGAGAACCCGGACGGTTCTGTGAGTTGCTGGGTGGGTGCGCTCGACCTGCCGTCAAGATTCAGGTGGCGTGTTGAGGTTCGCCTCCCCGCCAACGCCTCCTATTTCGAAACCAACGTCTACTGGAATAACCCGACCTCGCTCGTTCAGCCCTACTACAACTGGATGACGGCAGCAGCTTTTGCTCAGTATGACCTCGAGATGGCTATTCCGGGCAATCAATACCTCAAACATTCAGGAGAGCGAAAAACGTGGCCATACGACGATCAAGACCGGTTTCTCCCGGAGTATGCCAACAACCAGTTCGAGGGACACAAGTCGTACCACGTGGTCGGGGAATACAACGACTACTTCGGAGGCTACTACAAAGAAGATGATTACGGATTCGGCCACTGGGCCCGATTCGAGGACATGCCGGGGCAGAAACTCTGGCTCTGGGCCCTCTCCCGGCAAGGTGGCGTCTGGACGGACCTGCTCACCGATACGGACGGACAGTACGTCGAGTATCAGGCCGGACGGCAGTTCGTACAATACAGCCCGGGCGCGCATGCCAATCCTATCACGAAGGCCGGCTTCCAACCCCTGACGACAGATACCTGGTCCGAGCGCTGGTTTCCTGTACTGGGGACCGGAGGCATTTCGGATGCATCCGAGAATGGAGTGATGCACGTAACGCACGAAGGCGACAAACTCCGAGTCCGCATGAATTCGTTCGTGTCAGTTTCAGATTCCCTCAAGGTCTGGAGCGAGGGCCTCCTTCTCCATCACGAAGCTGTCGAAACCCGGCCGCTCGAGCTCTGGGAAACGACGATTCCCACCTCCCACCTCGAATCATTTACCGTCTCGTTCGACAATCTGGATCTGCGATGGTCGACAAACGACACGTCCCGTGACCTGGAACGACCCTTCATTCTGGACGACGATGCCCGGCCTGCCATCCCCGAAGTGGATCGCAACGTGTTCGAGGGGCGCGAACTGATGAAGGCCCGGCGTTATCCGGCCGCACGGCTTCTATTTCAAGACGTTCTCGATGTTGAACCCTGGAATCGGGATGCACTGGTCGAAATGGCAAACCTCGACCTACGTGAGGCTCATTTCATGGAGGGATTGACACATGCGCTGAAGGCCCTCCAACTGGATGCCCACGATGCTGACGCCAACTTCGTTGCTGGCGCTCTCTATGAAGCAATCGATCGTCCGTTTGATGCCCGCGATTCGTACAGCTGGGCAGCCCGTTCGATGGCCTACCGCTCGAGCGCCAACGCTCGCATCGCCGACATCGCCCTCCGTTCGGGCCGAATGGTGGAAGCACTGGAGTTCTCCGAACGAAGCCTCAATTATGACGCGCACAACGTCAGCGCTCTGGAAGTTGCCGCTGTTACGCAGCGCCTGCTTGAACAGGCTGGCGGAGCGACTCTTGCCCGAATCGAGTCGTTCGACGCCCTGAATCACTTCGCGCGGGCGGAACGATTCCTTTCCGGAGACTCGGATTGGAAGGATTTTGCAGACGGCATCAACAACGAATTTCCCGATCAGACGATTCTCGAGATCGCGATCCGGTATCACCACCTGGGACAGACGAACGATGCGCTCAGGATATTGGAAGCGCGCCTACCAGAATCTGAAGACGCGATAATTGCTCTGTGGGCCGGCTATCTCTCGGACAATCCCGATTACATTGATGCGGCCGCCGACATCTACAATGCTACCACACGGCCGTATCGCGTGGAAAGTCTGGCAATGTTGGACTGGGTGATCGAGGAGGATTCGGACTGGAAATGGCTCTACCTCAAGGGCTTGAACCTGTGGGCGCTGAACCAACCAGCCGAAGCTCTCCCCCTCTGGGATGCTATCCGTTACGAACCCGATCACGCAGCCTTTTATGTGGCGCGTGCGCTGTTGGCAAAATCACTGAGCGGGCGCGACTCCCAGCCCGACTTGATTCGTGCCGTACAGGCCTCCGATTCTGGACGACTCACCGAGATCTATCTCATTCGACACTACCAGGAGACCGGGCAGTGGCACAAGTCGCTCGATCGATCGGGTGTGGCCATCGGTCGCTACATCGGCGACTTCAATCTTGAACTCCTTCACGCCCGTGCGCTCATCTTCCTGGGTGAATCACTCGAAGCAGTCGAGGTCATGGAGACCACGCGCGTTCTCCCTTCGGAGAACGCGCGTGACAGCCACGCTCTGTTTGTGGCCGCGCACCTGATGGCTGCCATGGATGCTCTCGAAGAGGGAGATCAGACCGCGGCCGCCATCCACGCTGAACGCGCCCTCGAATGGCCGGAACGCCTGGGACAGGGCCGCCCCTACGAGCCGGACGAACGACAGGTCCGCTACATTCTGGCGCTGGCAAATGGAGAAAACGCTACCCTCCCCGACATCTCAGGTGATGCACTCACCACGATGGTTGCCACACGTGCGGCGACTTTCAGCGAAGAATAAAATGAAATACGCCGCCTGTGTCCTATTGATTGTAGTTTCTGCCTGCAGCACATCACCTGTTGACACGGCCTGGATTCCACCCGCTCCCTCTCGCATTATCGATGATGTCGAATGGGTTGCAGGTAACTGGGAGCCGCACCTCGTAGCAGGTGACAAAGGCATATCGCTGGGAAATCACCGCGCTGTCGTTCACGTCCCCGTTGAGGCTTCGGGCACCGTGCAGGTATCCATTCCATGGAGGAGACTCGATTCGGATCCGGCCGGGAAAGCGGTCATCGTTGTGGACTCAACGTCGGGTGAGGTCCTGAGCCATGCCATGGCTTTATCTGTCACGGCCGAGAGTGGTGAAATCACCTTCGAAACCGTGGCGGGCTCTTCGACCTACTACGTGTATTATTTACCGTGGGAATCTTCAGGGGGGTACTATCCACGCATCACGTATCTGCCACCCGGAGAATCCAGCTGGGTACCTTCGGCCGATCCATCGCGGGTTTCCACCGTGCGAATCGAATCGGTCAACGCGTTCCACAGCTTCTTTCCCATGGAAATTCCGGCTACCGAGGCCGAGACGAATGCGTTTGTCGCTGAAAGGGACTGGCTGGTGGTGCCCGAATACGGGCGATATCCGATCGCAATGCGGCACAACATCCCTCTCCACTGGGCATCCGGCTCTCAAAATGGATTTGTTACGTCTGTGTATAAAGACGAATCCCATTCTTTCCAGCTTGGCGTTTATGCCGCAAATACCGACCTGGAAGACATCTATGTCTCTTTCGACGGGCTGGACCCACGTCTCGCTGGCGCGTCTACCTGCTTTAACTGCGAAGGTATTCAATACACGGGCGAGGCGTTCACGACGGAAATCAATGTGTCTCAGGGCGATGTACAGCCGCTGTGGATCGGGATTCAGATTCCCGCAGACATGCCCTCTGGCGACTACCCGGGTCAGGCCATCGTGTCTTCGTCCAACGCGGGAGCAAAGACGGTGGACTTCACAATCACTGTGCTGGACGCCAGCATTCGGAATCACGGGTTTGATGACCCGGCCTCCCAGTCCCGTCTCGCCTGGCTCAACTCAACGGTAGGTCGCGATCAGGACTTCATCATCGATCCCTACACCCCGGTTGGCATCGATAACCACACGCTTTCGATTCTCGGTAGGGATGTCGAACTCACCCCGACCGGACTTCCTGCGGCCATCACCAGCTTTTTCACCGAAGAAATGACCTCGGTGGCCGAGGAAGGCGCACCCATTATCGCCGAGCCGATGATGCTGTTCGTCCAGACAGGCGGCGCGTCCGGGTCCGCGGAATCATGGACGCCGCAGGACTTCATCGTGACGCAGCGCGGACTCGGACGCGCCGAATGGTTCGCAACAAGCTTCTCAGAGAGCTTCGCGCTCCAGGTAGACGGCGCCCTCGAGTATGACGGCATGCTCGACTTTCGCATCACGCTGACCGCCACAAAAGACATTGAAATAACCGATATCTCTCTTCCCGTCACCTACGCCGACGAGGCGGCCACGTGGATATTGGGCCTCGGACACAAGGGCCAAAAACGCCCGGCACAAATCGACTGGAAGTGGAACGTCAAAAACCATCAAGAAGGCCTCTGGATGGGAGCGGTAAACAAAGGCCTTCAGTATGTGCTTCGTGATGACAACTACGAGCGGCCTCTGAACACCAACTTCTACCAAAATCAGCCGCTGAACATGCCTGTTTCGTGGGATAACGGTGGAAAAGGCGGTATCCGAATGGTGGAAACGGCACATGGAATCACGCTGGAAAACTACTCCGGACCGCGCCCAATGGCCGCGGGAGAGCAACTGCACTTCAATATTCGCTTCCTGATTACTCCCTTTCGACCTCTGGACACCAAAACCCATTTCGAAACGAGATTCGTACACAAATATGTGCCAGTTGACTCCGTCGTGGCGTGGGGTGGAACGGTGGTCAACATCCATCACGCCAATGAAATCAACCCGTACATCAATTACCCGTTCTACAATCTGGAGAAGGCTAAAGCGTACATCGATGAGGCACACTCAAAAGGCATAAAAGTCAAACTGTACAACACAATTCGAGAATTGACCTACAAGGCCTACGAACTCCAGGCCATGCGCAGCCTGGGCGAGGAAATTTTCAATGGCGGTGAAGGAGGCGGACACTCCTGGTTACAGGAGCACCTTCGGGAAAATTATCATTCGGCCTGGCACGCTTTCAGCGTTGATGACGCCGCCATTTTGAACAAAGGCACTTCTCGCTGGACCAATTACTATATCGAGGGTCTTTCATGGCTCGCCGCGAATCAGGAAATCGATGGACTCTATCTCGACGACATCGCGTTCAGTCGCGAAACGGTCAAGCGAATGATCTCCGTGCTCCACGCCGATCGTGATGAAGTGGTAATCGATCTGCATTCTGCCAATCAGTTCAATCCGGCAGACGGTCATATCAACAGTGCGATGCTCTATATGGAGCATTTTCCTTTCATTTCCCGCCTCTGGTTTGGCGAGTATTTCGACTATGACCAGCCCACTGACTACTGGATGACAGAGGTATCAGGTATTCCCTTCGGCCTGATGGGCGAAATGCTGCAGGGCGGTGGGCATCCGTATCGCGGCATGCTGTATGGAATGACAACACGCATGTATGGCGACGTCGACCCGCGTCCTGTTTGGAAGATGATGAACGACTTTGGCATCGCAGACAGTCGAATGCTGGGATTCTGGCTGAAGGACGCCCCGCTCAAAACAGGCAATGACCTTATCAAGGGAACTGCCTTCGTGCGGCCTGATGGCAACGTGATGATCGCCCTCGCTTCGTGGTCGGACCGGGATGAATCAGTAGACCTCACATTGAACCGTGAACTCCTTGGGCTTTCTGAAAATGCAACGTGGTCGGTTCCAGAGGTGCAAGGCCTGCAGACATCTTATCATCCGAACGGACCGGAGGGGCTCGCAGTACCTGCAAATCAGGGGTTGTTCGTTCTGCTGAGTCCTCACTAGCCTCTCCCGTTACAATCCCCGCATCGTGAACTGCCGGGCAAAAAACCCGCGCAAGGGAGCACTCAATATGGCACGCGCGGCTGCTCTTTTCACGAAATGAAACGTAGATGGCCTGCCCATCCACATGTTGAATTCAGCCCGCCGACGTGCAGTCTCGGCAGATTTTCTGCGGATGACGCTGTATTGATCAAATGACTCACATTTGGATACAGGTTGATTCGAGGCCTCATTCTGTGTCTTTTTCAGCGCCTCTTTCAAGATCTCGGCTGCCAACCGGGCATCGAGCCAGCCCAGGTTCATTCCCTGGCCGCCAATGGGACTGATTACGTGCGCTGCATCTCCGGCCAATAAGATTCGGCCCTCGCCCATTTTGGCAGCCAGATAATGATCCGGCCTGAACGAACTCGCCATCAAACATGCGTCTTGATTCAGCTCGACTCCTACGCGGTGTCGTACCGTGGATACAAGAACATTCGAAACGTTCTCCGAGTGAAAGCGGCTCGTCCACGCAACCCAACGGCGTGTTCCACCTGGGAGAGGAAACGATTCAACCACTCCCTCGGGATTCAGATGAATGGTCGCATCGGAGCTGAATTCGGTCGTATCCGGGAAATCCCCCATCACATAGGCGTCATCGTATGGTCCGCCGGCAACGGACGTATTCATCGCCTTGCGAACAAAGCTTGCAGGGCCATCGCACCCGACGACAAAACGCGCATCAAATTGTAGCAATCCTTCCGAAGCCTCGGCCTGTACCAGGACTCCCTCCTTCGATTCGTCGAGTGAGATGGCCCTGGCCCCACTCCACAGATTGCCCGGCGAGTGATGAACGAATTGCTCTACGAGCAAGGCTTCGGTTTCAAACTGGGGAATGGAAAGGACGAACGGAAAAGGAGGCGGGCACGAGGCGAAGGAGAGTGATCCCATCCTCTTTTTTCGCGAAAAGGCGATGCCCCTTTCTATGACGACCGCTTTGGAAAGAACCGATTCAGCCAGAGAGATGTGTGACAGCGATTCGAGCGCCGGTGGATGAATGCCAATGGATCGCGAATGGGTCGAACGTTTTTGTCGAGCTTCCACGATGTTACAATCCAGTCCGTCCCGATTCAACAAACAACCGAGATACAGGCCGACCGGCCCACCTCCCACAATCAATACGTCAGTCGTTACGGTTTTCATCGTTGCCAGATCAGCAAATTCCGGAACAATGGCATGGTGTGGACCCGCCAGCCGGATGGGACCAGAGCCTCAAGCTCGCTCGGCAGGAACGACCTTCGAATCGAGCGAAGACCATCAGGCAATATGAATGATCGTCTAAATAGAGACCCGATCGGTAAAAACCCGGCAAACGCCAGATCGTCGCGACGAATGTCATTGTGAAGGGCCAGGCGATTGGACAAGGTTGATGTTTGGGAAATGAATGCCGTGATGTCATTCTCGTCGATATGGTGCAGAACGTGATTGGAAAGCACGATATCGAATGTGCGCGCTTCGTTGAGAAGGTCGGTTGTGCTCGCACGACAGATTTCGATATTTGAAGCGAAACGCTGCTGACGCATGAAGGAGATGGCATTCGGATCCGGATCAGCAGCCGTAATCTGCACCGTCAATCCGTCGGCGAGGCTCCACCGGGAGAGGCGCGCGGCCAGGTCTCCCCCGCCACAACCGATGTCCAGAATGGACACCGCTCCATGTCTGATTTCAGGTCGAATCCACTTCTTGTAGATGCGAAAGTATCCTGACAGTAACCGATTCACATGATAGAACTGACGATACGTATTCGTGAGAAGCACCGGATCACAATCCGGATCATCCATCAGCTCCAGAAGGTCACCGCGCCGTTTTCGAAGAATGAGGACTGGCATCAGCTTCTTGCGAGCAGAGCGCTTTCGACCGTGAGGCCCGGTCCGAATGCCATGGCCAGAACGCGTTCTTCACCCTCTGATCTTGGCAAATGACGTGTTTCGTTCAGTACGAACAATATCGTTGCGCTACTCATGTTACCATAGTTTTTCAAAACCGTTCGCGATGCATTCAGGTCGGGCTCTTTAAGCGCGAGAGCGTCTTCCACCTTATCGAGTATAGCCCTTCCGCCGGGGTGGATCGCCCATCGGTTCACGTCGCTCCTCGCATGGCCATGCCTCGCGAGAAGCGAGTCTACAATTTCGCTGACATTCGCTTCAAGTATCCTCGGCACGTACGTCGACAAGACCATATCGAATCCGTGATCTCCGATGGTCCACGCCATATCGCCTTCGCTCTCGGGCGCCACGGTTGAACTGAAAAAATCGAGGCGAAGCGCGTTCGCCGACTTGGAAGCATGTGTAGAAACAATGGCGGCGGCGGCCCCATCCGCAAACACAGAAGTCGCCAGAATATCATCAATCTCTTCAGATGGTTCCAGATGGAGCGTGCACAACTCAAGGCAGACAATCAAAACGACGGCGTCGCTCTGCGCTTCACAGAATGCTTTCGCCATTTTCAAGGCCGGGAAAGCCGCATAGCATCCCATAAAACCGATATGAAAGCGTTTGACAGAGGGATCCAGGCCAAGATCTTTCACGATGTAGAAATCCGGACCGGGTGCAAAAAAGCCGGTGCAGGATACCGTGATGACGTGTGTGATATCCTCTCTTGATATGGCCTCGCACTCATCCGTAACTGTCGCAGCAACCTGGGAAAACAGAACTCGCGCCTCTTTTTCGTACACGTCGTTTCTCTGCTTGGTTGATGGCGAAAGAAACGAAGCGCTCTCATAGTCGAAGAACAGAGGAGCAGAAACTCCGGGATGGAAATCCCTGATGACCGAGTGTCGTTTGTCGATACCGGAGCTGCTGTAAATTCGTCGCGTCAGACGAGCTGCCCGAGACTCGGTATCGAATTGCTGAACCATCGTGTGCCCGGCCTCTTCCTGAGTATAAAATGCTTCGGGGACCGCAGTAGCGATGTTTTGAATGTAGACGGGCACAATGATGTTGACTGGTTAGTAACCGTACTCATTGGATGCCTACTTGTGCCTCACGTTTCAAACGGAAATAAATAGCTCGATTTGTCCTGCGTGTCAGGCTCTCTGGTCATCCTCCCATGGAGGCCGGTTCAGAAACCTGTTCGTACGTTCAGGATCGTATTTCTGCGAGCTATCCGTGGTCACATCAACATTCTTGTAAATGAGCCATAAACCCGCCCATTCCGCCTTCCTGTTCCACCCTCGATGATATAGGTCATCTTGTTTCCTACATTGTCGTTAACCCTGAACCGATGCGACAATGATCGGCACCACCATATCCCACTA
>CAZEHJ010000053.1:21382-26456 GCA_964512485.1 uncultured Rhodothermales bacterium | reverse complement strand
ATTCCACCCATGAACACGACATCCGGATCGAACGGATGTGGAAGGACCATCAGGTCATACCATCCCTGAGTGCCCGCGATGTCTATGGTGGTTTCTCCCTGTTTTTGCGGGAACGGCGCCCAGGTCTCTCCTCTGTCAGTAGAAATATAGACAGGGTCTGCACCTGCACCCGACTCAACCACCGCGAATAACCTGGACGGATCTGCGGGCGAGACGCCCATTTCAATTCTGACATTACCCCCTGCTTCTGCCAGCCCCGTATTTGACAGAGCCCAGGTTTGTCCCGCATCTGTTGATTTCCAAACACCTGATCGCTCTTCGACAGCATACTGATTGGTGAAGTCGCCCGGCTCCTCGATGATCTGGGTGAAACCAGAGAAGCTCTCAGCTTCGAGCACCTTGTGCCAGGTCTCGCCTCCGTCACCTGAGCGGAATATTCCTTCCCGCGTCGCGGCAAGGACCAGGTTCTCATTCTGGGGAGACACGATGACGCGATTTACAAAAAGGAAATCTGTGCCCCCGGAAGTTGACGTCAGAACGCTCCACGTATCGCCTCCATCAACAGATTTCAGGATGCCGTCACCAATGGCGGCATCGCTATTCGGGAATCCCTCACCCGTGCCGGCGTACAGGATGTTCGGGTCGGATTCTGCTTGGGCGATAGATGAAATCGAAAGCCGGTGAAGACCATCGGTCAGGGGTGTCCAGTTGACGCCCTGATCCGTGGTTCTCCAGATACCGCCCCCGACGGAGCCGGCGAACCACGTGTTTCCCGAAGGGTCATTCGCATCAATTACGATACTCCTCGTTCGGCCCCCGACGTTGCCGGGTCCGCGTTCAGCCCATGGAAGCAGCGCGCCTGCAGTCTTTCGGGCGATGGACAATTCGTTTATGGCCTTCAATCGATACCCGAGCTGGTACCCGGATTCAGTTTCTCCTTCCGGTACCGTGATTCCGTGGTGGTAACGCGCGTACTCATCCGGGAATCCCTGAATTCCTGGGGATGATGTCTCAGCCATCGGCCGCGAGCCGTCGGAAACCAACACCACCGCCAACATGACAATTGCTAAAAGGAGCGCCGATCGATGCATGGGAAGAATGAAAGGGAGATTGCGACTTCCGGTGGCGGGAGAGTACCTTCTCGTCCCTGTGGGAGTTCGCCGATGAAGAGCCGAATCTACCATTTAAATTCAATCCAATCTATCCAGTTCTCCGTCATGCGCTCAGGATTATTCGTATTTCTGCTTTCAACTCTGTTCACGGTGTCGGCTTCAGGTCAGGATTCTCTGCAGTCGCCTTCGGAATTTCTTGGATATGAGTTAGGATCCCGTTTTTCGCGCATCCACCAGGTCACAGACTATTTCGAACATGTCGAAAGCGCTTCTGATCGAGTTCAAATCATACGCTACGGTCAGACCAACGAAGGCCGCCCGCTCTTGGTTGCCGTGGTCTCTTCGCCGACCAACATGGCCAGGATTGAAGAAATCAGGGAAAACAACCTGAAGCTGGCGGGACTGAAAGAGGGCGACGTGATGGGTGAGCCACTGTCCATTGTCTGGTTGTCTTACAACGTGCATGGAAATGAGTCCAATAGCACCGAAGCTTCGATGGCAACGCTGCACGCGTTGACGGACCCCACAAATGAGAAAGCCTCCGGTTGGCTGGACAACACGGTGGTGCTCATTGACCCGGCCATCAATCCGGACGGGCGTGACCGCTATGCGAACTGGTACAACATGGTCGTCGGAACAGAAATGAACGCCGATTCCGACGCCACTGAACACGACGAACCATGGCCCGGCGGACGAACGAATCACTACTACTTCGATCTGAACAGGGATTGGGCCTGGCAGACGCAGAAGGAGTCAAAAAGCAGGATGGAGCTCTACAAGAAGTGGATGCCACACGTTCATGTCGACTTTCACGAGCAGGGATACAATTCCCCTTATTATTTCGCTCCTGCCGCGGAACCTGTTCACGAGGAGATCACACCATGGCAGCGCGAATTCGAAGAAATCATTGGCCGCAATCACGCGAAGTACTTCGATGAAGCGGGGTGGCTGTATTTCACGAAGCAGTCGTTCGACATTCTCTACCCCGGGTATGGAGACTCGTATCCCATGTTCAACGGCGCAATTGGCATGACGTATGAGCAAGCCGGTGGTGGTGGAGCAGGGTTGGGAATTCAGACGGCCGTCGGAGACACACTCTCGCTCCTGGATAGATTGACTCACCATACGACCACCGGGCTGTCCACGGTTGAGATGGCATCGGAACACCAGAAAAGAGTGACGACCGAGTTTGGAAGCTATTTCGAACGGGCCATTTCGGATCCGCCGGGTGAGTTCGAATCGTATGTCATCCGTGCCTCCTCTGCTGGCAGCAGGCTGGAAGAGCTCATTGCACATCTGGACAAACTGGGAATTCGATACGGAGCGGCCGCGAAGGCTGGACGCGTGAGCGGCATGGACTACAGAACGTCTGCAACCGGAAAACAGAATATTGCTGCCGGTGATCTCGTCATTCCGGCGTCGCAACCACGCGCGGTCATGACCCGGGTGCTATTCGACCCCGAAGTCGTCATGAGCGATTCGCTGACTTACGACATCACCGGTTGGGCCCTTCCCTACGCCTATGATCTGGACGCGGTGGCTTCGACGGAAGCTGTCGCGTACGGCGATTGGACCGCGACAACAGAGACGTCCGAAAACCATTCAGACAATCCGTACGCCTACGTATTTGCATGGGACGATGCCGGTGATGCAAGCTTTTTGTCGGCCTTGCTGCGCAAGAAGTTTGTTGTCCGCTACAACCTGAAAGAATTCTCGATACACGGGAAGACATTTGCGCCGGGCTCTCTCATCGTCACGCGGCGCAACAACGAGCGCTTTGGATCATCCTTCTCTTCGGACCTTGCCTCGCTGGCAAAAAAGTACGGGCAGACGTCCACGGGTCTGGCTACCGGATTTGTTGATGCAGGATTTGATCTTGGTTCGAACGATGTCCGGTTCATCAAACCGCCTCGCGTTGCCATTCCATTTGGCAGCCCGATAGGCTCATATGGTGTCGGAGAAGTGTGGCACATGTTCGACAACGTTTTCGAATACCCGGTAACACGATTTTCTGCCGACAATTTCTCCTCGCTTGACCTGGAAGACTATGACGTGATTGTTCTTCCTTCAACATCATACTCGAAGTCTGGTGTTAGGCAACAGATGAGCTGGCTCAACGAGCAACAGCTTGGAAGGCTGACAAGCTGGATACGCTCCGGGGGTAAGCTGATTGCTATGGGGGGAGTATCGTCGTGGTTCAGTGGCAAGTCCGGTTTTTCGATCTCGGATAAGGAGGCTGAAAAAACAGCGGACAGTACGGCTACAGCCACGGCCAGGAGAAAACGATACGAAGACAGAAACCGGGATCGAGCACCGGATTCAAACCCGGGCGCGATTTATCGGGTGAGTGTCGACAATTCCCATCCCCTTGGGTTCGGGTTTTCGGATTACTCGTTCGTTCTCCGCCGCCGAAGCGACCATCCAGAAATCATGACCGGAAGTTCAGACTGGAATGTCGGTATCATCGAAGAGGGCGGGCGCGTAAGCGGCCACACTGGATACAAAGCTGAAAAGAGGACAGAAGGATCGCTTTCATTCGGCGCGCAGTCGATGCAAAGCGGGTCAGTCGTCTATTTGCTGGACGATCCTCTGTTCCGCGGATTCTGGCGCTCCGGGCACATGCTTTTTGCGAATGCCGTCTTCATGGTCGGGCAGTAAGCGGCCGGTGACAGCTTACGGAGCGGCCGCCGTCAGAAGAGCGTAGGCGGCCGAAAGCATATCGGCCATGATCAGCAGAAAGAGGACGATGGTTTCCAGAATGGAAAAATGTCGTCGGGCTTCGTACGCACGTCTCATCTCGCGTGAACGAATGAATCCTTTACGGTCATTGATGAGCAGCATACCGATCTGAAGCAAGATGGCTGCTCCGGTGAGGGCAACCCATTGCACGTCGAGAATGACGGGTGTTACAACCCCTGCGGCACCGATAGGAGCCACCAGCCAGAAAACGACCCACGCCGGAAGCCCTCGCTTCTTCTGGGATCTTCTCTTCTTTGCTTTTGAATTCTTTGAGGCTCTTCGGGCCAGCTTCGAATCCAGATCTACTTCAGCCATGGAGTGTGTAATGGTGCTGATTCAACACGGTTCTGGTCCCAATTCGGGAACAGGAGCGGGCGAATATATGAATACGACTCCTTTCGTCCTGCAAATTCCCGCGAGAAAGATTGACCAAGCTAGGCCGAAACGTGTGCGTGGTGCAGTTTGTGCTCGACACGATTAAGGAGACGGACGAGCGTTTCATGCCCAAGAGCTTCCTTCGCCTTGTGAATGGAATACCATTTTACGGCAGTGATTTTTTCCGCCTGTTGGGGCACAAATTCCGTTGCAACGGTCTTCATGTGATACCAGAAAGTCGTTTTTACAACGAATGTGTCGCCTTTCTCTGACACGTAGCCGTGCGTCGTGGTGTCCAGGAAGTCCAGGACCGTCAACTGTTTGTTTTTGATGCCAAGCTCTTCTTTGACTTCTCTTTTCGCACACTGTTTGATCGTTTCGCCGGGATCGAGCTTTCCTTTTGGGATATCCCACAGTCCCTTTCTACAGATCAGGAGGATTTTCAGCTTCTTTTTCCCTTCGCGGGAAACGATCCCGCCGCCAGCGGCAACTTCTTCGGGCTTGAGATACGGAGAAGCGTTCAGGAATGCTCGCCGTGGAATTTTCTTGACGTCACCACTGAGATTGGCCGGTGTTTTGCCACCGTTAACAACAAACACTTTGCCCCGCTTATCCTTTTGGGCCTGTTCAAGACTTCGGTACAATCTCGTTTCGTCAAAATCTTCTGATGCGATACCTGACTTGGCCTTGCGCTCGGTTTCAACGTAGAAGTAAAGCATTCTGGAACTAGGTGTGGATTCAGTCCGGGTTTGGATCTCCCGATTCAGACTATATTCCGGTGTCGGGAAGATAGCCGTGAGAAAAGACACCCGCCATCAAAGCCAAAGATCGACGCCAAAAATCGAGGC
>CAZEHJ010000053.1:0-21282 GCA_964512485.1 uncultured Rhodothermales bacterium | reverse complement strand
ATCGAGGCCGAAGATCGAGGCCAAATATCGACGCCAAGATTTGTGGCAAAACCAGACCCCGCACCACCCGGATTATGACCAAGCCGTACGCAAAAATTCAGGGAGTTATTCTCAGCGGTGGCTCGAGCCGTCGCTTTGGATCGGACAAAGCCGTCACGATGCTGGACGGACGTCCCTTGATTGAGCATGTTTATCACGTGCTTACCAGCGCCGCCCATTCGACCGTCATATCGGTGCAGGAATCGGGTCGCACCTATCCGGTCGACGCAGAGTATGTGGTGGATGAGTGGAAAGATTCCGGGCCTCTGTCCGGAATTGCATCCGCGTTCAGGGCAACCAAGGCTGAAAGCATGTTTGTCGTAGCGGCGGATCTTCCCCGTGTCAGCCGCGAAACGTTGCAACGAATTGCAGGAGACTTTCAAGAACCTGTCACCGTAGCGCGGAATGCAGACACAAACAGGATCCAGCCCTTATGTGCGATATGGCACCGAGGAGTGCTGGACGAATTGTGCAGATACATAGATGACGGAGGGCGCGCGGTGATGGGCTTTTTGGATAAAGTCGGATATCACACGGTAGACGTACCTCCGGGAAGCCTCGTGAATATCAATCGCCCCGAGGATCTTCACCCTTCGAATCGAAGAGAATAAATATTCCAGGAGCGGGTTGCTCTTTATTTGATAGTACATGATATTACAGGTCTTCAAAACGACCTGAAAACGGCGAAAAAGACACATTTTCGGAATGAACTACGGGTTTGTAATTAACAACGATGCTTGTATTGGCTGTCATGCCTGCTCGACAGCCTGTAAAAGCGAGAATGAAGTTCCGCTCGGTGTCCAGCGAACCTGGGTAAAGAGTGTCGAGACGGGAGCCTTCCCCGATGTGGCCCGCAGTTTTCAGGTTACGCGCTGCAACCACTGCGCAAATCCACCGTGTGTTCGGATTTGTCCGGTCACGGCCATGTATCAGCGGGATGACGGAATCGTGGAATTCGATCCGGATGTGTGTATCGGTTGCAAGGCCTGTATGCAGGCGTGCCCATATGATGCGATATACATCGATCCAGAGTCTGGAACCGCGGCCAAATGTCACTACTGCGCCCACAAAGTGGATCTTGGGCTCGAGCCGGCCTGTGTGGTCGTGTGCCCTGAACATGCCATCCTGGCCGGAGATCTGGATGATCCGGATACCGAAATAGCCAGAACATTGGCCAGAAATAAGGTGACAGTCCGCAAGCCAGAACAGGGCACGGCACCCAATTTGTTTTACATCGGTGGCGACGATGTAGCGATGCACCCGACTGCGGTTGATCGTACGCCTGAAACATTCGCCTGGGCAGATGTGCTTCCTCTTCATTCAGGAGATGGCGGAAAATCACACCCGGCGACGTCCTCATCGACGAGTTCACGCACCTCGAAATCCGGTCAGGCACTACGCGCCTCCGGACCTCAGGGCGACCCCAGTGGCGGGCCAATACAGATAGGTGAGGGTCGAATGGCAGAACAGATGACGCAGGTCGTTTGGAATGCCCAACATAAAATTCCCTGGCACTGGCAGGTACCTGCGTATCTGGTCACAAAAGGTATTGCAGCCGGCATCTTCATTATTCTGGCGCTCAGCTCTCTGTTCGGCCTCGTTTCGGTCGAGCACTACTCTTTTCAGGCCCTGGCGTTCGTGTCATTGTTCTTCCTGATCGCGACGACGGG
Source organism: uncultured Rhodothermales bacterium (assembly GCA_964512485.1). GTDB lineage: Bacteria > Bacteroidota > Rhodothermia > Rhodothermales > UBA10348 > CAZEHJ01. The sequence continues at coordinate 19,573 of CAZEHJ010000053.1, read as the reverse complement.
TTTATTGGTGGCGGATCTGGAGCGGCCCGAACGTTTCCTTCGAATCATTTTAAGGCCTCAATGGAAAAGCTGGCTGGTTCGCGGCGCATTTCTGTTGATCGGATTCAGCGGCATCGTGACGCTCTGGTACGGAGGCGAACTCGCGGTGTGGATGGGATGGATCACAGAGTCTGATTTCAGTCCGTGGCGATCTCCCCTTTTCTGGGTGGGCGTTCCGCTTGCACTCGGTACCGCGATATATACGGCGTTTCTTTTCGGACAGGCTGAAGGTCGGGATCTGTGGCAAAGCCCACTGCTTCCCGTGCACCTCATCATTCAATCTCTCATGGCCGGCAGCGCCATGTTGTTGATCATGGGATCCTTGATAGACCTCGGAGATGATCTTTCGGACATCGTCCGATACACCTTCCTGGGCTCGGTTGCATTGGATCTGGTCGTCACCTTGCTTGGTGAGTTTGGTATGCCTCACGCTTCCGAAGCTGCTGCCAAGGCTGCCCACATGATTACGAAAGGCAAATACGCCTATTCATTTTGGGGCGTTGCCATCGGGCTGGGGCATGTTCTTCCCTTGTTGTACGCTCCTTCTCCTGACTGGGCTGCGGGTGTTGCGGCCCTGATTGGACTGTATGCGTTTGAGCGCGCCTATGTCAACGCTCCGCAGGAAATCCCTAACAGCTGAAGCAATGGCAAAGAAAGACAACAGCATATCAGACGTGACGGGAGACGGAAGCGAATTTGGGCTACCCAGGTTTTCGACAGCCCCGCGTCAGCCTGAAAAAGTTGAGATGACGACCGTCCAGCATCCGGATGGTCGGATGAGCCAGTATCCTCCTGCGGAGAAATGGGATGACTGGGTTGAATGGGACGGCAAAGCGTGGCCCCGTAAGGTGCCCCGGCATTACACTCTCGTCCCAACGGTCTGCTTCAACTGTGAAAGTGCCTGTGGATTGCTGGCCTATGTGGACAGGGAAACGCTCGACATCAAGAAGTTCGAGGGCAACCCCAAGCATCCTGGCAGTCGCGGTCGCAACTGTGCCAAGGGTCCCGCGACGATCAACCAGGTCTATGATCCCGAACGTATTTTGTACCCGCTGAAGCGGGTTGGAAAGCGCGGCGAGGGAAAATGGAAGCGTGTGACGTGGGAGGAGGCGCTGAGCGATATCGGCGCGAAGATGAACGCGTCGAGAAAGAAACGGCGCGACGGTATCATGTACCACGTTGGGCGTCCGGGCGAGGACGGATACACAAACCGGTGTATTCAGGCGTGGGGTGTTGACGGACATAACTCTCACACCAATATCTGTTCGGGCGGAGCGCGGGCCGGCTACAATGTTTGGGGCGGCTTTGACCGGCCCAGTCCCGATTACGCGAACGCGAACGTGATTCTTCTGATTTCGAGCCACCTCGAAACGGGACATTACTTCAATCCGCATGCTCAGCGCATCATGGAAGCGAAGATGAATGGCGCCAAGTTGATCACCATGGATCCGCGCCTTTCGAACACCGCTTCTAAATCCGATACGTGGTTGCCGACCTGGCCCGGCTCAGAACAGACCGTTCTGCTGGCCATCGCCAATCACCTCATTCAAAATGACCTCTACGATCGGGAATTTGTGCGCCGCTGGGTGAACTGGCGCGAGACACTCGACTTTTTCAAGGACAAACCCTACGACGAAGTTGATTTCGACCTTCCGGGAGAAAATGTCTGGGAACGCCTGAGGGCGCTTGTGTCAGGCGGAAAATTTGATCTGGACTCGGACCGCGAGGACTTCGATCAATTTGACCGCCTGCTGAAGACCCTCTATTCCGAGTACACGTTCGAGCGGGCAGCCGAGGAAGCACAGGTTTCCGTCGAGCGCATCCGCGAAGCGGCAGAATACATTGCCCGTTGTCAGGGTCGCCTTTCAACCCACACATGGCGAGCGGCTTCCATCGGGAATCTCGGTGGATGGCAGGTCGCGCGTTGCCTCCTGTTTCTGAACGTGCTTACGGGAAGCATCGGAAACGAAGGCGGCACCTCGGGCAACAGCTGGAATAAGTTCGTTCCCAAGCCCTTCGATCAACCTGAACCCTTCAATGCGTGGAATGAGCTCCATATTCCACATGAATGGCCGTTGGCGATGTATGAGATGAGCTTCCTGCTTCCTCATTTTCTCGAGGAGGGTCGCGGCGATATCGATGTGTATTTCACGCGTGTCTACAATCCTCTGTGGATAAACCCGGATGGATTCATGTGGATGCGGGCGCTACAGGACGAGGAAAAGATGAAATGCCACGTGGCGCTCACGCCCACCTGGAATGAGTCCGCCTGGTTCGCCGACTACGTGCTTCCGATGGGTCACGCAGGCGAGCGGCATGATCTGATGAGTCAGGAGACTCACGCCGGTCAGTGGATCGCTTTCCGCCAGCCGGTACGCCGGGTTGCTATGGAGCGGCTTGGAAGACCGGTGAAATACACCTGGGAGGCAAATCCTGGCGAAGTCTGGGAGGAAAACGAGTTCTGGATCGAGCTTTCAGTCAAAATGGATCCCGATGGAGAGCTCGGAGTGCGGGAGCACTTTCAGAGTCCGTATCGGGAAGGCGAGATCATCACGGTTGAGGAGTATTATCGGTGGATCTTTGAAAACAGTGTGCCGGGGCTGCCTGAAGCAGCCGCAGCCGAGGGATTGAAGCCGCTCGAATACATGCGAAAATATGCGGCGTTCGAGGTGACGAAAGATCGATATGTGCCGTTCGAAAGCACGGTTGACGCATCGGGCGCAAGTACCGATGATCGGGGCCGGTTGGTTCGTGACGGCAGCGTAGTCGGAGTGATGGTCGACGGGCAGGCGAAGTCAGGTTTCGCCACTCCGAGCAAAAAAATGGAGTTCTTCAGTCCGACGATGCGGGATTGGGGATGGGCTGAAAAAGAATACACCCTCCCGTGGACACTGAAGTCCCACGTGCACCCGGACAACATTGACCGGGACAGGGGAGAGATGCTGCTTCTGCCCAACTTCCGTCTGCCAACGCTCATTCATACCCGAAGCGCAAACGCCAAGTGGCTCTACGAACTGAGTCACAAGAATCCGGTCTGGATGCATCCCGCAGATGCCCGACGCCTGGGTATTGACACGGGAAGCCTGATCCGCGTCACTACGAGGATCGGATATTTTGTTGACAAAGTCTGGGTGACAGAAGGCATCAAACCGGGCGTCATCGCGATGAGTCACCACCTGGGACGGTGGCGACTCAAAGAAGAAGAAGGTCTCAGTCGTGGAGCCTCAAATCTGGTTACGATCTCGGAAAGCGTTGAGGAGGGTGGAAAATTGCGGGTCATCCACGGTGCGGGAGCGTGGGAATCGTTTGACCCGGATACATCCCGAATCTGGTGGGAAGATGTCGGAGTTCATCAGAACCTGACTCATGCCGTTCATCCTGATCCCGTTTCTGGGCATCATTGCTGGTTGCAGAAGGCCTACAACGTTGAACCTGCACGCAAGGGTGACCAACACGGAGATGTTCATGTGGACACGAAAGCCTCGATGGAAAACTATCACGAGTGGGTAGCCCTTTCCCGTTCGGCTGTTGATCATTCGCCGGATGGACTTCGACGGCCGTGGTGGTTCAAAAGACCGCTCAAACCAGTTAGAGAGGCCTATAAATTGCCCGAAAAACCGTTTGGAAGATGAGTTGGCACGTGCCTCCGGCATTGTTGAGATGATCCGGGCACTGCGGTGAAATCCGTCTTTAAGAGTTCTTTGTCTTGAATTCAATTTAACTTGTTATTACAAGTGGCCGGGAAACGTATATTTGGTGCGTAAATAGGTCGAATTACGACCGATTTGCAGGCGGAGAAAGCCAATCTTGACCCCGTAGTCCAAAGGTGCAGATATGAGCGCACACCACAACGTCGTGATTGTCGGAGGAGGAACAGCTGGAATCACAGTAGCTGCCCGGCTCCGGAAAAAGGATCGAAATCTCGATATCGCAATTATTGAGCCGTCAGAGTACCACTACTACCAGCCCATCTGGACACTGGTGGGAGCTGGAGAGTTCAAAAAAGAAGTTTCTCGCAGAAATACAGCGGACTATATCCCGAAAGGTGTTACCTGGGTCAAGGATCGGGTTACTTCATTTTCTCCCGAAGAAAACTCGGTATTGACGGCCGACAGCGGCGAGCTGAGTTATGATTTTATGGTGGTTGCCCCGGGAATCCAGATTGACTGGGACAAGGTCAAGGGACTACCGAATGCGCTGGGAAAAGACGGAGTATGCTCCAACTACGGGTATGACAATGCAGAATACACGTGGGAGGTATTGCGCAACCTGAAGAGCGGGCGCGCCATTTTTACGCAGCCCAATACGCCGGTCAAATGTGGTGGAGCCCCCCAGAAGATTATGTACCTGACAGCAGACCATCTGCGTCGAAAAGGACACCTCAAGGATGTAGATATTCAGTTCATGTCTCCCGGCGAAACCGTTTTCGGTGTCGAGAAATTCAGGCTTGCCTTGCTCAAGGTTCTGGACAGATACGGCATCACGTTCAACTATCGAAAAAACCTGGTTGAGATCCGGGCGAGTGACAAGGTTGCCGTATTTGAAGTGACGGATGAAAACGGCCATATGGAGCTTGAGGAAGAATCCTACGATATGATTCATGTCGTGCCTCCGCAGTCGGCCCCGGATTTTGTCAAGAACAGTGCGCTGGTGGATGAAGAAGGATGGGTGGACGTTGACAATGGCACGTTGCAGCACAATCGCTATCCGAACATCTTTTCACTCGGAGACGTCTCCGGAACGACCAAGGCGAAAACGGGTGCAGCGGTCAGAAAACAGGCACCAATTGTTACCGCGAATCTGATGAACATGATTGAACAAGGCAAGATCACAAATACAAAAGTCTACAATGGCTATTCCTCATGTCCTCTGGTCACGGGATACGGGAAACTGATCCTCGCTGAGTTCGACTACGACAATAATCCAGATCCTTCCTTCCCTTTCGATACAGCCAAGGAACGCTGGTCGATGTATTTCCTCAAGACCAGGATTCTGCCCATTCTTTATTGGAGTGGTATGTTGAAAGGACGAGCCTGACTCCTTTTTCTGTACGACCCTATCTGACATGCAGCTGACGGCTGAAAAATTCGATGCGCTTGCCTCACTTGTCGAGCGTCCGCCAGCGAGCGCAGATGGTCTGGTTGCTCTTGGCATGGCCCCGTCGATTGTCGATCGCCAGAGTGCAGATGAGCTGGCGGCCGAACACTACGACGTGCTTATCCACGATATGATGCCAGTGGCATCGGTGTTTCTGGAAAAGGATTCGATGCTGGGAGGAGCCGTTTCTCGACAGGTGCTTTCAATGATGGACTCCGCCGGATATGGTCCGGACACCTCGTCGTTTTCCGCCGATCACCTCGCAAACGAACTTCGGTTTCTGGGCCATTTATTTTCTGAAAAACGCTCCGACGTAGGGGGTGAATTTGTTCGCCTTCACATGGCGGCCTGGCTACCGGTGTTGCGTTCAGAGTGGCGTCGTGCAGGATCGGATTTCTTCGGGGCGATGGAGCGATGCCTCGGGAGTTTGATTTCAGCATTGCCCGGTGATAGCGCCCCCTCCGGCCTTGCACCAGGCAGGCTGATTGAGTCCCGATTTGATCTGCAGATGGAAAAGTGCGGGCTTGCAGATATCGGCAGATTCCTTGCGACGACCCCTGAAAGCGGAATCCACATTTCCCGCAAGCGGCTGACCGAATTGGCGCGCTCCCTCCGCCTGCCGACTGGTTTCGGCTCGCGGGCCCGTCAGATCGAGGGCCTGTTGCGTTCGGCAGGGCAGTACGATGCCCTGAATTCTGTATGTGACTTCCTGGACGGCGAGGTTGACGCTATGATGCGGGTGTGGAAAAGCGAGGCGGGAAATCCGAGTGGATATGTTGCGACGCCCGGGGCCGTCTATTGGTCGGAACAGTGGCAAGCCAAACTACAGGAAACGAACAAAGTTGTGGCAAGCCTTCGCGAGGCGGAAAAAAACTGAAATAGTGGCTGAAGACTAGATCCGGGATCGGTACTCCGACTCTCTTCCCCAGGAACTGAGTACATGCAGAACCGCGCGGTGGGGACTCAGGAAGAAATGATCTCCCCCAATCTCTGCGGAAACGCCAGAGGCGTTCAGGACATCAAGTACCGGTTGCCGGGCGCTGGCTATGTACATGTCGACACCGTTTTCGCGCAGCACATTATTGGTATCCGACAGAACGGCCAGAGCAGTCGAATCCATGTCGTTCACGGTTGAGGCGTCCAGAATGACTGCTTTTGCGTCGCGTTTTCGCACCGTTGACGTGATGACGTATCGAAGTCTATCTGCATTGGCGAATGAGAAAGACGCGTCGATTCGCAGAATCACAACACCGTCGAACTCATGAGCCAAAGCATGATTTTCAACATCCCTGAACGAGCGAGAATCCGGCAGATGACCCAGAATGGCCACATTTGGTTTGCTGATGCGATACATCACGGCGATCACCGAAATCCCGACCCCTACCAGTACCCCCTGGTGAATACCGAGAGTGAGTGTCGCGATAAACGTGATAAGGGCGATCGTCCCATCCACAACTTTGGTTGTAAGCAGATATCGCACCTCTCTCACATCGATCAACCCGAAGGCAGAGACCATGATGATCGCGGCAAAGATGGGAATCGGCAACATCTTCAACACGGGTGTGAGAAAGAGCAGAACCAGACCAACCAGAAGTGCAGCTATGCCGTTAGCCAGCGAGGTCTGAGCCCCGCTCTGCTCGTTGACTGCGCTCCTGGAATAGCTCCCGGAAACAGGCACACTCTGAAAGAATGATCCTGCGACATTCATGGCTCCCAGCACGACCAACTCCCGACTCGGATATATCTGATATCCATGCTTGGCGGCAAAAACCTTGCTCAATGAGATCACACCCATGAATTGTACGAGGGCAAGAGTTAGCGCCGTGGGCAAGAGTGCCTCCACGCTTTCCATTGTGAAAGCGGGTACGGCAAGGCTGGGAAGGCCGGAAGGAATGATGCCCACGACCGAGACTCCTCCTTCGTCGAGGTTCAGAAAGATGACGGCGAGGGTCGAGAGAACAACTGCAGTCAACGGACCCGGAATACGCGGAAACTGCTTTCGGCACAACACGAGGATGATGATCCCGGCCAATCCTATCAGGAGTGTCGGGATATGTGTTGCCCCTACTTTCTCAATAGCCTCGGACAGGAGGAAAAATACATTAAGATTTCGCCCCAGGGGTACACCGAGAAGGTGCTTGAGCTGACTCAGTCCGATTATGATCGCAGCAGCGCCGGTGAAGCCGGTTATGACTGGTCGGGAGAGCAGGTTGACAACGAATCCGAATCGAAGGGCGCCCATCACCATCTGTATGAGACCCACCATCAGGGCGAGCATGAATGCAAGTGCCAACGCGTCTGCGGGCGTACTTGGGGCCATCGATGCGATTCCTGCGGCCACGATTAAAGAATCAATGGCGACGATACCCACTGCCAGATGACGAGAAGTTCCAAAAAACGAGTACACGAAAAGAGGAATCAAAGAGGCGTACAGGCCATAAATAGGCGGGACGCCAGCCAGCAAGGCATAGGCCATACCTTGAGGCACCAAAACCACTCCGACCGTTATTCCAGCGAAGAGATCACCCGTGAACCGGGATCGGTCATAATCCCGGATCCACTCAGGCAGAAGGGTTTGTCGCGAGCCACTTGATTTCATGACGCTGAATTGTCCTCGGCAGGTCCGTCGTCAAGATAAGAACCGGCGAGGGCCAGGGCCCTCTGGTTCGCGTCGTCAATGCGCAGAAAGAAGGCGTCTTCGCCTAACAGGGTAGAAAGTCCGCTGTTTTCAAACGCATCCCTGACCGGTCCTTTGACGCCCGACAGCAACAAATGAACGTTTCCGTCCGACAGCTTCCGGTGCAAATCGAACATGGCATGTTGTGCCGAAGAATCTATTCGGTTTACCGGATAGAGGTCCAGAATAAGCACCTTTGTAGTATCGTTTGAATCGAGAAAATCAGACAGGGCGTCCCGGACGAACTCAACATTTCCGAAAAAAAGCGAGGCGTCAATACGAAATATGGCAATTCCCCTGTCGATGTGGGCCTCGGAGTATCGCTCGATATTACGATAGACATCGCTCCCATCGATTCGGCCCAGGCGAGCCATGTGCGGTCTTGAAGCCTGGTAGATGAAGGTCAGCACCGAGCTGGCTACTCCGATCAATATCCCTTTCTCAATTCCCAAAACAAGTGTCGACACGAAAGTGAGCGCCAAGAGCGCAAGATCCGACCGGTTGGATCTCCACAGAAAGCGTATCTCCCGGACATCTACCAGACCCACAACAGCAACCATGACAATACTTGCCAGGAGCGCCTTGGGCAGGAAATGGAAAAGAGGTGTGAGGAACAGAAGGGTCAGCCCCACAATTCCGGCACTTACGAGACTCGCAAGGGGAGTTTTTGCTCCGGCCTGATCGTTCACCGCGGATCGCGAAAAACCCCCGGTCGTCGGATAGGAATGAAACAGTGATCCAGCCATGTTTGCCAGACCGAGAGCCGTCAGCTCCTGGCTGGGATTTATCGTGGTCCTATTTTTGGAAGCGAAAGCCTTTGCGACGGCTATTGATTCCATGAAACCGACCAACGAGATGGCTAGCGCTATCGGCAGAAGCTCCCTGATAGCGTTCACCGAAAAGAAGGATATCGAAGGGACGGGTAATCCGACCGGCACTGACCCGACGATCGCCACACCGACGCCCTCAAGTTCCATTGTCCAAACGGCCAAAGTCGCCACGATAACTGCAATGAGCGCGCCGGGAAAACGCGGAGTCAGTCGACGAAGGATGAGGATGATCGCGATGCCCGCGAGACCGATCACCAATGTAGGAATCTGAATCTGAGCGACGTGGACAGCAACGTATTTCAGAATTTCGAACACGCCGCCTGAGCGCGGAATAGGCAAACCGACGAGGTGCTTAAGTTGATTCAGCCCAATGACCAGAGCAGCTGCGCTCGTAAATCCACTCAGAACGGGGTGGGAAAGGAAATTGGTAATGAAGCCAAATCGCAGGATTCCGAGAAGGAACTGGATCAGACCGACAAGAAAGGCCAACAGGATGGCCATCTGGATATATTCGGCGCTTCCGGATGGCGCGAAATCTGATACGCCGGTGGCTACGAGTAGTGACACCATCGCAACGGGCCCGACGGCGAGTTGTCCCGATGTCCCGAAAAGCGCATAAATCAGAACAGGGACGAGCGCGGCGTAGAGGCCATAGATTGGAGGCAGCCCCGCGATAAGCGCATAGGCCAGTCCCTGCGGAATCAACATGATGCCAACAGTTACACCAGCGTTCAGGTCACCTGAAAGGTGCTCGCGGGGGTAATTACGCAGCCAGCCGATGGCGGGAATGAACTTGATCAGCATATAGGAAAGGACGGTGACCGTGAGAATGTTTGTTTGGAAAAACATGTGTGCGGGGCCGAAAGGCCCCGCACAACACTCCGCACGAGCGTTTGAGAGTCCGGGCGAGAGGCAATCCCGGCCGAGCGCTAATCATCAGGCGTGGACAGCTTCTCCGTGTTCAATTTCGCTATCCGGGTTCGCAGCCCACTCTTCCCATTCGCCGTTGACGAATACGACATCGTGGCCAAGTCTTGCCAGAAGAGCCGTTGAGACCGCCGAACGACCACCCGAAACACAATGTATGAGTTTCTTGCCTTCTGGGACTTCGTCGCGACGAACCCAGAGACGGGTGTATGCGATGTTCGCTGCGCCGGGAATGTGGGCCGCTGAATATTCAGTCATATTTCTGACATCGAGTACGATACTGCCGGGATTCGACGCAAGCGTACCCGGAACCGATTCGATCGGAATTTCGGGAATACTTGCAATTTCGCCACCCTGATCGGCATAGGCTTCAAGCGTAGCGGGCGTGGCATAACCAACAATGTCGTCTAACCCGATCCGGATCAAATCACGTACGGCTTCCTCAACCTGCTCTTCCTCAATGATCAGGTAGATGGGCATATCCTCTTCGATGATTGAGCCGGCTGCCGTGTTGAAGGCTTTGTTGAATCCCGCATACATGGAGCCGGCAAGGTGGCGAGCCATGAACGCGGAACGATCGAGACGGGTGTCAAGAACTACCACGTCGGTGTTGCCGGCGAGCTCTTTGAGATCGTCGGCAAAAAGATGTTTTGGCGTTGGAAGAGTACCGAGAACTTTCGGGCCGATCTTGTTGTCGCGCTTCATCCTGGCGAAATACATCGGTGGCTCCGGCTGTCCGTCCAGGATAGCGGAGACAAATTCGTCTTCGCTTCGTTTGGCTGATCCAATGGCGCCGTTGAAGGCTCTCTCGTATCCAACAGTTGACGTCGGAACCGCTCCCAGCGCCTTGCCACAGGCACTTCCGGCACCGTGTGCAGGCCAGACCTGAATAAAGTCGTCGAGCTTCAGAAACTCCTGAACGGATTGGTAGAGCGTGCGAGCTGAGGGCTCCATCACGCCTGCCATTCCAGCCGCAGATTCCAGCAGGTCCGGGCGACCCAGGTCGCCGACGAATACAAAGTCGCCTGTAAGTATGCCCATCGGGTGATCCGCTCCTCCGCCGAGGTCCGTCACGAGGTAGGATACGTGCTCGGGAGTGTGGCCGGGCGAGTGTACCGTGGTGAGTTTGATGTTTCCGATCTTGAATTCATCACCGTGCTTGAGCAGCGTGTGACTGTACGGAGAGCCAATAAGCCATTCGTATTTCCAGTCTGCGTCCCCTTCGTCAGAAGCATACACGTGGACACCACGCTCTGCGAATTCACGCATGCCTGAGAGGTAGTCAGCGTGGATGTGGGTGTCGGCCACCGCCGTGATTTCAAGCCCTTCTTTCTCGGCAAGCTCGAGGTATACATCGATGTCGCGCTCGGGATCGACGACGATTGCTTCGCCGGTTGCCTGGCAACCGATCAGGTAGGCGTACTGGGCAAGCTTGGGATCCCAGATCTGTCTGAAAAGCATGGTCCTTACTGTGTTGTTGTTCTAAATAAAATCTCTGGTGGTTCGGAGAAGTGCAACCGGTCCAGTGTTATCGTCAATGGGGCAATTTGGGACGAAGAACTCCATAGGTGTACGTACCGGCGATGGCGGCCAGTATGGCAATGATCATCACAAACACCCCATTTCCAATCAGGGCGAACAGAGGGCCAGGGCACGCGCCCGTCAAAGCCCATCCGAGCCCAAATATGGTTCCTCCTGCCCAGTATCGAGTTCCTTTCCCCATGTCTTTGGGTGGAATTGTGATTTCCGAACCATCTGCTGCTCGAACACCGGTTCTCTTGAGAATCTGTATGGACAGAAGGGCTACTATTACAGCACTTCCAATAATGCCGTACATGTGAAACGCCTGGAAGCGAAACATCTCCTGAATGCGATACCAGGAAATGACCTCAGACTTCGTAAAGACGATACCGAAATAGATGCCAACCAGCAGGTATGGCAGCAGACGCGTGAAGCTGTTCTGTTTTTCTGACATGTGTTACCTACAGGATTATCGGGAGAAGGAGGTAGGTCGTGATCATGCCACCGACGAAGAATCCGATCACAGCCAGAAGAGAAGGAAGCTGAAGATCAGCCAGGCCGGAAATCGCGTGGCCCGAAGTACACCCCCCTGCCCATCGGGTGCCAAATCCAACCAAGAATCCTCCAACGACTATCATCAAGACGCCTCGCAGGCTCGCCAGGCCGCTCCAGGAGAAGATTTCCGCAGGCATTAAGCCCTCATAACTCGTAATTCCGAGCAGGGCCAGATCAGATTTGGTAGCGTCTGAGATGGCAATGGGGTCAGGATCACCCAGGAATGTGGCTCCCACCCATCCTCCGATCATTATTCCGAGAATCAATACCAGATTCCAGGAGCCGTTTTTCCAGTCGTATTGGAAAAACTCCGCTTTTCCGGGCAGCATGGCACACATGTGCCTCAGGTTTTCGGAAAGGCCAAATTGTTTTCCGCCGATCAGAAAAAGCGCCGGGACGACGATTCCGATCAGAGGCCCGGCTACGTACCAGGGCCAGGGTTGAGATAAAAATTCAATCATTTCAATCATGAAAGAAAATGGGTGTGAGTTGCCCCCTGTACTAACTTGTTATAACAAGTGTTCCGGAGGGCGTATGGAACTACTATTCAAGGATAGCGGGGCTCATTATGGCACCGGAGGGCCGGTTATTCAAGCGAATACTGGTTATTCGAACGAAGGGTAGCAATTCGAATGAACGCAATTTAGCCTGACAACCGCAATCTAAACAGATGAACACAGGTCCTTAACCTGTAGCTGAAGACTCGTACGGCCATTCCATGTGTTCTCCTCGATAGAGAACAACAGGTCCAGAGGCGTGCCGTTCGCCTGACTTTCTGAAACCAGATCAAGATGTTTCCCGAGCCCAAATCCGATCACGTTTCTGACGGGATTCGAACCCGAGCGATCGCGGACGCTGAACTTCAGGTGGGAACGGGTTTTTCCCACTGTCGCAACGGGTCCGACAACGTCCAGATTACGAGCCACGAAGATTGGCGCAGGATTGTCCTGTCCGAATGGTTCAAACTGTTTGAGAATAGCCCAGAATCTTGTGTCGAGATCAGAGAGTCGCATTTCAGCATCGACGTCCACGACAGGATCCAGAATGTCATCGGTCACAGACGCAGCTACCGCTTCCTCAAATCGCCTGGTAAATTCTTCGAGGTTTTCTTCCTTGAGTGAAAGACCAGCAGCGAAATCGTGACCTCCGAATTCCTCGAGCAGATCCTGGCACGCAAGAAGGGCATTGTAAATATTGATGCCGTTGATCGATCTGGCGCTTCCCTTGATTACGTCACCACTTGTCGTCAACATGACCGCGGGACGATAATGTCGTTCGACCAGTCGGCTGGCGACAATTCCGATCACGCCCAGGTGCCAGGACGGGTGGTGCAGAACGAGGGCAGGACGCTGGTCTGCTGCGAGCTTGAGATCCGCCATTGCGAAGGCTTCTTCCTGAGTTTCGCGGTCCAACGTTCGGCGTTCATCGTTGAGGCGTTCAAGCTGGCGGGCCCGCGCGACCGCTTCGAGTTCGTCGTCGGCGAGAAGCAGAGTGACGGCACGTGTGGCATCACCCAGTCGACCGGCCGCATTGATGCGCGGGCCCAGGGCAAACACAATGGATCGGGTAGAGCAATCACTCAGTTTCACGCCAGCCTGCTCGGCCAGCATTTTCAGTCCCATTCGCGGGTTGCTGCGTAGAGATTGCAATCCTTCTCTCAATAGAATGCGATTTTCCCCTTTCAACGAGACCATATCTGCAGCGGTGGCAATAGCTACCAGATCCAGATAGTGATTTAGCTCCTCAGGGTCATTCCCCAACTTTGAGTGGATGGCCTGGGCGAATTTCATCGTCACTCCGCACCCGCAGAGCTCTTTGAAAGGATAGCAGCAGTCACCTCGTTTGGAGTCAAGCACGGCGACAGCATCTGGCAGATCTTCCTGCGGCGTATGATGATCACAGATGATCAATTCAATTCCCAGAGACGTGGCATACAATGCTTCTTGGATGGCCGTGACTCCACAATCGAGAGCAATTACAATTGCTGCTCCATCCGCTTTTACCTCGTCCAGTCCGGCCTGGCTCAGACCATAACCGTGTTTGAATCGGTCGGGTACAAAAAACCCAACGTCTGCGCCAATATGGGTCAAATAATGGGTTAGCAAGGCCGTTGAAGTTGTACCGTCCACGTCATAGTCACCATAAACGACGATGCGATCCTTTTCCTGAATGGCCCGAATAACTCTCTCGACCGCTTCTTCCATGTCCGTCATCAGATACGGATCGTGCAATTGTTCTGGACCGGAGCGGAAATAGTCCCGTGCCTCGTCGAAAGAGCTGATTCCGCGAAGCGCCAGAGCTCGAGCTAGAGGTTCTGGAAGGTCGTTCAGAGACTGACGCAGGTCGTCGACCACGTCTTCGTTTTCAAGGACCCGAATATTCCAGCGCTTTCTCGTCACTTCATTCCCTTTGAGTAGCTCGAATATAGATCGGAAAAAGCTCTTTTGAACGCTTAGGAATACGTGTTTTTAGTCGATAACGAAGGGGACCAAATATTTTTGACCTTCATTTCTCTCAATCCTAAATGCCAAAGATATACGGGCATACATGGCTGATACTGGCTGTAACGGCTACGTTAATCGTGCTGGCGAGCGTTTTTACGTTCTCGTCACACGAGCATTTGCTTGAGAGTGAAAAGGTCCTCCGTGCGCAGAAAGCGGAGCACTTGGCCGATTATTTGGGTCGTTCAATAAAGCTGATCGACGGAGACACCCAGTACACGAATTGGCTTGTGGAATCCGCCCGACTTTATGATGATCTAGCTTATCTCGTACTGACGGACAACCGAGGAAAAATACTGGCTGCGATAAACGAGCCCGGAGCAAGACGGGCAGGATACAATTTCCCGTCGGGGCAGGTATCTGGTTCCGAGATCGAGAAATGGTCGTTTCCAATAGTCGTCGATTCGCTAATGGACAGGACGCTCTATCTGGGTATGACTCCACAGGCAGCTGGAGAGGGTGTAAAATCCGATCGGCGAGCTTTTGTCGTTGCCGGAATCATTCTTTTTGCGATCGCACTCATCTTGATGCTTTCCTTTGCCAGATTCAATCAGGTTGAAAAACATCTTTCGAGCCTGCAGAAAGTGAAACGTGAGTTGGCCAGCGAAAAGGGCACATTGGAGTCCAAGGTCTCTGAGCATCAGGAAAAAGAAGTCAAGCTGAAGAAAAGCGAAGAGCGCTATAAGAAACTTCTTGAATCGACAATGCAGTCCGCGTTCAATGACCTCGAAAAAAGAAAGCACGAGTTGGAAATCGAGGTGGAGGAGAGAACGAATGCGCAGCGGGTTCTCAAGAAATATGCAGATCGCCTGAGCGCACTGAACAGCATTGAAGGAATGTTGGTAGAAGAAACTGCTCTTGAAGATGTGGTACAACATGCGCTCGAACAGCTTCAAGGCTTGATCAAACTATCGAGAGCCTCGGTGGTCCGCCTGGATGCGGACCGGGAAGTTGCCATGGTGCTGGCCCAGGTGGGGCAGGATTTCGATGGCATCAAATCTTTTGCCGAAATCCCTATTGAGAACTTTCGCCCGTTCAACCGAGGCTTGTTTGTGAGCCGCGATCTTGGCAAGCTGCCAGAGCGAGCACCCATAGAGGAGGCTCTCATTAAAGACGGAATGAACAGTTACTGTCGAATTACACTTACAGTTGGAGAAACGATTGCTGGTGCCCTCAATGTAGGGAGCCTCGAAAAAGGCGCATTCGATGAGGAGACCCTCAAGATAATCCGTGATGTGGCGGACCTTCTTTCGATAGCCTTTCGTCAGAACATGCACAAAGAAGAGCAGTCTCGCTATGAATCTGAACTGATCGCAGAACGTGACAGAGCTGAGGAGATGGCTCGCCTCAAGACGGCTTTCCTGACAAATATGAGTCATGAAATCCGCACCCCTCTGAGTGGTATTATCGGATTTGCTCAGGTGCTGCACGAAGAGGTGCCAAAGAAGCACCAGGAATTTACAGGCCTCATTCAAGACGCAGCCAAACGATTGCTTTTGACAATCAACTCGGTTCTTGATCTTTCAAAATTGGAAGCAAACAAGGAAGCATTGAGCTTCCGTGTTCTTGATGTATCTCAAGTCGTCAGTGAAACCGCTCGCGTTCTTGATTCGCTTGCCGAAAGAAAAGGTCTTTCGATCGAAGTCATCGCCGAGAATGAAGTGCCTGCGCGTCTCGACAGAAACGCTATCGAGGCCATCGTCAACAATCTGGTCGGAAACGCAATCAAGTTTACCAGTGAGGGGTCGATCAACATTTCCGTCATGTCTGACGCCAATCTGGCTGTCATTGAAGTAGCGGATACTGGAGTTGGCATATCGGACGAATTTCTCCCTCACCTTTTCGACGAATTCCGTCAGGAACACATGGACGTCGATAGGCCTCATCAAGGATCCGGATTGGGTCTCGCGATCACGTCCCGTCTTGTGACCAAAATGGGCGGACGAATCAACGTCAAAAGCAAAGTCGGTGAGGGTACCGTTTTCAGAGTCTCATTCCCTACCAACGAGCAAGAAAAAGCCACTGACCGCAAGGCTACGGCGAGCAAGAGAAGCAAAAAGAAGACTTCAGGAGACTCAGCTGCCAAAGCGTGAGTATCACCTCGCGTGACGGCCGACGACCATCGCCCTACTTGCGCACCCGTTTGAGATACACTTCATCCTTGCGCACCAGTCTTCCGCGTTTGCGCTCGAAAGGAATGAGCCTGTCGCCATCTCGCATCCAGACGTTGTCATCCGCATCGACGTGATCCGTGTCATCGAGGAACAGCTGACCTCGTCCGTTGATGTACCATTCGCCGTCTTCCTCTTCCTCCTCGTCGCCAAAAGCGCCGGCCCAGACGGTCATTTCATTGTCGTCGTGGAACTCGAAATAGATGTCAATCTCGTCCAGCAGTCCGTCGACAGCGTTGAGGATGACCCGTTCAAAAGCACCATCGGCTTCTTCGTCCAGATCAAATACCATTTTCCAGGTGGTGCCGACAAGATCTCTTTCTCGGACGCGGTCCTGGGACTGAACTGTTGTAGCCGTGAACCCGATTAGGGTCAGTATCATCAAAAAGCGTTTCATAATGGCGGGAGTGGACACGTTGGTAATGCTAAATCTTTAGCAGTATTCGTGTAAGGTGGCCAATTGGTTACATGTGAACCAAAAAAAGACGGTTGATTAGAATGAAATCACTGGATTCAGAGGCGTATCGATGATTTCTCCGACCTTCGCCCCGGGGCACCACACATCCCAGTCCAGTTGCTGATTCTCGTTTTCAGGCTGCTTCAGCCTCATATCAGCATCCATATAAATGATGCACATTACCCGTCGAGGAGTGGCCGTGGTGTTGGGTGACGCGCGGTGAAAGCTCCACCCGGCATGAAAACTCACCTCTCCGAGGTCGAACGGTCCGATGATGTGTTCGCATGTGGAATCCGCGAGAGCCCGATCGATTGTGGCTTCGCTTTCATCGGAGATCGGCTTGTCGCGACCGATGTCGAGTGCATGACTGCCGGCGGAAAACTCCAGAGCCCCCATTTCGAGGGGCGTTTCCTGAAGAGGAATCCATGCGGTAATGCACTTGTCCGTCGCGAGCGGCCAGTAATACTGGTCTGCATGCCAGGGTGTATATCCGCCGCCCGCCTCCTTGTATAGAGCCTGGTCGTGATAGAGTCGCACGCCATCGACTTCCATGAGATCCGCGGCAATGCGTGCCAGGCGCGGGCTGAATACCAACTCTTTTACGGCGTCCGATTCCCTCCACAGATTCATGACCTGCAGGAATGCCTTGCCGTAGGTGCTTCTTTCCTCCAGCGGTGTGTCTTGTGTGTTCAAGTCGATGACGCGGTCGGTGATGACGGCGTCGAAGTGTGCGAGCACCGGTTCGGACAAAACCTGTTTCAGCTTGATGAACGCATTCTCTCGATAGAACGCGATTGCATCCTCGGCGAGGGAATATGGATGACTGAGTTCCTGAAGCAAGATGAGGTCCTTGATTTGGTTGTCCGTGCGAAAAGTGGAATCGGTTTCCCGCCAGACCCGATATTCGGATATTCTCGAATCAAAAGCACACCGGCATGGCGTCCAAACCGCGTCTTTCTTTCTGGCAGATCTGGAACATCAGCTTCGGATTTTTGGGCATCCAGTTTGGTTGGGGCCTTCAGCTTGCAAACCTGAGCCGAATTTTCCAGACGCTGGGTGCCGAAGTAGACAGCATCGCCATTCTCTGGATCGCTGCGCCCGTGACCGGACTCATCGTTCAGCCCATCATCGGGCACATGTCAGATCGGACCTGGGGAAGACTGGGTCGCCGCCGACCGTATTTTCTGTGGGGCGCCATCATTGCTTCCCTGTCATTGATCGTCATGCCGAGCTCTTCGGCGCTGTGGATGGCGGCCGGTCTGTTGTGGATTCTCGACGCTTCGATCAACGTGTCGATGGAGCCTTTCCGTGCGTTTGTGGGAGACATGCTCCCGAGTGAGCAGCGCACAAAGGGCTTCGCGATGCAGAGCTTTTTCATCGGGTTCGGTTCGGTCGTCGCGTCCCTTTTTCCATGGATGTTGACCAACTGGATGGGCGTTTCGAATACCGCTCCCGAAGGTGAAATTCCACACTCCGTCGTTTACGCCTTCTGGGTCGGGGGCCTGGTATTTCTCAGTGCCGTTGCCTGGACCGTGTTCCGCGTCAAGGAATACTCGCCGGAAGAAATGGCTTCGTTTGAAGAAGCCGAGTCTGCGAGCGCACCGGCATCACCCGACCTTTTGCCCGCCTCCGGCTACCGGACCTCTGCACCGCGCTGGTTTGCAGCTGGAGTCGTGATTACGGCGCTCGTGTATTTTCTTGAGGGCCTGCAAAAGGAAATGTACATCCTGGGGGTTGGCCTGTTCGCTTTTTCCATTCTGCTTTGGATGGCTGCTGCGCGAACCGAGAAGGGCAACACGGGCGGCTTCGTCGAAGTATTCAGCGATCTGATGCAGATGCCAGAAACCATGCGAAAACTCGCATGGGTTCAGTTTTTCTCGTGGTTCGGGCTGTTTTCCATGTTCATCTACATGACCCCAGCCGTCACAAGTCATGTCTACGGAACGGCCGACACGACCTCGCAGATATATAATGATGGAGCGGACTGGGTAGGCGTACTGTTCGGCGCCTACAATGGAGTGGCCGCGCTTTTTGCCTTCGCCCTTCCTGGACTCGCTCGACGCTACGGCCAGTCGAATACACACATTATCGGGCTCGTGGCCGGAGGCCTCGGACTCATGAGCATCTATATCATACCCGATCCGACGATGCTTCTGATTTCAATGGTCGGCATCGGCATGGCATGGGCCAGTATCCTGGCCATGCCGTATGCGATCTTGACGGACGCGTTGCCGGCGGGCAAGTTTGGGATCTACATGGGGATCTTCAACTTCTTCATTGTCTTGCCGCAGATCATGGCGTCCACGATCTACGGCGGCCTGCTCGACAGCATTTTCGGAGGCGAATCGATTTTCGTCCTGCTGACGGGAGGCGTTTCATTCCTCGTCGCCGCAGCGCTTATGAGGCGCGTCAGCGCAGGGACATAGTTGCAAGGACGATGTCGCACTGGGATATGCGAGGCGCGTGGGCCTAGTCGAGCTCCTTGATCCTAAGTCCCCGCCACTGAACCGTTTTGCCCTCCTGGTCTTCATTGCTTCCGATACCGTGCACCTGAAGCCCGATGAATCCGGATGCGGTCATCGTATCGAGCAGATCGGCTGCCAGGACACCGTTGAGCCAGGTCCTCAGGTGATCGCCGCGCGCTTCGACGCGCACGTGATTCCACTCGTTCTGGCGGAAAGCGTTGCGAGCTTTTGGATTGCCCTGCAGGTCGTTGATCCAACCCCGTCGCCCCTCGTCGTAGATCCCGGCTGACCATGCTCGCTCTGACGGATCGATTTCAACCTGATAACCGTGCA
>CAZEHJ010000052.1:18541-26819 GCA_964512485.1 uncultured Rhodothermales bacterium | reverse complement strand
TTGGATTTACCTATGCAGCTACGGATGCTAATGGCGATGCCATTACATACGCACTGACAGCGGGTCCAGGCGCTATCGATGCCACTTCAGGTGCATGGTCATTCGCTCCTGCTGGAAACTCAGGCGCACACACTGTTACTGTTTCTGCTTCGGACGGAGTCAACACGACTTCAACGTCGGCAGTTGTCACAGTTAAGAGAGTTGACAACTTTGTAGCCAGCCTGTCTGGTTTCAACGAGTCTCCTCCTTCGCAGTCTGTAGGCTCTGGCTCAGCGACAATGCGCATGGTTGGCGATGATGGCGTACTCGAAGTAACCTTCGCTGTAAGCAATTTAGCAGGTGATCTCACCGCTTCTCACATCCATCTCGGTAATGTGGGACAGAACGGTGGAGTATCTCTGAATCTTGCGCCATCAGGCACATCATTCTCAGCGACATATGATATCACGGGAAACACGGCTCTTATTGATGCCATGCGTTCCGGTGGAGCCTATGTAAATGTTCACTCATCAGCGTATCCGGCTGGCGAACTTCGCGGTCAGGTGCATTCTTCTCCGAATGCAGCTCCTGCAGAAGCTTCTTCTTCGGCACCTGCTGACGTGACCGTAGCTGGTGATCCAACTACGAACCTGTACAGCATCTCATGGCTGCCAGTCGCAGATCCAGATGGCGATACCGTCAACTATCTGCTTCAGATGGCTACTGATGCTGGTTTCTCAAGCGTAGTCTCTCTGGATGCGTTTGGCGTAACCAACGGTACAGTGTTTACGGTTGCAGATGCAGCTCGCATGTTCGACCAGCTTACGAACAGAGATCCTGGTAATGTTGACATTGGCGGATCGGCAACGGTCTACCATCGTGTCATCACGACCGACGGATCACTCTGGAACGCTGGACCTGCTTCGAGCCTTACCCTGACTCGTGGTCTCGTAACTGATACGGAGCCTGAAGGAAGTCTGCCAACAGAGTTTACTCTGAATGGTAACTACCCGAATCCGTTCAATCCGACGACAACGATCCAGTTTGATCTTCCTGAAACAGCAGACGTGACCGTTCAGGTTCTCGACCTGCTGGGACGTGAAGTACTCGCGGTTCCATCCCAGACGATGGAAGCCGGTGCTGCCCGTTCAGTGCAGATCAACGCATCGAACCTGTCTTCAGGTATCTACCTTTATCGCGTGATTGCTCATGGTGCTACTACCACGAGCATGCAGGTGAAAACAATGACGCTGCTCAAGTAAGAGCACTGGCATTGAGGTATTGCATTAGCGGGCGCGGATCCTATGGATCCGCGCCCGCGTGCGTTTAACCCACTCCTGGAACTGACTCTTGTGTGACCAATTACCAGCCTGATGAAATACTTGTCCTTACTTCTGATGCTCGCATTTACGAGCTCCAGCTACGCACAGAGCAGCACAGACGTGTCGCTCACCATAGACGAGGTCGCAGGTGATACGGTGCGTGTCGCGTTGAATATGGACACCCCGGGCGATTCACTCGAAGCGGGTGTGTGGGCGTTCGAGTTTATTGTGTCAACGGACTCGCTCGTGCAGTTTCTGGAGGTAGATTCAGGGTTCACTCTTTCGGACAAGCAAGGCTGGACGACCGCCGGAAACCCGGACAGGAAATGGGTAGGAGGATTTGCCTCTTCACGAGACGCCATCGAGGTGGGTGGTGCCCTGGTCACATTTGATCTCCTGATGCCCGATGACGCTGACGGAAGCGCCGTTTGCCTTCAGAGACTTAGGCTCAATTCGGGAGATCCAGCTGCAAATCCGGCTGCCCCATGTGTAGAAGTCCAAAAAACGGGGAAATCGAGAGAATAATCCTGATTCCCTTATCGGATTCGCAGTCGTTGAATCGTATATTTTGCTGGATTGGTCAACATTCAGCATTTGAACGATAGACTACATGGCCTCACGGATACTGCGTCTGACACTCCTCTTTCTACTGATTATCGGATTTTCGGCTGCTGAATCAGCGGCCCAGGTTGAAATATCCTTCCCCGCAATCTCAGGGAGTCCCGGTCAGACGGTAACCGTCCCTGTAACGCTGAGCAACGTTCCGGCGTCAGGGTTCAACTCGTTTCAGTTCGACGTCACGGCCTCATCAGCATCAGTTCTATTCAAAGGGGCGTCAAAGACAGGTACGATCATTCCTGCAGGCTGGAGCTTTATCGCCAATTATGTTGCGAACACACCTCCTGACCCAAATAACAGAGTTCTCGCATTCGGGTCGTCGCAGGCGCTCATTACGACCGACGGAGTCCTGGCATTTCTCGACTTCGAAATCGTAGCCATCGAAGAAGGTGTAACTGTCGAACTGACCGACTTTCGGCTGAAAAAGGGCGCTGACAATGTCGCCTATACACCTGCTGTCCCACAGACCGGCCTGAATGCATCAAATTCTCCGGTTG
The DNA here is from genome assembly GCA_964512485.1 of uncultured Rhodothermales bacterium. Taxonomy (GTDB): domain Bacteria; phylum Bacteroidota; class Rhodothermia; order Rhodothermales; family UBA10348; genus CAZEHJ01. The sequence continues at coordinate 24,403 of CAZEHJ010000052.1, read as the reverse complement.
CCACAGATGATTCTTTTACGGTAGCTGAGGGCGGTACGCACACCGCAGACGCAGCATCTGGAGTTTTGGCCAACGATACTGACGCAGATGGCGATCCTCTGACCGCCGCCGTTGGGACTGGCGTTTCCAACGGTACTCTTGCACTGGCGGCAGACGGCTCGTTTACCTACACGCACGACGGATCGGAGACGACCTCTGACTCCTTCACCTACTCGGTATCCGATGGTTCGACGACCGATGTGGGCAGCGTGAGTATCACGATAACGCCAGTAAATGACCCCCCTCAGTTTACTGCCGAAATGCAGGATCAAACAGTCCAGCAGGGTGCGGTTGTGTCGGGTGACTACGACGCTACGGATCCTGAAGGCGCAGCAATTGCGTATTCCATCGTTACGGCTCCGGCCGGTGCTTCGATCAATGCGGCAACCGGTGAGTTCGCATATCTTGCAAATGTTGAAGGAGTCCACAGCATCGTTGTCCAGGCTTCCGATGGAAGTGGTGGCGTGCAGAGTGGCTTTACCCTGACGGTCGAAAATCTGGAGATGTACGAGGGAGATCTTGCCGGCATTCACGAAACAACCATCGTGGAGTCTGCGGCGACCGGATCGGTTGCGGCGAACTACTCGTCGACGACGAAGCAATTGGTCGTCAGTGGATCGTTCACTGGACTGTCATCGCTTCTTGTTTCGGCTCAGGTCATGTCGGGCAACACGACCCAGGACGGTGATGGCTTGGTCAGTCTGACGGCTACGGTTGGTGGAGGCGGAACGTCCGGTACCTTTGAGACAAGCAACAACACATTTGATCTGAATACACATGTATTCCCGGCAGGCTGGGATGTGTCGATGTTTGAGACGGCTATTGCCGCTGGGGAGATCTACGTTAACCTGCGTACGGTCAATGTCTTGACCGGCGAGGTGAGAGCACAGCTGCGACTGACAACAAATGCTGCTCCTGCCGCAGTTAACATCGCTGGGCCATCATCGTCACAGGTGGAAGGAGATCCTGCCGCGACTGCTTATTCACTGCTATGGGCACCCGGAACGGGAGATCCCGAAAGCGATCCAACGCTTTTGACGCTCGATGCGTCCTCCGACATTCTCTTTGGAAGTTTTCTGTCAATTCAGGATGTGACTTCGGCGGCAGGATCGAGCGTCACAGTTACAATTGCTGACGCCGCAGTGCTCTACGATCAGATTTCTGGCTCCACGCCTGGAAGTGTATCAATTGGAGGAACGGCTACAGTCTACTACCGCCTACGGCAGACAGATGGGTCATCCGTGTCGTCTGGTTCTCCAATCGGCGTTGTTCTGACACGCGGATTGGTCACGGACACCGAAGGAGATGGATCTCTTCCGGCTGAATTTGCACTCAGGGGCAATTATCCAAACCCGTTCAATCCGAGCACGACGATTCAGTTTGATTTGCCCGAGGCCGCCGAAGTTCAGGTAGACGTTCTCGATCTACTCGGCAGAACTATGATTTCGATCCCGGTACAATCAATGTCGGCCGGCGCAAACAACACCGTTCTGGTTGATGCCAGTGCATTGTCTTCAGGGATCTACATGTACCGTGTAGTGGCGCGTACGTCTTCGCAGACGTATGTAGCCACAGGCACGATGACGATGATCAAGTAGACAATTCCTCGCTTCGCGATTCAATCGGCCCTGTATCGGGCTGGTTGCGATTCAGCAATCTCCACATCGCTTTTGTAGCGGCTGGCTTTGTACTGGGCAGCGCTGCGCTGATGCAGTCTCGAGTTCCAATTTCTTTCGTGGCGTTGGCCTCTTTTGGCGCGCTCTTGGTCTACCACTTCGACCGTGCACTGCTGCATTCCCCAGAAGACGCTCTGAACGCTCCGGAGCGACTCGAATGGCTGAAGGCGCATCGGTGGTGGGTAATAGGCTCCGCGGCTCTGTCAGTCATTGTCGTAGGCCTGAGCGCCATCGATCTGGGATGGGAATGGGCCGCCCCGGCATTTGTTCTGGGAGGTATCGGGTTTGGATATTCAGTCCGGTTGCTACCGGGCGGTAGGCGTCCCAAGGACGTACCCTATCTGAAGTCCATTTTGATCGCCCTGTGCTGGGTAGCCGGAGGAGCGGTAGCTCCTCTTGTGATGGGCTCGGCCATTGCCCCTAGTACGTCAACTCTGTTCCTTTTCGGGGCGTACCGTCTGCTGTATATCGCGCCAAATGTATTGGCGGCTGATGTGCAGGACAGGGATGGAGATCACGCGCAGGGCATCCATGGCCTGGGTAGTCGTGTGAGCATGAGAGCACTCCGAAAGATCAGTCTTGCTTGTGGTTCGCTCGCCGTTTTGTGCGCGATCATTTTGGTGAATCAAGGGATTGGTGTCGAATTACTGGTTGTGGATTCGATTGGAGTCATGGGTTTGGTTCTGACTATCTGGTTTCTTCAGAAGCCGCGAGCCGGCCACATTGCATTACTGGACCTGTGGGCCGGATTTCCCGCGTTGACGTGGCTGGCATCTTGGTACCTCGCTTGAGAAACGGTTCGGAGCCCTTCCAGAACCATTGAGACAGGAAACCTCTCGCCGGTTCAGAGGTCTCTGTACTTTCTCAGAGTATGTTGGCGCGGACTGTATCGCTCTCGCACTTGTTACGATTGTAGTCCGCCTGTTTCGTATCACAAATCCCGCCTAATGATGCGCGAATCTTTTACCAAACTCTTTCTTTCTTTTTGTCTGACCGTTCTGATTGCTGCGCCTTCGTATTCGCAGGACGCGAACATGTCTGTTGCCGATGCCGGCAACGCAGCCGCTCAAGCAATTCCGGTCCAGCTGGACCTGGATCACGCAGCGTTTGCCTTCGAAGCGGATCAGTCTCTGGTCGAGTTGTACCTCTCTTTCGAAGCAGCCACCTTGAGTTATGCGCAGCACGAACAGGGGTTCATTGCTGAACTTCCGGTCGATATGGCTGTAGTGCACTCCACGCAGGCCGCGCTCACTGGCTCTCCAAGTGAACCGGTGTGGGAGGATCAGTTGAATCTCAGCTTTGTGATCGCCGATACTACGGGCCTTTCCGAGGGACAGCACTTCGTGCATCAGGTACGCGCCGCCATTCCTCCTGGCGAGTACGAACTGCGGGTTTCCATTGCCGAAGATCTGGAATCTGGAAGAGCATCGGTCGAAATGAGACGGGATGTGCTGGTGCCAGATTTTGCTCAGACATCGCTCGTCCATGTTTCGGACATCACGCTTGCCTCGTCCATTCAGCAGAGTCAGGAACGTGACAACGTTTTCTGGAAAAACGGCCTGCTGATTCGCCCAAACGCCAACCAGCTTTTCGGTTCAGGACTTAACACCCTCTTCTATTATTCTGAGGTGTACAATCTCGATCAGGTCACCTCCAATACGGGCCGGTATACGGTCTTCACCTATCTGGCCGATGCAAACCTGCCTCAGCCGATGGCTGACTACCAGAAACGCTCACAGCGGAATCTGAGTTCTCCGGACGTATTGGTAGGGACGTTCAACGTACGTGAACTACCGAGTGGCTCCTACTTCCTTAGAATCGCCATTCTGAATGAAAACAATGAGTCGATCGCCGAACAGTCTCGAAAGTTTTTCATCTATAACCCGGATGTGGTACGGGAGCAACAAGTCGTTTCCCTGGAAGAGTCGTTTGAAACGAGCCAGTATGCTCAGATGACGGCGGAAGAAGTGGATCGAATGGAAGAACACATCGACATCATCGCAACGGATGCAGAACGTAGACGCATTCGAGGAATTCAGGACCTGAATGAGCGACGACGCTTTTTCATGCAGTTCTGGACTGTTCGAGATCCCAATCCGAACACTCCCATAAATGAGTTTCAGGAAGGCTTTTATGCACTGATTCAGTACGCCAATGACCGATACACCAACCGACAGGATGAAGGATGGAAGACGGATCGGGGGCGTACGCTCGTTCGTTATGGCGCCCCAACGGCTATTGATCCCCATTTGTTTGAAACGGGCTTCAATCCCTATGAAATCTGGGAATACAACAACATTACCGGAGAGGGGCAGGCGCAGTTTATATTTGCTGACCTAGATGGATTCGGGACTTTTGAGCTGATTCACTCGACTGTGTCCGGTGAACGTAAACTGGCTAACTGGCAGCAAGAATTGCGCAAGTAATCGGCCATTGAAGACAGATTTGTCTCAATCTCTGGCTTCAATACGCGTTATTCATTGATTCTTTTGTGGGTCCGGCCCGCCATCTGGCGGCCGGACCCACATCGTTTACAGCCTCTTCCGTATTTTTAATTGAATCTGCCCTTTCCAAGACGCTGCCCGTTGGAGGAAGTGTCGTCAGAAGCGGGCTTCACGTGATAAATCGACATGACACCAGATCACACTTATCTCGATTCGCTGAAAGAACACGTCGGCGAAGAAGTCACCCTTCGTGGCTGGCTCTACAACAAGCGCAGCTCAAAAGGGCTTCATTTCCTGGTTCTGCGTGACGGGACCGGATTATGTCAGTGCGTCGTGAACGAAGGCGAAGTGGACTCGGCCTCATGGCAGGCAGCAGAAGATGCCACGCAGGAAAGCTCGATCGAGCTAAAGGGTGTTGTAAATGCCGATGATCGTCAGGTGGGGGGATTTGAGCTTCAAGTCCGCTCGGCAGAACTCATTCATCAGGCCGAAGAGTATCCGATCACACCGAAGGATCATGGTGTCGACTTCCTCATGAACCACAGGCATCTGTGGCTAAGGAGCAGAAGGCAGTGGGCCATTCTGAGAGTACGCAACCGCGTGATCATGTCCATCCATGAGTTTTTCCAGTCCCAGGGCTTCTTGCAAACAGATGCCCCGATTCTCACCGGAACAGCAGTTGAAGGCACATCAACGCTGTTCGAAATGGAATATTTTGGAAGGTCCGCATATCTGACACAGAGTGGTCAATTGCACGGAGAGGCCATGGCCATGGCCTTTGGAAAGATCTACACGTTCGGCCCCACCTTCCGGGCCGAAAAATCAAAGACGCGCCGCCACCTGACTGAATTCTGGATGATAGAGCCGGAAATGGCGTTCTACGATCTGGATGCCACCATGCAGTTGGCCGAGGACATGCTCTCTCGCATCGTTTCCGATGCTCTTCGTGACTGTGCCGAGGAATTGGAGGTCCTGAAACGCGATCTTGAGCCTCTCAAGAGAAGCATAGGAGGCTACCCACGTGTCACCTATTCCGAGGCTGTGGATATTCTTCACAGCGACAAAACCGCGCAGATGGTCGCCGACAAAATTGAGGCCCTTAAGCAGGAATCGGTCGACAATGTGAATGAGTTGGCAGAAGGGAAAGCAGCTTACGGTCAGGCTAAAAAGTGGCAGAAACGAAAGATCGATGCGCGCGAAACAGAGATTCAGCGTCGCGCCGGCGAAATCGAAGAGGAGCTTCGTAACCTTCCTAAATGGTTGGATTCTGCTAAAAACTTCGAATGGGGGACCGATTTCGGAGGAAGTGATGAAACGTTGATTACATGGCATTTCGATCGCCCTATTATTGTGCACAGATTCCCGGCGGTGTTCAAGGCTTTTTACATGAAACGCGATCCGGAAGATGACCGTCTGGCGCTTGGAATGGATGTTCTAGCACCCGAAGGCTACGGTGAGATCGTGGGTGGCGGGGAGCGTGCGACGGACCTGGCATTTCTTCAGGATCAGGTCAAGGCCCATGGGCTTCCGGAGGAGGCCTTTAAATGGTATTTCGATCTGCGCCGATATGGCTCCGTTCCACATTCTGGATATGGCCTCGGCCTTGAACGTACGGTGACCTGGATCTGCGGCATTCATCATTTGCGCGAAACAATACCATTCGCCCGCACGCTGGATCGCCTTTATCCGTGATCGAAATGGCC
>CAZEHJ010000052.1:0-18441 GCA_964512485.1 uncultured Rhodothermales bacterium | reverse complement strand
TGATCGAAATGGCCTTGATCGAAATGGCCGTGATCGGACTGGCCGTGATCGGGATGGGTGTGATCGCGATGGGCAAGACTGTATGATCACACGCCGAAGCCGGAACGCCTTTTGCACTTTGGGGGAACAGACGGTCAGAAAACCGTCCAATCAGGTAATCAATAGATTTTCCAGGAGGAATCTCTCATGCTCTGTTCGCGAAATTCTACACGAGTGACTCCAATCGTATGCGCACTCGCCGTGGGCCTTCTCATTCTCGGATCGACGTCTGAGCCTGCAATTGCGCAAGTGGGGACCATTACTGTATCAGGTAGAGGCGTTATCAAGACTCAACCGGATATGGCTACGGTGTGGTTCGGAGTTGTGACCGATCACGAGCTTCCGGATCAGGCGCGGCAAAATAACGCGGTTGCATCTGCGGCCGCCATGAACGCCATACGAGATCTTGGCGTGGCCGAAGAAGATCTGAAGGTTGAAAGCTTGAGACTTGCCCCGAAACGAGAATATGATCCTGATCGCAGGACATACAAAGAGACGGGCTTCGAAGCTACGCGGGGAATTATTGTGGAAGTCAAAGATCTGGAAATCCTTCCTGAGCTGATCGCGGTGATCGTCAGCAAGGGAGCAAACCGCGTCAACAACATCCAGTATGGCCTGGATGATAAAGACGCAGTAGAATTGGAAGCACTGGAAAAAGCAGTCGATCGAGCCAGAGAAAAAGCCGAAGTCATGACTGCGCGACTTGGAAGGGCTGTCGGGCCAGTAACACAGATTAATGAGCAGGGAGTATCCGTTCCGCAGCCCATGCTGAGAATGGAAGCAGCGATGGATGTGGCGTCGACGTCAAAGTCAGGTCAGCCAGATGCCTTCGCAGGCGGTGAGATTGAAGTCAGTGCCAGTGTGACGGTCGTTTTCATGCTGGTTGATGACAAATAAGCACCGGCCGATAATAATTAAGGGGCGGGCCTACCAGGCCCGCCCCTCAAAAAATCGCTCGAAGTCCTTTCCAGAATTAAGCTTCTTTCTTGAAGAACTTGTTGTAGATCCAGAGGATCAATAGAGCACCAAGCGTGGCGCTTATGATGGAACCAAGAAGGCCGTCTCCAAGAAGCCTTGCGATGCCAAACATGCCTCCAAGCCAGCTTCCGACAAAGGCACCTCCTATTCCAAGCGCCGCGGTCATTAGGAATCCACCTTCGTCCTTGCCTGGCATGATATACTTGGCAAGTGCGCCGGCCACGAAGCCGACAATAATGAGCCAAATGAAACTCATGATAATCCTCGCAAATGTTGAATCAATGGGCGTTAAAACAGCGTGATACGAGTGGTATCTCGAAAAGGATACGGATTCAGTTTCTTACTTTCCCGTACCAACCCTTCCAGGCATCGATAACGCTTTAAAACCGCGTAGAAGAGCACATAACCGCATGAGTCAGACTCTAGTTGTTTCAATTTCAGGAATCCGCGGCATTTTTGGGAGAGGATTGAATCCCGATGTCCTCGTTCGATATGCGTCAGCATACGGTGATTGGATACTTGCGCGTTCAGGCGACGGACCAAAAGTGATTGTGGGCCGTGATGCACGAGTTTCAGGGCCAATATGCTCCAGAATCGTCGTCGATACGCTGCTTAGTCAGGGAATTGATGTTGTTGACGCAGGCCTGGCTACGACTCCAACAGTCGAAATGGCTGTTCTCAAAGAGGGCGCATCGGGTGGAATCGTACTCTCCGCCTCGCACAATCCCGCGGAATGGAATGCACTCAAGCTCCTGAACGAGAAGGGCGAATTTCTTTCCCCATCGGATGCCGAAAAACTGATTCAAGCTGCAGAATCAGGATCCAGATTGTGGGCAGATTATCAGGATCTGGGTTCTCTCACACAGCGCGACTACCTCACCTACCACGTAGATGCAGTTGCTGCCCTGCCTGAAATCGATGTTGAATCGATCGCTTCGAGAGATTTCCGAATCGTTGTGGATGCAGTCAATTCTGTGGGTGGAATCGCCATTCCGGAAATGCTCAGCAAACTGGGAGTCCGCGAAGATCAGATCGTAAAACTGCACTGCGAGCCAACCGGGATTTTTGCCCATCCAGCAGAGCCACTTCCAGAGAATCTGACTGAGATCTGTGAGCGGGTTGCCGTAGAAGGGGCCGATCTGGGAATCGTTGTAGACCCTGATGCCGATCGTCTCGCCCTCATCGCAGACGGCGGCGTGTATGTGAGCGAAGAACTGACTCAGGTGTTGGCGGCCGATTTTTGGTGGAAGTACCATCGTGGGCCATTTGCAACCAATCTATCTTCGTCCCGGGCTGTAGAGTTGGTGGCGGCGAAATACGATGCGGAAGTTTTTCGCTCAGCGGTCGGTGAAATAAACGTGGTTGAAGAAATGAAGCGTGTGTCTGCCGTGATCGGAGGAGAGGGGAACGGTGGTGTCATTCTTCCTGACCTTCACTATGGACGGGACGCTCTGGTGGGGACTGCGCTCATTCTACAGCATCTCACGAACTCTGCTTCCTCGCTGTCCGAACTGGTCAGCTCAATGCCCACGCTGAAAATCGCCAAGCTCAAAACTGACATCGGCGACCTCGATCCGGACACTGTGCTGGCCAAAATGGCTCAGCGATACGCGGACGAGCGCATATCAACGATCGACGGCGTAAAGATCGATTTCGATGATGGTTGGGTGCACATGAGAAAATCCAACACCGAACCAATCATCCGGGTGTATGCGGAGGCTGGAAGTCAGGAAGAGGCCACGTCATTGGGACAGCGATTCATGATAGAATTGCTCGACTGAATCCAATACGTCAGAGATCCTGATATCTGGCGTCTTCAATATCTTGCTGCGTCTGAGAGTTACTCTTCTGAGCGTGATCGGGAGGAGGTTTCTTTTTTTGAACATGAATCCCTGAATTATCCCCTGAATTCACCTGCTGACGGTCTTGGCGTGCAGCGTTGATCAGATTTCCGGCAGCGCGGAAGATATACCACGCAAGGAAGAGCAGAAACAGCCATTTCAGAAGCATAATCAGAGCAGCGTCGATCTCGACGGAGAGGGATTGAAGTACGTCGTTCCCGGATGACGGAGTCCGGCTATTTGCCTTATGAGTTCGTTCAAATCGCCCGGTTGTTTCACAAAATCGATGTTTGTGGCGTTGACGATCAGAAGGGGACTCTGGTTGTAGTGAAAGAAGTAATGATTGTAGGCTTGATTCAGGCTATCGATATACTCACGGTCCATATCCTTCTCATAGTCTCTTCCCCTCTCACTGATATTTTCCATCAGCCGGTCGGTTGACGCCTGCAAATAGACTATCAGGTCGGGAACGGGCGTGGTCGGCTGCATGATTCCAAACATGGTCTCATATAGCGAGAGTTCGTCTCCGTCAAGATTTATTCGCGCAAATATTCGGTCCTTGTCAAATGTGTAGTCGGCAACTACGAAGTCATGAAACAAGTCTCGACCTCCAAGTGTCTGCTGTTGCCTGAAACGACTGGCCAGAAAACTGAGCTGCGTCTGAAAGCCCCATCGTTTTCGGTCCGTATAAAAGCGCTCGAGAAAGGGATTTTCGTCAAACTGTTCAAGGACAAGTCTGGCCTCCGAAAGTGATGCAATCAAATTGGCCAACGTCGTCTTTCCCGCTCCAATAACGCCCTCGATTACGATGTACTGAAGGTCGTCGGGAAGAACCAACGCAGAGTCTGCTTCTGCATTTCGAGCTGGTTGGTGTGTGGGTTCTTCAAACAGGCTCATTCGAGGATGCTGTCCTTAGAGAGAGATTGGTTTTTTCGAGCGACGCCGTGTCATCACAGACGCTGAGAAGATACCGAACAGTCTTGTCAATCGGAGCAGGAATGTGCAGGTCGGGCGCAATTTCTGCCAGCGGCTTCAAGACAAACGCGCGCTCGGAAAGCCTGGGGTGGGGAAGAATGAGGCGTGAATCACTGGACGTGTGGTTTTCGACCGTGACAAGATCAAGATCAAGCACTCTCGAACTCCAACGCACTTCTATCTTCCGATCCCGGCCCCGCAGGTGTTCGATACCCAGAAGCGCCTCGAGGAGATCGATGGGAGCAAGTCTCGTTGCGACCTCAACCACTGCATTCAGATAAGCTGGCTGAGGATCGCTTCCGGGCAGAGTGTGTGCGGCTGCCTCGTAGATAGACGACACGAATCTGAGATCCAGGTCGGGGAGCGCAGCCATTTGATCAATGGCAAACTGAAGGTGGGCCAACCGATCTCCCAGATTGGATCCGAGTGCAATATGTGCGCGGTTCATTGCCATTAGTGGCGATCGGCGCCGAGTGGGTCCTGACAAAATTAATAGTGGGCCGCGGGATGAAATCCCGCGGCCCACCAATATAGACTGGTTTGAAAACCTGTGTGCTAAGCACGGACAAATTTCAAACGGACAGATCTAGGAATGTTGAATCCTGGTTGGGCGAAGCCCAGAAGGATTCAACTCATCCTTAAAACCCGCCCATGCCTCCCATTCCGCCCATGTCAGGCGCGCCGCCTGGCATCGGAGCTTCTGGCTCAGGCTTGTCGGCAATAACCGACTCCGTCGTCAGGAGCAGTCCGGAAACGGAAGCTGCGTTTTCAAGCGCAGTACGCGTCACCTTGGTAGGATCAAGCACACCGGCATCGATCATCGATCCGTATGTCTCATTCAGCGCATTGAAACCGAAGTCGCCTTCTCCTTCAAGCACTTTCTGAACAACGATTGATCCTTCGAGACCAGCGTTGGCGGAAATCTGACGCAGTGGCTCTTCGAGCGCACGGCGAACGATGTTGACACCAATTTCCTGATCGGCATTGCTCGTATCAACACCTTCCAGTGAATCCAGAACGCGCAGGAATGCAACACCACCACCGGGAACGATTCCTTCCTCAATAGCAGCACGGGTTGCGTGCAGTGCATCTTCGACGCGAGCTTTTTTCTCTTTCATTTCAGGCTCGGTAGCAGCACCGATTCTCAGCACGGCAACACCGCCTGAGAGTTTGGCCAGACGTTCCTGAAGTTTTTCGCGATCGTAGTCGCTCGTCGTGGATTCGATCTGCTGTTTGATCTGGGCCGTACGGGCTTTGATCTGATCCTGTTCGCCTGAACCATCAACAACGGTCGTGTTGTCTTTGTCCATTACGACGCGTTTCGCCTGACCGAGGTAGTCGATGTCAGCGTTCTCCAGCTTGTAGCCTTTCTCCTCCGAGATGACTGTTCCACCGGTAAGAATGGCAATGTCTTCAAGCATGGCTTTGCGGCGGTCGCCGAATCCAGGTGCCTTGACAGCTGCAATTTTCAGTGTGCCACGAAGCTTGTTGACTACGAGAGTAGCAAGAGCTTCGCCTTCCACATCTTCTGCGATGATGACGAGAGGGCGACCCATCTGGGCAACTTTCTCGAGAACCGGCAGAAGATCTTTCATTGCAGAGATCTTTTTGTCATGGATTAGAATGAACGGATCGTCCATTACTGCTTCCATGTTGTCTGCGTCCGTTACGAAGTAGGGAGACAGGTAGCCGCGGTCAAACTGCATTCCTTCAACAACGTCCAGCGTTGTTTCCATGCCTTTCGCTTCTTCAACCGTGATGACACCTTCCTGACCGACGCGTTCAAACGCATCAGCAATGTCATTTCCGATTTCAGGATCGTTGTTCGCAGAAATGGTAGCAACCTGAGCAATCTTGTCTTTGTCGCCCGAAACGCTTGCACTGATGTCTTTCAGACCTGCCACGATGGCAACGACTGATTTGTCAATCCCGCGCTTGAGATCCATTGGGTTGGCGCCTGCCGTTACATTCTTCAGTCCCGTGCTCATGATAGCCTGGGCCAGAACCGTTGCGGTCGTGGTACCATCACCGGCAACATCACTGGTTTTGGAAGCAACTTCCTTCACCATCTGTGCGCCGACGTTTTCTACTTTGTCTTCGAGTTCGATTTCTTTTGCAACCGTGACACCATCTTTGGTGACGGTCGGAGCACCGAATTTCTTTTCAATGATGACATTGCGTCCTTTCGGACCCAGCGTCACTTTTACTGTATCAGCAAGCTTGTCCACACCGCGCTTGAGGCCGGAACGAGCTTCTGTATCAAATATGATTAGCTTAGCCATGATAGTCTGATTGGGTTATCGTCCGTAAACGATTGAAACCACCCGCGGCGGATGCCCCGGGCGAATCGGTGGGTTAGTCGGTGACGATGCCGAGGATATCGGATTCCCGCATGATGAGCAGGTCGTCGTCGTTCATTGTGATCTCTGTACCGGAATACTTTCCGTAGAGGACCGTATCGCCTTCGCTTACCGTCATGTCGACCTTGGTGCCGTTTTCTACTTTACCTGGACCGACAGATACGACAGTGCCGCGCTGTGGCTTTTCCTTTGCGGTATCGGGGATGAAGAGTCCGCTTGCTGTTTTTTCTTCAGCTGGTTGCGGTTTCACCACCACACGATCGCCCAGAGGTTTGATGCTAGCCATAGGTTGCTGCCTCGTTTGACTTCTTGTTGATGATTAAAGTGGGTAGTCTGGCACTCGAAGTGGGTGAGTGCTAAACCAAAGACATAATATTGGTTGGGCCTCCGTATTCTGGCGGCCTCGAAGAACAATAGAACCTGACTTTGAAGCCGTCTGTTCCGCCTGAAACCGGCCAAAATTCTCCTGATGACTAGTTTTTGAGGTCAATGCGATTAAATTTCTGTGAACCGGGCTCACTGCTCTCGTAGAATCCCGGTTCCGCTCAACTTCGAGAGTGGTTCTGCGTCCACTCCATTGATACTGTGCCTGGTACATTCATCGCGACAAGACACTGATGTCCCTTTTTCCAATGGACGATAAACTGCCGCTGCCAAGAGGATTCCTCTCGGGCTGGACACTCACGATGCTCTTGACCGGTTTTCTGGTCGCCTTGGCGATGGCCCCGCCGTTCGTATCAGAACCCGTCCGAAGTGTGATTATGGCCGCGCTTTCCGGAGTGTGCCATCAGATTCCCGCGCGGTCCCCGCACATCGATGGGGTAGCTCTCGGAGTTTGTCACCGCTGTTTCGGGACGTATCTGGGTCTACCTGCTGCCGCGGTCGTGTATCTCTCGCTTCGCGGATTCTGGCCATGGACAAATAAAACCGCACCATGGGTATTGATATTCGGAGTTTTGCCGGCCCTGATCGACTGGAGTGGCGATCTCTTCGGGATCTGGAACAACACGCCTGTCAGCAGACTCATTACGGGTGGAATTCTTGGACTGACGGCTGGCTATTTCCTCGTGGCTTCCATTGTGGATTCTTTCACCACGCGTCACAAGAAAAAGAAAGTCTCGTCAAATACAAGAATGGAGAAAAACCCTACTCCGGCTGACGAAAATGTTTAGTAGATTTGACGCAGCCACGGCACATCCCCGATCAACAATCTTGAAACACGATCATGCCTGATAAAAAACAATCGATTTTACTCGGGGGTCTGGCCGCAGGCCTGTTGAGCACCTCATATCTGGGACTCATTAACCAGGCGTGCTGCCTTGGTATCCTCCTCGGAGGTGTCATTGGTGTCTGGCATTACACCAGTGAAAATGAAATCACGATTAAAGGTGGCACCGGTGCCGTAATTGGCATGGGCGCCTCCGTGATCGCTTGGGCGCTATCGTCTGTCCTGACCTGGGCCCTGACGCTCGTAGGTATCGGTGCGGGGCGATTTACAAAAGAGGGCGTGATGAACAACCTCGAAAGTAACGGGAATCTGCAGCCAGAGCAGCTCGATCCAATCCTTTCGTTTATCGATGAGTATTACGTCGCTTTATATGCGGTCAACCTGGTAGTCTTCGTCATTTTTGGAGCTATCGGTGGCGCGATCGGTGCCAAACTCTTCAAAAAAGGTGGAGACGAGCCAACGGATTTTGACGCCATCGAAGAGCTCTAGAAAGCTTCGTCCGTCACGTTCTAGCGATACCCGGAGCCCTTCTTTTTTGAGAGGGGCGGGCCGAGCAATTCCGAGAGTACAAATGCTTCGCGGGTTTTGGCTTTGTCGTGCAGATCGTGATTGACCATTGACCCCAATTCGCTCTTTACCTTTTTCTCTTCCTTCTTGAAAGCAGAGTAATCGTAATCGTGATCGTGAACGATGTCCGGGGCGTGAAAGGTGCTGCCCGATTTTTGCTCGAAGCTTTCGTCGTAAAACGCGCTCGGCTCACGTGTTCGTTTTCGGAAGTCATGCCGCTCGATCAACACCGGTCTCTCGGTCGTGGAAGGCGCGGATACTGAAGGAGCGCCTGGTGCGGACGCGGCTTCTTCAGCATGATGGGGCAGAGGGATCGAGAAATCTGGGCCGTCCGGCTGTGTCTCGCCCTGAAGGATTTTCGAAATCTCATCGAGCGCGGACTTGAAGTCAGATCCGGCGGGTCCTTGCTCTGCAGGAGCAGGGAGGTTCTTCTTGGCTTCGCGTTTCTTTTTTCCGGCTAGTGCCTGAAAAAACCACACGGCCAGAATGGCCAACCAGAATACAACTTCGAACTTCATGATTTATTTCGTGCTTTGAGTGTGGTAATCCGATTCGACGTCTCGGGTTCCGGCAGAAGCGCTTTCCATCATTTCCAACAGGCGCCGATTGGCGCGGGGGAAAGCATAGTCGGACAATTCCTCGCGCGCGACCCACGCTGAAGGCAGCGTTGTCGTCGGGGTGTCACCCGCCAGAACACGACACTCAAAAGCATGCAGGGAGATGCGAAAATGGGAATACGCGTGGTTTATCGTTTCCCATTTATTTCTGATGGCAACATCGACGCCAATTTCTTCTTTTATCTCCCGCAAGCACGCCTCTTCAAGGGATTCACTCTCCGCCCTTTTACCTCCCGGGAATTCCCATAATCCGCCCAACATGGCATCTTCTGGTCTTCGCTGTATGAAGATCCTGCCGTTCTCGTCTCGAATGATCCCGACAGCGATATCAAAGTGAGGCACTCTTTTGGAAGGCCGTTTGACGGGAAAATCGTGAACCCGGTTCTGAGACCTCGCCACGCAAATCTTATCGAATGGACAGGAATGACACGTCGGATTTCTGGGCAGACATATCAGAGCGCCGGCTTCCATCATCGCCTCATTGTGAGTTCCAGGATCAGAAGGATTGAGCAGTAACTCGGCCAGTTCACCCAACTCCCGTTTTCCCTGACTCGTCGAGATTTCCGACTCGACAGCGAAGATTCTTGAAAGGACGCGCATCACGTTTCCATCCAGAACTGCTCTTTTCTCTGCGAAGGCGATTGAAGAAATTGCTGCTGCGGTATAAGGGCCGATACCGGGTAACAGTATCCATTCATCATAGGTGGAGGGCAGAATACCTTCCGAACTGGATACGACTTGTTGTGCGGCTTTATGCAGGTTGCGCGCTCTGGAGTAGTATCCCAGGCCTTCCCACAGCTTGAGAATCTCGTCCAGGTCGGCTGATGCGAGGTCTTCAACGGTCGGGAATCGCACGATGAAGCGCTCAAAGTAGGGCAAGCCCTGATCAACTCGAGTTTGTTGAAGAATGACTTCTGAGAGCCAGATGTGGTACGGGTCCTTCGACGTCCGCCACGGCAGACTTCGCTTGTTCTGATTGAACCAGGAAAGGAGTCGTTGCCGGACTTCAGGAATGGGGAATTCTGAATCTGACTTCACGATCACTGGACCAGAACATCGATTTGATGACGTGTGCTGTCTCCACCGTTCAATTCAGCATCGAAGAGGAACGTGGTCTCCCCAATATCCTCAGAGGTCGTTTTCCAGAAAAAGCTTCTTCCGCGCAGCCAACTCCGCAGGGGAAGTTCACGGCCCGCGTAGCTCAGTACTTGCTCCCCGTTCAGAGAATCGGGAAGCAGAGCGATAAACGTGTCGCCGGCGAAGATGGTGTCGGCCACGACCTTGAAGGCTGTATCGGATAGATCGAAGGACGGTGAACCGGGCGTCCATCCGGATGAATTCATTGGTTGAGCAGAACCGAATCCGTCGGGCACCAGTTGATGAGTGGATCGATCAGCCTTCGGCCATGCAAAGCCGGAGATCGCGACGAAACAGAATATGATTGCTGTCCTGGTTTTCACAGTGCAAAGGTACGCGCGTTTATCTGCGAATCATACCCTTCAAAGGCGATTTGGCGGGTTCGAGCGCATGTTTGTTGCCGGGATGTTGGTCATCCTTTCTTCTGCAGGATTTGCCAATTCCGTTGTTGCGCAAGATGAAATACGCTTGATAGCTTCGATTGAGGTGCTGGGCCTGGAACCCGAAAGCGCAGATTCCCTGGATCTGACGTCTCAATTAAGCCCACTGATTGAAGGCGCCGTCGGAGATACGCTGTCGTCCGAGTACATCGAGTCGATGCTACGGGAGATCTTGACGGCATTGACGGAAGAAGGCTATCTCGCTGCGCGCGCATCCCTGATGTCAATCCAGCCCGAAGATCAAGGATATGCGGTTCGAATAGATGTAGGTCGTGGACCATTGACGCGCATCACGGACATTCGCCTGGATGGTGATAATCGAACCAAGCCTGGATTTGTTCGGCAACTGACCGGTCTCACGCGCGGGCATCCCGCGTCCGGAGTGGATCTGGACGATATTCGCTCATCGATTTTACGCGGTGGATTTCACCGGCACGTTGGAAGGCCAGGATTTGAGCTTACCAGCGATTCGACGGCACATATCTTGGTCCCTGTGAGTCCCAGATCACCCGGCTCATTCGATATGGTGATGGGTTTTCTGCCCGCCAAAGACGGATCGTCGTCCCAACTTATCGGGAACGGTCACATAGAACTCTTGAATGCGTTCGGTTTTGGCCGTGTTTTTGGCGCACGAATCAGTCGGCTTCCAGGCCAGGCCAGTTCGGTGAGATTAAACGCTGAAGATCCCATGTTTCTCGGCTTGCCCGTCCGTCTGGCGGGATCTTTCGATGGATATCAAGAAGATTCTACCTACAGCAAAATTTCCCTGGGAATGGGTGCTTCTCTTCGAATAGAGAAAGGATCCGAAATCGGCGTTCGTTATTCGCGCGAGTCAACTCGGCCGGGACAGAGCGGGTCCAATTTGCTGTCAGGCCTGCAAAGTGTGGCTTCTTCAAGTGTCAATTTCTGGGGCGTCGAGATTCGCTTCCAGAAAGTGGACAATCCTGCGCAGCCGCGGAGAGGGATGACATTCGAATCACTGCTTCAGAGAGGTATTCGGACCAGTAGCAGACGGATCGTCGTCGTCGGGGACACGTTGCGCATCGCCTCCAACGATGTTCAGGAGCGTCTGACGATGAAAACACGCGTATATCAGCCGATTAAAGGGCGATTGTCAATCGTCGCGGGAGTTGATCTGGGAATTATTCGATCCGACGATCTCGATGAAAGCGAACTGTTTTTGATTGGAGGTGCTTCCTCGCTTCGAGGCTATGATGAGAATCGATTTCGAGGAAAGACCGTGGCTCGCAGCCTGCTGGAAGCACGGGCGTTCATCGATGAAGTATCTTATGGGTTCGTATTTCTGGATCTTGGCTTCGTAGACCGCCCGACATCAGAAGGTGAGGCGAATCTGGAAGAATGGTATCCCGGATTCGGATTTGGCTTCGTGATGGATACATCGCTCGGCCCCGTTTCCATTTCGTATGCCATGAACAGTGAAGATCCACTGTCGCAGGGCAGAGTTCACATTGGTATGTCATTCGGGTTATAGAAGCCACAAATCCCTATTCCATGAAGCCCCAAAACTCAATCAGTGCCAAGCACCGGTTTTTCGTACCGAAAGAGCAGATATCGGGCACATCGGTCGTTTTTTCGGAAGAAGAAGCCAGGCACGCCGTTCGCGTCCTGAGACTGAATGTTGGCGATCAGGTTATCGTCGTCGATGGGCAGGGAAAGACTCATCTGGTCGAATTGGAGACGATGGGGAAGAAGAGTGTGATCGGGGCAATTCGGGAGTCCTGGAGCGATCTGGGAGAACCCGCATTTCAGCTCCACGTTGGCCTGGCGCTCCTGAAACAGTCTGCTCGCTGGGAGTCGTTTCTCGAGAAAGCTGTCGAGTCAGGATGTTCTCGTATTACACCGTTTTTGTCGAACAGGACGCAAACCAAAAAATTCAATACCCGCCGGGCCGAGGCCATCATGGTGAGTGCACTCAAACAGTGCGAACGCAGCAGACTCCCTGTTCTTGACGCGCCTTCCAGGCTTTCGGAAATGCTTCAACAGACTGCTGACCTGAAACTGATTTGCCACGAATCACTGACTGAGAACGAAGGAGGAGCGAAAAGAAGAAGACTTGCCGCTGAAATTCACGCCGTGGGCGCCGATATTGGATCCATCAGTGTTTTTGTGGGCCCGGAGGGTGGATTTTCTGAAGAAGAAATGGCTGCAGCCTCAGCAGCAGGATGGCTTCCAATCTGGTTGGGTGATCGTCGATTGCGAGCAGAAACGGCTGCACTGACGGCTGTTACAGTGATATCGCAGTTGATGGACGAGCTTGGATCCAGCAAATCGGGGTAGATTATGCGGTCGTGAATCCTTTGCGAACCATCCAATTCCGGCCTCTATCTGTTGATCTGCCGTAGATAGAATTCCTATCTTGTGAGGCTAATACAATGGAACGCCATGGCTGTGATTGTGTATCTCAGCTGACACGCCCGGTTTGAAGGCGTTCTACAACCGAATTGATTCGATTTCATGTTTACTTTTCTGATCGTCCTGATCTCAATTATCGCCGTTCTGATGACGCTCGTAGTGCTTCTTCAGAGTGGAAAAGGCGGTGGCCTGGCCGGTATTGCAGCCGGTGGCACGACAACTCAGATTCTCGGCTCACGCCAGGCTCCGGATTTTCTGGAGAAAGCTACCTGGTCTCTGGCCACGGCGTTCATCGTGCTCTGCATTCTTTCCAATTTTGTGATCGGACCTGGCGATCAGGGTGGATCAGTTATCCAGCAGCAGGGACAGACTGGTCAGATTCAGGCTCCCGTTCTTCCTGCTCCAACTGATACCGCGCCAGCAACAGGCGAAGGCTCTGCCGACGGAGCCGCTGCTGAAGGTGGTTCAGACGACGGTTCGAACCAGTAGAGATTCCTTAGCTTTCTTGTAAAGGCGGCGCACTGAGTTTTCAGTGCGCCGCCTTTTTTTGTCCGGTATTTATGCCCGCAGAATTGTGGCCCCGCACCATCGACCTGTGTTTGAGGTCTCCCACAAAAGGTGAAGCCCGGCGACTGACGCGATATTGAATCGCGCAGCGCCGGGCTTCATGTGTCTTCACGAATGAAGAACGATCAATGCTGATCTGTAAGCCGAATTCTGTCCACCTGACCGGCGATCGCAACCGATCAGGGAGATCATCATTTATCTGGGACTGACGTCACCGTCAGCCTCAAGCAGTCTACCCGCATCAAGCGGAACGGGCCGTTCCTCTATTCCGGGGCGATCGAAATCGCTCAGAACAGTGATGCTGCTTGACCTTGCACCCCGTCGGGTTTACCTGGCCGGCCCTGTCACCAGAACCGCCGGTGGGCTCTTACCCCACCCTTTCACCCATCACCTGTACCCGCGAGGGCCATCGGCTGGTCTACTCTCTGTTGCACGTGCCGTCACTTCGAAACGAATTTCGACGCGCCTTCCTGTTAGGAAGGACGGTGCCCTTCGGTGTTCGGACTTTCCTCACCCGAAAAACGGGCGCGATGATCCGATCAGCATTTGCTTAGATGAAAAATCCCTTCTCGGGTTTCACATACCGGGAAGGGATTCATCACTGAATGTTTTGGTCGAAAGCCTTACTTGCCTGCGGCGGTCTCCTTGAACAAGTCACCGTCGACAATAATTCGTCCGGTGTGTTCGCAAGCAACAATTCGGTTTCGCTGACGAATTTCAAGCTGTCTCTGCGGAGGAACCGAGAACCCAGCGGCAGCTCCACGCTCGAGCGGCACAACGGCTCTGCCGTCACGAACGCGCGAACGAAGCCGGTTGTACGCGCGGACATAGCGCTCTTCTACTTCTTTTTCCGCTTTTTTTCGCTTTCTCTCCAGACCAGACTGTTCGCTCTTGGTGTCTTCGAGGACTTCCTTGAGCTCACCGCTTTTCTGTTTGAGAACGGCATTCAGCGCTTTGAGTCTTTCTCCTGCTTCTTCAACCGCTGCATCCTGCAGAGGCTTCTGAAGAGTGATTTCTTCTCCGCGGGCCGTGTTGTCAACGATTCGCTGTTTTTGCGCCTCGATTTCTTTCGTCAATGCGTCATATTCGCGATTATTGCGAACCTGAAGCTGCTGTTCCTCATACTTCTTGATGAGGCCTTCGGCGTCCTTGACGTCGTTTTCAGCCTGTTTTGCGGCAACCGAATTGTCTTTCAGCTCCTGCTTGAGCTTGTCGAGACGGGTTGTCAGACCTTCTTTTTCGTCTTCCATGTCGCTGATTTCGTCCGGAAGATCACCTCGCAGCTTTTTGATCTGATCAATGTTGCTGTCAATATTCTGGAGGCGAATCAACGCAACCAGCTGTTCGGCTATTGAGTTCTCGTGAGTGGTGGGGGCCATGCTCTAAAATCGACGTTTTACATTTTTGTATAGACGACGAAATAACGGCATACCCCCTGTAAAGTTCACGGGAGATCTTGCGAAGAATGTGTGCAACGGGTGTAATCATGCCCATCAGCCGTGCAATTCGGTATGACGTAAGGGACGTTCGACCAACGTACGCAGGGGAAAGTCCCACTATTTGCCTGTCCACGTCTTGACCGGCGAGGTCTTTACCGATGTCCGAATCCATTCAACATCCGGGAATCGCTCGCTCAGCCAGTTGCAGAGCAGCGATTCGGTCATGCTCTCGGTTTCGTAATGTCCGGCATCAATAAGCGCCATATCGATCTGGCCATCTTGGTTCATCACCTCGAAAAAACGGTGATACGTCACATCCGCGGTGACGTAGACATCTGCCCCGGCTTTGCCGGCCAGTCCAATAAAGTCGGAGCCCGATCCACCGCATACGGCAACTTTGCCGACCTTTAGGCCCTCGTCTCCCACGTATCTCAATCCCGGATTGTTCAGCGCTATCGACACTGAATTGAGGAACGAAGCAAGTGTGGTGGGAGCCGCCAGCGTACCAACCGCACCGATACCTGCCCCCTTGAACTCATTCTCTATCGGGATAATGTCGTGCGCGACTTCTTCGTACGGATGCACCTCCTGGACGGCATCAAGCACAGCGTTTAGCTGCCAGCTGGAAACCTGCATTTCCAGTTTGACCTCGTTCACCGATTCTCTCGGACCCCCGGCCGAACCCGAGAAAGGTTCACTGGAGTCTCCGGGGCGAAACGTTCCACTTCCGCCGTGTGAGAATGAACACTCAGAATAGTTGCCAATCTGCCCGGCGCCAGCGCCGAACGCAGCGTCTCGTACGGCATCGATATGATCTATTGGCACGAACAGGACGAGCTTCACCACGCTGTTCTCAAGACCGGAAAGGAATTCTATGTTCTCGAGTCCGAGGCTCTTCGCCAGTTCGAATGAAACTCCACCGTGTGCCGCATCAAGATTCGTGTGAATGGCATACAGTGCAATTTTCGCCTCAGCTAAATCGAGCGCCATTGAGGAGACGAGAGAGCCGTCGGTCAGGTCGGACAGTGGCTTAAAAATGAGCGGATGATGTGTGATCACACAGTCGACATCCGAATTTATCGCCTCGCGAACCACATCGGGTGTCAGGTCCAAAGCAATCAGGCAACGAGCTACGTTCTTTGAAAGCCGACCGATCTGTAGCCCGACATTGTCGTAGGATTGGGCGGTCCCGGCGGGAGCCCAGTCCATAAGTGCCGAATCAATATCCTTCAGTTGAACACTCATACTCGCCCAGAAGCCAGTTTTCCTTCGGTTTCATCCACGCGGAGCATCAATAAGCCCCCGACAATAAAGAGGAGGACGACAACTGATATTCCCGCTCGCATACTTCCGAACATCACGGTCAGTTCGCCCAGAAGGAGTGGTCCCAGGAACGCGGTGAACTTGCCCGAGAAGGCAAAGAACCCGAAAAACTCGTTCTCGTGGTCATCCGGTGTGAAGCGGGCCAGAAGAGATCGACTGGCAGCCTGATTGGGCCCGGCCAGCAATCCCACTCCCATTCCGGATACCCAGAACCAGAAAACAGAGGTTGTAAATACTGCCAGTAGCGTGGCGGCGATCAGTCCGACAATGGATATCAGAATGGTTGGTCGTCCACCGATTTTGTCGTCAACGTGCCCCATGGCCCACGCTCCAAAGCCGGCAGAGACGTTCAGCGCGATTCCAAAAATGATTACTTCGTCCAGGGAGAATCCGAAGACTGTTCCGGCGTAAATCCCACCGAAGGCAAAGATGGTGACCAGACCATCATTGTAAATCAGACGTGCCACCAGCAGACGGAATACCTGGCGGAAGTTTTTGATCTCAGAAAACACTCGCTTGAGGTCTGACCAGGCTTCCCGCATCAGTTGCCTTGCAGGAGGAGGGTTTTCCACTGGCTCATCCTTGACGAGCAGGAACAGGGGGATACTGAAAACGGCGAACCATGCAGCCACCAGAATATTGGTCGCCCGGAATTGAGCGTCCGTGTCGGCATTCAATCCCAACATCGGGGGGTCAGGCTGCACGAACACCACGAGTCCCACTACAAGACACAACAAACCGCCCACGTATCCGAGCGCCCAGCCGTAGCCCGAAATCCTCCCAATTTTTTCTGGAGGTGCGATATCAGGCAGAAACGCATTATAAAAGACATTCGCCATCTCGAATGCGACGTTCGCCACCACAAAAATTGTGATCGCGAAGTACACATCTCCTTGCTGGGGGAAAAAGAGGGCCACCGTTGCGAGGATACACACGACCGTTGCAATCGCGAGATATCGTTTTCGATAACCTCCTCTGTCTGCCATTGCTCCCACAAACGGTGAAAGAACAGCGACCAATAACGCAGAAATTGTAACTCCATCCGACCACAGGTCCGTGCCCATTTGCTCATTCGGAGCAATGCCTTTTGCGAAAAACGTGGCGTAGACGAACGTGACCACCAGTGTGGTAAACGCCGAATTGGCGAAGTCATACATCGACCACGCCCAGACAGGAGATTTGGCAGTTGGAGAATCTTTCACTCAGTCGTCGGAAAGGGAAGGGGAGGGAATCTACCCGATGCGGTGAGTCATCGCAAATCGTTCAGAATGGCTACGCGCTTAACGAATTCGTCGACTTCTTCTTCTGTGTTATATGCGTGCACCGAGGCCCTGATCATCAGAGGCAATCCGCGAGTGTCTGCATCCAGTTTGGCCCATTTGGGAAAGGCCAGATTCACGTTGATACCGGCTTCTGCCAGCCCTTCCTGAAGCGCTTTGGCATCAATATTCTCGCTCGAAAACGTCACAATACCGCCTTTCCGGATTCCGAGGTCATGGACGGTAACGCCTTCGATCAGACTCAATTTTTCACGCAGGAGAGCCGCCAGGTCCGCTATGCGGGCATACACATCTTCGGGACCAATTTCCTGCAGGTATCTGACCGCGGCGCCGAGCGCAATCTTGCCTGCGACGAATCCTTCCCAGTTTTCAAATCTGGAAGCTCCCGGACCGAGTACGTATTCATCCATCTCAACCCAGTCGGCAGCATGCAGATCCAGAAACGGCGGATCGATCAGGTCAAGCGCCGCTGTCCGGACATAGAGGAAGCCCGTTCCCCGGGGACCACGCAGATACTTTCGACCCGTACCTGAAAGAAAATCACAACCAATCTCATCCACGTCGATGGCAACCTGGCCGACCGACTGACAGGCGTCAAGCAGATACGGTACGCCAGCCTGATTCGCGATCGCTCCCACCTCTGCTGCCGGATTGATCAATCCACCATTCGTAGGAATGTGCGTCAGGCAGATCAACCGAGTCCGTTCGGTGAGAGCCGCTTCGAGTGCTGCAACATCGACCTGTCCGTGTTCGTCGTTGCCAATGACATCGATCTCTATTCCGTGACGCTTCTTCTGATGAAGCATTGCCAGATAGTTGCTCGCGTACGAGGCCTGGGCGGTCACAACGCGATCTCCGGGATTGAAGTCCATCCCATAAAACACCTGATCCCAGGCTCGAGTCGCGTTCTCAATCAGGGCAATTTCGCCCTGTTTGGCACCCAGGAGCTCTTCCAGAGCCCTGTACGTGTCCTGATATTCGGGATCAGCCGCTGCGTGGGCTTCGTAGCCGCCGATAATGGCTTCCCGCGTAATATGCCCTTGCAAGGCATCAATGACGGATTCGGGCATGAGTCCTGCACCAGCATTGTTAAAATGGATTACATGCTCACAGCCTGGGGTAACAGAACGAAGTACATCAACATCGAGGGACATATCGCAAGAATCTGAGTGAATCAAAGCGTATTTTCTGCGCCCAAGATACGCCCTCGTAGCTCAGTGGATAGAGCACCGGTTTCCTAAACCGGGTGTCGCAAGTTCGATTCTTGCCGAGGGCGC
>CAZEHJ010000051.1:25483-27159 GCA_964512485.1 uncultured Rhodothermales bacterium | reverse complement strand
ATGCCGCCGCGCCCGAGCTCGGCAGTGATTTCGTAATGAGAAAGTGTGGATCCAATCATGATGTGTTGGTCTGGAAACCGCTCAAATGTCGCGGTATGAGCCTGAATACGCAAACTTGATCGCTGTGGTCAATTATTTAACTCGTTGCGTACCACCATGTAGCAAATCGCACTGACTTTACGAGATAATTGCTCCATCCAGACATATGTATTTTACTGCCTGAGCACCGTCACAGAACCCTCAATTGAATGTCTGCCAACAGTCAGAATGACTGAATACACGCCGGGCTCGACGTACGCTTGTCGGTCTCCGTATTGTGCTCTAACCAATTCAGCACCTTCAGGTATCAAGTCCCACCGAACGACATGAATGCCTGAACCTGCGCCTCCTTCCAATTCGCTGACCAGGCTTCCATCGGGATCGAATATTTGGATAGTGGCGCGGCCTCCCGAGATACCAGGTGGAATTCCATACGAAACGAGCGCTTCCCCGTACGTCGTACCAGCCCGGGACCTGATCGATCGACCTTCCCAGTGAGGCAGAAGCGCGGGATCAGTCTCAAAAAGGTGGGGGAGGCCATCTGACTCGATTTCTGCAAACGCCCGAATGGGCGATGCGTCCAGCACGAACGCACTCCGACCATGAGTGCCAATTACGATTTCGTCATCGCGCTCGTGGACCACTAAATCGTGAACTGGAGTCGTAGGAAGCGAGGAGGAGAGAGAATTCCAGTGACCGCCGCCATTGAGCGTGACCAATACACCGAGATCCGTGCCGACATAAAGAACGCGGGGATCCTGTGGATCTTCCGTAATCACATTTATCGTTTCTGCCGGCAGATTGGAAACGATTGAATCCCACGTCTCACCGGCATCCGGGGATCGATACAGGTATGCGCTGAAGTCATCTTGGCGAAAACCACTCATGGCCAGATACACAGTGTTTTGGTCGTGTTTGGACGCGATCAAGCGGCTTGCCCACTTTTCCGGCAATCCTTCATCCAGCCGAATCCACTCTTCTCCGCCGTTGTCGGTGCGCCAAACGGTTCCTCCTTCGGTGGAAACCCAGATGCGGTCCGGATCAAAAGGTGATTCCGCGACAAAAGTAATCGTCCCAAATGGCACGACCGCCCGTTCCCCGAACGCTTCGTCCGACAGATCCGGGCTGATCGCGCGCCAGTTTTCTCCCTTGTTGGAGGACTTCAGTAGGTAGTTGCTTCCCACATAGAGCGTCCTGGGATCGTGATGCGAAAGTACAATGGGAGTGTACCATCCGAACCGATACGACACGTCTTCGTCACTTGGGCGCGGTCGAATGGAAATTGTAGACTGCCCACCAGACTGAACCGAACTTCCGCTCCGATCCATCTTCAGCATAGCACCGTGCTGGTGTGTGTAGTAGATGATGTCTTCGTCAGTCGGGTCGAGTAGCGTATCGAACGAATCGCCGCCAGTCCATCGGTCCAGATAGACATTTTCCCAGGGGTCGCGCGTCGAGCCCACGACCAGTGATGCGTCGAGGTCGGTATTGCTGGGCCCGTATAACGCCGCGTTGTCCTGCGTGCCACCGTATACGTTGTAGGGCGAAGCCTGGTCAACAGACACCGAATAGAATTCTGCAGCGGGTATGTTGTTGTGGTGCAGCCAGCTGTCGCCACCATCATAGGATTGAAAGAG
>CAZEHJ010000051.1:0-25383 GCA_964512485.1 uncultured Rhodothermales bacterium | reverse complement strand
CGGGTATGTTGTTGTGGTGCAGCCAGCTGTCGCCACCATCATAGGATTGAAAGAGCCCTCCGTCATTGCCTAGCAGAATGCGATCAGCATTCATTGGATCAATCCATATCTCGTGGTGATCCAGATGCATTACCTCTCCGCGCGTGTCATGAATACGGACGATATCTTCTCCGATCGTGTCGAACGACTGGCCCCCATCATAAGAGCGCCAGGCCCGGGTTCCGAGCACGAACACCTCATTGGGGTCATCAGGCGACACTCGAACGTCTGCAAACTTCCAACCTGACGTTCCGAAGACATGTGCCAGACTGGTGTCGTGGGTTCTGGTCCAGGAATTCCCGGCATCGTCCGAGCGGTACAATTCTCCGCCCACGAATTGTTCGTTGCCTTCCTCGTCCTCGGTCACTGCCCGGTTATCGATGAATGCGAATACAACGTTGGGGTTTGAAGGGCTGATTTCCAGGCCCATCCGGCCGAGCGGGCCAGCAGGCAGACCGTTTTCCAGTCGAATCCATGTATCTCCACCATCCGTGCTTTTATACACCCCGCTGTTTTCTCCCGAGACCGTCGCTTCGCCGCTCACCGTTTGCCACAACGCGGCGTACAAAATGTTTGAATCGTCTGGATGCATGATGACGTCGATCGCGCCCGTCTGATCGCCACGGTAGAGTACTTTTTCCCAGGTATCGCCGCCGTCTTGCGAACGGAAAACACCGCGTTCCGTATTTCGGGACCAGAAATGTCCAATAGCTGCCACAAAAACCGTGTTGGCATCGCGTGGATCGATCAGCACTTTGCCAATATGATGCGTGTCGGTGAGCCCTTTGTGCTCCCATGACTCGCCGGCATCGTCGGATTTAAAAACACCCGTACCAGAATAGGAATATCCCCAGGGGCGTGGTTGAGTTTCGCCCGTACCTACCCAGACGACATCTGGATTCGAGCTGGAAACCGCGACATCACCGATCGAAAACGTGGACTCATTCTCAAATATGGGCGACCACGTCGTGCCATTGTTTTCAGACTTCCACAGGTTTCCCGAGCCGATTCCAGCGTATATGATTCCATGAATCCTGGGAGGAACCGCAATCGCCTCTACTCGGGCCCCTGCCTGAAGTGGGCCGATGGATCGCCACTTCATATTCCGAAAGGGAGAGGTCTGCTCCAACTCCAGATGCTCAGCCCATGATGCCAATCGAGCTTCTGACGAAGTTGACTGCGCCAACCCAATTTGAGAGCAACCCGCCGTCAGAAATGCCATCAATCCGGCAGCCATCAGCCTGTAAATGCGTTTCTTCGTCATAACTCGTTCTTCGTTACAAAATGGTCGACACATCTTCGGCGTATCGAGTGATCCTGGACCGTTTTTTACAATGTAGCAGCCCCGACCTACTTTAGCAGCCATGCTCGAAAGGCTGAGCAAAAGACCACCAATCTGCATTTCTGGACATTTCCATGCGCGTTTTACGTTCCTCGGTTCCTGTACTTTTTCTGACGGTATGCATCTTTGGATTCGCCGGCGCATCGCACGCGCAAGATGCCGAAAGCCCGCAAGAAGCGAAGGCGATCCCTCCAGAACGAGAAACAGTTACCCAGCACTCAATCCAGATCGATGGTGAAACCATTTCGTACACAGCTACCGCGGCAACCATTCATCTCAAGAACGATGACGGAGAAGTAACAGGCAGTCTGTATTTCACAGCGTACACAGTGGAAGGGGAAGAAGCGGGTTCGAGGCCTGTTTCGTTCATTTTCAACGGGGGTCCGGGCTCGGCGTCGATGTGGTTGCACATGGGCGCGTTTGGTCCCAAAAGGGTTTTGGTGAACGACCCCGATCCAACCCCTCCGCCACCGTACGATGTTGAAGACAATCCGGGTTCGCTGATTGGCGTCACGGATATGGTGTTCATTGACCCCATCGGGACTGGGTTCAGTCGCGTTGTCGGCGAAGGAGAGGGAAGTGAATACTGGGGAATCGACGAGGACGCCGCTTCACTGACGCAGTTTATCACGCAGTACGTCACGCGAAACGATCGGTGGAATTCGCCCAAGTTTTTGATCGGTGAGAGCTACGGCACCACGCGCAACGCCGTGTTGGTAAACAGGCTGCAAAATCGTGCTGGAATGCATTTCAACGGCGTCGTGATGGTTTCATCGGTACTGGACTTTGAAACGCTTCGATTTGGCGCTGGTCGCGATGTGTCATACGTCACCTTCATGCCCACATACGCCATTTCTGCCGCCTATCACGGGGTCATCGAATGGCCGGCAGATCTTGAAGCATGGTTGAGCGAAGTGCGCACGTTTGCCACAACTGATTATGCAACGGTGCTCGCCCAAGGTGCTTCGGCACCGGATTCAGACGTGGCTGCGGTGCGCAAGCAACTTGCCGAATACACAGGGCTATCCGAGGAATACCTCGATCGAGCCAACCTGCGTGTCACCGCGGGTCAATTTCGGGCCGAGCTTTTGAGAAACGATGAGCGAGTGATCTCTCGTCTCGACTCGAGATACGACGGATTTACAAATGAATTGCTCGCCGAAACGCCGTTTTACGACGCCCAATCTCCGGCAATAAGTGGGGCGTACACGGCCGCGATCAACCGGTATTTGCGAGAGGATCTGCAATTCGAATCGACGGACAAGTATCAGGTCAGTGGCGGGACCAGAAACTGGAATTGGTCACGAGGCAACGGTGGAGGATGGCTCGGGTCTACGAATGTTGCGCCCGATCTGGAGCAGGCCATGATTCGAAATCCGAACCTCAAGGTTCAATTCGAAAACGGCTATTATGATCTGGCAACACCGTTTTTCGCGACAGAATGGACTACCGATCACATGATCTTGCCAGATGAGTTACGGCAGAATATCACGCACAACTACTACCAGGCGGGGCATATGATGTATGCCCTGGACGACGAACTCCTGGCCCTCAAGAACAACGTGACGGGTTTTATTCTGTCGGCGATTGCTCGGTAGTGATCTCGCTCCCACTTCCATCGACGGAATTCAAGAGCCTACAACTCCGATCGGCAAGACCGTTCGTTCGTAGACCTCATTGAGTACCTGTGCCAGGGCCGTGTAGATGGCCGACATCCCGCAGATGATTCCTTCGATGCCGGCGATAGTGGTGATCGTGGCATTTCCGGTATAGTCACCCAGTGCCAGGAGGAAGAATAGAAGGGCGAGAGAGAAGAAAACGAACTGCAGCGCGCGATTCATTTTCAACGTTGCAACAAACAGCACCGCTGTGAAGAGGCCCCACATGAGCAGGTAGGCGACCATGGCGGAATTCTCTGCTGGTTCAGCCAGTCCGAGGGCCGGCATCATCAAAAGAGCCACCAGTGTGAGCCAAAACAGTCCGTAAGAAGTGAAGGCCACTGTACCGAACGTGTTGCCTTTCTTCCACTCCATGATTCCGGCAATAATCTGCGCTATGCCGCCGTAAAAATGGCCCATCGCCAAAATCATTGCCCCGAGCTCAAAAAGGCCCGAGTTGTGGAGGTTGAGCAACACGGTGGTCATGCCAAACCCCATGAGACCCAAAGGGGCGGGATTGGCGGTCAGGTCCTGATTGATACTCATATTGGGCGACGCGTCTGGTGATCAAAACTGCTGGATCAAAACGCCCGAAAGTTAGAGTGGCCCGCGGATCACGCTGCCCCGCGAAAGAGCATCGTCTTGACTGAAGATCCCCTCATGAGGAGTAGGTGAGTACCGTACAAAATGAGCCCCTACCAGGATGCCGGCAGGTAATTCCAGTTGATCAAAAAGTGCAGCTGAAGAATCAATCCCAATACGGTGACAGAAAAGAGGAGTCGCCTTACCAGTCCCCACCATTTGTCCCGCCAAACGGGGACACAGACAGCGATCAGTATCACCGTAAGCAGGGCGTGAACTACGGGCATCCAAGTCATTGACTGCATCGCCTCCGGCACACCGAAGAACATTTCACCGTTTTCTAAAAGGCGGTTGCTCATGGCTACGAACCCGAAGCCGAACCAGACGAAAAGTCCGGTTGCCGCAGCCAAAACCGTTGACCCTGCTACCTGAAATTTCCAGTTTTCAGCTCGGTCGAGGGACTTTTTTCTGCGGCGAATCAGCGCTATCAAGGCCCCGATCGGCCAGATAGCGAAAACAAATATGACGGGCAGCCCGATCAAAAACGAGCCATACTCATTCTGAAATCCAGGAGATCGGTAAAACGGTCGCTTCTCATAGGCGGCGGCAAGACCGGCACCATATGCGAAACTCTGCCTGAACATGCGTTCTTCGCCACGACGCATTCCGAACGCGATTTGATCTTTACCATCGACATTTTGGTACAGATCGACGCCGGTTTGCAAATATTCCCGGACACGTCCTCCTGAGTAAACCAACAATGTGTCGCCGCTGGCCCACACCTGAATGGAGTTGTAGAATATCTGAGGGAAACGCTCGATGGTGTCGTGCGAATAGCGGGTCAACTCATAGACTCCGGCTCGGATTTCTGGATCTTCTGAGCGCAGTTGATAGGGTTTCTCGGCATTCCAGGGCCCAAGCAAGGAGGTCAATAACTCATCTCGCATCCGCTCTCCAAAACGTGAGCTTCCTCCATTGGCAACGAAGAAAAAGCCCATATCCTTCTCGGGAATGACGACCAGAAGCGACCAATATCCGGGTACTGATCCAGCATGTGCCCGGACGTCCCAGCCCGCGTACTCCTGGTTGAAGAAACCATATGACATTCCGGGTATTCTTTCGTCGTGCGAAAAACGGGTGGGGATCAGTTCGCTCAGTGGGCCACCGGATTCGTTGGCCTCGAGCACGGCAGCAACGAATCGGCCCATGTCAGGTGCTGTCGAAAACGTGAGTCCGGCCGGGTAAGCATGAGAAAACATATGTTCGACGGTTTCGCACCCCGCGTCATTGCAACGAAGTGGTTCTGCAGGCGAATCAGGCAGAGGAATGTCGCGGGAGACAAACGTGGTGCTCGTCATGTCGAGCGGAGCAAACAACTTTCTTGTGGCCAGATCAGCGAACGACTCGTCACTGGCATCCTGGAGCGCAAGGGCTGCCAGGGACATTCCGTGGTTGGAGTAATTGATGTGCTCGCCCACGGGCCAACCCCTGGCTGGCATCCTCGAGCCCAGGTAATCCGCCAGTGGAATCATTGCTTCTTGCGAACGGGCGGCGTACCCGACAAGTCGTTCGTCGAACCCTGCTGAGTGCGTAAGGAGATCGTGCAGCGTAACCGGGCCGGAAAAGGGGCCGCTGGAAGGAAACAGGGCCGAAAGATCATCTTCGAGTGCTATCGATCCATCAGCAACCTCAATCATGGCAGTGGCAGCTACCAATACTTTGGCAACCGATGCGATTCTGAAAGGCGTATCTGTGGTCACCGGGATTCGGCCTGCTGCATCAGCGTGTCCGAATGCAGTGTTTACCATTTCATCGCCCGTAACAACGGAGATCGACAGGCCCGGAACGTTGAACTCTTCCATGAGGGAGAGAATAGTGGAGTCGGGTACCTGAGCAGAAGCAGGCGTTGCTGCCAGCGACCAAAATATCGCGACAAAGAAGAGAGTAAGATTTTTCATGACTGTTGGATGGTCAGATATAGTGACGCACTCGAGACCAGGACATCTATCAGTTCTTCAAGTGATATGTCAACGGGGTAGGCGTGGAGGGCATTGCGAAGAACAGCTTCCCGGGCCGCCGCCGATGCCATGAACAGGGTCATGTTGATGGCAAATTCGGGATCGGGATGAGCAATCGAGATCTTCCTCAGCATCAGAAGCTTTCGCATGCGTCCGTGAATCTTGTTGTTGAATTCGGTGGTCCGAAGTCTGAATTCTCCGGATTCATCCTCGGAAGCGTGCCGAAGCACCTGCAAAATGGAATCGCGATGTTTGTCGAACTGAAATACCATTACCCGGATATATGATCTGAGCAAATCAAATATGTCGCCATCGAAGTCTTCCGGGACTGCTTCGTCGAAAGCCTCGAGGCATGCATCGATAAAGTCGATGTCAGCAAGATGAAGCAGGGCAGATTTTCCTTTGAACCGGGCATAAAACCCGCCTACGGATGTACCCGCACGTTGCGCGACCTCATCGACTCGTGTTTGTTCGAAGCCTTTGTCATCCAGTAATTCCCGGGCAGCTCGAGCCAACGCTTTCTCTGTTGATCGGCTTCTGGATTGGACGGCTTTTTTTCGCCAGTTCGTCATGTGAAGGAGGAAGATGTTAAACAATTGAAACCAAATACGAATCTCATTCGCATTTAGTTGCGAATTGGTCGTTCGTAGTTCATGTGGCCCTCTTTCGCAGTTTTATGGCCGAAATCCCTATATATGAACACCAGGATTTTTTCATCCAGCGTATTCCTTTTTCGAATGAGACCCTTCAAGGCCACTTGTGCATTGGCAGTCGTGCTATCTGCATTGCTGATGTTGTCATCTGCTTGCAATCAGCAGACAGATTCCGATTTTCGCTTGAGATATGTGACATCGGTGGAGCAGGTTGGTCCGGTTGCGTACCGCGACCCACTGGGATCCATATCTGCCGATGGAGAGTGGATCGCCTACACCAGCGATCGGTATATCGATCTGATTCCCTCTTCCGGGGGACCCCCTCAACGGTTTGGTCCCGGTATCAATTCCATCAATCAATTGACCTGGATTGGATCCTCGTTTGCAGCTGCTGTTCGAGAACGATCGTTTGACAGGTCCACCGTTCAGTGGTACCGCTATGATTTCGAGTCGGGCGAAAGACATGCTCTCTGGAATCCGGGCGTTTCAGGCAAATTCCGCGAACTGGTGTTCGATCAATCAGGCACACGTGCGGCGGGAATTATCAGTCGTGGCGGGCAGCAGCACCTCGTCCTCGTCGATATGACCAATGGAATGTCCGGTGATACGCTGGCATCTGCTGCCCGAATCGGATTTCCTGCATTCATGCCCGATGGTGGCATATCATGTCTGGTGCTGACTGACCACGGTCAGGATCTACAAATGCCGTGTGGAAGCCCGGCCGCGGATTGGGCTGAACATGTGTACGGTCGATATGTGTTTTCATCTGATGGAAATACACTCTACTACTCCAAACCTGACGACCGAAGTCGCCTGGACGTCTGGAAAAGAGAGCTCGCGTCTGGAAGCGAAATGCGTATTTCGAGCTTTGATAGAGACGCGTATTCACCATCCCTGGCCTCGGATGGCACGCTATTGTTCAAGTCCCAGGACTACGGCCTGTTCGTTGCTATGACTGATGCTGAAGGAGGATGGAGCACCCCCGTTACATCCTTTCTGTCCGAAACGCCAATGTGGGACTGGACGGGCGAGAAACTGAGCTTCACCTGGGGGGATTGGCGCAGGCAAACCGATGATATTCACTACCCGGACATCAGCCAGCACGTCGGCTACGTCGATGTCACGGGCGATCTTCCGGCCAAAGAACCGGATGTCGTTGTGCGCCAATCATATTCTGAGGATCAGAGCCTGCACTGGTCTCCCAACGGGAAGTGGATTGTTCTGCATAGCCATGTAAACGGAGATGATATCTGGCTGATGCCTGCTGATCTATCCGAGGAAGCCATTCAAATTTCAGAAGGTGGGAGTGAAACGGGATGGCCGCGATGGTCAGAGGACGGGCGTTTTATTCAGTACGCGAGTTACAGACGATTGCCAAATGGAGGACGACGAAGCGACCTGTTCGTCATCGAAATCGATCAGGACACTGGAGAAATACTACAAGGGGCAACTCCGGTGGACCTGGGAGACTTTCCCCTCGACGCGCAACACGGCGAGTGGTTGGGAGGCTCGGATCAAATAGTCTTCGAAGCCGCTTCAGAGGCAAACAGGAAGTCAATCTACAAGGTCGCTCGAACAGGAGGCGCTCCCGAACTCATCCATGAGTTTGAATCGCCTCAGGTGTTTTCCGGAATTTCTGCGTCCCATGATGGAAAGTGGATCACGTACATCGCGAATGGAGAAGGGCAATGGCTGCAGGTCTTCAGAGTGTCTTCAGAAGGCGGGCACGGCCAACAATTGACGTGGGATCCCTCACATAAAACCCAGCCAGCCTACTCACCCGATGGAAGCAAAGTCGCTTACACGGTATTCAGTTTCCAGGTGCATTTCTGGGCTGTCGACCGTTGATGGGCCCGCGTCAACGTTCCAGCTTTGACGATTTCTCCAGCTCGCTGATCGCTTCCGTCACCGCATCGATTCGTTTTGACAGCACGGCCTGTGCGTCGAGAAGCCCGCGATTGTAAAACATGGGGCCGATGGATTCGGAAACGAAGTCGAAAAGATCCATCGCTTCGAATGTGCCTACGTCCTGCCCCAGTTCTTCATTGACAAAACGCCGTAATTCGTTGGTAATCAGTTCTTTTTGTTCAGAAGAAAACTCAATCATCGGGAGGGGACAGGGCGGGTTCTGAAGGAATTCGATCCCTGAATCTACAACCCCGCGTCCGAAACCTGGTGATACATGGACTGAACCTGCAGAAACAACATGGTCACGATGAGCAGCAGGATGGATACGATAGCAAAAGCCATCTGGCCTTTGGAAACCTTGAAGCGTTTTCCGGGGGCAATGGCCCTGTATCCTCTCTTGGGAATTGTCTGAATGATGCGGGGCTCTCGTGCGCTCTCGTCCAGAGCTGTGCGGATTCTCGAAATGGAAAGAGAAACGGTCTCTTCATTTACAACGACGTCTTTCCAGACGTCGAGCAGCAGCTTGTCGCGTGACACGACCTGCCCATCAGCCTCCACAAGCTTCAGAAGTACCTCCATGTCACGTGGCGCAACTTTTCGCGACGAACGTGCATGTTCGATCTGACAGGTATCAGGGTGAAGACGGATCGAACCGAATTGAATATGTTTCGAGGTGGCTTCCATGAGACCGTTCTACGGGTAGCGACGAAAGGAGATGCGTGAGGTGAATGAAACAATAAAAACAGAAATATGACAGCTTTTTGAAAGGTGTTCTCAGGTGCCTGGTGCTTGTTTATAGCTCATTTTAATTGAACTATTCGAACGCGCCATGTCTGCCAGAACCATGTCCATAATAATGTGGACCCTTTCAATCATTTTCGGCCTGTTGTTCATCCTCGCGGGTCAACCCAAATTGTTTGGCGTCTCGGGTGTCCTGGAGATGTTCGAAAACTGGGGTTATCCCGCCCGATTCGCGCATGTCGTCGGGCTACTCGAGATCAGTGGTGGAATCGGCTTGATGATCCCGCGGGTGTCGCGCCATGCTGCAAAGCTTTTACTCGTTGTGATGCTTGGAGCATTCGTGACGCACATATTCGCTTCAGAATGGATGCGTCTCATTAACGTCGCTGTATTCGCCGGCGCGGTGTACACGGTCATGGTGTTGAGAAATCGCCAAGTACCAAGAGCTGTAGAGGACGCAGAGAGCAACGACGCAGCAGCCATCGCCGTTTGACTATCCCCGTCCGTCTCAAACTCCCGGGTTCGTCAAAACTGATCAGGGTCAAGCCGGTACCTTGACTCTCATGACGGCGTTGTAAATAATGGACGGAATGCAGACGTCAAGCGTGCCAACGAGAGTCGCAACGGCTCCCAACGAACCGCCGAGCCAGTACCCGAGCGTCAAATCTCCGGTCGAAAATGCCCATACTGTGGCAGCCAGCCACACAGTGGCTATTGCACATGCGAATCTGAGCTGAGGAGAACGCCGAGGAACCGCTGGTTTGTCGATCATGTGCCGAATTCCGCCATTGTAGATGTAGTCGAACGGGTGGTTTGGCAGGATCATGGCCAGAATGGTGATTCCGATCATTGAACCCAGCAACATCGTATTGGCGGTTACAGTGCCGAAAATGACAAGAACGGCGCACAGCTGATAAGCGAATCGGTTTCCCACGGCCAACTCAGAGATTTCTTCTTCCGTCTGGGTGAAATAACCTTGACGACGAATATTCGTGCACCTGAATCCTGAAATGCGTTTCGAGTCGGACATGTCTTGCGTCGGAGTTTGATTGAGAAGGATTTGGCAGGAGCTCTACTGAGCTTCTTTTTTCATCTCGTCGTATGCGAGAACCGTGAGCAAAATACGCTGCAGACCAAGGTAGGCGTCCGTGGTATCAAAGGACTCATGCAATGAATGAGATCCGGTGCCGACTCCGCCGCCCCCAATTGTGATGGCTGGAATTCCGAGGCTGATGGGAATATTCGAATCAGTACTACTCGTACTGAGTGTGGGCTCCTCGTGCATGGCACTCGTCGCCCTCATCGCCGCCCGAACAAGTATCTCATTTTCATCGGTAGTGCCGCTGGGACGATCTCCTACTTTTTCAATGTCCACTGTCAAGCTCGTCGCAGAGCTTTTTCGAAACAGGTTTTCCGCGTCAATACCTTGCTGTACCGTCTCCAGAAACAGAGCTTCTATCTCCAACAGTGCCTCGTTGCTGTACGATCGCATATCCACCTCCATCCACACCTCAAACGGGATAGAGTTGATCGAAGTGCCGCCTCCGATGCGGCCTACATTGTAGGACGTACGGGGATCGATAGGGGCAGGCATGGACGTGAAACGCGCAATGATTTGCCCGAGGGCGTGTGCTGGATTCACATCACCAAATGATCCCCAACTGTGGCCACCAGGGCCTTTCACCGTGATGCGGTAACGTTTACTGCCCAGCGCGCCGTGTGTCACACCGCTCATTCCGCTACCGTCGATCGATATGAATCCGTCGATTCTGTCTCGGATGGGGTGCTCATTGAATAGATATTTCACGCCCCGGAGGTCACCGAGTCCTTCTTCGCCCACGGTCCCCATGAACAACAGGCTCTGGTCAGTTTCAATTCCGGCTTCGTCGAGCGACTCAATCAATCCCAGCAATGAAGACAGTCCCAGCACGTCATCTACGATTCCGGGGCCGTGCAAGACTGCGCCTTCGCGGCGTACGGTCACGTCCGTTCCTTCGGGAAACACAGTATCGACGTGAGCGCTCACCACCAATACCCGCTCACTCGCTCCTGCACGTTGTCCGTAAACATTTCCTTCTTCATCAATGTGGACGTCAGTCAATCCCAGCCGATCGAATTCCGCCGCCATGAACGCCGCCCGTTCCTCTTCCTTGAAGGGAGGAGCCGGGATCTCAGAAATCTGAATTTGTTTGTCTACAAATCGCTCATATTCGGCTTCGATATGGGCCATCGCCTCCTGAACATCGGCTCTGTTCAGAAGAGCGTCTTGTGCGCGTGATGGGCACGAACTGAGGATAACGAAAGCGAGAATGACAGCAATTCGGGTCATTGGGCTGTTTTTGAAGTGATACAATTCCGAGAGCCCGCAAAATCGCTTTCCTTCCGGTCAAAAGGAAGGCTACACACTGAAGCGATCCAGGAAATTCATGAGGTGTTCAGTGACAATTTCAGGTTGTTCGAGTGTTGAAAGGTGTCCTGCGTCTTTGACAATGACCAGTTTTGCGTCCGGAATATCGTCTGCAATCTCCTTCGAGCAGATGACGGGGAGAGCCTGGTCATCCTCGCCCGCAAGAACCAGCGTCGGTTTGTGGATCTGTGACAGGCGGGGGATCAAATCGTCACGCGACTCCAGCATGTGGAGGTATTTGGCAATGATATCGAGCGTCACCTCCATAAAACGAGGTTTCCACTCGGCCACAAGCTCAGGGTTTTGCCTGATAGTGTGTCGAGAAAACATTTCGCGGACGACCTGCGGCATAAACGGCTTCATTCCGACTACACGTGCCGCGCTCAGCATTGACTTCAGTTTGAGGATTCTCATGCGTGATTCCACTCGGGCGGCCGAGTCCAGAATCATCAGTCCTCGAACCCTTCCGGGATTTTCCAGAGCTGCTCGAAGAGAGGCAAATCCTCCCATGGACAGTCCGCCCCAGATAGCTTCACGGACCCCGATATCGTCGAGAACGGACAGCATATCGTTCTTGAGATCATAAATCGTGAAGCGCTCATCTCCCAACTCGGATTTTCCGTGTCCCCGGAAATCAACGTT
Source organism: uncultured Rhodothermales bacterium (assembly GCA_964512485.1). Lineage (GTDB taxonomy): Bacteria > Bacteroidota > Rhodothermia > Rhodothermales > UBA10348 > CAZEHJ01. The sequence goes on along the minus strand of CAZEHJ010000051.1, from coordinate 13,393 downwards.
TATCACCGTGTGACCGGTTGAGAGCGATCTGATCTGAGGGGCCCACATTTTCGTGGAGCAGAGGAAGCTGTGCCCCAGAATCAGTGCAGGGCCTGATCCGGTCACTTCGTAGTAAATGCTGATATTTCCGTTCTGAACAAATGGCACGGCTGAAACAACTGCTCTAACTGCGGAAATGCAACAATCATAGAAGGCAGGGATCACTTACCTTTGCGCTGTACGGCTGCTCAATCAAAATCCGGCCTGGCGTCCTCATGATTCTAACACTTCTCGATGCTTCATGGCTTTTGGGGTTGATCGCTTCGCTGCTTTTCACGGGATTGTTGCTGGTCCATCATTTCTTTGGTCCCGGACCGGACGTTCGCGATGAGAGAGGAAAGAAGCAGATTCCTCGTGAGTACCGGACATTGGTCATCGTCGAAATGATCGCCATAATTACTCTGCTTGTCGGCGCTTCTTCGCTGGGAGTGATCCGACTTGCAGAATTGTCTCCGGGAGCGGGCGTAATGCCTCAAATAGCGGCGGCATATCTGGTTCTCTGGATCGTCAATCTGTGGGATCTTGTTGTGATTGACTGGGCTCTTCTCATTCGATTTCGGCCCCGATGGCTAATCGTACCTGAAACCGATTATTACACCCTGGTTCGGCCGCATTTCATGGGTTGGTTGGCCGGACACCTTTACATGATCCCTCTCGCAATACTGGCGTGGTGGGTCTCCCGACTGCTTTAAGCGCAATGCCACGGTCACGGACAGATAATTCTTCGCGTCTAAACAGGCTCTATGCAGGGTATGCATATTCATTTTCTATACTTTGCGGCCGTACCGCGCTCAAAAATGCGCCCAACCCACTGCAGTTAGTATGTCGAAGCCTTCTTCCGAAATCACAACGTTTCACGATCTGAATCTCCCCGCATCCTTGATGGCTGCAGTCGATGAGGTGGGATACGAAGCACCATCTGCCATTCAGGCCCAGGCCATCCCTGTTTTGCTTGAAGGCGCTGATCTGATCGGGCGTGCTCCAACGGGGACGGGAAAGACGGCAGCTTTTGCACTACCGCTGCTCGCTCGAGTCGAAATTCAGAATCCGAGTGTTCAGATTCTTGTCCTGACACCCACCCGTGAACTAGCCATCCAGGTGGCAGAGGCGTTTCAGCGCTACGCCTCTCACATCAAGGGTTTTCATGTCCTTCCCATCTATGGTGGTCAGGATTATTCAGGGCAGATCCGCGGACTCAAGCGCGGGGTACAAGCCGTCGTCGGCACGCCAGGCCGAATCATGGACCACATGAGCAAAGGGCGCCTGAAACTGGGTGGGTTGAAGGCTCTTGTCCTCGATGAAGCTGACGAAATGCTTCGGATGGGATTCATTGACGATGTGGAGTGGATCCTGGAGCAGACGAATCAGGAGCGTCAGATGGCGCTTTTTTCGGCGACCATGCCGACGCAGATCAAGCGCATCGCGCACAAGTACCTCAAAGACGCCTCAGAGATCGCGATCAAGGGCAAGACTGCAACAGCAGAAACGATCCGCCAGCGATACTGGAAGGTCAGCGGTCTGCATAAGCTAGATGCCTTGACACGCATCCTGGAAGTTGAAGAGTTTGACGGCATGTTGATTTTCGTTCGCACGAGAGTGGCGACCACGCGGCTGGCAGAAAAACTCGAAGCTCGTGGTCATTCTGCCGCAGCGCTGAATGGAGATATGCCGCAGAAGCAGCGCGAGCAGATGGTGAATCGACTCAAGAAAGGCCGCCTGGACATCGTCGTAGCTACCGACGTTGCGGCTCGCGGGCTTGACGTTGAGCGAATCTCACACGTCATCAACTACGACATACCCAGTGGTACGGAGGCCTACATCCACCGGATCGGTCGAACAGGACGGGCTGGACGGAAAGGCGAAGCTATTCTCTTTGTAGCTCCCCGTGAACGACGAATGCTGCACGCGATCGAAAAAGCCACGCGCAAAAAAATCGAACCGCTCGTACTTCCGACCGTCGAAATGGTGCACAGCAAACGCATCGCGGATTTTCAGCAGAGCATCTCCGACACGCTGGCCAACGAAGAACTGGAATTCATGCAGAGCCTGTTGGAACAATATCAGCAGGAGCACAACGTTCCGGCCATCGAAATTGCCGCCGCGCTGGCAAAAAAACTTATTGGCGAAAGGGAAGCGCTGTTGGGACCGGTTGACAAAGCGCCGAGCGAAGCCGCCGTTCGCAAGAAAGGACTGGCTAAGGCTGTAGAAGATGAACGCGAGGGTAGAAGTCCGCGTAAATCGAAAGATGAAAAGCCGAGCGACGCTCAAGAGCGCCCGGTAGAACTGCCCCACACGCATCCATCGCGCAGACGTCTTCCTCGCGGCATGAAGCGCTATCGCATCGAAATTGGTCACGACCACAAAGCGGGTCCGAAGGACATCCTGGGTGTCATATCGTCTGAAGCCGGACTCGATACGGAGCACATCGGGCACATTGAAATCTTTCCGGCATACAGCCTAATCGACCTCCCCGCGGGAATGCCCAAAGAGGTCTTTCGGGATCTGAAAAAAGCGAAACTGGGTGAGCAGAGATTCAGCATTTCTTACGTGAAAGCTCCTTCCCGATCCAACCATACGAAGAAGCAGTCGTTCAAAAAGTCGAGCGGAAAGCGAAAGCACGCTTCCAGTGCCAGAAACCGCAAGCGTAAGAAGCACTAGAATCGGACTTTGGAACGCTTCTGGACTGTTTTGATTGACAATCCGGCAAGAATCGCTTAAATCAGGTTTCCCACCATTATTGGAGACCTGCCATGCGACGACTGCTGCCGTTCCTAGCCCTGCTGTTTGCCTCGAGCCTCGCGACCTTTTCCGCCCATTCCCAGACCGTCGTTATCAGAGCCGGTCATCTGATCGATGTGGCCAGCGGAACGATGACTGACAATCAATCCATTCTCATAGAAGATGGGAAAATTACGGCCATTGGAGACAGGGTCAGGGCAGCTGATGGCACTAAGGTTATCGATCTTTCTGACAGCTATGTGATGCCGGGACTCATCGATGCACACACCCATCTGGCTCTGATGGAAATGGATGGTTCAGACATTGATGATCACGGATCATACTACTATGCGAGTCTCATCGAGGATACGTCGATGCGCGTCGCACAGGGCACCCAGATGACCCGCTCGATGCTGGAAAGCGGATTCGTATGGGTTCGCGATACGGGAAACAACGGACTCTACGGCGATGTGACTCTCCGAAGAGCCATCGACGGAGGATGGATTCCCGGACCGAACATGGTGGCTGCGGGCCGCATGATTGCTCCTTTTGGCGGGCAGTTCCAGATGCAGCCGGAAAAACCCGGACTCGGGAATCCTGAATACCTGTACGCCGATTCCCATGAAGAACTCGTTCGCGGCATTCGCGAAAACGTACACTACGGGGCAACCGTCATCAAGCTCATCATTGACAACCAGCCGTATATCTATTCTCAGGAAGATGTCGCTGTGGCGGTCGAAGAAGCTCACGATATGGGTGTAAAAGTCATGTCACATGCGACGAGCGATGAAGGAATTCGCAATGCCGTTCTGGGCGGCGTGGATTCGATTGAACACGGATTCAATCCTTCAGATGCGACGTTGGACCTGATGGTTGCTTACGGCACGTATCTGGTCGGTACAGACTTTCCGGCGGCCCGCTTGGGCGAGACTCGCTACTGGGCAAACGTCGAGAGAAACAAACGAGCGTATGCCAAAGGTGTGAAACTGGCCTTTGGCTCCGACGCTGTTTACTACGAAGAAGGCCGGACCCGGGGCGAACAGACGCTCGATTTTCTGAACAGCTACGTTGACGCAGAATTTCCAAATTCCTACATCCTGCAGATGGTTACGATGAACGCTGCGGATCTGCTCGGTGCCAATTCCGGCGAAGTGAAAGTGGGTAAGAATGCGGACATCATTGCGATGCCCCATAATCCGCTCGACGACATCGAAGCGCTAAGGGGTGTGAGTTTTGTAATGAAGGATGGTGATGTCTACAAGCAGGATGGACGTTTTACCTGGGAAACCCCCCGCGTACTGAACAATCCGCGCCGTAAACAGCCCCGCGGCAATATGTTGAGACAGAATTGAATCCGGGAGGCACGATATGAGTGGACTTGGAAAAATTGCGCTGGCGGCAGCGTTGCTGCTGGTCGGTCTTTTGTTATTTCTTGATTTTTCGGGAGATGAGCAGAAATACGCTGAGGATGCAGGTCATTTGATCGCCTTCCAGACAAGTCGCGATGGGAATGGAGAAATTTACCTGATGAGCCCAGATGGTTCCGGTCTTGTCAATGTGTCCAATCACGATTCGCTGGATTATCACCCCGTCGGATCAATCGACGGCTCAAAACTCGCCTGGGTCAGCAATCGAAGCGGAAGCAGGGAGGTGTGGATGTCTGATCGCGATGGATCCAATCAACGGCAGGTGACAGACAGCGAAGGACACAGCATCGACCCTTCGTTTTCGGCGGCTGGGAACTGGATTGCATTCGATGCAGAAGAGGAGGATGGCAATGCTGAGATCTACGTGATTTCAACTCTTGGAGGGATGCCCGAAAACATTACTCAGAATCCTTCCACGGACAGCCATCCGTTTTTCTCTCCAGTGGCGGACGAGATTGCCTTCTATTCGAATCGCGCGAATCCAGACAGTGATTCGATGGATGTGTACGTGACGGATGCCGGTGGCTTTAAGGTCAGGCGTCTCACCGACGATCCGGGGGATGAACGGTATCCGTCCTGGTCACCGGACGGATCACGCATCGCGTTCAGTTCGACCAGCAGCGGAGATGCAGAGATTTACACGATGAATTCGACGGATGGCTCGGACTGGGTTCGTCTTACGTTTTCGGAAGGTGACGATCTGGCCCCGGCCTGGTCTCCCGATGGCGAGTGGATTGCTTTCGTTTCAGCCCGCCTCGGCGCTTTTGAGGTGTTCGTGATACGGCCAGATGGCTCCGACGAAACGAATCTGACCAATCATGAAACATCGGACAGCAATCCGAGATGGCTTCCGGCTCAAAAGTGACCTTCATTGAATCAGAAGAGGTAAACCCTTCGGCATCGCATCGAGGTGCTGAGGGGTTTATCATTTCAGCAAATTTTGTAACTCAGGCCCCGTGAGACTCATGAAAGTTTTTTCAGGACGCACTATTTGCGCGGTTCTTTTACTTCTAATTCTCGTTCCCTCGGCCTCGGGACAGGCCATAGCCGTTGACGAAAAAGGACGGCCATGGCCAGGAGAAGAGTGGCCGGTATCAACCCCTGAACAAGAGGGAATAGACCCGGTGGCCATTCAGACACTCGTGAATGAAATGTCCAATGGTGTGTACGGCCTGGTAGATGCATTCATGCTGATTCGCAACGGAAAGGTGGTCGCCGATTATCGATTCGAACAAGATTACTGGTCGGTTATGGCCCGGTACGACACGACCAAACACATGTATAACTACGACCATCCGGACTGGCATCCGTACCTCGAAGGCACTGAGTTGCATTCCCTTCAATCGGTCACCAAAAGTGTGATGTCGACAGCACTGGGCATTGCCATGGATGATGGACTTATCGGAGGCGTCGCCTCGCCCGTCATGCCCTGGTTCGATGATTATGAGCCCTACCAGACGGATGAACGCAAACAATCCACGACACTGGAGGATTTCCTGACAATGCGCAGTGGAATCAAATGGATCGAAACAGGAGGATACTCCGGCGATCAACACGACACCATTCAGATGGAACTCAGTGACGAGTGGATTCGGTACGTGCTGGAGCGCCCCATGGATCGAAATCCCGGGACTCATTACCAGTACAATGACGGCGTGAGCGTGCTGCTCGGCAAGATTATTCGTGAAGCAACGGGTAAGCGAGCAGACGAATGGGCGCGCGAGCGTCTTTTCGAGCCAATCGGGATCAAGGACTTCTACTGGAAGATCTCCCCGGATGGTGAAGCCGACACAGAAGGAGGATTGTATCTGAAGACTGAAGATCTGGCCCGATTCGGGTACCTGTTTCTACGAAATGGAGTCTGGAACGGTGAACAGATCGTATCCAAAGAATGGGTAGAAGCGGCTACAAGTCCGATCGTACCCGATATTCGTCCCAACAACGGTCGCCCCGACCAAGGGTATGGCTATCAGTGGTGGGTGGTAGCCCAGGAAGAAGGAAAAACAAGCATTTTCGCCGGAAACGGTTATGGAGGGCAGTTTGTCTTTGTCGTTCCCGAACACGACATCGTGGCCGTATTCAACGGTTGGAATATCCACGGTGGAGCCCAAAAATCGACGTTCATGGCGCTCACAAGTGTGATTCTTCCCGCGCTGAGAAACTAGGTTCAAGAGGCTTGATGTGGAAGGCATCCCACGTGGTGCAAGTCCAATATGAGCTAACGTGATGGGAGAGAAGCAATAATAATCCTGATTGTGGGTGTTTCAGGGGTTAATTACCGCCAAACGCGGACGATACCCGAGGAGATGAATAAACCTCAATAGTGAGACTCTCTGTTCGCTCGCTTTTAGCGAGCACAGAACTTCAAAATGGATTCCTCCGCGCCTTTACGGTCCGTGACAGCTTCTCCCAAGTACGTTTTGCTTGGGTTGATAGCGGTTTTGTCTCTGAGGATTTCCGGTGCGTCGGCGCAAAATTACAGTCTCGAATCCTACTCTCTCGAAGAGGGCCTTCAACAATCCCAGGTGTTTGACGTCCTTCAGGATGAGCGTGGTGATCTGTGGTTGGCCCTTTTTGCGGGTGGAATCAGTCGGTTTGATGGCTACTCATTCGAAAAGTTTGACGTTGGAAAAGAACTGGCCAGGGAAGTCATTCAGACGCAGGAATTGTTCGAAGATCGTGACGGGGTTCTCTGGTTTGGTACGCGAAAAGGACTCCTTCGCTACGATGGACTGACGAGTCAGATGTACACCATAGACGACGGGCTTCTACACAATAACGTGAAAGCCATCACGCAGGACGAAAACGGTCTTTTGTGGCTGGGTACCAGCGATGGCCTGGTTTCATTCGATGGTATGAAATTCAATCCTGTAGATGATCCCCGGATCGGCGATGTGAGTTTTGGAGCGCTGGAAATCGATGACGCTGGAAGAATCTGGATCGGAACAACTGAAGGCGGACTGTTTCGCATGGACGGGGAGGAACTCACTCAATGGAGCGAATCTTCGAAGCTGGGCACATCAACAGTATTTGCTATCACAATCGGACTCGATGGTCACGTCTGGATCGGGACAGATAATGGTCTACATCGCTTCGATGGTGCCGACTTTATGGGATTTTCTACGGAATCAGGATTGTCATCAGATTGGATTGAAACCCTCATGACCGCGAGTGACGGAGTAATCTGGATCGGCACGGATCACGGTGTTACCCGAATGGAGGGATACGACTTATCAGAGTTCGCTGGCTCAACCCTCGAAAATGTCTCGATCCGATCATTCCTCGAAGATCGAGAAGGAAATATCTGGATAGCGACGGATGGAAAAGGACTGCTCAAGCACGTTCCTTCTGCGTTCACGCACTATACGGTTGAGGATGGAATGACCGGCGATATGGTGTGGGGAGTGACGCAGAACAAGCGTGGTGAGTATGTGATCGGCCTCGGGAATGGATTGAATCGCTTCGACGGTGAACAATTCACATCTGTATCTGGCCCAGACCACGACGTGATGGAAGAGGAGACGTACGCTCTTCTGCGTTCAAGTACGGGTGTTCTCTGGATGGGAACAGAGTCAGGTCTTGCAAGACACGAAGGCAATTCGTACGAACTGACTGGCGAAGTCGATGGCGAGCCCATCTGGACCATTTTTCATATCGCTGAGGATAAAAATGGTACGATCTGGGCCGGTACCGGGGAAGGTCTGATCAAGTATGATGGTGCAGACTACACTCTTCTGGAAAACACGGCGAATCCTGATGACGGAACGATTCAGGCGGTCTTCCCGGACGAATCGGGTGTGTTATGGCTTGGTACGTCGAAAGGAATTGACCTTTATGACGGAAATGAATTCGTTCCATTTGAATCGGGTGAGGCACTTGATGAGGTCTGGATCTCGGACATCAAAGTCGACTCCGATGGGGATATGTGGATCGGGACCGAAACCGGTCTGTACGTTCTCGATCGCCATGCCAGAGACATTGAATCCTCGTTCGACTACTTCGGAATACCCGAAGGAATGAATGACGAGATGACCTACTTCCTGATGTTCGACGATTTAGGAGACCTCTGGGTAGGTACAAATCGGGGCGTCAACAGGATTGATGTCCCGCTGTACAAGCGAACCGGTAAAAAGCGTGTGCGGTCATATGGAAGGGCCCAGGGATTTGTCGGAATTGAAACCAATCATCATGCAGCGTACATGGCAGATGATGGAAGCCTCTGGTTTGGCACTATCGAAGGACTCACCAAATTCGATCCGACCGAAGACAGCGTAAACGAAATAGAGCCTCAAACGCGCATAACAGGGTTGCAGCTCTTTCTGGAGGAGGGCAATTGGGATGCTTATTCCGAAGGGTTCAGTAAATGGAGCGGACTGCCATTGAACCTCTGTCTTCCCCATAATAAAAACTATCTGACCTTCCACTTCAACGCAGTCAGTCACACCTCACCGCAAGGGGTGCGTTACCAGTATATGCTCGATGGATTTGACGAAAGCTGGTCTCCCGAAACCGACCTGACAAGTGCTACTTATTCCAATCTGCCTTCTGGCACGTACACCTTTCTGGTCAGGGCAAAGAACAGCGATGGTGTCTGGAACGGAAGGGCAGCGGCCTACCAGTTTGAAATAATGGGGCCATTCTGGCTCACATGGTGGTTCTTGTTGCTATGTGGGGCCAGTGCGGGATGTGCGTTTTATGGATACATCAAGTTCCAGACACACACACTCAAGAAGCGCAAAGAAGAGCTCGAACAAACCGTTACTGCCAGGACTGCGGAGTTGCGCAAGACCAATCACGCTCTGGTAGAAGCCAAAGAAGAAGCCCTGGGCGCCACTCGGGCAAAAAGCGAGTTTCTGGCCAACATGAGCCATGAAATCCGCACTCCCATGAACGGTGTGATCGGATTCACCAATCTATTGCTCGATGAAAATCTGGGTCGTGTCCAGCGCGAGTACGTAAATATTATTAGAACCAGCGGAGAGTCGCTGCTCAAGGTCATTAATCACATTCTGGATCTGTCCAAGATCGAGGCAGGAAAAATTGAGCTCGAGGACGAACCAGTTTCCGTTCGAGAGTGTGTGGAAGAAGCACTGGAGCTGATGACCATGAGGGCCGAGGAAAAGGACCTCGCTCTAACGCATTTGATCGATCAGCGGGTACCTGAATTTGTCTCGGGCGATGCGACTCGCCTCCGCCAGATTCTGGTCAATCTGATTTCAAACGCCGTCAAGTTCACCGAGACTGGAGAGATTTCCGTTCGCGTTCAGCCCGCAACAAGCGGGAATAACGTCTTTGACGGGGTCGAAGATTGCAAACTTCACTTTGTGGTATCCGACACGGGGATTGGTATTCCTTCTGAGCGCGTCGAACGCATGTTTGAGTCGTTTGAACAGGCCGATTCGTCGACAACACGTAAGTATGGCGGCACCGGGCTGGGGCTCACGATCAGCAAGGAGTTTGCTGAATTGATGGGTGGCGAGATCTGGGTTGAGAGCGTACCCGGCGTGGGATCGAAGTTCCACTTCACCATTTCCGCGTCAGAAATATCACACAATGGCAACCTGCCTTCACTGTCTGGATTCCTGACTGAACTGAAGGAATCGCGTGTATTGTTGGTTGAGCACAACCTGACCAATCGAATGATGCTTCAGGAGCAGATGGAATCCTGGGGTATGAAAGTGACGGTAGTTCCTTCCGGTGCCGAAGCACTTGGGTTGATCGAAGAAGGAAGTGTATTTGACGTTGCCCTGCTCGACACCGACATGCGCGACATGGATGCCTTCCTGCTGGCGAATGAACTGAAGGCCCTGCCGGGATCAGACAATCTGGCGCTCATACTTCTGACGCCGATGAGTGAACGACTCAATGCCATGTTCCAAACGGATGCTTTTTGTGCCCGAATCAGTAAGCCGATAAAACAATTGCATCTGTTCGAAGCCTTCAAGGAAGCGATCACTGGCGCACGTGTAAAAGAAGCCGACGAAGCTCCTCTGGAACAAGACACAACGACCCTGCTCGCCACCAAATATCCGCTGAGAATATTGCTGGCCGAGGACAATGAGATCAACAAGATGTTGTTTGAAAAAACATTGCTACGCATGGGGTACAAGCCTGATGTCGTTTCCGATGGAAAGCAGGCAATTCTTGAGATTGAAAAACGCGATTACGATGTCATTTTGATGGATATGCACATGCCGGTAATGGATGGGCTCGAAGCAACGAGACATCTGATTAAAACACTTTCACCTGAGCGCCTACCGTACATCATTGCGCTGACGGCTGCGGTCATGAAGGAAGATCGTCAACTGTGCGAAGATGCCGGAATGAACGAATTCCTGAGCAAACCCGTGCAGAACGAGGATCTGATCCGTGTACTCAAAACCAGTCCACGCCTGGGTGGTCTCCCGAGGTCAGGTAAGAAAGCTTCGGGCGATCGGAAAGCGAAAAAGACGTCTGAAAGAAAGACACGGGAGATAAAGGTCCACGGAAAGAAACGGACGGGTAAGAGCTGAGTGAGTCTCTGATCAAGTAGGCCGATCGGCCCTCCAGCACGTTTCACTCTCGAACCTGCCGGGTTGGGCTGCTATCCTGATGGCATTCGTGCATTTCAATGATCTCGCATTTCATGTGGGTGGAAATTCGTACAATCCCATATGACCGCGGCTGGTGAGCCGGACGTTGCCGGTGTCACCTTCTCTCAGGCAGACATCCCGATATGATCATGTCTCACCCCGTGGCGGAATGCACTGAGCTCACATCATCCGGAGTCAGAAATTGAAATCCCTCAGAGCCTTGAATATCTGGGCCCTGTGCCTCCTGCTTCTGGCAGGATGCATGGACCAGTACGTGGACGATCATTCGTCTGAGCCAGTTGACCACACATTTCGCGTTTCCCGATTGATTTCGGACTCGATGATTGCGCAGCGCGATTCTGATTTTCCTGTTTGGGGTTATGCTCCGGCAGGGACTGAGGTGACCGTCACTCTGGGCAATGAATCACATTCAGAGGCAAGTGGCCGGGATGGACGCTGGCAGGTAGACTTTACGCCTCGAGAGGCTGGAGGCCCTCATTCGATGGCTATTTCAGATGGAGAAACGACCATAAATGTGTCCGACATCTGGTTCGGAGACGTATGGGTCGCTTCTGGCCAATCGAACATGGCATGGATTGTAGCCAACTCGAATGATGCTGAGGCAGAGATTGCCGCCGCAGATGATCCGATGATACGCCAATTCAAGGTGCCGCTATCATATTCCGACACTCCTGAGAATGAACTGGCAGGTGGCGACTGGCAGATCGCGGATCCAGATCACGTGGCTAATTTTTCAGCGGTCGGATATTATTTCGCCCGCGAGCTCAGAAAACATGTCGATGTTCCTATCGGAATTCTGAACACTTCCTGGGGGGGATCACGTGTGGAGGCCTGGATGAGTGTCGAAACACTTGGCGAAGATGTGGTCCGCAACTTCCGGGAGCAGGAGAGAATCAACCAAGAGGAGCTCATCGCCAGGCTGACTGAAAAAATGGGGGATTTACCGGAAACGGACGCCGGACTTGTTGATGGCCTCGCTCATTGGGCTGACCCTGCCCTGGATACCTCGGACTGGTTGAACATCAACGCTCCAGGCGAATGGGAACAGCAGGGCCTCGACGGTTACGACGGGATCGCATGGTACCGGCTTTCTCTAGAACTATCAGACTCCGAAATAGCTGATTCGGACGTGATCCTTGGACTCGGACGCATTGACGATGCCGATATTTCCTGGGTAAATGGTGTCGAGGTAGGTCGCACGAACACCGCCTGGAATAATCCACGCGAATACGTCGTTCCTGCCGGAGTCCTTCACTCAGGGACCAATGTCATTGCCGTTCGGGCTGAAGACAGAGGGGGATTGGGAGGAATTCGCGGAGACGCAAGCGAACTCTGGCTGGAAACCTACTCCGGTAAAAAATCGCTGGAGGGAACGTGGCAATTCAAAGCCGGAGCATTCCGATCCGGCAGCACAACACCTCCCAACCAGTCGCCGACGCTGCTTTACAACAAGATGATTCATCCGATTCTTCCTTACCCGATGACGGGGTATATCTGGTATCAAGGTGAATCAAATGCCTTCAATGAGGGCGATCCAACAGCTTACGCGGACCAATTCAAATCGATGATTTCAAGCTGGCGAGAGCTGTTCGGCGCTCCGGATGCGGCATTTTTGTGGGTGCAGCTTGCGAACTTCAGGCAGGCTCATGACGAACCAACTGAGAGTTTGTGGGCGGTGTTGCGGGAATCCCAGTCTGCGGCGCTGGAACTCGACAAAGCCGGTGAGGCGGTCATAATTGACATCGGAGAAGCCAACGACATTCACCCGCGCAACAAGCAGGATGTCGGTCTTCGTCTTTCCCTCGCTGCGCGGTACTTCACCTATGGCGAGGAGCTTGAATATTCGGGTCCGGTGTATGCCTCGCACACCATTGACGGTTCGTCGATTGTGATAGAATATGACCACGCCGGATCGGGTCTAGAAGCCCGCGGAGGAGAGTTGGGGGGATTTGCCATCGCCGGTGCCGACGGCATTTACCACTGGGCAGATGCGAGGATTGACGGCACATCGGTAACGGTGTCGAGCACGGATGTGGCCAGTCCTGTATCTGTCAGGTATGCCTGGGCCGACAATCCGGACCGCGCAAACCTTTACAATGGTGCCGGATTGCCCGCGTCACCATTCAGAACGGATACCGACTAGAACCATGGGAATTTTCGACAAGGTTAAATCCTTTACCAACGCTCTGACGGGTGGGGGCGCGAAAGTCTGGATTGAGGCAGCAGCTCCTTCATTCACCGATCCGTTTGAAGTGAAAGTCAAAGCCAGTGTTGGCGATGCTCCTCTGGATGTGGCACGCGTGTACCTGTTTTTGGAAGGGCATGAAGAAGTCCGGATCCCCGCCAGCCGCAATTGCTATGACCAGCAGGGGAATATGACACATATGGGCGATGAAACGGCCCACACGACCACTGTAAGCGTAGACGTTGGGGTCAGTGGCCGGGAAATGCTGAGTGCCAATCAGGAATATGAGTGGAGCGTTCAGGTCGATATTCCAGATGGATCGCCAGCCGTCTATAAAGGACGTCACTGTGTGCACGTCTATCGCATCAAGGCAGGACTTGATTGCAGCGGTAACGATCCCGATTCGGGATGGGTGGACCTGAATCTGGTCT
>CAZEHJ010000050.1:16592-27882 GCA_964512485.1 uncultured Rhodothermales bacterium | reverse complement strand
TAATCTGGTGCAGGCGTTCGTTGAACTCCTCAAACGTCATTGGCCTGTTATCCAGCGCCGAGGGAAGCCGGAAACCATGTTCAACAAGATTAAGCTTACGCGCGCGGTCACCGTTGTACATCGCCCGAACCTGCGGCAGTGTCACGTGACTTTCGTCGACCACCATCAGAAAGTCGTCCGGGAAGTAGTCGAGCAGACACTTGGGACGCTCACCCGGCTTCGATCCGGTCAGGTGCCTCGAATAATTTTCGACGCCAGAGCAATAGCCCACTTCGCGAAGCATTTCAATATCGAAAAGAGTGCGTTGCTCCAATCGCTGCGCCTCGAGCATTTTGCCCATGTCGTGCAGGACCGCAAGACGCCACTTGAGTTCTTCTTCGATCGTAGCAATCGCCTTCGCAATCTGGTCTTTGGGCGTCACGAAGATCTTGGCGGGATAAATCGTCAGATATCGGTTTTCGGCGATCGTTTGTCCCGAAATGGGCTCAAAAACCGTTATTTTTTCGACCTCATCGCCCCAGAATTCGATTCGATACGCCTCGTCTTCTGAGTATGCAGGGAAGATCTCGACCACATCTCCGCGAACCCGAAAGGTGCCGGGCACAAATTCAATGTCGTTTCTCGAGTAGAAAATTCCCGTGAGTCCGTGCAGGAGCTCATTACGTTGAACGGTGTCACCGACGGTGCACTGGACAATCTGCTTTTTGTATTCGTCGGGCGATCCGAGGCCGTAGATGCAGGACACACTGGCCACTACGATAACATCTTTGCGTCCCGAAACAAGTGAACTGGTTGCCTTGAGTCGAAGTCGATCTATCCGCTCGTTGACCGACATGTCCTTCTCGATGTACGTATCAGAGTGGACGATGTATGCTTCCGGCTGATAATAATCGTAGTAGGAGATGAAAAACTCTACCGCGTTGTTCGGAAAGAAATGCTTGAACTCGGCATATAGCTGGGCGGCCAGCGTTTTGTTGTGACTCAGAACGAGCGTGGGTTTTCCCGCCTGCGCGATAACGTTCGATACAGAAAAAGTCTTGCCGGTCCCCGTAGCGCCTAGCAAAGTCTGATTCCGATCTCCCCGCTCAATTCCCTCCAACATCTCCTTGATTGCCGCCGGTTGATCGCCCGTCGGTTCAAATTCGGACACGACCTCGAACGGTCGTTCTGTTTTCAGGAGCTCGGACATGGGCGACTTCTTCAGTAGACGAAACTACGTGACAGGAAACGAACGGAATCCTGACCAGTTATGGGCGAATCCCTCGTACACTTGCCGGGTCTGATGGTTCGGCAGAAATCAACGCTTGAGCATCCGGATATACTCCATGAGCCGATTTTTATTTGCCCTTTTTGCCCTGTTCGTCCTCGTATCGTCATCATCTGTCGTATTTGCCCAAGCGGCTGAAGAAGTCCTCGGTGACATGACTGTCGAAGAGTATGAGCCCCGTTCTACCCTTGTAGTCGAAGAGAACGTCATCAAGAGCGCGAAATTCCCTTTCGTTGATGTCCACAGTCACTGGTTCCGCGCGCCAACCATGACGGCCGGCGCCATCGATACGCTGATCATGGAAATGGATGAGATGAACATGCAGGTTCTCGTGAATCTCTCGGGTGGATGGGGAGACAATCTCGCCGGTGCCGTTTCCAATATGGAAGCCAGATATCCGGACCGAATCGTGACCTTCGCCAATGTTGATTTTCGAAATGTCGGTGGCGAAGAGTGGACTCAGAATGCGGTGGCCCAGTTGCGAGCTGATATCGAAGCCGGTGCACGTGGATTGAAAGTCTACAAGAGTCTTGGACTCGACAACAAGGACACGGATGGCAATCGTGTTGCGGTGAACGATCCGCGTCTGGATCCAATCTGGGCGCTCGCAGGAGAAATGGGCGTACCCGTACTGATTCACTCAGCGGAGCCGGCCAGCTTCTGGCTCCCGAGGGACAAGTACAACGAAAAATGGCTCGAGCTGAAACTGCGCCCGAATCGTTTTCGGCCGGCGGACGAGTTCGAGACGTTTGAGACGATAATGGGAGAACATTTCGACATGATTGGGAAGCATCCGAACACCACATTTATCACGGCTCACATGGCCTGGTATGGCGGGAATCTGGACTATCTCGGCAAAATGTTCGACAAGTACCCGAATCTGGTGGCAGACATGGCTGCCGTGATTTATGAAATTGGACGTCAGCCTCGCAATGCCAAGGAATTCATGACCAAATACAAAGACCGGCTTCTGTTTGGTAAAGACACCTACCGGGTCTCAGAATTCTGGACCTATTTCCGGACGTTCGAGACGGAAGACGAATATTTTCCTTACTACCGGAAGTACCACGCTCAGTGGAGTTTGTATGGCGTTGGCCTTTCGGATGACGTCCTGAAACACATCTACTACAAGAACGCTGTTCGAGTAATTCCTGGACTGGAAGAGTCGATGTTCGAGGGCCGGTAAATTCCTCGATGCCGGGGAACGCTTCGCAACGCGACGCCGCAGAGTGGATCAGATGATAGGTTCGTCCGTGACCTGAATGGGATACCCCAGATTGGCAGCCTCTTCGGGCGTTATCTCCCATTCCTCCCGATACAATCCCATTGATCCGAACAAGCCGTATCCGTTTACGACGTTGGACAGGGTACCGGGCTGGGCAAGCCTCAGGATTTCGTCCTCGGAGAAGAGCGGGAACCATGCACCATCGATAATTCGGAACTGGATGCCCATAGCAGTCAGGGTCACCGGGATGTCCTTTCGATTTTGGGAAAGAACGAAACGGCGAGCGCGAGCGATTATTGAGTCCTGATCTGCGGTCACCTGCAATCGGTACCTCCACAGGCCATCAGAATCCGGCGCTTCCGCTTTTGGATACGGGACAAACGTTCGATCCCGGTAGTCCGGCCCTTCCACCAGATAGATTACACTCATGTCCCACAGAGCCGGAATTCCCGGGATACCGATTTCCTGAACTACGGTCGAATCGGACAGAACGACAGCACCACTTTTCAGGACGATTTTGCTTCCTGCGATTCGGGGCACCTTCGTGGTAGCGCTCGACCTCTTTTCGTCGTTTCGAATCACATCCATTCGGTAGGTGTGACCCTCTTTGACCATGAATTTGGCATGGTACAGATGGATGTACTTTCCGCTGTCCAGTCGTTTGAGTTCGTGACGCCAGAGAACCGACGTGCTGTCTGTCAGATCCCGCGTATAGACGCGGGCGTCGATGAAGGCCTGTGGTTCTGCAGGACCCTGAATGTTCTCCTGAAAACGGGTAATCGGGACGATACGAACCGTTTGTTCTTCCGCCAGCGGGTCCAGAAATCCATAGATCGTGAAATAGCGCTGTTCGTTGTCAAACGGATCCAGAAACGACTCTTCGCAACCGGTTCCGACGACCGCGATCAGGATCAGCGTCGATATGCTCAGGAATCGGTTGATCAGCGAAGCTCAACTTTGAGCCCGACAGATGGAATCAGTGGAAGCTGATCTACACGTTTGAACGTAAAGAGGTCGTAGTAAAACAGATTGTCCCTGTTGAAGAGATTCAGAGCACCGGCTCTGAGCGTGCCGACGTACCGTCCCTGTTCAACCTTGCGTTCCAGCCAGAGATCGATTCTCGAGTAGGTCGGTTGGCGACCTCCAAACGGCTCAGCATATACAATTCTGTCTACGCCCGCTTCGGTTGCGACATCCACATCAGGAGTCAGCAGATACCAAACATCAAACCCACCCGACTCGGTGAAAGGAAGACCCGATCCGTACTGCCACTGCAGCGTGATACCGACCTCTCCCCGCTGTGCGTGGAAGAGCGCGTTCAGTTGATGGCGGCGATCATGTGCCGGATTGTAGGTCAGCCCGCCTGCTTCGTACTCGACCTGAGAGTATGAGTAAGAGATGTATCCGTCAAGAACCGATTCCTGAAGGAACGGACGGCCTTCAATATCGAGGCGTGCATCGAATCCATACGCCTCTCCAGTAGCCTCCTGCAGCGTGGTCGTGAACTGGGGGAAGGGGCTGAAGATTGGTGCCGAAATGTGATCATACTTTTTGTAATACCCTTCTACGGCGGCATTCATCCAGGGCCGAAGCCTGATGTTGGTACCGACAATTCCGTGCATCGCCGAGGTAGCTTCCTGTCCTTCAGGCGTGGTGATCCAGGCGGTAAACAGATTCCCGAGATCTCTTTCATCGGTCAAACCTGAAATTGCCTGATGATACATGCCCCAGGACGCGTTGAGCTGAAATCGCCCAGCCTGTCCCTGCGGCCAAAACGAAGCCCGAAACCTCGGCTCCGTCCAATTCTGGGATCGATCTGGAAGCGTGTAAAAGTGTACACCGGGATTGATGGAAAGGCGATCGCCTTTCATCGCAAATGTGGCTTCCACGTATGAACTCAGTTCCGTCAGCTCATTCGTCGCGCTGGTGAAATCGGTGAAAGCATCTGCCAGTTCAAAATGAAGGTCTGTTTTTCTATAGGTCGAACCCGCCGAAAGGTCTCCTCGACTCAACTGGTAGCTCAACCTGAGCGTCCCTTCGTTGCTTTCCACGCTGGAAAAGCGCTCTGGATCGGCTTCCGGGCCAAATTCATTTGTCATTTCCGAGTGGCCGGCCGTGAATTCAGCCGTCAGCGGAATAGCGTTGGATCGATATATATACGTTCCACCGTAAACGCGATTGCTCCAGGCGACATTGGTACTGTCATTGATTGCGGCAGCTTCGACTTCTCCAAAAACCGTCTTCTTCGTACCTGCGATGTCTCCTCGATCGTCCGTATCGAGTGCGGTAAATGAGAGCTCATGGCTTCTGCCCAGCAATGCGTGGACCTTTCCAAATCTGTCGCCAAATCGATACGGCATTTTTTGGCCAAACATCTCCGGTATGATCTCCTCGATGAATGACTGCCTTGCTGAAAAGATACCCGAGACCTTGCCCTCGATAAGCGGCACTTCGACAGTCGCCGAACTCAAGAATGGTGCGATCGAAAAGGCTCCCGCTATGTCCTTCTTGTTACCATTGCGCGCGCTCACGTCGAGCATGGACGAAACGCGAGTACCATACCGGGCTCCAAAGCCTCCGGTGTAGAAGCTCGCGCGGTCGACCAGTTCTTCTGGAAACGCCGAATAGAAACTCAGAATGTGAAATGGTTGGTAGACCGGCAGCCCATCGAGAAGGGCAAGGTTCTGGTCGACCGCGCCACCGCGAACAAAAAACTGTCCCCCGCGGTCACCCTGTACGGTGACGCCAGGTACGGTCTGCAGATATCCCGCGAGGTCTCCTGATACACCGGGTACCGGAACGCGCTGGATGGCGGCTGGCACAACCGTTTCAAGTCCGGCCGCAACAGTCGTTATTCCGCCTTCGGCCTCCGCTTCGACAACAACTTCATCGATGACTGCGAGGTTCTCCTCAAGAGCGATGCTGATTTCGAGAACCTGCCCCGCGACCAGCTGCACGTCCATCTCCATCGTCGTGAAGCCGATGAAAGAAACCTGAATTTGATACGATCCGGGAGTGATCCTGTTGAGAACGAAGAATCCGTCTCCATCGGTGGCTGTCCCTCCGACCAATTGACCGGCGTCACGAAGAGCCACGGAGGCTCCCTGCATGGGCTGTTCGGTACCTGCATCCGTCACAAAGCCTCTTACAACGGCCTGCTGAGCGCTGGCAGTTGAAGCGACGAAAACAAATAAAACGACTAAAACACTTAAAAAATGGCGAATCATGGCGGGGGGTAGAGTGGTATCGCATCCAATTATACAATGAACCAAGCTAGACATCAGCGAAGTATCAAGCCCCGGACCCCTCCCCAATCGTCAGAATGGTCTTCTCAGCCGACCCTTGCCAGTATTGAACGGCGCGGTGTTTTGGCAGAGAATGACGTGTATTCCCGATGGCACTTTCGAGGGACGAATCCGTCCTGTTTACTCGCCGTGACGTGAGCGTAGAACAGACATCACATCTTCAAGAGTCATATCCCTGGCTTTGAGCAGTACCAGCAGGTGATACAGCAGGTCGGCAGCTTCTTCGGACAGCTTTTCAGGATCTCCAGCCGCGCCTTCAAGCGCAGTTTCGACACCTTCCTCTCCCACCTTCTGGGAGATCTTCTTCGCCCCCGACTTTATGAGTCGAACGGTGTATGAGGACTCATCTCCTTGCTCAACCCGGGACTTGATGACCCGTTCGAGTTCCTCAAGGAATGAAGCTCCCGTCAGGTTATTCGATTCGCCCCAGCACGTATCGGTCCCATTGTGGCAGGTCGGTCCTTGGGGATTTGCCCGGACCAGAAGGGCATCACCATCACAATCTGACGAAATGCCTGCAACGGCAAGATGATTGCCGGAGGTCTCACCTTTTTCCCAGAGCCGTCCTTTCGAACGACTGAAAAATGTCACGTGACCCGACGCAAGTGTCGCATCGATCGCGTCCTGATTCATGTAGCCCAGCATCAGGACCTTTCCAGTCGTGGAATCCTGAACAATGGCTGGAATGAGGCCGGATTCATCGAAGCGAACCGGATCACCGGTGACCTGGATTTGAACTGAGGTAGACATCAGATGCGCACGGTTATGTTTTCCCTGGAAAGGGTTTTTTTGAGATCGGGAATTTCGACGTCCCCGAAATGGAAGATACTGGCTGCCAGCGCGGCATCGGCACAACCACGCTCAAATACATCCACGAAATGTGCCGCATTTCCGGCACCTCCCGACGCGATGACCGGGATGTTGATCGCATTTGATATCTGGCGGGTGATATCAACGGCAAATCCGCCACGCGTGCCGTCGTGGTCCATTGATGTCAATAGAATCTCCCCCGCACCCCGGCTTTCGACCTCCCGAATCCAATTCTGTGCTTCGAACTCCGTCGGTTGGGTTCCACCATGTGAATGGACAATCCAGCTTTGGCCGTCACTTTTAATGTCTACCGCTACCACGACGCATTGATTTCCGAACTCAGCTGCCAGACGGTCCACAAGCTCTGGATCCGCAATGGCGGCGGAGTTCACGGCAATCTTGTCCGCACCTGCGCCGAGGAGTTGCCGCGCGTCCTCTACCGACCGTACGCCTCCGCCGACGGTAAAAGGAATGTTTACCACTTCGGCAATGCGGTGAACAAGATCCAACCACGTTCCGCGTGTTTCCAACGTGGCGGTGATATCCAGGAAAACCAATTCGTCGGCACCTTGCTTCACATAGGCCAAAGCCAATTCCACAGGATCGCCCGCATCACGGAGTTCAACAAAGTTGATCCCCTTCACGGTACGACCATCCTTGATATCGAGACACGGTATGATGCGCCTGGTAAGCATAGCGGCAAATTACGGTGACGGGGAGTGCATAGACTGTGAATTGCACAATATGCGCATATTTCGGCCGTTAACCCTATGTCGTAAACCGACGCAACCTATGTCCCTCTGCGACGTAGGGTTGAAAACCACAATTCAAAATCGTCATGATCCCAAGATCTCTGGTAGCGGCATCCATAAAGCCG
This sequence comes from uncultured Rhodothermales bacterium, assembly GCA_964512485.1. Classification (GTDB taxonomy): domain Bacteria; phylum Bacteroidota; class Rhodothermia; order Rhodothermales; family UBA10348; genus CAZEHJ01. The sequence continues at coordinate 20,398 of CAZEHJ010000050.1, read as the reverse complement.
TTTGTCCTTTCTGTCGTGAAGTCGGGCCCCAGCTACGGCTACGAAATCATCCAGCGGGTCGAGGATTTAACGTTGGGCAATGTTTCGTGGACGACCAGCACGCTGTATCCAGTACTCCACAAACTGGAAAATGAGGGGCTTCTCGAAAGCTTCTGGCAGGATGTCGAAAAGGGCCCGGCGCGTAAGTACTACCAGCTGACGGCTAAAGGACTCAAACGCCTGGAGGTCGAAAAAGCTCAGTGGATGCGAGTCCACGAAGCGCTTCTTTCGCTGTGGGGTCCACAACCATCACTTTCGCCCCTGTAGACATGTTCAATCTTGAAGCTGCCATCGGAGCCTGGAGAAAGAGCCTTGAATACAAGCGGGCCATCATGAAAGATGACCTCGTGGAGCTCGAGCGCCATATCCGTGATGAGGTTGAAGCAAGTGTAGAGCGAGGAATGTCTGAGGAAGATGCATTCCGAAAATCAATCAAAAAGATGGGGCTTCTGCCCTCCATGGACGACGAATACCGGAAAATATACTGGTCCAAAGTCGGAAAGAGAGGCCGCATCGGTGAAGAAATTTCCTGGAGACTTTCAATGCTGAAGAACTATTTCACGATCGCGATTCGACTGCTCATCAAACAGCGAACATATGCGGTCATCAACATTTTTGGCCTGGCTATCGGTATCGCGTTTTGCCTCATGCTTCTTCTATATGTCCAGGATGAATTGTCATTCGATTCTCAGCACACCAACGCCGATCGCATCGCCAGAGTGGTATTGCACCACAACCAGAACGATGGAGGCATCAGGTCCATCACTCCCTGGATGCCTTATCCATTGGGAAAAACAATGGAATCCGAGTTTGCAGCCGTTGAATCGGCCATTCGAGTTTTCCCTCGACAGTATGTGGTACGCTCTGGAGAAGTGGCTGCTCAAGAACGCGTCATGCACGCTGATCCTGAAATCCTGACTGCCTTCACCTATGAGCTTCTCGAGGGAAGCGTGGAATCTGCTCTTCCAAGTCCGGAAGGGCTCGTCATCAGCCAAAGAATGGCTGAAAAATATTTTGGCAGTGAATCCGCACTTGGAAAAACACTGGATATTCGGTTCAGTGAGGACTTTGTGCCTATTACCGTCACCGGTGTCATCGAAGACATCCCGTCCAACAATTCGATAGAATTCGACTTTTTACTTCCATTTGAAAGACTGAAAAGTGAATTTTCCTGGATCGCGAATCAGCAAAACCACTGGAATTCGTCCTCCTATTTCGTCTATCTGCTCTTTCATCAAGGGACTGACATGAAGGAGGCCGAGTCTCTCCTTCCTGCATTCCGAAGCAAATATTATCCGGACGATATATCGTCGCGCGAGGACTGGACGGCTTCGATCCCTCCAAAAACGTATTCTTTCCAACCCCTCCGTGACATCCACCTGGATCACACAGTGCAGGCGGGTCTACGTGCTCCGTCGAACCCCAAATATTCCTGGATCCTGGGTGCAATCGCGCTGACCATCCTGCTGTTGGCATGCATCAACTTTACCACCCTGGCCATTGGTCGATCAGCGTCTCGTGCTCGAGAGGTTGGTCTTCGAAAAGTTGTAGGTGCGGCGAGAGCCCAACTCATCGGCCAATTCGGGGGCGAAGCGGTCCTGATGAGCGTCCTCGGACTCGGAATCGGTCTGGCTCTCATATTTGCTCTGCTGCCGACTTTCAATCAGCTGGCAGATAAAGATTTGTCTCTGAACCTGCTGGAGACCTGGGCGATTCCCGCAACTTTGGTGTCGTTGACCCTGATCGTAGCCTTGTTTTCCGGGTTTTACCCGTCACTGGTTCTATCCCGGTATCGCCCGACGGATATGCTGCGAAAACAATCCCGCGTTGGAGGATCCCATTTCCTGACTAAAAGCCTGGTCCTTCTTCAGTTCACCCTGTCGGTGGGGTTGATCTCTGGAACTGCCATCATGGCCAATCAGATGGACTTTCTACAGAACAGCGATGTTGGATACGATAGAGACCACGTCGTTCTGGTCCCGACCCAACGCCTGGATGGTGACATGTTGTTGGCGCGATTCGAATCTGAATTGAATGGTGTATCGGAAATTGAAGGCATCACAGGCATGACCAATGCGTTTTCGCATGGATGGAGCAACAACGGGTGGGATTACGAAGGAAAAAATTATGCGGCATACGTCTACCGCATTGAGTCGAACTTCGTCGATGTAATGGGAATGGAGCTCAAGTCGGGCAGAAGTTTTGATCCGGCACGTCCAGCTGATTCGACCAAGTCGGTCATCATCAATGAAGCGTTCGCCCGTCAGTACGGGTGGACGGACGGAACGGGTGAACTCGTCAAAGGCTTCGGCGATGAGCCCGAGGTCATCGGGGTCGTGCGCGATTTCAACTTCCTTTCGCTGCACGACGAAATCGAACCGATGATGTTTATTCTCGACCCCGACTGGTCTATCGGGGACTTGTTATTTCAGATAGATGGCGAACAAATTCCTGAAGCGCTGGATGCGCTCCGGGCAACATGGGCAGTGCACGCACCGAATATTCCGTTCATGTATTCGTTTCTCGACGACGACCTGGCCGAGCAGTATCAAAGTGAAGAACGGTGGTCCAAGATCGTGCAGTACGCTGCCTTTTTTGCCATACTGATTGCATGCCTGGGTCTGTTTGGCCTTGCCAGTCTATCGGTGGCCAGTCGGACGAAAGAAATTGGAATTCGTCGTGTATTGGGCGCGAGCGCGTCCAGCATCTCGGCCATGTTGTCGAAAGACCTGGTCAAGATGGTGGTGTTGGCTATCATTTTTGCCATTCCTCTCACAATCATCAGTATGGAAAAATGGCTCGCGTCGTTCGCCTTCCGTATTGAAATCGGATACGCCGTATTTATCCTGGCAGCCGTGTTATCTCTGGGCGTTGCCCTCTTGACGGTCAGCTTTCAAACGATTCGAGCCGCGCTTTCCAACCCGGTGGACACGCTGAGGTCTGAATAATGGGTCGGTAGCGGCACCCGTGCGCAATCGCCTCCGATGCCTCGCGGATATTCTGGCGATTCCTTTCGGAGTTGTTCTTGTGTAACCATTTGGGCAGCTGAAACGAATAGAGGGGGTGTGATCGGCCTCGACCGGCTGAACCTGACGGATATCGTTTCCTACCCGAATCTTCCCTGTTATGCTCAAGAACTATATGCGGGTTGCCTATCGCAATCTGTACAAGAACAAGGTTTCCTCACTGGTTAACATCGTTGGTCTTTCGGTGGCAATCGGGGTGATGATTACGACGTTCATCTTTGTGGAAGGGCACTATACGCGGGATCGATTCCACGAGAACGGGGAAAACATCTTTCTGATTGAGTCCGTGATTGCACGCGGCGATGATCTTCAACTCAGAGGGGACAGTCCCTCGCCTCTCGGTCCTGCCATGGTGCAGGATCTTCCCCAGGTTCTGCGAGCAGAACGAGTAAGTTTTGGCTCTCCAACCATTCAGGCCAACGACAACACCTTCAGGCAGGGAGTCTGGTTCGTGGATCCGGGCTTTCTGGATATGTTCTCCTTCGAAATGCGATTGGGCGACAAGAGTGCTGCGATCCGGCACGAAGACATCGTCCTCAGCGACGCCATGGCTACGCGGTTTTTTGGGGAAGAAAACCCCATCGGGAGGGATCTGACCTTGATTTTCGGCTCCGAAGAGCGAAGGGTGTTTACCGTATCGGCAGTCGCAGAACCATTTCCGCTTGAAGCCAGCTTTACGTTCAACGCGCTCATTCACTACGACCACCAGATTGTTTATGACTGGGACGTCACGGACTGGGC
>CAZEHJ010000050.1:0-16492 GCA_964512485.1 uncultured Rhodothermales bacterium | reverse complement strand
CGATGATTGTAGGGATCGTTCTCGCCTGGGGTGTTTTCATGCCGGGATTCAACAACCTGATGGGCGACGAACTGGCATTTGCCAACGCTGAAACGGGTGTCCTGTGGATCTTCCTGATCGGGCTATTGGTCATCACGGGGGTTATTTCGGGCTCGTATCCAGCATTCTACATTTCCTCTTTCCGTCCTTCTGCCATCTTCAGAGGCAACACCAAGCTGGGTGGAGAAAACTGGTTCACTCAGGGTTTTCTGACCTTTCAATTTGTGCTCGCCTTTCTGACCATGATCATGGGTGTGGTGCTGGCGCAGAATGGAGAATATCAGTCCAACATCGACTGGGGCTTCGAGGATGAGCACAAACTGATTGTGCGAACCCTCACGGGCGACGAATGGACCACCCTCCGATCTGAGGTATTACAATTGCCAGGTGTTGAAGGCGTAATCGGTGCGCGCAACCACGTTGCGCGCTCGTGGAGCTTTCCGACTGTCACGGTTGATGACACCAAAATGGGAGCAGCCCGGTTTGACCTCGGCGAGGGTTACCTGGAAGCCTACGAAATTCCTCTCGTAGCCGGACGGGCATTCGACGGAGGATCCAATTCTGCCACCGATGGCCGGGTCTTGATCAACGAGCAGTTTGCCCGCGCTCGCGGTTGGACTGCGGAAGAGGCCCTCGGAAAGAGCTTCATTCAGGATTCGACCCAGTATGAGGTTTCAGGCGTGTTGAGGGACTTCATCTATGAAAGTGTATTTGACCCACTCGAACCCGCGTTTGTGCGTGCGGTCGGAATCGAGGACTATCGATATATGACAATCGAAGTCGCCGCCGGGAGCGGCGTCCAAACAGAAGAAGCCGTTCAAGCCATTTGGAAGCGACTTCTTCCGGATCAGGAGTACAACGGTTTCTTCCAGGACTCGATTTTCGACAACATGAATGAGGAAAACGACAACATCAAGACGTTGTTTTCCTTCATCGCTCTCCTCGCGTTGGTCATCGCGTGTTTGGGCCTGTTCGGACTTTCTGCTCAGAAGGTCGTCCGACGCATGAAAGAAATCAGCATCCGGAAGGTGCTTGGAGCATCTGTGCCTCATCTGGCCAGAAAGATCAACATGAGCTTTCTGTATGTGCTGATCATTTCTGCCCTCGTGGCCTCTCCGATAGGCTACTTCGCCCTGGACGCTTTGCTGAATTCCGTGTGGGCTGAACCCATGCCCATCGGGCCGTCAGCGTTCATTCTGTCCTTCTCATTTGTGCTGGTGACCGCTTTGATAACGGTATCAACCCAGATACGGAAGTTTGTGACCGCAAACCCGGCGCAGGTTCTGAGGAATCAATAGACAGACCCGGGGCGCACCTGTAGAGATGGGATCACAGGTCGCTTTGTGCAGTCCGGGCCTCTTGTATATCACATTGACCGCACTCCCTTCAGTGCCCTGAATGGCATTTTGCGTGGGATGGTCTGGGGTGGTTTTCAGGACGATTTTACCTTGAAATACACCTTGGATCCTGGGACCGGGCCGGGGTGGGGTTGGGTGGGCTGGGCTGGAAACCACGTGACGGTATTCTCAGGGACTCCATCTCGATGCGCGCACGAATGCTGAAAAAGGATGTGAATCTTACGCTTCTCTTGGCCTGCTTTGGACTGGATTCCGATTCGATTTATGGTCCCGGGAAGAACGATTCAGTACTACTTACTGAAACACATGGGGAAAAAATATCACAAACATCAACCGGTAAGACGGCAAGAATCATCCCGCATCGTCTCAGCGACACGGTCATAATTGTATTGAAAGCTCCTACCGGCAGGTCCAGAAGGAATCTTTTGTTTTTCTGGCACCTTCTCATTCTCCCTTAAAGTTTCGATATTTTCTCCGAATTACATCCCGCAGGATAACATGAAGGTCCTGTATATCGACATGGAAAACGTACTGGCTGATTTCAGCTACAGGAAGTCTCTCATTTCGAAGACAAACGAAAAAGCTTTTGAGGGCAGATTATTTGATGTCCCGGGTTTTTTTTCCTTTATGAAACCGGTGAACGGAGCGGTTGAGGGGTTCTCTGAGCTTTCTGCTCAATATGATGTCCACATCATTTCAACTCCTCTGGGAGAGAATTCGACTCTGCGGCTTCACAAACACCAGTGGGTTCGCAGGCACTTCGGAGAAGCAGCACGAAAAAGAATTATTCGTAACTCCCCTTCAGCGCTGACCAGAGGAGACTACCTGATTGAACACCGACAAAACAATCACTACAAAGACTTCCGTGGTGAACGTGTTGCATTCCGTTCAAATCGGTTTCGAAATTGGACCGCGGTACTGAAATATCTCCTCGAGAGAGGTGACTGAGAGACAGGATTTCGGCTGGCTGATGTCAGGCGAGGGCTACCTATTTCCTTCGCAATTTTCCGGCGGTCCATTCCCCGGTTAAGCCGATCATATTTCAACCGCCGATTGATATCATCGGGCGATTGTCAGTTTTGGCAAGATTAGCCTCACCACCATGCGAAAAATGCTTTCTGCCTACCGTTTGGCCGATCGCCTCCACCAGGTCGGCATCGCTGGCACCAGATCTTATCATATTTCTCAAGCTGACCTCTTCATTTCCGAAGAGACATGCTTTGATACTCCCATCGGCCGTCAGGCGAATTCGATTGCATCCGCCACAAAATGGGGTCGTCATGGAAGAGATAAATCCGATGGTTCCCTGGCCATTGGCAAGAGCATATGTGATGGCGGTTTCCTTCGGGTCGTGATCCAGTTCGTTTAATTCGAAGCGATCTTCAATAGTAGACTTCATTTCTGCCAGGGAAACCATCTTGTTTTCATTCCATCGATTTCCTCCGAAGGGCATAAACTCGATGAAACGGACCTCGATGCCCAGATCCTGAGCCATTCCTGCGAAGTCGATCAGCTCATCGTCGTTCACTCCTCGCATTACAACACAGTTGACTTTGATTCGAAATGAACCCGACTGAACAGCTTGGTCCAGCGCCTTTCTGACATTCCGGTAGCCATCTTTCTGCGTTATTTCGCGATATCGATCTTCGCGAAGAGTGTCCATACTCAAATTAATGGCATCGATTTCTGAGTCTACCAAGAGCGGAAGCTGGCTTGACAGGAGCATTCCATTTGTTGTCACTCCCAGAGAAGTCAAACCACTCTGCTTCAAGGAGCCCAATCCGGATAACAAGTCTTTCAACTCGGGATAAAGAAGGGGTTCGCCCCCCGTCAGGCGAATTTTTGAAACTCCTTGCCCGACAAAAAGAGACGACAACCGCATGAATTCTGAAGCCGTCAGAAGACTCTGCCGAGGTTGCCATTTTATGCCTTCAAAAGGCAAACAGTATCGACACCTCAGGTTGCATCGATCTGTAAGGGCGATTCGAAGATACGAGTGGAAGCGGCCAAAGTTATCTGACAGGCTTCCACACGAAAGGTCTGAAGCCGCCTGAGACCAATTTGTCAATACTTTTTCGCTCTCCATGATCGCCGCGGTTGATTACTCACAGTTTTGAATGGCCTCGGAGATACCTCCTTTCATCCTCCACTGCGTCCCAAGCACTAATCCTGAAGAACATCTTCAACCCAACTTCTTGCCGCCATCATGTTGGGAAACCCGAGTGTAGTAGTTGATAGAAGCACAACATGGCGAATTTCTTCGGGGGTGCACCCTGCCTCCATCGCTTTTCTGGCGCTAGAGTGTACGGATCCCTCCTGGTGCATACCGACGCTGATTCCGAGCTTCACCAGACTCAACGTTTGTGCATCCAGCGGACCAGCTTCCCTTGTCGCCTTTCCGAGATCGGAATACGCTTTCCCGATCTGTGGAAATGAATCCATAAATGACTGATAAAATCCGGGTACCTTTTTCATAAATCGTTCAGGAGTGAAATAGATCAGTTAGTGCCGACGTCATGAATCTTGCAAGCTCATTGTAGAATGTAGACTCATCTGCTCCGATGATATTCTCAACGAACTTGGGAATCCAAACTGAAAAATGAGTAGACAAGAAGGAATCTCGTTTTTCCAGCCAGCTTGGAGCGCCAGTCGTGACGTACGAATAGGTGAGATAGTAAAGAAACTCACATTCCAACGCTATGTGGTCAGGAACCTCGTTGGGACCTTCACCAGGGCCAAGACCAGATTCAGCATATAAATTGGCAACATACATGCTGACTTCTCCCATCAGCTTCTGGTCTCCTTCAAGATATACAGATGCGTACGGTGGACTCAACACTTTGAACGGACCCAGAAAGAGCCTTGAATACGATAAGGCAAATGCTTCCTTGTCGAGTAGCGCTTCCTTCCAGTATTCTGCCAGTGTCAATGCGGATCGACGGAGCTCTGGATTATACTCACCGGCCACCTCTTTCAACACGCCGATCGATTCGGCCGTCATGTCCAGAGGAGACGAAAACGCCCTGGCGAGCACATGAAATGTGCTCGCCACAACAGATTCTCTGTGCTCTTCGGCTTCGGGTAACATGCCCGACTCAGTAATCTCGGATGTAGTGGACATTGGGTTTGGTTCCTTTTTCCGGTTGCAACACTCTGGATCGATGTTTTTTCAACGCGACGCTCGGTGCGCTTGTCGGATCCATGGTATCACCGAAGATACGGGCACCCGCAGGGCATGCTTCCACACAGGCCGGCAGTTCCCCTTTGGCTACTTTGTGATCACATAGCGTACACTTTTCGACCACTCCTTTGGGTCGAATACCCGGCATGGTCGCTTCACGCCCAGGATTGTACACGGGAATCGGGACACCGGCAGATTCAATCACCTCCTGACCTGTCGACGTGCAACCAGGTATGATCGGAGTTGAATCGGCGCGGACTTCCCCAAACGGCGTTTCTTTGTTGAAATATATCACTCCGTACGGGCAGGCCAGCTGACACGCCCGACATCCAATACACTTGTCCGGATCGAGCATCGTAAGGCCATCTTCCGTCTTGTGCATCGCCTTCGTCGGGCAGTTTTTTACACAGGGAGCGTCGGTACAGTGATTGCACAGAGTTGGTACGTACCGATAACTCAAGTCCGGAAACGTCCCTTCTGTTTCTATGATATGATTCGACCAGGCAAAGCTGTGCTGAACGTTGTTCTCTCGCTTACATGCGATATCACAGGCGGAGCAACCGACACATTTGTGCAGGTCGATTACCATGGAAAGTTGTTTAGTTTGTTCCATTTTTGCAGTCCTTTTCATGGCTATGCTCTAGTAACGTTTACGCGGGTAACACCGCCATGGCGGGCGGTAGAACCACTCAGTCGTTCATATGCTGCGGGAAGAATCTCATTATTGTTTCCACCCCTGGGCAGCTTGTTCTGATAGTCCAGCGCCGCGACTCGGCCGTAAGCCCAGTGGCCTTGACCGTAACACTTCGCAACCGTTCCAGGCCTGACACCTTCCCAAAGTTTGAGACGAACCGTAATCATTCCTGAAGGAGACGACACGTTTACCATTTCGCCGTTTTGGAATCCAAGCCTTGCTCCATCGGCAGGATTCATTTTCAATACGTCGTCCCAGTTTTCGTCACCCGGATCTGCGTTTTTGTGCGCCTGGTACCAGGTACAGTTGGCCGACCTGCCTTCTCTGTTCAAGCGACTACGATGCTCAAAGAAGATGAACGGGAATTCGCTTTGATCGCCATGTCGTAACGCGGGTTCAAAATGCGGTACGAATGCCAGCTCTCCTCGGGCCAGATAATTGGTTTCTTCGAGAACACGATCGATAGATGTGTTGTGTTTATCAGCGTGTGACTTGAGTGCTTTCTTGAGCGTCTCACTGTAGAATTCGAATTTTCCGGTCTCCGTACCGAAACTGTCCCGTTTCTTGCCGACCTCGAATTTTTTCGAGTTCCAGACTCCCTTTTCAGCGAAATCATCCCATCCACTCAGGCTGTCACCGTACTTGCCGTAGTCTTTATGAGTGGCGTCCCAACAAGGTCGGGTGAAGTCTTTCAGAGCAAAGAGGGCAAATTCTTCGCTGTTTGAAGGAGAACGTCCCGTTTCTGGATCGGCGAATTCATTCTGATAGTAGCTGAGCATGTTTTCAAAACCACGCTCTGCCAACTTCTCGGCCAACAACCAAGGGAATTCGGTCTCGTCCTGGCGAACATCCCACATAGGCTCTACGACCGGCACGTTCAGTGTGGCGTACCCATACAGGTTTTGTTTGCTCTTGAGGACTCCCCATTTTTCAAACATGTGATGAGCAGCGGGGAATACCAGGTCCGCAAAATGCGACATTTCAGATGCATGCGTGGTGATATGAGCGAAGTATGGAAGCTTCGTCAGTGCTTCTTCCCACCTGTCTGTTCCGGAGCAGGAGAATGCAAAGTTGGCCCAATAAGCGACAGCCACTTTGATGTCATAGGGATCTTCCTGAAGCATGGCATCTGCCGCGTTATTTGTCACCACACCACCTCCGCTTTTCCCCTTGTTCAATGCAGGGAATGCGAGCGTTCCCCTCTGGTCAATTTTCGGTTTCTTGCTGTTCTTTTTGGACATTGCGTCCTGATAAGCAGAAAAATCCGGAATAGAATTGACCGGGACCTTGGTCTTCTGAACAACTCCCCCTTTGTGATCTGCCGAACCAACCAAGCCATTCAAGGCGTGTGCCGCCATCGCGGCGTAGCCACCCCGAACCTGCATCGAGGCGCCTGGAGAGACCCAGCTGATCGCTCGAGGAGCAGCATTGGCAAAATTAATGGCGACCCGTCTGATTTTTGGAGCCGGAATGCCACATTGATCAGCAGCCCATTCTGCTGTTCTGTCTTTCAGTTCAAGGTTCCACCAGCGAACGATTCCGTTCGTTTTTTCTTCTTTGAAGAGTGATTCATCAACAGTCTGCCCGGGAATGAAGTGATTTTTACCGTCGGTAAAATCTCCAACAAAATCTCGGCTCCAGAGCCCTTCTGCCAAGATGGTGTGTGCCATGGCTACAGCCAAGCATGCATCCTCACCTGGTAGAACAGGGAGCCATTCATTTGCTTTGGCTGCGGTCGAAGACAATCGGGGGTCAATTACTGCGATTTCAGCTTGATCCCTGACGTGGCCCCAGATGCTCATGGCATGAGGTACCTGACGGTTTGAAGACAATGGATCGGCACCCCAGCAGAGTACGTATCGGGTGTGTTCCAGATCATAATCTCGATAATCCCAGAATCCCTCCGTAAAAAAGGCTCCAAACTTCTCAGCCTCGGCGCAGATGGCGGAGTGACTGATTCCGTTGGGAGAACCGAATATTTTGGGAACAGACGAATATATAATGTCCCTCATGTAGCTGTAACGCCCACGGAACATGGCGAATTTGTGCGTTTCATTCGACTCACGCAACTCCATCATCTTGTCGGCAAGGAGACCGAGGGCATCATCCCAGCTGATGGGGACGAATCCAGGATCTTGATCTCGTCCTTTCAACGGATTCGTACGTTTCATCGGGACCTTGATCCTGTCAGGATCATAAAGCTGTTGCAACGCCAAATGTGGCCTTGGGCAGATCCGTCCATGATTGCCAAAACTGTGGGGATTGCCACGAACGCTGGTCGCCCTTCCATTTTGTACGAATACTTGTACCGGGCACCAAGTTGTGCAACCCTGACATGTCGTCGACATCCATTTCCCGACCAGCTGCGCACTGGACATGGCGGATGCAGGAGCGAAAAAATTTAGAGCCGGAGAAAGTCCAATTACGGAGAAAGCGCCCGCAGTGGCTGTCGTTTTCAGAAAACGGCGCCTACTCAGTGGCAGCGAAGGCTTGCTGTTTCCGGCTTTGAGAGAATCGTTGTTCATAATAAATGCCGTTTAAAAAAGACTGGAAACCGGAGTGGGCACCTGGCCTGCCAAAACCATCAGGAGACGGAAGAAGAAGCCACCGACGAGGATCAAAACGCTCGTCAGGCTGATGACGGCAATGCGCATTCGTGGGCGCCGTGATTCGCCCTTTGCGACCGCATACGCTCCAAGCAGAATTGGCAGGATGACACCAAGGCCAATACCGATCCACCAGAACACGGTGCCGTACGCTTCACTCGCGGCCCGCAACGCCTGCTGATCCGAAAGTGAACCGAGACTCAAGCTGAGCCACCATAAGAAGTAGGTTCCTAATTGGAGCAAAAGCACGGCAAACAGAATATTTCTGATAGGTACCATGTTGTTCAGGAATTTCGAAACATGTTCAGAATCCTGAAGACGACCGGCCCTTTTCATCCTGTAGAGATGAATGAGCATGACCGCTGCGATACCGGTCGAGCAAAAAGCCAGAAGAGATGCCACGACGGTCGGCCCGGTATTCCACAGTGGTCGTGCAACGAAGACTGACAATAACATCCCGTGATAAACACCCACCACTACAGCGACAGGCGCCAGAACACGACCCAACATGATTCGGTTTGAATCGCCTTTTTGGAATGATTCCCATTTCAAGAAATAGACAATCGAACCAACGAGCAGAATGGGTTGAAAAACTCCACCCCACCAAAGAGGAGATGTCAGGTTAACATCGGTATACGTCAAGAAGAGCATCAAAGGCCGTCCCATCTTCGACATGATCAACAAAAGGCCTGCTCCTATGAGAATCGGAGCCAGAAGGGCTGCGGTATGACACAATCTTCGGTAGCGCCCTTTCATGGTCTCGTCTACATACACTGCCATCAAAAACGCACCTACGCCGGCGCCACCGAGAAAAAGATCCAAGGCCACTCTCCAATCCCAGAATGGTCCGGGCTGAATGAGTTGTAAAACGTCCGTGTTCATGTTGATTCTCCGATTGATGTCGCTTTGCCAGGCCAATAACTCTGTCTGAGGAGGCGATCAGCCTCCTCAGACAGATGATCCGGAGTGTTAGAATTTGTAATAGACAGTCAAGCGCGCCAGCACATCTGACTCAGGCGCGTCGCCCTCGACCGCTGAATACATCGCAAATTCGATATTTGGGATGAAGTGCACGTTCTTGGCAATAGTGTAATCCAGACCAGCAATGATGAAGCTGGTTTCAGAAGCGCTTGCAAACGGGAAGTAAGCAATACCTCCAGCTTTGGGATTTTCCTGAAACTGGTGATCGAAGCGGCCAAACACTGTGGCTTGATCGTTCACCTTCCGAGCTGCAAAGAAAGACAGCACATCGAAGCTCTCGTCGTCGACATCCTGTGTTTGTATTGTCTTGCGAGTGAACTCTGCTCCAAAACGCCCCGAATCCTTGACATAGAATGCCGCGCCGCGGATTGTGTAATTATCCGTGTCTTCCGAGACACTAACGAAGTCTCCGTAGGCTTCGACTGTCACTCCGTCTGCAGGATTAAACTGCAGGGAGCCCATCGCCATTTTGCCTTTGTTGTTCTCAGAACTGTTGCCGGATCCATTGCCGACCATGAAGTGATAGGCACCCGTATTGTCGGATCCCAGCTTTCCTTTGACAGCCACACCGATGTCACGTGATGAGCCGAACTTGTAGAGATCAAGAGGAGTTTTTTCTACTGATCTGTAACCCCATATACCCTCAGCCACGCTGAAAGTAGGAGTACCTGAAATACCAATGAGTACCTCCTGCTTTTCACCTTTCCATTTCAGGTAGGCATCTTTGACTACAGGTGCCATTTTGCTTTTCGATTCGAAATCCCCGGGCTGAGCCATTTCGTACCGCAGGCGCGTGGACCAGTTGTCATTGATAGACTGATCCATGGTCAGATATATCCGGCGATACCAGAGTCCGCCTTGACCGGCGAGATCGTCGACATGACTGGAAGCGACATAGTAGGCGTCGCTGTAGACATACCCGCTGAATTTGGGAGACTGTGCGTTGGCTCTTTCGGTTGACAAGAACAGAATGGCAATCAGCACGGAGCTGACAATTAGCCAGCGGCTGACTTTGGGTGCATTGTGATGAGTAGAATTCATGGCACTATTACAAGGAAATATTGAATGACTCTTTGGTTTGAATACCAGTTACATCATTCAAGGCAAAGCAAATGCCAGAATTACCCGTGTAGAGTTTTTCCATTTCCTGTTTTACGACCAAATCACCTTAATCTTTGTAATTGAACAGCTTACAACTTTGCCTTTTTTTGACGATTCGTTGTACAACTTTCCAAGCTGTGGTTGTGACGACGTGTTATTCGCGGAATCCCGTTAGAAATTTCGAAATTCCGTTAATCGAGATCACAATCAAGGCGGTTTCAACCGTGGAGCAAGAACTGCCCGGTCTCCCTTTTAGATAAGGCCGTATTTTTCCATCTTGGTCCGAAGGGTGGACGTTGGTACGCCCAGCTGCTTCGCGGCCTTTCCTTGATGACCGCCGACACTTTCGAGGGCTCTTCGAATGATTCCCTCCTCGAATTCAGTCAGAAGGGCGGGTAGCGGAAGGTCGGAGTCTCTCTTTCGATCGAGAATCGCGTTGCTGGCCTTTTGAATCTCAAGCGGAAGATGGTCGATCTGAATGCTCTGGGATTGAGAAAACAACTCCAGTCTTTCCATCACATTTCTGAGCTCTCGCACGTTTCCGGGCCAGGAGTATCCGAGAAGTCGTTTCAGAACATTTTCCGAAAGAAGCAGAGGATTCGCCCTGTTGAATCGTTCCGAAAAAAACCGGATCAATTCCTGGATATCCTGAGTCCGACTTCTGAGGGGAGCAATGTGCAAAGGAAACACATTCAGTCTGTAGAACAGATCTTCCCTGAATGTTCCTTCATGAACCATTTTCAACAGGTCTGCCTTCGTCGATGCCACAACCCTCAAGTCAACCGCAATCGGCCCACTCCCGCCAACCCGCTCGACCAGTCTCTCCTCAAGAACCCGAAGAAGTTTCACCTGGATATCCAATGGGATATCATCTATGTCATCGAGGTAAATCGTCCCCCCACTCGAGGCCTCAAACCTACCGGTCCTGGATTCAGTGGCACCTGTGAACGCACCTTTTTCGTGCCCGAATAACTCACTCTCAATCACATCTCGTGAGAGAATTGCACAACTGACCGATATGAATGGCCGCTTTGCCCGTGGGCTACACTGGTGAACAAGATTTGCGACCAATTCTTTCCCTGTTCCCGTTTCTCCGGTGATCAAAACGGTGGACGGCGTTGGAGCCACGGTCTGCAGATCTTGAAGCAGTCTGGCCGTCTCCGGGGATGTGCCGACATAGCTGGTCAAATCGTACTGAGTCTCGAGTCGACGTTGAAGTTGCTTATTCTCCTCTCGGATGGACCTCAATTCCGCTACGCGTTCGAGAAGGAGAAGAATTTCTTCTGTCTCGAAAGGTTTGGTAATGAAGTCATACGCGCCATTTTTCATCGCGTCCACTGCCAGGTCGACTGAACCATAAGCGGTCATGACGATCACACAGATAGCATTCTGCTCCGCTTTCAACTCTTTCAGTAATTCAAGCCCACTCATATAGGGAAGGCGGATATCCGTTATCACTACATCGGGGGCATCGGCCTCTATCGATTTGAGCGCGTCAAGAGGATTGGAAAAATCCCTGACGACAAATCCTGCATCCATCAGCTCGTCCGTCAGGGAGACACGCAGGATATCTTCATCCTCAACGAGAACAATACTGAGATTGAACATGCTACTTCTTTTCTGAAACTGAGATCTTCATGAGTATTCAGGAATTTCTCGAGTGGCTACTGGAATATAAAGTTTCATGGTCGTGCCGGTATTCGGTTGCGATGCTACACGAATGCTCCCCCCGTGCGCATCGGCGATCTTCTGGCTGATGGCAAGACCGAGGCCGGTACCCTTTCCTGCACTTTTGGTTGAATAGAAAGGATCGAAGATGCGAGCGATTATTTCCGGAGTCATACCATTCCCCGTATCTGATATGGCAATTTCAGCCATATCATTTGATGTCGAGCACCACACCCGGATTCTCCGCTCGCTTTCGGGATCTGAGACGACCCGCTCCTGGATTGAGTGGATTGCGTTGATGAACAGGTTTATCAAGACCTGTTGCAATTGACCTTCATTTCCGGTCAACCAGGTCGTTTCGCAAGAGGGATCAAGATCCAGATCTACTCCGGACTCTTCAAGATTGAACGAGACAAGGCGAACGGATTTTTCAATTATAGTCTTGCAGTTCAGGCTGTGATAAAGTTTTTCATCCATTCGCGTGTAATCCAAAAGTTCTTGAACGACGCTTTCAATTCTGTGGAGGGCTTCAGTCATCATCACCAGGTACTTTCTGTTCTGTGCCAGATTGTCCGGATCACGGGATATCCGCTTGACACAGTTCTGAAGGCCGGCCAGAGGATTGTTGATTTCGTGGGCCACACCAGAGGCAAAAGTACCTACAGTCGCCATTTTCTCAGATCGAACCAGCACTTTTTGCGCGAGATCGAGATCCTGATGTGCAGTTTCAAGCCTTTCCAGCATGGAATTGAAGGTATCTGCCAGGATATTCACCTCATCCACAATTCGATATTTGCTGACTCCGCGGCTTCCTCCCCCTATTCCAACACGTGCGTGCTTTCCATCTTGAAGATCCTGAAGGTTCAGTTTGTTTGCCACATTTGAGATGGCTTTGATTGGCGTAGTGATTACGTGAGAGAATCCTACCGCTCCCAGAATTCCGAGAATCAAGAAGATGACCACCATGGCGAGAAACACTTCCGTAATGCTTCTGACCTCATTCTGAATAGCACCTTCGAACATGCCAACATGCATCGAGCCCAAACGCCCATTCAATATGGGGGCGCGAAACTCCCGAATAATCCCGCCCATCTGCTCAGATGCACTGAAAAGTCGTATCGATACCACTGAGTCAGATCGCACCGGATCTGAAGAGAGAAGATCCCTGGGAAATCCCGACTCGAACGTATGGATGACTATGTCATCAGTGCCATTCCTGACGTACACGAAAGCGATGGTCGAATCTCTGCTCATGGCTGACCGAATCCGATTATTCAACCCAACCAGATCATCGTAAAGCATTGGTTCGACAGATTCATTCGCCAGCATATCAGATATCGTGATACCGAGCTGCGCCGATGCCATCTCCAATCCCACCCTTACTTTGGCGCGAATCAGAAGTAGATTAACGGTTCCAAATACGAACACAACCAACACCAGCGCGAGAGTAAACTTCCAGAACAGGGAGATATTAATATCGTTTTGTGATCGTTCTGTCATCTTCCGACAAGCTTGTTGATGATTTTCCGTTGCAAACTGCCTCAATAATCTGAGACTCGTGCCTCCTGAAATCGATCAATCAGTAAGGGTTTCAAAATCGCGGCACCCGCAGGATCTTCGTGCATTGAGAAAAGAATGTCTGAGATGGCAGCTTTCAGGGAATCAGATGCGGCTCCATGCATCACGATTGGCGGCATACCAAAATCTCTTGAAACAGTTATCACCTTTACATTTCGCAGGATCTCCGGCTGTTGCGACATCATGTATTCGAAGACCAGACCGTCAACCGTTGCAGCATCCACGACTCCGTTTGCCACCGACAGGATCGAGTAATCATGTCCCCCGGAGAAAACAGTCGACGAGAAGAAATGCTCGGGTGATTCTCCCATTTCCCGCAATTTGGATGCCAGGAAGTGATGCCCTGAATTAGAGAGTGGATCAGTGAAGGCAAAGGACCTTCCGCGCAGGTCTGAAAACGTTTCTACTGATACGTTTCGGTTCGCAATGATGTAAGCGTTGTATACGTTTCGGCCTTTGATGACGGGAACGCCCAGTAGATGAACAGGGAATTCCTCTCGAGCAGTGAGATATGCTCCCGTACAGATGAAGGCCAATTCAATGGCCTCCAACTCAAGAAGGTCGTTCACCTCCTGGTAGGTTTTTCGCTGCTCCATCCGTATCGGCCTGTCAAGGTGTTCTCCCAGGTAGTGGAGCAGTTCCTCGTAGTAGACGAATGTTTCTTTGGGTGAAGTCATCGCCGCAATTGCGACGCGCAAAGGCGCTTCATCGTACTTGAAACCGGGAGGTGGCAGATCAACCGTGTCGGTCAGGTCGAGGAGACTGGCATCGTCGGATACGTGTTCAGCTGACCAGGTACAGCCAGCCATCAAAAAGATGACGGCGATAAAAATGATTCGAACTCCAGAACCACACTTAGAAATCGGCGGGCATATGAAAACTCTCATGGGATTCTGGAGCGGTTGTGAATCAATCTGGTTTCCTACCGACCTTGAATGAATTCAACAAGGGCGGTCTCTCCACGGGGTAGAATGGACATTTCCCGGGAAATAGCCTGACAGAATACCCCGGTGGCGCATGTAGGCGAAAACCGAACACCAAAAGGATTGTGGGCACAAGATTTGGTCGATCTGTGGGGTATCACACGATCAATTCGTGGAGAATTTGCCTGCGACTCGGACAGGTTATTTCTGGATTCGTGATTCGAGAGATCGGGGATAAGGTGACCCTATTCTAGTCTTCACTCACCAGAATGGATCCACACCAGAGAGGAACTCATCGACCAGCTCTCAACATACCAGCAAATTCATTTGGAAGGATACTGGACTCTATTGCTGTAGCTGCCTTTTCAATGTCGTAGTTAACGCGCACAATCTTACTCGTACAATATGTTGGAGTTGTTTTCGGCACTTCCGCATCGACAGATAGAATCACATAACCTGCTCTTGAATCTCCGTCCTTCGGCTTTCCAACGGAACCGGTGTTTACCACATGTCGATGCCTGGTTGGTACTCCATCAACGCTTTCAGCAAGTACCTTGTGGTAAGGTTTGTGGGTGTGTCCGAAAAGCATTACGTCTGCATCAGCTTTGTTCATTATTCGCTGAAAAGAAGAATCTGGACGATTTTCGAACAGATACTCGTTGATCCGTCGGGGACTTCCGTGAACCATCAGAATATTGATTGGATCGGCGCTTCGCTGCCGCGGAGCTACTAAAGAGATCCTCAAATGACTTGGAAGAGACCGCAAATATCGTCTGGTGTTGTCAGATACTGTCTCGTTGGTATACGAGATACTCTGTGAACCTCGTTGCTGGTCCTCTTCGGTCTGATATGCACATCCACAATCGTCAGAATGCAATCCAACACCTTCATCGTAGTTACCAGCAATAGTCGGTATACCACGTTTCTTGATTGTCTCGACAACTTCGTTCGGCCAAGTCGCATATCCAACGAGATCTCCAAGGCAGTAGACTGAATCAATCTGCCCCTCATTCGCTTTTTGGTCTATGTCATCAAGGACTGCTTCGAGCGCGGGCAAGTTGGCGTGAATGTCCGAAAAGATGGCAATTTTGGTTGTCATGTTAGCCAAGCTGCAGATTGGAGTGAGAGATTCGTCCCTTTGCCAAATCTGATAGTCGTTCTACCCCTACGGGAGCATCCGGCTCGACTGGCAAAATAACGGTTCGATCTGAGAGCTTCGTGATGACCCGATGGATCAATTCCCCTTCAGCTTGAGCCCGAGATGACAAAATCGGGTCCGATGTGTCTGAAGCAGAGAGAGATTGGTTGATTACCCATGCAAATGGATTTATTCCAGCACGTGCAAGGTCCTCTTGCAATTCTTCTGCTTCCGTTACGGGAGTTGTTTCAGGAAGAGTCACCACAATCAGCCGAGTGTAGCTGGGGTCCTGCAACCGCATCAACGGAGTAGTGATTGCGTCTGCGTTTAGCTGAGTGTTTCTCAGAACCTCTTTGTGGTATGCCCCAGTCTGGTCCAACAGAAGCAATGTGTGACCAGTTGGGGCGGTGTCAAGCACGACAAATCCACGAGCAGCCTCTCTCACAACCGCGGAAAAAGCGTTAAACACTGCGACTTCTTCCGTACAGGGACTCTTCAGATCTTCCTCAAGTAGCTTCCTCCCTGCATCATCAAGTTGAGAACCTTTTGTTTCGAGTACTTTCCGGATGTACTGTTCTGTTACTTCCTTCGGATCTATCCGACTGACCGAAAGCCCATCAATTTCACCGGCGACATCTTGAATGTGTGCAGCAGGGTCTGTCGTCGACAAATGAACTTGATTGCCTTGAAGTGCAAGTTCTGTCGCAATGGCTGCCGCCACCGTTGTTTTCCCGACCCCACCTTTTCCCATCACCAAAATAAGCCCATGACCTTCCCGTTCGACTTGCTCGGTCAGCTCGGACAAGGAGGGGGTCTGCGGAATCGGGAAGGATGTGGCGTTTACCTCTGGATGTCGGCATTCTCCACTTATTAAACTTCTCAATGCATCGAGGCCAAGCAAATTGTGGGATCGGAGCGTGATGAAGTCAGTTTGTAGTCTTTTGATTGACTCCGGCGTTTCGGATAGCGCCTGATCTTGACGCCGAACTATTGCATTCGCGAGCGGATCGTCACTGCTTTCACCATTCAACACACCATTTACAACCAGCGCCTGATTAAGAAGTCCTAGTCCGGAAAGATCCTCACTTGTTTTTCCGGCTTCCGCCAGCGCGGACCTCTCAGGTCTTGTTACAAGGATGAAGGTCGACTGCGCCTGATCTCCCAAAGTTCTGACGGCCGCTGCATATTGAGATTGCTGAGCGTCTAATCCAGAAAGCGGCCCCAG